>JBEKIF010000207.1:0-5686 GCA_050011895.1 Streptosporangiaceae bacterium | reverse complement strand
AAAGACTGGTGACAGACAGCGCATGAGACGGGTCGGGGAGCTGGGACTGGAGAACGACGGACGGATCGTGGAGTGTGATGTCGTGGGTGGCGGCCGGTGGGTGAGGTGTACGCACTGCCGTAATCATCGCGGATGCCGTGTGTGCGATAACGGAACGAACCTGGCGGGCACGCTTTATCGAATGTGGGGTCGAGGACCGGATTCCGGGGGACCTGGGAATCTGCTGCTGTATGTCGGCATTACCCGGGGTGGGTGGCCTACTCGGTTGGCGGGGCATTCGTCGAAGGTCTGGCTGAGCGATGTCAAGTTCGTGACCTTAGAGCACTACTACGACGAGGCCGCACTGCGCTGGGCTGAGACTGATGCTGTTCATGCCGAACACCCGATCCACAACAAGGCGTCGGCGGAGCGCGGTGAGCCGGACCGACTGCTCGGGCTGAGTGAGCTGGAGGTCGTATTGGGCGATGATCCACGGTGGGAGAGCGGTGGGGCGGCGCCCCGGTGACCACGCGAGATCACATGCTGGTGATGGGGCGTCGGCATACTCCTCAACGCGCGGCCCTTGGTGGACGAGACTTAAGCTTGAGGAAGCCCAGCACTTGACCCCCAGGACTGGAGTGTTCCCGCTTTTTTGGACACCCGATTTAGGCTGCCAATTGACTGAGTTGTCTATATCCTAGTTCGTATTCCCGGGGCGTCAAATACCCGAGCGTTGAATGTCTCCGGACTGGATTATAGTAGTTGGCAATCCAGTCTGACGTCTCCTTCTCCAGGCTCGCGAGCGTCGGCCACGGGCGGGTATGGATCAGCTCCTTCTTATACGTCGCGAAGAACGATTCCGATACGGCATTATCGTAACAGATCCCGGTCCTTCCCAGGGATCGCCTGATGTTATTCTTAGTGCAGTACTCATCGAAAACCGAGGAAGTGTACTGGCAGCCGCGGTCAGAATGAAATATCACACCGGCCGGCGGCTCCCGGGTGGCAATGGCCATGTCGAGAGCGGCGATGATCAGGCTGGTCCGCATATGCGCGGCGGTAGCCCAGCCGACTACTTTACGCGAGTAAAGGTCGATGACGGTCGCGAGATAGGCCCATCCGTCCCACGTCTTTATGTAGGTGACATCACCGCACCAGCGCATGTCAGGGTGCGCGGCAGTGAAGTCCCGGCCGATCAGGTCCGGGGCCGGGACCGGCTTGTCGCCGCCGATGGTGGTCCGCTTCCACGCCTTCGGGTGGCGTCCTCGCAGGCCAGCGGCCTGCATCAGCCGGTGAACGCGCTTGTGCGAGACCAGGTGACCCAAGGCGGCCAGGCCCGCGCGCATCCGGCGCACCCCAGGATTGCCGCGCGCCTCATCGTAAACCTTCTTCATGACCGCGATAAGCGCGGAGTCGTCCCGTGACCGCTGGGACGGCTCCGCGGCCCGCCAGGCGTAATAGCCGGAACGTGACACGCCCAGCCAGGCACACATGAATGACACCGGATAGGCGCCCGAATCAGCCCAGCCCGCGATAGCAGCGAATCTCACTGACTGCCTTTCGCGAACCAGGTCGCTACTTTTTTTGCGAACTCCACCTGCATCCGAAGCTCGGCAATCGCCGACTTGTCATCCCTGGACTCAGCCCGCAGCCGGACCAGCTCGGCCCGCTCGGACTCACCCAGCGGGGCATCCGGATTCTTCCCGGACTCCGCGGCATCTCGTGCCACCTTCACCCACTTGCCAAGAGTCATCTCATGGACGCCGATGTTCCGGGCGACCTCAGCAACCGGGCGGCCGCCGTCAACGACGAAAGCTACCGACTGCGCCTTGTACTCCGGCGTATATGAACGGCGTGTCGAACCCATTTCTCGCTCTCCCGACGAATCGGGCAGCTAAGCCGGGTGTCCACCGAAGCGGGTACGGTCCAGACGGAGGGTTGGAAGCTATTGCAGCTCAGAGCGTGTTTTACGTGTGGGCACGGTGATTGCCGACGTGCGGCTTGTTTGACGCGTAGCAGGCCGTGTGGTCCCCAGGTGGTCCCCGAGTTAGCCATCGGGACCATGTCGTGAGAGAGCGTACGCGCGCAGAGCGCCGGATAACCCAACCAATTAGGTAACTGCACTTCCATGGCTGGCGCCAGGCTGCGCGAGGACGAAGCATTCGGCCTCGTCGTTCCGCGCTAGCGTTGCCGCTATGGCTATCGCGTCTTTCATCCTTGCGATCGTGGCGATCTTGATCGCACTTGCCAGCGCGGGCTACACCCGCCGTCAGGCAGTCGCGGCCGAGGACGTTCGCGAGATCGAGCAAGCCCGGCGGCTAGAGGAGAGACGTCCGTGTCTCAGCGGCAAGGTCGAGCGACTCGGCTCCGACACATACCAGCTTCGGGTAACCCTGGACTCGAACGAGCCGCTACAGAGGTTGAATGGCTTGGGTCTGGGCCGGTCTGATCATGGGCGGCGTGTCGGCGTGATCTTGGCCGGCGGGCGGTCTATGCCGGGATCATGAGGTATCCGGATAGTGGTGGCCTGTCCGGTGAGGGACGGGCCCGGCGTGAGGTGGTGCGGCTGCAGGCCGCGCGGATGTTCGAGCAGGAAGTCAGGCCGGTGCAGGTGGCCCGGTGCCTGCGGGTCAGCACGAAGTCGGCGTATCAGTGGCGGCGGCGCTGGCGGGCAGGGGGGCGGGCGGGGCTGGCGTCGCGGGGCCCGGGCGGCGACAGGTGCCGCCTGTCGCCGGCCCAGCTCGCGAAACTGCAGGCAGCGCTGGACGGCGGCCCAGCCGCCTGGGGCTGGGGCGAGGACCAGCGGTGGACGCTGGCCCGGGTCAGCACGCTGATCGGGCGGCTGTTCCACGTCCGGTACACGTTGCGCGGCACTTCTTACCTGCTGCACCGGATCGGGTGGACACCGCAGGTCCCGGTGCACCGCGCGATGGAGCGCGACGAGGCGGCGGTCACCGCGTGGCGGGCCGTGACCTGGGCGAAGGTACGAGGCTAGCGGCGGCGACCGGGGCGTACATCTGCTTCGAGGACGAGGCCGGCCAGAACCTGCGCCCGCCGAAGGCCCGCACCTGGGCCCGCCGCGGTCACACCCCCGTGGTCGCGGTGTCCGGCAAGGGCTCAGGGCGCGTATCGGTGGCGGGGCTGGTCTGCCTCAAGCCTGACTGCCGGGGCCGCCTGTTCTACCGGATACGTATTCACCGGGGACGCAAGGGCGAGCGCCGCAGCATGTCCGAAGCCGATTACGCCGGCCTGATCACCGCCGCGCACCACCAGCTGCACGCCCCGGTCATCCTGATCTGGGACAACCTCAACACACACATCAGCGCCGTGATGCGCACGTTCACCGGCGCGCACCCGGACTGGCTGACCGTCATCCAGCTGCCCGCCTACGCCCCGGACCTCAACCCCGCCGAAGGCGCCTGGGCGAACATGAAGAACGGCCTGGGCAACCTCGCCGCCCGCAACGTGGACCAGCTGGCTGCCATCGTCAGGAACCGGCTCAAGCGCATCCAGTACCGGCCCGGCCTCATCGACGGGTTCCTCGGCCAGACCGGACTCACCCTCCAACCCGAACCGGCATAACCATCAGACCCCCGCCATTCAACCTCTGTAGCTGCACTTGACGTCACAATGGAATGGACTGGGGGGTTGGCTTTTCGATGTGGCAGCTTCGGTGTCCATCCGGCCATGCCAGGCGAGGTTTGCCTCCAGGCCTTCGTCTATGACCGCTCCAATAATCAGCCAGCCGGCATGCAGCCGAGGGCCTCAGTGACATGGAGAATGGACCCAGTTGGCGGCAATCTGGATGATCCAGTACGGCTCGAAGCAACCTGTCACGGCGCAGACGGCGCGCAGTGGGACTCCGTGCTCATCGAAGCTGAGGTGACGCCAGTGTCCTGACCGGCAGAAGTTCGCCGTGATCTGAGTGCTTCCGATGTGCGCCCATCAAGATCGCTCATCAAGGGCTATCTATGTCAGAGCCAGCCCGGCGGGCGAGCCGACCTGTAGGCCGGGTCCTGTGCATGGGCTCCCTTGACCAGGGAGGATGTACCGGGCGTGCCGTCTGACCTGCGGGGAAGATCGCGGTGGTTCTCATCTCTTCGTAGCAGATCTCGCAGTCATGTGCCCCCCAATGTGCCCCGGCTGACGTCTGCTGCCTGCGTCTACGACTGGGCGGGACAATGGGACGGCTACTGCCTCGACTGGAACGATTGCTCAGGAGTGCCCCGAGCAAGCCGCCCGCAGCCTGACGTTTAAGCGTCAGACCCCGGCTCTAGCATCGTCGTATGCAGGCAAGAACAGCTCACCGATTCAGGTCACGGTCGCCAGCTGCTCGCCTGTTAGTCAGGGCAGCAACCAAGTGGCATCGCCGAGCGGCGAACCCAATCGAGGGAATGCGCACATGAATGAGTCCCCTTCAGCGCCTAGCCTGGCCCGGCTGCGCCGATACCAGATGACTCCTGCCGATTGGAATGACCTTTGGGTATTGCAAGAAGGCAAGTGTTATCTATGTCAGGTCCCTTTTGCTAACGACATCAAGCGGGTGCATATAGACCATGACCATAGGTGTTGTGGCCCGCTGCGGGCGTGCCACCACTGTCTTCGCGGTCTCGCATGCGCACGATGCAATTTGGTTATCGGCATGGTCGGTGAAAGTGCAGAACTGTTGAAGCGTATAGCTCTTTACCTAGAGACTACGTATCAGGACTGTTCTTGGCATCTTTGGCCGGGTACGCCATGGCGAGAGCTATACGTAAACCGGCTAGGAACCAAAACCCGTTAGAGTGAGAGAGGTCGCCCGATCCCTGTAGTTGACGCTCAACTGTCAATTGGTGAGGGCTCCGACTGACAGTTAAGTGTCAACCGCTTGAGCACCGGGGAGCACACCCCTACCGGGATACCTGGTTCCACCGCTGTGCCTTTCCGTCAAGGACGTCTTGAAAATGACGGCTCTGGACGGCTCTCTGCTATAGCCCCGCCTTGGACTCCAGGTACTTCTTTAGTAGATCAAACCCGACGTCGCGTGCACCCTCCGCGACCTGGCCCAGGAATTTCATCAGATGGCGCTTGGCGGCTGATCGTTTCTCTGTCGGGGCATCTCGGTCCTCCAGCTCGTAAACCGCTGATTGCAGAGCGGTCGCGTCTGCCCCACCCAAGCGTTCGATGAGGTCCAGTAGCTCTTTAGGACGAGGACCAAGGTGCACCGTACCCTGGATACTCTGGACGATCGTGCTTTCTGCGGCATGGACGATTTGCGGGTTTAGGTTCACAGTGACGTGCGTCGGATGCTGATTCGACGGTGCTGCCAGCAGAGCCACTGACTCAGGAGCCGATATGTCTGGGACGAGCCTGTCAATGAAGGAGTTGATTTGGCCGCGCTGTGCAGCAACCTGGCGCAAGTCAACCCCGTTGTCCACCAGGTCTGACTCAAGGGTGTGGCGAAGCTCCAGAACCTTCCGGTTTCGTTCGTAGCGCAGATCTACATGCAGACGGCGCGCCTCCCTGCCAAATCGAGCAACGAGGTTGGCGGTTGCCACCTCGCCAAGTTCGGTGGATCTGAGCAAATCGGTTGCAGCTGGGGGATTCTCGGCGCAGAGATTCAGGAAGGTGGAGAAGCTGTCGAACTCTCCCCCTATGTCGGTTTGGCCGATGGAAGTGTCTGCAAAGAACTCATACATTTTTCCCGAAGCGGTGCCATATCCGGACT
>JBEKIF010000206.1:0-4985 GCA_050011895.1 Streptosporangiaceae bacterium | reverse complement strand
CCCCTCGTTAGCTCGGGCATGCGGTCCAGGATCTCCGCGAGCCATTTCTGGTCACCCTCAGCGACGGCCTTCCACGGCTGCTTTTTGGCCATTCCGGGATGAGCCCGGGCCATCTCCTTCCATCGCCGTGACAGGAAATCGGCCTGCGGAGACATCGGTTTCTCGCACCACAGCGTGCCGTCATTGTCGAACGCCGCGACCCGATCCGATGCCGGCACGAACGACCTGCCTGGCTCTCGCCGGTCCAAGCGGAGCGCAAGATCGCCTTGGCTAGGTGAACTGACGTTCGGCCGACCCGCGCGGAGCCAGCCATCGCAGCAGCGTGATCGTGATGAAGTACAGGACGGGCGCCGAGGCGTAGACGGCCAGGCTGGCCCGCGGCGAGACCGCGGCGATCGCGAACGCGGCGATGTAAACGAGCAAGGGAAAGACGGACAGCGCCAGCCCCGACCGGATCGACGCCCGGTCCAGGGGCTCGTGCACCAGGGATGGCCTCTGCGTCGCATAGGCCCAGATGGCGGTCCGGGTGACGGACGTGGCCATCAAGATCAGGCCGAACAGGCGCAGCGCGAGCGGGTCCTCGTAATGGCGGCTGAGCAGCGCCGAGCCGAAGGGCAGCAGGCACACCGCGAACAGGGTCAGCAAATTGAGCCAGATGATGCCGCGGTCGGTGTACCTGATCAGCGTGAACAGGTCCCGGTGGCCGGTCCACTGCATCGCCGCCACGATGAAGGCGATCACGAAGCTGACGAAGCTGGGCCGCACGTCGGAAATGGCGGACTGGAGGGTCTCGTGCGGGCTGAGCTCCGGCACGTGAATGTCGAGCACGAGCAGCGTGATGATGATGGCGAACACCCCATCGGTCAGCGCCAGAACGCGTGACGGATCCCGGCGCCGTTCCTCCCGGGTCGCACCGCCGACCGCGCTGACCTCGTCATCTTCCTGCACGGGCGGAGCCTAGCCAGCCAGGCGCCATCTGGCGGGCACAGCGCAGGCCGCGGAGGGACCTCTCCGGCAGATCCGCCTTGGCGAGCACCGGCGGTGGCAGCAAGCGCCCAATTACGTCACTGCCTCATCCGTTGGCGCGGCGTCCGCGAGCCCGACGTGCCCATGGAGCGCCGCTAGCCCGCCCGTCAGCGACTCACTCGGCCCGCGAAGCCTCTGAAGGTCAGGCGGCACCTGGTCATAGCTCAGGTCCGGGTCGTCGCCGCAGACCGGGCAGATGACCTCATACTGGCCCGTGTAGCCGCCATCAACATGGCCGTCGATCATGCGGACAGGCTGCGCCCGGAGGAAAGCGGTATCGTTATGCTGCCCGGCGGCTCCCTGACAGATCGCCATGCAGCCATCGTGCACCATGAGCCGAATGCCCGGTAAAGAGGCAAATGAACTTCGGGTGGCTAACTGGTTTCATGACACCGACCGCCAGCAAACACGTCCTGAACACTGCGGGCAGGTCGACTCGGCGATAGGGGAACCCCTCCGAGTTCCTGGCCAGATTTGATCTGGCCGCGGCGGATGCTAACAGCGGACGCCGACGACCTCGGACACAGCCGTAACTGCTCGTGGTCCGCAGCCTGCCTGCGCAGGTCTATCCGACAACCATGGCCGATCCTGGACGGACAGAATCCTGCCAAGCTCAGGGGCTTCGTGCCCTTTGCATGCCCGATCAGGCGGTCAACCCGGGGAACCTGCGGTCACTCCCGGCTAGCCCGGCATCCCGCCCGGAAAGCGGAAAGTCTGCCGTAGCTGGCGCTGAGGACAGCCAGCAGCTTCTTCGTGCACCGCAGGGTCACCGCCGATCATAGGTGCGCGGCGCACCGAACGCCCGTCAGGACGTAGCCGCTGCTCGCCCTGCCAGCGTCCCGAAGACCAAACGCCTGTGCGTGCCGAGACTCCCGTCCACGGCTCTGACCAGCAGGTTTGCTCGCCCGGCGCCCGGCCCGTGATGATCATCGATCATGTGCATGCGGTTCGTGTTCCTCGTGATCATGCGGCTAGCAGCGTGGCTGCGGCTATCCCGGCGTGAGGAGACGTGGCAGACCGCAGAGGCGCCGCGCCGCTGAAACCGCTGCCCGAACCTGTCGATCTTGAGCAGCACCGCGTCCGAAGACACACTCGTGTCGGTGGCCTGCTCAACGAATATCGCCTGGTCGCATGACATGGACGAGGTTTTCGGCACGCACAGGTGGCCGTGCTGCACACGTCACCAGCGTTGTCGCCTTGGCCACTGCCATAACAGCGCTACTCACCAGGAAGCCCACACGGGTGCCCCGCCTACCGCGTCTTGTCCTTGCCTGCACGGTCCTTTGGACCGCACTCATCTTTGACCTGCTCAGCACAGATCGCAAAGGCGGCTCTGGTTCTCACCCAAATCGAGCGCATGATCACCTGAAAGTCGTGACAAAACATCATTGTGCGCTGAGGATTGTGGTGCATAAGGTTCTGCTAGCACTTTCATGTTCCGTTCAGCGGAGCCTTGTGCTCAGCCTGAGGGGAGAAGGTATGACACAGCTAGCTACCCTGCTGATGATCCGGCACGGCGAGAAACCGTCCGGCGGCCACCTGGGCTTCGATCAGCATGGCAACGCCAATCCGGACGGGCTCATCCCGAAAGGGTGGGCGCGCGCGGGCGCGCTCGTCGCGCTTTTCGCCCCGAACGGCGCAATCGTGAACTCCGCCTTCCCCTCCCCGGATGCCCTGGTCACCGCGAAATACCACAAGCCGGTGCACCGCCCCTACCTCACCCTGCTGCCCCTGTCACAGCGGCTGGGGGTGACTATCCTGGCTGAACACGAGGTCGACGCCCAGCCGACGAAGATCGTGAACTCTTTGATCGCGATGGCAACCGAGGTTGTGCTCGTGTGCTGGGAACACGATCACCTGGTAAAGATTGCCGGTGCCGTGACACGTACCTTGCCGGTCGCCAACCCGGCAGAAGTGCCGATGTCGTGGCCTGATGACCGGTTCGATGTGATTTGGCGGTTCGACCGAGACGAGCAGACGCAGACGTGGGCATTCGGCTCGCATGATCAGCAACTGCTCGCCGGCGACTCCTTTCCCGGTAAGCCAGAGGCCTGGTGAGCCTCGGTAGAGGGGAATATGACGTCGGGGTATTAAGCAGCCCATGCCATCGACGGAGCGGGCAGCGGGAGCGTCCACCCGGCGTCCCGCATCAGCGATCGCGGTGCCGGGCCTCGCGCAGCTTGATTACCGGGACGCCAGCCTCCGCAGCCAGGCGCCGGAACCGCCTGCTGATGTGGTCAGGGTTCCATAGCCTGCCGTCCGCCTGGCAGAACACCAGCCCGTGGGTCCGGCCACGCCACACCGGCCCGCATCCGGCGCTTGCTGGTTCCTTTGGGCATTTCCAGGTAAGCGTTCTTTAGTCGCAGTTCCGCTGCTTCAGCTTTTCGCGTAACGGCTAAATGACACTTGGGCTTAGGCTGGGTAATCCAGAGGACTGTAATGGCGAGGGGGCACCAATGATGCGCACGCTTGTGACGCGCCGCACGCGAGCCGCCGTACCTTGTGCGTGCCGAGAATCCCGTCCACGACTCTGACCAGCAGGTTTGCTCGCCCGGCGCCCGGCCCGTGATGATCATCGATCATGTGCATGCGGTTCGTGTTCCTCCTGATCATGCGGCTAGCAGCGTGGCTGCGGCTATCCCGCCGGGAGGAGACGTGGCAGACCGCAGAGATCTTGATCCTGCGCCACCAGCTCGCCGTCCTGCAGCGGCGGCAGCCGCGCCGCCCGGAGCTGAACTGGGCGGACCGGGCACTCCTCGCGGCGGAGCGTTGCGGAGCGTTCTGGGTGCGGAAGGCCAGGCCCGGATCGACGTACGGGCCGTCTTGCGCGGTGTACTTGGCTGTCCGGCAAGGCTTCCGAGTCTTGGATCAGGATTTCGAATTATTCCTCTGAACTGGGTGGATCTATGGGGATTCGAACCCCAGACCTCTTGCATGCCATGCAAGTCAGGCAACCCGCCTGCCAGGAACGATATAGGCCTCTGCCTGCCGGTCTAGTGCACCGGCGTGCCCGTGAGTGCCTGCTGGTCGCTGGGTGTTGGCTGTCCACTTGGCTGTCCACTGGGTCCTTGATCACAGTATTTTCGAAGCCTCGGACATACCCCGGCGAGACAGCGACTGCCGTTGTCCTCGACTCCTTCCGGGCCGGTTGCGGTACTTCCGTGCTGTGTCCTGCGCTCCACAGCCCGCAGAGAGGGCCGCAGCTGACTCCGGTTCGGCATGTAGTGCCTGCGTTCCAGGCGGGGGCAGCCCGGCACCATATGCTCGGTTCGGGGACCACGAGTGATGGAGGGCCTGCGGTGACCGGCTATCGTCCCATGACCATGGCTGAGCTAGCCGGGCGGCTGGCCCGGACGGCTGATGGCAAGGTGCGGTGGAAGCTGGTGTGGGAGTTCCTGGAGGAGTACCGATGGGAACCCGCTGAGGTTCGGTTTTCCTTGCTGTCCGACGAGCCGTCGCCGATCGGCGATGTCCGATGGGACACGCTCCTGGCGGCGCTCGCTGAGCATCTAGCGGCGCAGCTCGATGCCGCCCCGCCGCACTGGGCTGACCTGCGGGTGCTGCGGCAGCCGTGGTTCCCGGCGGAGCTGGGGATTCAGCGGGCCGAAGCGCTGGTGTGGGCACCGGCAGCGTTCCGCAAGCACGGGGTGTACCTCTCCGCCTGGGACCTGGAGGCCGCGTGAGCGAGGCTGGCGGCGTTCTCTTTGACCGGGCCGGACTGGAGCGGGCTTTCACCGCCCTGGGCGAGCGCCTGGCCCGGCGGGGTGTGGTCGCCGACGTATTCGTCGTGGGCGGTGCTGCCATGGCGCTGGCTTACGATGCCACCCGCGTGACCAGGGATGTCGATGCGAGGTTCGTGCCGCACGGAATCGTTCTGGAAGAGGCCCGGCGGGTCGCCGATGAGCTAGGGCTGCCTCCCTGGTGGCTGAACGAGCAGGCGACCGCCTATATCTCCGGGA
>JBEKIF010000205.1:0-3303 GCA_050011895.1 Streptosporangiaceae bacterium | reverse complement strand
GCGCCGTGCAGGCAGCGTTTTTGCCCAGCGGGTCGTGTACGTGGGCACTAACTCCTTCCTGGTTACCTTCAGCCAGTTACTGGCCGCTGAGGTACGCGACAGCGGGAACCAGGTTCAAGTCGTGTGCCCCTGGCGTGGTGCGCTCGGAGTTCCACTCCCGGCAGTGAGCATTCCGGCGTTTCCGAACGCGCAGTCCGCAGTTTTCGGACGGGAGGCGTCGGAGGCCGCGTAGCGGCCGACGCTCGGGGCGTCTTTCCCCGGAGCTCACCTCCTTCATCTGGTTGCTGGTAGGTAGTCTCCCATCGGCGTGCCGCCGGGGGGTAGGGCGTTGTTAGCCGTTGTTTCCCGTGATGAGCTCATTGATGGTGACTGGCTCGTCGCAGCATGGGCAGAGCCCGCCGATTCCGGCGGCTGTCATGAACGTGTGGCAGTCGTCGCAGCGCTGGGTGCCGAGCGCCCGGGTACCGCACTGGCCGCATTCGTAGATGGTGCTGGCCCGCTTGCGGCCCGGGGGCGGGAGCAGCGGCGGCGGGGCGGCGGGCGCGTGGCGGCGGCGCCAGGCGGCTTGCCGGCAGGCGTCTGAGCAGTGCCGGCGCCTGCCGGAGGGGGTGAACGCCTGCCCGCAGGCCGGGCAGGTGCGTGTCGTTACGCCATCGTCACGCGACGGGGATCGGGCGCTGTCGGGGGCCTGGTCTGCCGGGGGTGTCATGCGCGGCCGGCCTCCGGTGATGGCGCGGGCGCGACCTGGCGCATGGACTCGCCGGCCAGCTCGATGCGGTGGGCGTTTTCCAGCAGCCGGTCGAGGGCGGCGTCGGCGATGGTCGGGTCGCCGATCGCCTCGTGCCAGTGGCTGACGGGGAGCTGGCTGGTGACGATGGTGGCGCGCAGCCGGGCCCGGTCCTCGATCACTTCGAGCAGGTCGGCTGCCTGGTCAGCAGTGAGGGGGCGGAGCAGGAGGTCGTCGATGACCAGGACGCTGGTGCGGGCCCAGGTGGCCATCAGGCGGGACAGCCGCCCGTCTGCGCGGGCGATGGCCAGGTCGTCGAACATCCGCGGCGCGCGGAGATACAGCGCGGTGTGGCCGTGGCGGATGGCGGAGTGGGCCAGGGCGCAGGCGAGGTAGGTTTTCCCGGCGCCGGTCGGGCCGGTGATCACGACGGGCTGGTGGTGCTGCGCCCAGTGCGCCTGGGCGAGGGTGAGGATGCGGGCCCGGTCCAGGCCGCGGGGGTGATGGAAGTCGATGTCCTCGACGGTGGCCGGGGTGCGCAGCCTGGCTGTTTTCAGGCAGCGTTGCAGGCGCCGGCTGGACCGTTCGGTGAGTTCGCGGTCGACGAGCAGGCCGAGGCGTTCTTCGAAGCCGAGCCCGGAGTAGGCGGCTTGCTCGTGCTGTTCGGCCAGGGCGGCGGCCATGGCGTCCAGCCGCAGGGTCTTCAGTCCCTCGATCGTGGTGTTCAGCAGCATTGCGTGCTCCGTTTCAGCTGTAGTAGCGGGCGCCGCGGACGTTGTCGTGGCTGGGATGGGCGGACCGGGCGAGCTGGTTGCCGGGCAGCGGCCGGGTCTCAAGGGAGTGCTTGAGGATCGACTCGACGCTGCGGTAGGAGTAGGAGCGCAGGTGCAGGGCGCGGGCGCACGCCGCCTCGGTGCGCCCGGTTCCGTGCCGGTCGGCGAGGCGGATGATGCCCAGCGCGGAGCGGTAGCCCTGCTCGGGATGAGGCCGTGCGGCCAGGATCGCCTCGACGAGGCTGGCGGTGGCTGGGCCGGTCTTCGCTGCCCAGTCGATGATCCGCGACGGAGTCCAGGAGGCGTGCCGCCGGTGGGACTCGGGCATGTGGGCCGGCTCGGTGCTGTGGCGGTACCGCTCGAAGGACCGCACGTGGGAGGCGACGCGCCTGGAGGAGCAGAAGATCTCGACAGTGGCGGCCGACAGCCGCACGTCAACTTTCTGGCCCGCCAGCTGGTAGGGGACGGAGTAGTAGTGCCGGTCGGCCTCAATGTGGTAGTCGATGTTCACGCGGGCCTTGCGCCAGGTCGCGAACTCATACCGGCTGGCGGGCAGCGGCCGCAGCGCCGGGCGCTCCAGGGACTCGAACAGGCTCTGCCGGCTGCCGTCCATCTTCTGGAACGGGCGGGCGTTGATCTCGGTGACGCACCCGGCGATCGCGGCGTTGGCCTCTGCGACGGAGAAGAACCTGCGGTCGCGCAGCCGGGCGATGATCCACCGTTCGGCGAGCAGGACCCCGGACTCCGCCTTGGCCTTGTCGCGGGGCTTATAGGCCCGGGCCGGGATGACCGCCATCCCGTAGTGCGCCGCCATCTCGGCGTAAGTGGCGTTCACGTCTGGTTCGTAACGGTGCGGCCGGGTCACCCCCGAGCGCAGGTTGTCGCAGACCACGATCGCCGGGCAGCCGCCCATGAACTCAAACGCGTGCACGTGCCCGGTCACCCAGTACAGCAGTTCCTGGGAGGGGAACGCCTCGGCATACAGGTAGCTCGACGCCCCCGCGACGGCGACGAACAGCTCGGCCCTCAGCAGCACCTCCCCGGTCTTGCGGTCCCAGATCGGGATGGTGTCGCCGGGGAAGTCGACGAACAGCTTCTCCCCGGCCCGGTGCGCCTGGCGCATGACGACGTCCACCTGGCGGGCCCAGGCCCGGTACAAGTTGCAGAACTGGCTGTAGCCGTACCCGTCAGGGTGCTGCTCCCGGTACTCCAGCCACAGCAGCTGCAAGGTGACGTTCTTGCGCCGCAGCTCCCGGTGCACATAGGACCACTCCGGCAGCGGGCGGGCCGCCGCGGACGACGGGACGGGCGGATACAACAGCCGCTCCAGCCCGCCATCGTCCAGGCCCTCGGGCAGCGGCCAGCCCAGGCCTGCTAGCACCGCCCGCGCCACATAGTCAGAAACGGTGGTCAGCGGGACACCGGACGACGCGCTCACCTGGCGCCGGCTCAGACCCTCGCCGAAGGTCAGCCTGAGAACCTCACGAATATTTCGCATGGCGACGCGGGGTCGGGGCATCGGCGCCGTCTCCTCGGACGTGGGAAATGTCCGAGAGAGCGTTCCGTGCCCCACACGCCCCATGCCGGCGCCACGCCGCCGCCTGCCCCAGGCGTTCGGAAACCCCGGAATCAGCGTTCGGATTCGATCGGAATCACTGTTCGGATTCGGTCGGAATCCTCATCCCGGAGATATAGGCGGTCGCCTGCTCGTTCAGCCACCAGGGAGGCAGCCCTAGCTCATCGGCGACCCGCCGGGCCTCTTCCAGAACGATTCCGTGCGGCACGAACCTCGCATCGACATCC
>JBEKIF010000204.1:0-9430 GCA_050011895.1 Streptosporangiaceae bacterium | reverse complement strand
GTTGTCATATCTATATTCACCTCCGCCGTTCGCGGGCTGCTTCAGCCTCTTCAGCCTTGTCTTGCCGCATCAGCGGGCGCTGCGGCCCGAGGTCCCGCTTGGCCGGGCCGTTCGACCCTAGGTGGCTGGTGTTTTTCGCGCGTGGCGGTCCGCCGGGTTCGTTGATCATTTCGGGAGAATTGCTGTAGTTGCAGGACTTCCTCCCGGGGGTGGCCGATGACGCTGGGCTTGGCGCCAAGGCAAGCTGACCTGTTCTCCTCTACTGCCGCGTACTGCGAGGGGCGGGTGGCGCCGGACTCGATTTACGGGATCTTGCACCGGGAGTGCTTCGGGCTGTTCCCCGATGCGATGTTCGCCGACCTGTTTGTCGACGTCGGCCGGCGGTCGGTGCCGCCGATGATCGTGGCGGTGGTGATGGTGCTGCAGCGGATCGAGGGCTGCTCGGACCGGGAGGCGGCGGACCGGTTCGCCTTCGATGCCCGGTGGAAGTACGCGGCCGGGGGGCTGGACTTCGATTATCCGGGGTTCGTGCACACGGTGCTGGTGGACATGCGCGCCCGGCTGGCCCGCTCGGCGCGGCCGGACCGGATCTTCGAGGTGACCCTGGAAGCGGCCCGCCAGGCCGGGCTGGTGGGCCGGCGGCGGGTGCTTGACTCGACCCCGCTATATGACGCGGTGGCCACGATGGACACGGTCACGCTGGTCCGCTCGGCGATCCGCGGGCTGCTGAAGGCCTGCGGTGGCGAGCTGGCCGGCGCGCTGCGGGCCGTGCTGCGCCGCGACGACGACTATGTGGCCGCGGGCAAGCCGGTCTGTGATTACGACGACGTGGCGGCCCGGGAGGCCCTGGTCGATGCGCTGGCCAAAGACGCCCATGCGCTGCTCGCGGTGCTGGAGGGCCGGGGGCTGGGCCCGGCGCTGGCGCAGGCCGCGGAGCTGCTGGCCACCGTGACCGGCCAGGACCTGGAGCAGGACGCGGCCGGGGTGTTCCGGATAGCCCGCCGGGTCGCCCCGGGCCGGGTGATCTCCACCGTCGACCCGCAGGCCCGCCACGGTCACAAGACAAGCCATCGCAGTTTCGACGGCTACAAGGGCCACATCGCCATCGATCCCGATTCGGAGATCGTCACTGCCACTGATGTCACCGCGGGCAACAGCGGGGACGCTGAGGCCGCCGAGGGCCTGATCGCCGACCTGCTGCCCGGCGATCAGGACAGCGCCGGGACTGAAGGGGGCGGCCAGGAAACTGGTGTCGCCCCGGCCGGGCCCAGGACAGCTGGCGGGGGCAGCGGCCAGGCGGCGGTTTACGGCGATGCCGCCTACGGCTCCGGCGAGCTGGTTGAACGCGTGGAAGACGCCGGCATCTACAGCGGCATCAAGGTGCAGCCGTCACCTGGGGTGAAAGGTCACTTTCCCAAGGACCGCTTCGCCATCGATCTTGATGGCCAGACCGTCACCTGCCCCGCGGGCATCACCGTGCCCATCCGGGCCAGCGGCCGCGACCGCCACGCCGGGGAGGCCAGGTTCGGCGCGGCCTGCCGCACCTGCCCGCTGGCGGCCCAGTGCACCACTGCCAAAGGCGGCCGCACGATCACCATCGGCCCGCACGAGGCCCGGCTGGCCGCCGCCCGCCAGGCCCAGGCCAGCCCGGCCTGGAAAGCCGGCTACAAAGCAACCCGGCCCAAGGTGGAACGCAAGATCGGCCACCTGATGCGCCGCCGCCACGGCGGACGCCGCGCCCGGGTCCGCGGGCGGCTCAAGGTAGCCGCCGACTTCGCCCTGCTCACCGCCGCTGTCAACCTCGCCAGGCTCGCAGTACTCGGCGTCACCGGTGACGACGGAAACTGGGCAGCGGCCCGCGCATGACCGGCCGCAACCGGCGGCCCGGCGGCCCGGCCAGGCCACCCAGCTCACCCGTCGACGCAACGCCCGCGCACCGGCCGAAACGCTTACGCGTGGTTCCAGGTGCCCAAGCATGCCCAGAGCGCGGCTCACCCACCCCACCAAAGACCCGTTCGACACCAGCCACCTAGCCCTGCTTGGTGTCCGGGACTTTGACGTTGATCTTGAGTTTTCAGGCAGCGTTTCCGAGGCGTGCTTCATCGATGTAGCCGCGCACGTGCCGGTCGATAGTGGCCAGAGCGTGGCGGAGCTCGGTCGGTGCTGGCGGGGCGTTGGCGGCGAGCAGCGGGCGTAGCAGGCGGTCGTGGACCTTGGTGTAGAAGACCGCGACGCGCTGCCCTTCTGGGGTCGGGAGGTAGGTGTTGGTGTGCTCGATTCGTTCGATGAGCCCGTTGAGACGCAGGCGGGCCAGGTCGTAGCTCATCTGGTTGGCCGTGTAGCCGGCGCCGAGCAGGCAGCTCACCCGGGCGCGCAGGCTCCGGTGGGTGAACCCGAGGGCGCTGAGCCCGGCACACAGGGCGCCGAGCAGGGCCATGACCCGAGGGTCGCCGAAACGCAGGGCTGGAGCCCTCCTGCCGTCCGTGGTGACGGCTGGCAGCGCGACCCGCTCAAAGGCTGGGCTCGCAAGGACACAGCCCTGCCCGACTCGCTCAGTATCGAGCAGCCGGGCATTGACGTCACGGGCTTTGGCCTGCAGTTCGCCGAGGTTACGCAGCCGGCGCTGGCAGCGCAGGTCACCCGGTGCGTTAACGACCGTCTCGATCCGCAGGGCACGGCCGTCTTTGAGGTTTATCTCCACCGCCTCAGGTCTTGTCCACGACGTCTGCCAGGTGCTAACCGACTCGCGCGGGAGACATGTTCTCTCCAGCGTGTCGCTGACGCACTCGCGGTGTCTGCGGCGAGTACGGTCACCGGTGACATCGGGTGAGCCGGGGGGCGCGCGGTGATCGTCCACAAGGTGGTGACGGCAGGCGGCGGCGCCGTGTCGTGGACTGTGCTCGGCGAGGACGGGTTTCCGGACGAGCCAGCGGAGGCGTACCTGGCGCACCTGGCGGCGCTGGAACGGTCGCCGAACACGCTGCGGGCGTATGCGCACAGCCTGCGGATGTGGCTGGAGTTCCTGTCCGGCCATGGGACTGGCTGGCGCGAGGCCGGCGTGGAGCAGGTCGCGCGGTTCGCGGCCTGGCTGCGGGCTCCGGCGCCGAATGTGATCGTGCTGGATGCGGGCGAGTCGGCCCGGGCGGCGGCGACGGTGAACCGGCATCTGGCCGCGGTGTTCGGCTTCTATGATTTCCACGCCCGGGCCGGGGTGGGGCTGGCCGCTGACCTGGTCGCCTGGCGCCGGGTGGGGCGCGGCTCGTATAAGCCGTTCCTGCATCACGTCACGGCAGGCAAGCCGATCCCGGTCCGCCCGATCAAGCTGGAGGTGCCGCAGCGGATCCCGGACACCTTGACCGATGAGCAGATCCGGGCGCTGCTGGAGGCGTGCACGCGCCTGCGGGACCGGTTCTTGCTGGCCTTGCTTGCGGATAGCGGCCTGAGGATCGGGCAGGCTCTGGGCCTTCGTCACGCCGATGTGGTGAGCCGGGACAAGCTGATCCGCGTCGTGCCGCGCGACGATAACGCCAACGGGGCCCGGGCCAAGACCCGCGGGGTGCACCAGATCCCGGTATCGGCGTCGTTGATCCGCTTGTATTCGGAGTACATGCACGTGGAGTACGGGCCGCTCGACTCGGACTACGTGTTCGTCAACCTGTTCGCCGAGCCGGTCGGCGCACCGCTGCGGTATCAGGCGGTGGAGACGCTGGTGAGCCGGCTGCGCGCGCGGACCGGGATCGAGTTCACCTGCCACACGCTGCGCCATTCGCATGCCACCGACCTGATCCGCCGGGGCGTGCCGATCGAGGTGGTCAGCAAGCGGCTCACCCACGCGTCGGTGTCGACCACCAGCTCCGCCTATGTGCACCTGCAGGCGGAGGACATGCGTGCTGAGCTGATCCGCGCCGGCGTGTGGCCCGGGCCAGGGGGCGAAGGGTGACCCGGCCCGCCGCGGCCTCGCCGCTGACGGCGTTACCGGCGTTACCGGCGGCGGGAGGCCTGGCAGGCCGGCTGCTGGCCGCGCTGCGCCCGGTGTTCGCCGCCGGGGTGATCGTCCCCGGCCCAGCCGATGTGGTCCTGGCCGGCCAGCGCTGCGCCGTGCCGGACTGCGGCCGGCGCTGCCAGGGCCGCGGTCTGTGCGGCAGCCACTACTCCAGGTGGCATAAGTCCGGGAAACCAGACCTGGCGGAATTCACCGGAGCCACCGGCCCGGTGGCGCGGGCCTGGCAGGGATTGCGGGCCGCCGAAGGCTACGACCTGCGCGGCCTGCCGCCGCAGCTGCGGCTGGAGATCGCATACGCGTTGCAGTGCCGCAGTGACGAACGCGGCCCGGGCCTGCGCCCGTGCCAGGTCGCTGCGGCCGTCAGGCTGCTGGCCGGCGCGAACGTGACCTCGCTGCTGGACCGGCCCCGAGACGAACTGGACGCGGTCGCGCGACCCGACCCGTCCCGCGGCTACGACGCTGCCGCGTTCGTCAGCTATGCCCGCGTCCGCGTCGAGGACTTCGCCCAGGGCGCGACCGCCGACGACGAGTACCAGCGGGACACCTGGGATGCCCGGCGGCTGGGACTGCCAGCCAACGCCAGCAGCTACCTGATCCGCTTCGGCGGCATCCCGCAGGCCTGGCTGCGGGACGCGGCCAGGCAGTGGGGCCGGTTCCGCCTGGCGACCGGCCGGGCAGTCGGCACGGTCGCCGGCGACGCGCTCGCGCTCACGTGGTTCGCCCGCTACCTCGCCGACACCGAACCTGCCGCCGTCGGCGAGGCGTCGATCAGCCGGGACGTCCTGGAGCGCTTCTTGTCACATCTGGCCTCCGCCGGCCTGACGGTGCAGACCCGGCTGGGTTACCTGGTCGCGCTGCGCAGCTTCCTGGAAGCCAGCCGCCGCCACGGCTGGCTGCCGCGCCTGCCGGCCGGCGCGGTCCTGTATGCCGACGACATGCCGCGCCGGGGCGCCTACCTGCCCCGGTTCATCCCCGAGCACGTGATGGCCCAGCTCGAATCCGAGGCCAGCCTCGCCCGCATCACCGACCCGACGACCCGCCACCTGATCATCGTGCTGATCGAGACCGGGCTGCGGTCCAGTGACGCCTGCCGGATCGGGCTCGACGCCCTCGCCGATGACAGCGCGGGATGGCCGTGCCTGCGGTTCTACAACTCCAAGGTCCGGACCGAGCAGATGGTGCCGCTCAGCGCCAGGGCCGCCGACGCGATCCGCGCGCAGCAGCAGCATGTCAAGGCGACCTGCCCGCCCGGCACCCGATGGCTGTTTCCCCGCGCCACCTGCGACCCCGACGGCCGGGCCTGCTTCACCTATGCCACCCTGCACGCCCGGCTGAGCCGCTGGCAGGACGACATCGACCTGCGCGACGAGTCCGGCCAGCCAGTCCGGGTCAGCGCGCACCAATTCCGGCACACGCTCGGGACAAGAATGATCAACTCAGGCGTCCCCGAGCACATCGTGCAGCGCATGCTCGGGCATAAGAGCCCGCAGATGACCGCCAGGTACGCCTCGCTGCACGACACGACCCTGCGGGCCGCCTTCGACCGCTACTGCGAACAGCGCGTCGACATCACCGGGCAGCTGATCGGCTACGATCCCGGTTCCCCGGCCGCTGACGCCGAATGGGCCAAGCACAACCTGTCCCGGGTCCATGACAGCCTGCCAAACGGCTACTGCGGCCGGCCACCCCAGCAGGACTGCCCACATCCCAACGCCTGCCTGACCTGCCCCGACTTCCAGACCACGCCCGACTTCCTCGATGTGCACCGCGCCCAGCGGGACCGCACCGCCGTCCTCATCGCCACCGCCGAGCAGCTCGGGCAGACCCGGCTGGCCGCCGGCCACCGCAAGGTCGCCGCCAGCCTGGACACCATCATCCCCGCGCTAGAAGCCCTCGACCGGAGCACACCCGATGCGCCCTGACAACAGCCGCTACCTGATCCAGTCCGCCCAGCGCCGGCATGAGGACGCCCTCACCCGGACCCGCGACGCCCTGAAAGACCTCGACCGCGCCGGGGAACCAGTCACCTTCCGCGGCGTGGCCGCGGCCGCCAGGGTGTCCCGCGCCTGGCTATACCGCCAGCCGACCCTCCGCGCCGAAGTCGAGCGGCTGCGAGCAGCAGCCACCCCAGCCTCCGGGCGGCCGCGCCCGGCAGCACAGCGCGGTACCGACGAATCCAGGCAGCAGCGCATCGAGGCACTGCTAGCCGACAACGCCCGGCTCCGAGCCGACAACACCCGCCTCAGCGACCACGTCGCAGTACTTCTCGGCGAACGACGCGCCGCGCAGATCCACGCCTGACCCGGACACGGCACCGTCGCCCCGACCACCGTCAGCGACATGCCTCCACAGCAAATCCCCAGTTCAGAATGGCCATTTCAAGATCAACTCAAGATAATGAGGTACTGCTTGATGCGTGAGTGCTTGAAGAACACGTTGATGGTGACCTCAGTGTCGCGGGTGACAACCTTGGTCTTGCAGGTCACGTCGAGCTTGACCGGGCGGCCACGGCCACCGGGGCGTTTCCCGGTGAAGATCAGCTCCACGCTGTCGGGGCGGCCCAGGCCGAGGTTGTCGGCGACCAGGGCCTCGAAGAACGCCCGGGCCCGGCGCGGGGCGTCGAAGACCAGGGTGCGGGAGGTCTCGATCTGGCGCATCGACAGTTCCCACCAGTAGCCGGCGTCCCGGTCAGCAGGAGTCAGCGGCAGCGGCAGCACGCTCATCCACCGCTCGAAGAACACCTGGATGACCTGGGGACTGAGCCGGTCGCAGATCGCCTGGAGAGCATCCGGGTCCTGGCAGGCGGCGAACCCGTTGGACAGCTCGGTGAACCTGATCCCGGCCCGCACGCACTGGCGCTTGGCCCACTCGTGCCCGTTGACCCACACCTTTACCGGATAGGGGAAGTAGGCGCAGACCTTGATGAACCCGGGCCCGAAGCCGGCGTCCCACAGGTAGAAGTAGAAACAGGTCACCCGGCGGTCGGCCTTGGCGAACGAGAACCACGGCACGCCGTTACGGCCCCGCCTGGCCGTCGCGGTGAACACGTTCTGGTACTCCTGCGCCACCCCGATCGCCGCTACCCCGGACCGCCCGGTCGCGGCCTGCGCGGCCACATGCCGGCGCATCACGTCGATTTTGCGGTCGCTCTTGCCGAACCGCACCACCGGGATCCGGTTGGCTTCGGCGAACGCGCTCACCGCCCGCCGGAACGCCGTGCCGATCTTCTCCATGATCGCCGGCGACGGGATCGGGCAGCCGAGATGCTGCGTCATGAACGACACCACCTGGCCAGCCACCTGAAGATTCGGCACGTATCCATTGAGATAGATCCGATCCAGGCACTCAATGTCCAGCACCACATGGCCATCGAGAAGATCGTTCACAGTCACCGTTGCAGCCATACCGCCAGCCTGACCGCAGCCCGCCACCCGGGCCAGCCCGCACCTCGGCGGTCAGAGGCGGAGCCTCACTGGGACGCTGCTGAAGTAAGAGGCTGATGCGGCCGCCGGAGCCGATGCTGGCGGTGGCCGGATGAAGCCTTGCTGCTGCCCGGGTTGCCCGGTTGCGGGCGGTGGCCAGGTTCCGCTGCGGGCCGGTGGTGCGCTGGCCGGGTGCCTGGTTCAGGTTGCCTGGAGTGTCCAGCCGGTTCCGTCGTGGTGCAGGCCGAGGACGGCGAGCCGGGCCCAGTTGATGGCCCCGGCCCTGGTGTAGATGTCGGTGGAGATGCGGCGCAGTCCCCGGGTGCGGGCTTTTCGGCCGCCCCAGGCGCGGCGGGTGAAGTGGGAGATCTTGCGCTCGACGATGGGGCGGTCGGTCCGGTAGCGGTCCTGCCAGGCGGGATCGCGCTGGGCGGCGCGGGCTCGTTGCAGAATCTCCTCGTGCGGGTGGATGGCGATGGTCCGCCCGCGGCGGGCGCTGGTGCACGCGGTCCGCAGCGGGCAGGCGGCGCACCAGGGCCGGAACGACGCCTTGCCGCCGCTGGCGGCAGCGGTGATCACGGCCACCTGCCCGGCCGGGCAGGTCACCGTGCCGCGCTGCAGGTCGACGGTGAACCGGTCCTTGGAGAACCGCCCGGCGCTGTTGCGGGCTGGCGGGCACTTGGCGGTGACGGTGAATCCCTGGGCCTGCAGGTTCGCGCGGGTGGCCGCGTCGCCGTACGCCGAATCGCCCACCACCTCGGGCTTGTCCTCGCCATCAGCCAGGCCGGCGAGCAGCTGCCCGGCGGCGTCCCGGTCAGGGCTGTTCGCCGGGGTCAGGGCCACCTCGTCGATCAGCTCGGAGTCCGGGTCCACCGACAGGTGCGCCTTGTAGCCGTCGAACCGGCGGTTCCGCGATTTGTGCCCGTGCCGGGCCTGGGTGTCCACGGTGGAGATCACCCGGTCCCGCGCGGTCTTGCGGGCGATCCGGAACACCCCGTCATCGCCCTGCTCGACGTCCTGCCCGGCCACCAGGGCCAGCAGGCCAGCGGCCTCGATCCCGGGGAGCGGCAGCAGCTGCCCGTCCAGCGCGGCCAGGGCGGCCAGCGCATCTTTGACCAGCTCGTCCACGAGCGCTTCGCGGGCGGCCGGGTCGTCCCAGTCACACGGCGGCTTTCCCGGGCCCGCGTAATCATCGTCACGGCTCAGCGACTGCCGGACCTGCCCGGCGACCGGGCTGCCCGCCTTATCCAGCGCGGACAGCACCTTGCGGATCGCTGACCGCAGCTGGGTCACGGTGTCCTGAGTGGCCACCGCGTCATAGACCGCGGTCGCATCCAGCACCCGGGCCCGGCCCTTCATCGCGCCGGCGGCCCTGGCGGCCACTTTGGTGTCCTCGAACAAACGCCGCGGGCGATCGGAGGCCCGCAGCTTGTTCCGCATGCCGACCAGCACCGTCGGGTGAAACGCCCGGTACCCGGCATCCACCCCCGCCGCGGCCTGCCAGCGCAGATCCACCTCCAGCCGGTCACACGCCTCCCGGTCCGACAAGCCCTCGAACGCCTGCAGCACCATCACCGTGGCCACCACCCGCGCCGGCACCGTCGGCCGGCCCTTCACCGCACCGCAGTACAGATCAGCGAAATAGCCATCGGGGAACACCGCATGCCCGTGATCGGCCAGCAGCCGGTAAACCGAACCCTCCCGCAGCCGGTCACCGAGCAGCTCCCGGGGATTATCGAAACCCTGCCCAGCCTGTGCCCTGCCCAGCGCCATAGGACAATTCTCCCAGCTCAGGCCATAGTCCACCGGCGCGACACGCGGCCCGCTGACCTATCCGAACCAAGCCGCACAGCTGCAGGAAACAGCGACTACTTCAGCAGCGTCCTAGTTGTGCAGCGTCTGCGCGACGACCTGCCATTGGGCGGGGGTAAGGTGCCGCAGCAGGCCGAGCTCGTCGTAAAGCCGCAGCGCCTTCGGCGACAGCCGGGACAACCGCGCGAACTCA
>JBEKIF010000203.1:0-5841 GCA_050011895.1 Streptosporangiaceae bacterium | reverse complement strand
GGACGGCGAGCAGTTCTTCCCCGGCCAGCCCCGGCAGCTGTATGACCTGCTGCCGGGGGAGAAGGAGATCATCGGGTTCAGCCGGGCGCAGGGAGCGGACTTCCACTGCCAGCCCACCGGGCAGCAGCTGACCCACACCCAGATGCTGGACTGGCTGGCGGACCACCTGCCGCCCCGGCAGGCATAGGAAGCCCCTGCCACCTGGCGGGGCATACCCGGGGATTTACGCTTGAGTGGTGGCAGATGTGACCAGTACCCGGTCACTTCCGTCCGATCGTGCCGCCGTCGAGCGGACGGCACACGAGCTGGTCCTCGACGTGGCCCGGCGGCGTACGCCTACCGGGATCAGCATCGTCATCGAGGGCGCGCCGGGTATCGGGAAGACCTTCCTGGCCCGGAGGATCCTGGACTCCGTCCCGCGCGGTGAGGCGAAGGTTCTCATCGTGGCGGGCGAGCAGGGACGGCGCAACGCCCCGTTCGCCGGCGCCGGGCAGCTTACGGGTGAGTTGCCCGGGGGCGGGGATCCGGGGGAGGCGGTGTTCGACCGGGTCGACGAGCTGTGCGCGGACGGCCCGGTGGTGCTGTGCGCCGATGATGCGCACAACCTCGACGCGGCCACGCTGACGCTGCTCCGCCGGCTGGTCTGGGCCAGCCGCAGCCTGCCGTTGGCCGTGCTGGTCAATACCCGGCCGTATCCATTTCGCGAGCCGCTGGCGGTGCTTATCGGCCAGGCGCAGGTACGGCTGCGGCTGCCGCCGATGGGCCCGATGATGGTCGAGCGGCTGGTCTACGACCGGACCGGCCGGTGGCCCGGCCCGCTGCTGCGCCGCATCCTCGGACTGGCCGCGGGCAATCCGCTGTTCGTGGCCGAGCTGCTGCGCGCGTACCAGCGGGCGGGCGCCCTGACGGACGCCGGCCCGGACCTGATCGAGGCCAGGTTCGAGCTCGACCTGCGAGGCAGCGGCCTGGATGAGGTGATCCGGGCCCATCTCGGGCAGCTGGACCAGCCCGCCCGCGAGGTGCTGGCCGCCATCGCGGTCTGGGGGACCGACATCGGTGCCGGCGACCTGACCAGGCTGCTGCCCGGCCCGGGCGGCGCGCTGGACGAACCGCTGGAGCGGGCCATCGCGTCCGGCCTGGTCCGCCGGGATCCGGCTGGCACGGTCGGCTTCAGCCATGATCTGTTCCGCGAGGTGGCCTACGGCGAGCTGGCCGGACCGGAACGCCGCGCCACGCACCGGCGAGCCGCGGAGGTGCTCGCGGCAGCCGGCTACCGGCCGGCCCTGGTCGCGGACCATCTGCTGCGGGCGGCCGGGACCGCTGCCGACCCGGCGCTGGTGGCCGCGCTGCACGAGGCCGTGGCGGCGACCCGTGGCTACGCGCCGGAGGTCACCGCCGACCTGCTCGGTGACGTCGCCGCCATCGGGGCGGACCTGCCTGAGCCGCTGTTGCTGGACCACGTGGACGCGTTGTTCCGTCAGGGCCGCGGGGAAGCTGCCGAGACGCTGATCCGCGACCGGATCGCGACGGTCACCGATCCCGCGGTGGCGGCGCGGATGCAGCTGATCCTGATCCGCTCCCTGATGAACCGGGCGGACACGGCAGCGGCCCTGGCGGTGATCGGGCGGACCGCCGCCATCGCCGGGCTTCCCGCCGCCATCGTCCGCCAGCTGGAGGGGACCCGGGCTTGGCTGCTGGTCTTGGCCGGGCAGGGGCCGCCGGCCGCCGAGCTGGACGCGATGATGGCCCGGTTCGTCGCGGCCGGCGACAAGGACGCCCAGGCCAACCTGCTGGCCTCCGTCGCCAGTACCGCCTTCCTGGCTGGCCGCCCGGAGACGGCGCTGGATCACTTGCGGGCGCGGGAGGCGCTTTTGCCGGGCACGGACAGTTTCCGGTCTCGCAATTCCTCGCTGTCGCTGCCCGCGATGTTCGAGCTGGCCGCCTCCGGCCCGGCGGCCGCGCGGGCAGCGCTGGACCGCACCCGGCGGCGGGCTGCGGAACGGCAGGCCCCCTGGGTCGACCCGTTCCTGGGCTTCGCGGCCGGCGGGATCGCGTTCGCCGCCGGGGACTGGGACGATGCGGTCGCGGAGCTGGACGCGGCGCTGGAGCGGGCGGAGGAGACCGGTACCGGCTGGGTCTCGCTGCCGGTCGGCTTCCGGGCCTACATCGACGCGCACCGCGGCCGCACCGGCCAGGCCAGGGCCCGGCTGGAATCCTTCCGGCACCGCGGCCTGCCGCTGCAGTTCGGGCATGACCGCCCCGGCTGGGCCGAGCTGGCCGTGCTGGAAGCCGAAAGGGCGACCGGCGAGGCGGGCACGCTGGCCCGGACGCTGTGGTCCGCCGCCCGGGATCATCCCGGCCCCGGCACCGCCGACCTGGCCCCCGACGTCACCCGGGTCGCGCTGGCCGGGATGGACCGCCGGCTGGCCGGGCAGCTCGGCGACGACGTCCCGGCGCTGTGCCCGCCCCGCGTGGCGCAGCTGGTGCGCGGCATGATCGGCGCCGATCCCGACGCGATCGGGGACGCGGCCGCGCAGCTCGCCGGGACCGGGCGGCTGACGGCCGAGGCGTTCGCCCGGGAGGAACTGGCCTGCGCGGCGGCTGCGGCCGGGGACCGGGACCGCGCCGCCGCGGCCCTGGACGCGGCCCTGGCCGGCTTCCACAGGCTCGGCGCCGTCCCGGACCGGGACCGCGTCCTGGCCCGGACCCGGGCGCTGGGCATCCGGCGGGGCTCCCGGTCGCCGCACCGCGACGCTGACTTCGGCTGGGCCGCCCTGACCACGACCGAGAACCGGATCGCCGCGCTGGTCCGCGACGGGCTGACCAACCGGGAGATCGGCACCCGGCTGTTCGTCTCACCTCGCACGGTGCAGACCCACGTCTCGCACATCCTGCAGAAAACCGGGCTGCGGTCCAGGGTCGAGATCGCGCGCTCCGCGGGGGCGTAGATCCGCCACTCGGCGGATGTCTCGCCGGCTGGGCGTTCCTAGGTTGCAGGTATGAAGTCGCTAACGCTCATCCTCGCCTTCCTGCCCCTGGTCGTCTTCTCGGTGCTGGCCCGGTTCCTGCCGCACGGCTACATCGGCGTTGCCGGGCTGGCCGCGGCGGCGGTCGCCCTGATCGCCATCTTGACCAGCCACCCCGTCTGGCCGCCGAAGATCCTCAACACCTGCTCGCTGGTCCTGTTCGCCCTGATCGCCATCCTCGGCTTCACCCTGGGCAAGAATGACGACCGGTGGCTGGCCACCTGGGGCGGCGCCGGCGTCGGCATCATCCTGGGCACGATCATCCTGGTCCTGGTCCCGGTCATCCCGTTCACCGAGCAGTTCGCCCGCGAGTCGGTCCCGAAAGCCTACTGGTCCTCGCCGACGTTCAAGAAGATCAACCGGGTGCTCAGCGCCGGGTGGGGCGTGGCGATCTTCGCGGTGGGCCTGTCCCGGGTCGGGGCCGCGGCCATCAACGGGCACACCACCCGCCGCCTGCCCGAGCTGCTGCTCGGCCTGGCCGTCCCGCTCGTGATCTGCCTGTACATGCTCAAGTTCTCCAAGGACTACCCCGACCACGTCACCCACAACGAACCCGCCGCCCCCAGCGCATGACCACCGCCCAGCCGCCGAAGGCCAGCAACACGCGGCGCTCCCCCGCTGCGACGGTGGATGCGAGCAAGTACGCCGATCGATTGGCCAGCCCGGTGAAGAAGACCCACACGTCTACGGTTCGGGCTCTGGCGATCATAGCTATCTGCGTGGGCGCCGCGGCTGCCGTCTACTCCCAGCGCTCGGCCATAGGCGAGGGATTTCACAACATCGGGGACCTCGACTGGGCCTGGGTGGCGGCGGCCAGCCTGGTCGAGGTGCTGTCCATGCTGGCCCTGGCACTGCTCTACCGCGCGCTGCTGCAAGCCAGCCAAGCGCGGCTCACGGTGACCTGGATCCTGGCCTCCAGCTACACCGCCAACGCCATCAGCACCGCCGTGCCGGTGATCGGCTCAGGCATGGCCAGCCGCCAGGCTTACCGGCAGTTCCGCGAGGGCGGCGCCGACCCGGCCGCCGCCAGTCTCACCCTCACCCTGGCCGGGATCGTATCCACCGTGACACTCGCCACCGTGGTCACGGCGGCCGCCGTGCTGTCCGGTAACCCGGCCGCGTCCGCCGGCGGGCTGCTCGCCGCCGTCGCCATGCTGGCAGCAGCCGTCGCGGTGGCCGTGGAGTTGCGCTCCGAGAAGGGCCGGGCGCGGCTACGGCGGCTAATCGCTTTTTCTCTTCGCTGCTCACAACGGGTCATACACCGCCCCAAGGGTGAGGCCCAGACCCTCGCCCAGGCGGTCGTGGCATCGATCCAGCGGCTGCAGCTGGGGGCATCAGCCCTTACCCGGGTACTGCTATGGGGCCTGGTCAACTGGTGGGCCGATGTGGCCTGTCTGGCCTTCGCCATGCTGGCCGCGGGCATCACCGGCCTCTCGGTCGGCAAGACCCTCCTCGTGTGGACGGCAGGTGCAGGAGCCGCCAGCCTCAGCCCACCCCGGCAGGCATCGGCGCGGTAGAAGTCGCCATGGTGGCGGCCCTGACCCTCACCGGGGTCAACGGTCCCCACGCCGTCACCGCCATCCTGGTCTACCGGGCCATATCCCTCAAGGGCGCCGTCACCATCTGGGCACTGCTCTATCGGCATGTCCACCAGCGCCGACGACGCACCCCGGAAAGCTGAACCGCGGGGTCGCCCCGCTTATCTGTTGACGGACAGGGCTGATGGCTTGATCAGGCCACCTCGCCCTGAACGCGATCAGCTGCCTCAACCAGGTCATCCCCGAGCCATCCCAACCCCGCCGCTGACACCGGCAGGACGCAAGCGATGGACAAGCGGATACCCGGCGGTGGCTTCGCCGGCCCACGATGTCGACTGAACGCTCAGAACCGGCGGATCTGAACGGGCCCTGTGTCATTACCTCCGCTCGATGAAACAGCGCCTAGTCGGCGTTCGGCGCGGAGTGTCAACCCCGGCTCCGGGCAGATCGTCACCTTCCGTAACCAGGTTGCCTTCTCTGATGACTAGCGGCTCCCGGGCTCCGTGTCCCCGCCAGCGGCCGGCGGACCGCTGCCTTTGCGGCCGCCGCACCGTCCGCACCTGCGGCGGCGCGTCCAGGGCCGGAAACGTCTCCGGGTATTCTCCGTGGCCCGGCTGTCTCTGCCGGGAAAGGGATGGACCGGCTCGCTGACCTGCAGGAACTGCGCAGCACGTGGAAGGCATCCGAGCCCACGGACCTCTCCCTGCTTAGTGAGGGAAACGAAGTGAGTACTAGCTCTGAGCTGCGGCTTTACGTGGTGGCAGGTGTTGGGTTCGAACCAACGTAGGCTTAGCCGACGGTTTTACAGACCGCCTCCCTTCCTCGCCAACCGTGGCGGCTGACCTGCGGATACATCACCCGCTGCGCGACGGCAGCCGACGGCGTTCCGCGCAGGTTCCGCCCGCCAGCGCGCGTGCACTGAGGCCTGCTGCCAGCTGGCCAGCCACGCTCCTGCGGCTGGGAGTGGCCCAGCCCAGAACTCTCGCACAACAGGATAGGTCCGCCGGATAACCAGGCAATAGACCGGCCGGGGTTTGCCTCCGCGGCTCAGGCCCAGGCGGGCCTTCGCCCGGCACTGCACATGATCGCGCAGCACCCCGCCGATTACTGAGCACGTAGGTGTAGTAACTCTGGGCATAGAGATCACGGTTGGTGTTGAGCATGTCGGCGGGACCGGCCGGGGTGGCTTCGCTCGTCGGCCAGGCTCCAGCTTAGCGGCGAAGCTCGTTTAGCCGGTATGCCCGCCCTCGTTCAGGCGCGGGAGGTTGGCCATCCGG
>JBEKIF010000202.1:0-3115 GCA_050011895.1 Streptosporangiaceae bacterium | reverse complement strand
CAGAGGTTTTCACATTTCACCAGTGTCCATGTTCACATCTGGGTCGGACATTCTTGTTTGCCGGCGTTTGAGTGATCATGGTCAGGGCTGGCGGGTCCGGGGTGTCCGTTTGTGCCGGGTTGCGGGCGCACGGGGCCGGGGTGGCTGGTGTGATGAGAAGGGTTGAGGTGCCGCGGCGCGGGGCTGGTGTGGTTATGGCCCGGCGGCGAGCTGGGCGAGGCTGGTGCGGCGCCGTTTGCGGGTGCGGGGCGGCAGGCCGGCGTCGGCGCGGCGGGCGTTGTCGTCCTGGCGGGCCTGGTAGGCGGTGAGGATGCGCTGGTTGCGGATGGCTAGCAGGCAGGCGATCCACAGGGTGAGCGGGGCCAGTCCGGTGAGGCGGCACCAGCCGCGGGCGATGTTGGTGGTGGCGGTGTCTTTGATGGTGGCGTTGACGCGCTCGGCGGCGGTGCGCCGCCGGTAGGACTGCCGCCATTGCGGCGAGGGGTAGTCGTGTTTCTGCCGGGTCTTGGCCGCGATCTGGGGCGGGACCGTGATGGTCTGCTGGGTGCAGCAGGCGGGCGGATGTTCTGGTGGGGTTAGGATCTCGGGCCGGTCCCGGTCCCGGGTCATCGAGGCCGGGCGGAGCGGGCAGCGGATCTTGCCGGCGGTGGCTGGGCAGGTGACGCGGTGGTAGCCGTCGGCGTCGTCGGCGGTGAGCCGGCCGAGCTTGTGCCGGGCCAGCTCGGTGGCCTGCTGGTCGTGCGCGGCGACCTGCTCGCCGGAGGCTGCGGGCGGCAGGGGCGCGAGTTCCAGCAGCGGCTTGGGCGTGGCGGGGCAGTAGAGGTTGCCGTTGGCGATGACCGCTCCGTGATGCGTGCCCTGGGGGCCGCGGTCGTGCGGGTGCAGATCCTGCACCAGCTGGGCGCCGGCGCGCCGGAGCGGGATGGCCCAGGCGGCGGCGGCACGGTGGGCGTAGCCGGAGTCGTCGATGATGTCGCCGAGCGGGATGCCGGCTGCGGGCATGGCGGTCAGCACTGGGGCCAGGGCGCGGGCCGGGTCCAGGTGGCAGCTGGTGAGGGTCATCCGGCGGGCCAGCTCGGGGACGGCGGGGCCGTCTTCCTCGCGCGTCATGACGGCGGCCGACAGGAAGTAGCCGAAGAACATCTCTCCCTTGGGGCCGGGCAGGTTGGAGTTGCGGTGTCCCCACGAGGCCTCGGGGTCGGCGCATTCGGTGCTGCCACGGCGGGGCGGCCGGGACCAGGTCTCGACGTCGGTCCAGTCGGCGGCCAGCGCCGGGCTGGCGTTCTTGTGCGCTGCGGGGATGCTGGCCTCCAGCAGGCTGTCGCAGACGGCTTGCAGGACTGGCGAGGGGGCGCCGTCGGGTTCATCCTTGCCGAGCGCCCTGGCGATGAGGCGGGCAGTGTGCTCGGTCTGCCGGTAGGTGAGCTGGTGCGGGCCGGTCTTCCAGTCCGTGATGACGCCGAGCCGCGCCTGGTCGGCTTCGGGCAGCGCGATCAGGGCGGCCCGCACCTCGGTGAGGTGGGCGGGCCGGCGGTCGGCGAGGGCGAGCAGCATGCCGGTCAGCAGGGTGCGGGCGGTCAGCTGCCGGCGCCGGGCGGCAGCCGGCAGCAGCGCCTGGATGGCGGGTGCGATGCCGGAGGCGTCGATGATGTCCTCGATCACCGCCGGCGGGACGCTCACCGCTGGCTGCTGCCTGTGTGCAGGCCGCCGAGCAGCGCGATCGCCTGCTCCTCGCTGCCGGGGTCCAGGCCGGCGGTGATGTCGCCGAGCCGCTGGCAGCAGCTGATCCCGGCGGCGTGCAGGAACGCGGGCAGGCCGATCAGCGCGGCGGTCTCGGCCAGCCAGGTGGCGCGCAGCCGGGAAGTGTCCAGCCGGGGTAGCCCGGCACCGCCGGCCAGCGACCGGGCCAGCGGGTTGCTGATGTTATGCCGTGCCGGGTCGCTGCCGCCGGTGAGCAGCCCGCCGCCGGCGAACGCCGCTGATGCCAGCAGCGGCTGGTGATAGCGGGCCAGCACGGGCACGCCGCGGGGCCTGCGCCCGGCGCGGACGGTCACGATGACGCCGCCGGGCCGGCAGCAGACGTCGGTGCCGCGCACGCCGCGCAGGTCGGCGCGGATCAGCCCGGCGCCGGCCCCGAGGCAGACCAGCGCGGCGCCGCGCGAGCGCCGCGCCTTCGTCGGCTGGGCGGCGGCCAGCGCCAGGAAGCCGCTGATCTCCGCCGGGCTGTAGGGGGCCTTGGCGCGCTCGCGGGGCAGCGGCGCATCGGCCGGGGCCAGCTGCGGGACCACGGCGCGGGCCAGGAACCGCAGGTTGGTGCGCAGCGTCCGGCGGGCCGGCCCCGACAGCCCCGGGGCGTGCGCGGTGAACCGCTCGATCACCGACGGGTGCAGCAGTACCTGCGGAGCCGGGTCCAGTCCCAGCGGGACTGCCCAGCCGGCCAGCTTTCCCGCCGCCCACAGCAGGTTCTTCGCCCGGTCCCGGCCGGCCGGGGCCGCTCGCGCCACGACCCGCCGGGCGAAGCACGCCGCCTCCGCCGGGACTGACGTGGGCCGCCATGCGGCGATGTAGCCGGCCACCTCCGCATTCATACAGTAATTTATACTGAAATCGACTGCCGGGATCACGGACCTCGCGTGCAACCATGGAAAACGTGTCGCCCACCAGACGCCAGCAAGACCGCGCCGCCGGCATCGCCGCCGAGCTAGCCAGCCTCGGCTTCGCCCTGCCCGGCACCCTCATCGAGCGGCGCGTCCGGTGCGGCAAGCCCGGCTGCCGCTGCCACGCCGACCCGCCGGCCCTGCACGGCCCCTACTGGCAGTGGACCCGCAAGGTGGCCGGCAAGACCATCACCCGGCTGGTCTCCGACGAGCAACTGGACGACTACCGGCAATGGCTCGACAACGACCGCAAGCTCCGCGCGCTCGTCGCCGAGCTCGAAGCCCTGACCCTAGCCATCGCCGACGCCGACCCGCGGGGGAAACGCCGGCCCGCAGGCTCCGCCCACCACACCCGGCAAACCACTACATAACACCGTGGCTGCGCCACGCTTAGCCTGTGACCGCGCCTGCGACCGCCACCCGTTACCGCAGGTCACCGCTAAATGTGAGGACCTGAC
>JBEKIF010000201.1:0-3879 GCA_050011895.1 Streptosporangiaceae bacterium | reverse complement strand
GGGCCTGGTAGCCGCTGCGCTCGTCTGCGACGGCGAGGGTGAGGTCTTCCATCTCGGCGACAAGCTCGCGCAGGCGGCGGTGGTTGTCGAGCCATTGCCGGTAGTCGGCGACCTGGTCGTCGGGGACCAGGCGGCTGATGGTCTTGCCGGCCCGCTTGCGGGTCCAGTGCCAGTACGGGCCGTGCAGCTGCGGCGGCTCGGCGTGGCAGCGGCAGCCGGCCCAGCCGCAGCGCACGCGCCGCTGCATGAGGGTGCCGGGCAGGGCCAGGCCGAGGCCGGCGAGCTCGGCGGCGATGGACGCGGCGCGGTCCTGCGGGCTGGGCGACACGTTCTTAATCGTCGCACGCGGGGTGCGTGATCTTCGGATCTTCTTTCGGTAGGAATGGCTACATGGGTGATGATGTGGCCTGTTACCTCGCGCGGTGGAAGCCAGCTCGCGGGACCCCGGCCGCGGCCGCGGCGTTTGCACGGCACGTGGTGGCGGCCGCAGCGCCGGGGAGCCGGGACCGGGCCAAGTGCCTGCTGTGGGCGGCCTGCAAGCTGGCCGGCTGGGCGATCGGGCTGGGCATGGAGCCCGTGCCCGGGGTGCTGCTGCACCCGTCGGTGATCGAGCGGTTCACCGCGCACGCTCCCGGCATGTCCGGGCCCGCGCGGCGGACGCTGCGCACGAACCTGCGGTTCATCGCCCGCGCGGTGGTGCCGCACCTGGACCCCGCCGGCGCGCCGCTGCCCCGCGAGCGGGCCAAGCAGCCGTACACGCGCGCGGAGATCGACGGCTACCTCGCGTTAGCGGACACCCAGCCCGCGCCGGGCCGGCGCTCGCGCGCATCGGCGCTGGTCTGCCTCGGCGCGGGCGCCGGGCTGATCCGCTCCGGCCTGCGCAGCGCCCGCGGCACCGACATCACCTGCCGCTCCGGCGGCGTGGTCGTCCAGGTGCGCGGCCGCGCGCCGCGGGCGGTGCCGGTGCTGGCCCGCTACCACCAGCGGCTGCTGGACGCAGCCGCGTTCGCCGGAGAGAACTTCCTCACCGGCGGGGACAAGCCCGAGCGGGGTAACATCACCAACCCGCTGACCCGCTCGCTGGCCGGCGGGAGCGGCCTGCCAGCCCTGGACACCAGCCGGCTGCGCGCCACCTGGCTGGCCGAGACCGCGGCGCTGATCGGCCTGCCCGCCTTCATGCACGCCGCAGGGATCTCCTGCTGCCAGCGGCTGAGTGACATCACCGCCGGCCTGGACCCCTGCACCGAGCAAGACGCGGTCGCGCTGCTCGGGGCGCTGGCGGCAAGCCCGCCGTGAACCTCACGCTGGCCGGCATCGAACGCATCGTCGCCGGCTCGGGCGCCGGCGAGGCGATCGAGGCCCTGCTGCCGCCCGCCGCCCGCGGCCGGCAGCTCAAAGCCGGCGCCCTGCTGACCGGCAAGATGCTCGCCCTGGCCGACGGCCGTCCCGCCCACCTCACCCGAGCGCACCAGGCGCTGATCTCGCTGTCCGAGCACGACCAGAAGCGGCTGGGCGTCATCGAAGACTGGAAGACCGGGCCGCATCAGCTCACCTACCGGCAGGTCGAGCACACCAGCCGGCTGATCACCCGCGCCCTGGCCAAAACCGAGCCCGACGGCGCCCCCTCGGCGGGCCTGCAGCACGTGTGCGACCAGCTGCTCGAAGCCAGCATCCCCGGAGCGCTCAAGAACGCCAGCACCTCGCTGGCCGTCGACTGGACCGACGCCGGAGCCTGGGCGCGGCCAGTGCCGCACGAGGCCGCCGGCACCGGCACCGACCCCGAGGCCTCCTGGGGACACCGCAACGTCAACCGCAAAATCCAGGAAGGCGAAATGTTTTTCGGCTACTACATGTCGGCGGCGGTCATGGTGGCCGACGAGAACGGTCCCGCCGTGCCCGGGCTCGCCCGGCGGATCACCGCCGGCAACAGCAGCCACGACCCCGCCGCCGCCCTGGCCGGCGTGCTCACCTCGATGCCAGCCGCCGGCATCGCGCTCGGCGACATCATCGCCGACTCCGGCTACTCCCACCGCGTCCCGGGCACCTGGGCAAACCCGCTCCGCGCCGCCGGCGCCAGCCTGGTCCACGACCTGCACCCAAACGACCGCGGACCCCGCGGCACCCACCACGGCGCGATCATCGCCAACGGATGCCTCTACTGCCCCAAGACACCACCGGCGCTGCTGGAACTGACCCCGCTGCCACCCGGCGCCAGCACCGCTGATGTCGCCGCCCACGACCAGCAGACCGCCGAGCTCGCCCGTTACAAGCTCGGCGTCCACGCCGGCGAGGACGCCGACGGCTACCGCCGGCTGGCCTGCCCCGCCGTCACCGGGAAGATCCGCTGCCCGCACCGGCCCGAATCAATGAAGCTGGACCGCGGCCGCCCGGAGATCCTCGCCCCGCCCGGCCACCCGCCGGCCTGCTGCACCCAGCAAACCATCACCGCCAGCCCCGGCGTCGCGCCGAAAACCCGGCAGAAACACGACTACCCCTCACAGGCGTGGCGGATCTCCTACCGCCGGCGCACCGCCGCCGAACGGCTCAACGCCGCCATCAAAGACACCGCCGTCAACAGCATCGACCGCGGCTGGATCCGCCTGATGGGCGTCACCCCGCTCATGCTCTGGCTCGCCTGCCTCATGGTCGTGCGCAACCAGCGCACCCTGACCGCCTTCCAGGCCCGGCAAGAACACGATGCGCGCGCCGCCGCCCAGCCGCCCACCCGCAAACGCCGCCGCCAGCTCGCCGGCACTGCAGCCGCGCCGCCCTAACCAGACCCGCGAACCCAGCATCACCGCAGCAGCCGCCGCTCCCAGCACCGCCAGCCCGGGCCCAGCCACGCCCTCAGCCGGCGAGCGCAGACCCCGGAAACCCGAAAACAGCCCGGCAACCCGGCACCAGCCCGCGAACACCCGGGAAACAAGATCAACTCAGCGCGACCGCGAGAATGTCAGAGGCATATGTGAGCATCAAGCTCGGAGCAATGTGAAGAACTCCGCGTGGTCAGGGGCGGGGTCGAACCGCCGACCTTCCGCTTTTCAGAAGGTCTGTCATCGGCAAGGGAGCCTCTGCCAAATGCAGCTCCGCAGCCCGCTTTACCAGCAGAAGGGCCTGTCGAGAGCTTGCAGTAGCAGTTTAGCAGGCGTGCCGACGTGTGCCGGGTAATGCCATTCCGTCCGTGTTATACGTGTGTTGGGACCCTCCCGGACCCGGACTTGTGTTACTCCTGTGTTGCTTTGTGTTGGCGCGAAAGCCCTGGACAGTCAGAGATACCTGCCCCAGCCGACTCCTGGGCCCGCCGCCAAGGGCGCGTCGGCCACGGCCAGCACTGGAGCTGGATCGGCCGCCTGACGCTGGCTGCGGCTTTCACTGCGGTGGTTGCTTGACTCTTCGATGCGACCTGACTGACGCCGATGTGCACCGATCAGCGCAGCGACCTGAACGCCGCTCGCATCTCGCCCGCAAAGAGTTCCGGTTGTTCCCAGGCGGCGAAGTGACCGCCCCGGTCGAGTTCGTTGAAGTAGATGAGGTTGGGATAGGCCCGCTCGGCCCAGCTGCGCGGTAGGGGGATTATCTCTCGTGGGAACCTGCTCACGGCCGCAGGGATCGATACTTCGCCGCCGATCTTGGTTTTGTGGGCGCTGTCCTCCCAGTACAGGCGGGCCGAGGACGCCGCTGTGTTCGTGAGCCAGTAAAGCGTGATGTCGTCGAGCATCTCGTCTTTCGTGAGGGCGCGCTCGGGTTCGCCGTCCGTGTCGGTCCATTCCGCGAACTTCTCGTAACACCACGCGGCCAAGCCGACCGGCGAGTCCGCGAGCGAGTAGCCGATGGTTTGCGGGCGCGTGCCCATGATCGCCCGAAATCCCGAGCCGCTCG
>JBEKIF010000200.1:0-5165 GCA_050011895.1 Streptosporangiaceae bacterium | reverse complement strand
GCTCCGCCCACCACACCCGGCAAACCACTACATAACACCGTGGCTGCGCCACGCTTAGCCTGTGACCGCGCCTGCGACCGCCACCCGTTACCGCAGGTCACCGCTAAATGTGAGGACCTGACGCAGTCTGACCAGCCAAAACGCCCCGGCGGATTTCTCCGGCCGGGGCGTTTGACGGCAACCGTGACGGCAACCGCGCCTTCGAAAGGCCTTCGGGCTAGCTCAGCGCGTTGCCGAGCTTGGCGAGTGCCTGGCGTTTTTCATCGAGCGCGGTGTGCGCGTAGATCGTCATTGTGACTTCGATGTCGCTGTGGCCGACGATCTCCCGGACCATGTCCGGGGCCACGCCCAGGTGCAGCAGGAGCGAGACGCAGGTGTGTCTCATGTCGTGGAACCGTGTGCCGGTGAGTCCGGCCGTGGTGCGGATGCGGCCCCAGCTTCGGCGGAGGTTGTCGGGCTCCATGGGGGTGCCGGTCCTGGCCGGGAAGACGAGCCCGTTCTCTTGCCAGTCCGGCCAGGTGTCGGCCCGTTCGGTGAATTGCTGGCGGCGGTGCTCCCGAAGCGCGTGAATGCAGAGCGGCGGGAGCGGGATGGTGCGCGCGGAGTCCTCGGTCTTGGGCCGGACGAAGCGGAGTGCGCCGCCGACCCGCTGAAGGGTCTGGACTACTTCCAGCGTGCCTGTATCGATGTCGATGTCCTCCCAGCGCAGTCCGAGCAGCTCGCCTCTGCGCAGGCCGAGGCACAGCGCCAGGACGTAGAGCGCATACAGGCGTTCGCTCTTCGCGGCCCGGAGGACCTGGCGGGCCTGGGCGACGGAGAGGCCGCGGTTGACTGTGTACTTCGGTGTGGTGACCTTGACCAGCTTGGCGACGTTGCGCGGGATCACTTCCTCACGGACGGCGGATTCAAGCGCGTTTCGCAGCACCGCGTGGATTGACTGGATCATGCGAACCGAAAGGCGGGACTCGCAGCAGTCGCCGCCTGGGCGAGCGCAGCACTGTGGCTCGTCGCGGGCGGCGTCGATGCCGTGCTTGCAGCACAGGCACTGAGCCCGGAGGCGGGTGATGAAGACCCGCACATCCTGGGCGGCCAGCTTGGCCAGCCGCTTGTTGCCCAGCTCGGGGATCAGGTAGAGGCGGACCACGCCCTCGTATCCCTGGTAGGTGGGGGGTTTCCGCTCGGGCCTTACCACGTGTTCCAGCCAGTACGCGAGGTACTTCGCGACGGTCCAGCTCTCGGCCGCTACCGGGATGCCCTGGTCGGCCTGCTCTAGCCAGCTTGGTGAGCTGGCGGCGCACATCGTCCCGGGTTCGCCCGTACACGCGGACGCGCTTGACGGTCCCGGCTGTGGTCGGCACGAAGGCCGCTCCCTCGTACCGGCCGTCCTTGCGCTGGTAGATCGTGCCTTCGCCGTTCGCACGCTTGCGGCCCCGTGGCGTGCGCGGGCTGCTGCGCGTCCGGCCTCGCGGTTTCGGGCTCTGCGGCTCGTCGGGCGTGGTGATCGCGGTTCTGGTCATCAGGCGGCCATTTCCTTCAGGCGTTCGAGGCATTCAGTCAGTGCGTCAATGGGGACCAGGCGGCGACGGCCGATCTTGATCGTGTGGAGCTGACCGGAGCGGATCAGGTTGTAGACGCTCCACCGGCTGACGCGCAGGCGGGCGGCGGCCTCGTCGATCGTGAACAGCGTCAGATCCACGGGCCGTCACCTCCCAGCCCGGCGTCCGGATGCCCGCGGCCGGTGAAGTTCCACCAGGAGCGCACGAGGATCGTGTCGCCGGGGAGGTCGGGCAGCAGCCCGGCGGCGACGGCATAGGCACGCTGGTGCGCGGCGCGTTCGGCGCGGAGCGCGCTGAGGGTCGTGGAGTAGGAGCGGCTCTTGGTGGCGAAGTGGCCGGAGAAGCCGAGCATGTGCGCCCAGGCGGCCAGGTGTAGGTCTTCCAGGGCTGGCAGCTTGCCGAGCCGGATGCACTCGGCGATGAGACGGCGGGCGTGCTCGCGGACCGGGAGACCGTCGATGCGGTCAGCCGGGGTGAGGCGGCGGTCGAGGGTGCCGGTGCATTCAGCGGCCTTGGTCGCGTACTTGGCGACGTAGAAGGCGACGTTGTGGTCGGTCAGCTCGCCGGTCGTGGTGATGGGCCTGGTGTCGTGCCGGGTGCCCCAGGCCAGGGTCCGGGCGACGCCCCGGCGCTGGTATTCAGCGACCTTGGCGAACGAGACGCGCATCTGTGCGGCCAGCGCCTTGGCGGTGAGCCCGGCCTGGCGGGCCAGGGCGCGGCGCAGGGTGATGGTGAACCGGCGCCACAGCTCGGGGGCGCAGGCGTTGAACAAGACGGTGCCGGTGTAGTCGTAGCAGCTTCGGCACATGGGCTCGCCGAGGAGCGGGTCGTCCCGGCCGTGGCGCTGGCCGCAGGCGAGCGGCGCACCGTGCGGGCAGGGCCGGGGAGCTCGGCGGGGGCGGCAGCGCAGGACGCGGCCGTTTCGTTCCCGGCGGGCATGGACTGGGCCGAAGGAAGGGGCGGTGAGGGTGAGGAACGCGGCCGGGTGGGCGGCGACGGTGGCAGGGATTCCCTTGCCGCCGGTGAGCCCGGCCCGGATGAGCTGGTAGGTGTCGGCGCGGTAGGTCTCAGCGCACGGCGGGCATCGGGTGGCGCGGCGGGTCTTGCAGGCGATCGGCAGGACGCCGCCGGGCTCATGGACGGTGGTGTAACGATGCAGCAGTTCCCCGGTGGTCCCGTCGATGTGGTCGACGCGGCCTCGGATCAGGACGGGCTGCATGCACCCTCCTGCGTGCCGGACCGGGGGGAGTGGTGCAAGGGTGTCGGGCAAAGGCGGTGCTCCTCTCGTCGTGCCCTTGCGGGCGTCGGATGGACGAGCGGAGGCAGGCCAGGCCAGGTGGTGGGTATCGGGTGCTGTGGTCGGCGGTGCTCTGCCGCAAGGCCTGGCTGCCTGTCGCTCGGGCGCGCTGTGGTGTGGGCTGTGGCACCATGACCGGGCTCCCAGGTGGCTCACCCGCCCGGCGATTACACGGTGATCCCGCGCTGTGCGGGGAGATATCTCAGCACTCTTATGCTGCCCGTACCAGAGGTACTTGTAACGTACTAAAAATATCAGATCGGTAACCTTGTGACGCCTACGCGCTCGGCTAGATCGCGCAGCTCCGTTGATGGCGGATCTTGCATGGCCATCAGGTCGGAGACGAGCTGGCGGACTTCATTGTGTGCGCGGATCTGCTCGGGGGTGATGTCCTCGGCCTGGCGGAGCGCTGCTATGGCTTCGCCGGCCTGGCGGCGCTGGGCGTGCGCGCGGGCGACGTCGATGAGCATCCGGGCGCGCCGCTCGGCGGACAGTCCGCTGGTATCGACGGCGGCGGCGGCCCGCAGGGCGCGACCTGCGTCGCCCAGCTCGACGGCCACGGCGACCTCGTGCAGGGTCACGTTGGCCGGGCCGAACTCGGTGTTGTAGTCGTTGCGTCCCTCGCCCAGCCGGACGGCGGCCTGGCTGGCCTGTTCGAGATGGCTGTACGCCGAATCGGGATCGTTGAGCCGCGCGGCGACGATGGCGCGCTGCAAGGTCAGGCCGCCCCACAGCGAAACTGCCCCCGGGTCATCGCCACTGGCCAGGTGCGCCAGGGCGTCGGCGGTGGTGCGTGCGGTTTCCTCGGCCTGGTCATAGTGGCGGGCAGCGAGGAACACGAACACCAGCCGGAACGCTCCGGCGGCGATCAGCAACGGGTTGCCTGTCCGCTCGGCGGCGGCCATCGCCCGGTCCGCGGCGATCCATGCGGCCTCCGGCTCACCGACCTTGGCCAGCGCGGCCGAGCACGCCTGATAGGCCGTAGCCAGCCACTCGGCGGCGTCGGCCCGCTGGTCTTCCGGCAGTGCCCGGACGGCGGTCTCCAGATCCGGGATCAGGCCGCCCAGCAGGTCGGCCAGCTCGGCGTAGCGTCCGGCGTGGGTCAGCTCCCACGCTTGGCTGCTCCTGGCTCTGAGCTTGGTCATCGCCGCCGGATGGTGGCGGCCGTTGAGCAGGGCGTGCAGCGAGTAGACGCCGGACAGCACCAGCCGCAGCCCGGCCGCGCCGGGAGCTTCCTCGGTTACCGCCGCGACGACGGGTGCCTCGGCGGCCAATTCCGCGAGCGGGATGTCCAGCGCGGTGGCGAGGGTTTCCAGCACCGACATCCGGTCGACCTTGCGGGCGCCGCGCTCGACCTGTGACACCCAGGCCACAGAGCGATCGATCATCCGGGCCAGCTCAGGCTGCGACAGCCCGCGCCGTCGCCGTTCGGCGGCGATCTTCCGGCCCAGCGCCCGCTGGTAGTCCGGTGTGGTCATCCGCTGGTGCCTTTCCCGGCCTGCAACGTCAGCCAGTCAACCTCGGTGCTGGCCAGGTACTGGTCTCGCTGTTCGAGGTAGCGGCGGGTGTGCGGCGCGGCCTCGTGCGCCTCGAATGCGGCCCGGTCACGGTACAGCTCGTAGAAGATGCGCTGTAGCGGCTGGCCCTCAACCAGGTGGGAGGCGTAGACGAGGGTGCCGGGCTCGCCGGTCTTGATGGCCTCGATGGTCTCGGCCACGAGCTGGTCATACGCCTGGGCGCTGGCCTCGTCCTTGCAGGTGAACCGCACGCACAGACCGAACATCGCTGCTTCCTCCATGTCGCCTGGGGTCATGCTCGCATTCCTTGTGTCATACCAGCACTCTAAGTAGCACGTACTTATAGTACGGTACACGTATTCAAGGTACGTTCATGCTCAGCAGGAACGTGACCAGGCGCGACGAGCGAGGATCCCATGCACACGCCAGCATCCCGAGCACTCGCCGTGCGCACAAGCACCGTCGCGTACCCAGGCTCAGCCGAGCAGATCAGAGTTGTCCGTGCCGACCTTCGCGCCTTACTCGGCGCCTGCCCGATGGCAGATGACGTGATCCTGTGTGCCTCCGAACTGGCGACCAACGCTACGCTGCACAGCAGGTCCGGCCTGCAAGGCGGAACCTTCACCGTCCGTGCCAGCATCGACCTCGGTCACAGCGTCCAGGTCGAAGTTGAGGGGGTGTGCGCCAATCTTGTAGGTAGCAAGATCAGCTCGCCTGGCTGACGAGGTCAGGTGGCGCCGTCTGGCTGCGGGGCCGCTGCCAGATCTCGTCCCAGCGGTGGCCGGCGTCCAGGCA
>JBEKIF010000199.1:0-2857 GCA_050011895.1 Streptosporangiaceae bacterium | reverse complement strand
TTCGGTGCCGTTCGACGTGCTCAGCGGCCGAGGAGTGGCCGACCTCGAACCCTGACTGTTCTGAGCAGCCTGTCTGGACTCACCCGAGCAAGGTTCTCCGGGCCCAGTCCGTGGACCGATAGTCCAGATCAGTTGAAGACGCGCCAGTGATCTTGCATAAGCATGCGGTCCAGCTCGCGACCCGGACTCACTCATCTGCCGCAAGTCGCGCCGCATCCAGCCAGGCGCTCCGGAGGACCGCCCGGAGTCCAGGCGGCGCTGCGGCGAGGCTGTACGCTTCCGGCCTGCGGCATTCCCACGCTGCGCCCGTCGGGCCGGCGTGGCAAGCGCCGTGTCACGATGAGCCATGCGTGTTCAGCGGTTTGATGCCCGGATAGCAGCCGGTCCCCGGGGCCACGCACTGATCGTGGTGCCCTTTGACCCGGATGAGGAGTGGGGCGCGAAGGCCGTGCATCACGTGAGCGGCACGGTCAACGGCTGCCGGGTACGGGCGACGCTCGAGCCAGGTGACAACGGCTGGGCGTTCGCGATGAACCCGGCGAGAATGCAGCATACGGGCCTCGTGGCCGGCTCGCAGGTGCCCGTGGAACTGTCACCCGAAGGGCCGCAGCGAGGTGATCTTGCCGAAGACATTGCCTCTGCACTGGAGGCCAACCCTGCGGCCGGCGCGTTCTTCGACACGCTCGCGCAGTTCTACCGTAAGGGCTATCTGCGTTACATCGACGCCACGAAGCGGCGGCCCGACCTGCGCGCGGCACGGATCGCCGAGGTGACGGGCCTCCTCGCAAGCGGGATCAAGGAACGGCCGCGTACTTAATGTGACTCCCGGCTGTGAAGCAGACTCGGGGAGTTCGCCCGTGCGCCCGCGTAGCAGTCCTCATCTCATTGACCCGACGGACCCATCAGCGGGATCTTATTTTCACCGGCGGCTCGCACGCTAACGCCCCGGTCATGCGCGTGCCGGGTGTGGCCCGGTCGGCTGGGTTCTGGCCGGTTGCGTGATTAGCTGGCAAGGAAACGGCTTGCCTGGTCGAGGAACTGCTGGCGCTCGGCGAACAGGAAGAACATGTGGCCGCCGCGGAAGAACTCGATCCGCGAGCCGGGGATGCCCGTATGCATCCGTTCAGCCAGGTCCGCCGGCATGGACCTATCCCGCCGGCCGTGCAGGATCAGGGCAGGCACGCGGATGTCGCCCAGCCGGTCCGTGGCGTCATAACTGGCCGAAGCCTGGCGCTGCCGCAGATAGGCATAGCGGGGCTGCGGGTACCTGCCGCGCAGCAGCCCGGCCCACCTCAGCGGTAGCAGCAGCCGCGCCGGCCAGGACACGGTGACCTTCCCCCGCCCGGCCGCCGAGGTGCTGACCAGCACCAGCCTGCCCACCCGGTCCGGGCAGGACAGCGCCAGCTCCAGCGCAATCCGCCCACCCATGGAGATCCCCAGCACGTCCGCCCGCTCCAGGGACAGCACATCCATCAGCGCGGCGGTGTCCTGGGCCATCAGCTCAATCGTGTACGGCGCATCGGGCTTATCGGTACGAGCAGTAATGATCGGTATCGACCCGCACAAGGCCTCGCATACCGCGGTGGCGATCGGCGAGAAAGAGGCACCGCTGGGCGAGGTGCGGGTGCCCAGGCCGAGCGGCTGGTGGCGTGGGCGGCGCCCTGGCCGGAACGGACCTGGGCGGTCGAGGGCGCCGGGGGCCTGGGCTACCTGCTGGCCTAGCAGCTGGTGGCGGCCGGCGAGCGGGTACTCGATGTGCAGCCCAAGCTCGGCGCCCGGGTGCGGCTGCTGGCGACCGGCGCGACGAACAAGAACGACCCCAACGACGCCCGCTCCGTCGCCATCGCAGCACTGCGCTCGACGGGCCCGCGCCCGGTGGCAGCGGAGAACCACGCGGCCGTGCTCAAGGTGTGGTCCAAGCGCCACCGGGACCTGGGCCGGACCCGGACCAGGTGGCCTGCCGGCTGCATGCCGTGCTCTGCGAGCTGATTCCCGGCGGCCTCGCCAAGGTCATCACCGCAGCTCAGGCGACCCATGTCGTGGAGTCGATCGAGCGGTCCGGCGTCGTTGCCGTGGCCCGCTGCGAGCTCGCCGCCGAGTTCCTGGACGACCTGCGCCGCATCGACGCCCAGATGCGCGGCACCAGAAAGAGACTGACAGCGGCGGTCCGGGCCTCAGGCACCACCGTCACCGAGATCTTCGGGGTCGGCCCGGTCATCGCCGCCACCCTGATCGGCTACGCCGCCGGCGCCTCCCGCTTCCCCAGCCGCGACCGCTTCGCCGCCTATAACGGCACCGTGCCGATCGACGTGTCCTCGGGGGACCGGAAGATCTACCGGCTGTCCCGGCGCGGGAACCGGCGCCTGAACCACGTCATCCACATGGCCGCGGTCACCCAGATCCGGCACCGGCACAGCGCAGGCCGCGCCTACTACGACAAAAAAGTGGCCGAGGGCAAGACCCGCAAAGAGGCACTCCGGGCACTCAAGCGGCAGGTCAGCGACGCCGTCTACGGCCGCCTCCAGGCCGACGCCCGCAGGGCCGCCGCGGCAGCCAGGACCAGGGGCCCGGGAGGGCAACCGGGGAACGACTCTGTCGCCAGCGCGGCCGGCTCACACCCCGAGCACCGGCTCTTCGGCCAAGCCACTCCCGAGCCCGACACCACCCCACGACTCCCGAGCGAACCCGCACGGACCCGTCCGGCACCACCCCCGAAGAAAACCCGAAAAGGCTCTTGACACAAAGAGGCCTTCGATCTGGCGCCGGATCCGGTTCATCACGGCGAGGGGCGAAGCGATACCGATCTGGCAGGTCTGTGTGAACCCGCGCATCAGGGAGCAGGCCCCAGATGCTGATC
>JBEKIF010000198.1:0-4958 GCA_050011895.1 Streptosporangiaceae bacterium | reverse complement strand
AGTGCGGGGCACCGTACTCGCGCAGCGCCTCCGCGATGACCGCCGCGCGGCCGATGTCGACCTCGAACGGCTGGTTGTAGTCGAAGTCCCCTGCGGGTAAATCGCCGGTCATTGAGTCGCCCCTCTGCTGTACCGTGCGGGGCCGGAGCGGAGTTATGGTAACCCGGGCTCCGTCCTGCTAGACGCGCGCCGACGACCTGGTGGCTGCCGGCAGGGCGCGGCGCCCGACGGCCGCCGGCAGGCGCGTCCAACAGGTGACGCGCCAGGTGCGCCGGTGGTTCACTACAGCGTCAGCCGTGACCTTTATTGCGGTGGTTCACAGCTCACGGCAGAGCTGACATCCCGCAGGGTCACATTTGATGCAGCGGGTGACGGTGAATGACGCGCGAGCATGGCCGCCGGCCTTAATCGCAGCGATCGGCGCCCTTGCGTGTAGTGAAACGCGGGGTGCTAGTCGTTATAGGCTACCGATGCCTCCGCGCCCCAGCAGGAATCAAACAACTGTGGAGCGGGGCGCGCGCCGCCGATGCCGCGCTCTTGTGGTCGGGTGTCGATCGTCAATTGATTGAGCGTGTTCGTCATCTAGTTGCTCGTCCGCTTCACGGCGGTGCTGGCGGAGTACCAGAGCGTGCGCAGGTTCTGCCAGTCGGGATAGCGTTCGACCATCCGGGCGACGATGCCGGCTGCTGTCGTCTCTTCGGCGGCGATCCCGGAGAAATCCCGGAGATATTGCTGGGATTCTCGGATGATCTTCGGGTTGTTGTCGTTCTCGACTTTTTTGTGACCGGCGACGACCATGGTCGGTTCGAGCGCGGCAACCTGGTCCAGGTTGGCGATCCATTGTTCGCGTTCGGGTTCGCCGGTCTCGGCGGTCATCATGTGCACTTCGTTGTAGGCGAGATCCCCGGTGACGACCGCGGCCAGTGACGGGACATGCAGGATGGTGGATTCTGCGGTGTCCGCCTGACCGATCGGGATGACCCGCAGCTCGTTGCCTTCCAGGTTGAGCGTGTTGGTGGTCAACAGGTGCGGCAGGACTCTCTCCGCAGCGGCGGGAACCTCGCCCGGGAAGAGCGCGTTCCAGTACCTGCCCATGCGAGGGTCAGTCGTCTCGAATTCCGCGCGGGCATGGACCTCGGCTGTCGCCAGGCCCGTCACTTCCGGAAAGCGCTGGGTCAGCCGGGCCAGGCCGAGCCAGTGGTCGCCGTGGCCGTGGGTGATGTAGATGCGCGACAGCCGCCGCCCCTTGGCCTCGATCCAGTCGGCCAGCGTGTCCACTTGGTCGTAGGTGGCCAACGTGTCGACGAGGATCGCGTCGCGTTCGCCGTAGATCAGCGTGGCCGACATCGGGGACCACGTGGGCTCGTCATCCGGGGCCTGGGGTGGCGTAGCGCTCACGAACGTCCGGGCCGGGGTCGTGTAGACCTCGATCGCGAGGTCAGCTGGGTCGTGCGCAGTCTCGTCGGAGGTCACGATTTTCCGCCTGACTTGATGGTGGATGGTCCCGATGGCGCCTGCCCATCAAGAGGACGGTCGTCATCTACATCTAAAGTGAGGATGACAGATATAATCTTCTTGGGTCAAGGGGGCCGAGCAACTGGAGGATCCGTGGGCGCGTCTCAAGCGGCGAAGGCGGCCAGCCATGACCGCATCCTCAACATCGCCGCAGCGCGGATCCGCCGCGACGGCATCGACGGCCTCGCCGTCGCCGACCTTATGAAGGAAGCCGGGCTGACCCACGGCGGTTTCTACCGGCACTTCGAATCCCGAGAGCACCTCGTCACTGAGGCCGCGCAGCGGGCCCTGAGCCAGGGCAGCGCATGGACCATGGCGGCCGCCCAGCTCGGTGGGCAGCGGGGATACACCACGCTGGTCGACGGTTACCTCAGCACGTGGCACCGGGATCATCCCGAGGCCGGCTGCGGCGTGGCCGGCGTCGCCGCGGATGTCGGCCGCGCCGGCGGCCCGGCCCGAGCGAGCTACACCGACCAGGTGAACGACTGCCTCGCCGTGCTGGCTGACCTCATCGACGATCCCGACCGCCAGGTCGCAGCGCGCGAAGCGGTCCTCACCCTCAGTGCCCTCGTCGGCGCCATCTCCATAGCCCGAGCCGTCGGCTACCCCGACCTGTCCGAACATATACTGACCAACGCCGCAGCCGCATTGAAGGACCGCATCCCGAACTAGGCCGGTTCACTGACACGCCGGGATCGCGGCAAGGACGAACGGCCGCGCTTGCGGGGTGGGCAAGAGGCGCCGCGTCCCCTGGCCGCCAGAGAAGGCAGGTTCGCAGGCCGTCGCTCACTCAAACCCGGACGTCTCGCCCGCTCCGCGCCGCAGGATCTCGGGCTTCTCCTGGGAGAAGTCGATGACCGTTGTCGGCTCGGTGCCGCAGTCGCCGGAGTCGATCACCGCGTCCACGGCGTGGCTGAGCTGGTCGGCGATCTCCCACCCCTGGGTCATGGGCTCGTCCTGGCCAGGCAGCAACAGGGTGCTCGAGACGAGCGGCTCGCCGAGTTCGGCGAGCAGCGCCTGGGCCACCACGTGCCGGGGGATCCGCACCCCGACGGTCTTCTTTCCCGGGTGCTGCAACCTGCGCGGTACCTCCTTGGTCGCGGGCAGGATGAAGGTATAACTGCCCGGGGTTGCCGCCTTGATAGCCCGGAACACCCGGTTGCCTACGTGCACGAACTGGCCTAGCTGGGCGAAGTCCCGGCACACCAGCGTGAGGTGGTGCCGGTCACCGAGGTGGCGGATCGACCTGATCCTCGTGATGCCGTCCCTGTTGCCAAGCTGGCAGCCGAGCGCGTAGCAGGAATCCGTCGGGTAGACGATCACGCCGCCTGCGCGGACGACATCAGCGATCTGGACGATCGCGCGCCGTTGCGGGTTGGCCGGATGGATGTCGAAGTACCTGGCCATGCGACGAGCTTAGGGGCATCGTCCCCCGCCGACCGATCGCCCTACGCGCCCCTTGACCCGGTCGCCCGCTCGCAGGACCAGCAGCTATCAGGGGACAGACTGCAGAGGCCGAGGCGGCATGCCGGGCACCGGGGCGTCTTCCTCAGGCAGGGAGGATGACATGCTCGTGGGGAGGCCTCCGGCTGCCCGACCGACAGCGGGAGGTATGGCATGACACGGCGCAACGTCGAATGGTTGCAGCGGTGCGGTCGTGTCGGGGAAGGAGCGGAACAGGTCATGACCGTCGATCATGGTCCTGGGGTGCGGGTGCTAGAGGATCCGCTGACGAACAAGGGCACCGCTTTCTCCGAGGAGGAACGCTCCGAGCTGGGCTTGCGTGGCCTGCTGCCGGCCGTGGTGGAGACGCTGGAGCAGCAGGTGGGCCGCAGGTACCAGGCCTACCAGGAGCAGTCCACCGACATCGCCCGGCACATCAACCTGCGCGCGCTGCAGGACACCAACGAGATGCTGTTCTACCGGCTGGTGTCGGACCACATCGAGGAGATGCTGCCGATCCTGTACACCCCGACCGTCGGGCTGGCCTGCCAGCGGTTCAGCGAGATCTACCGGCGTCCGCGCGGGCTTTTCATCGCCTACCCCGACCGCGACCGCATCGGGGAGATCCTGCGCAACCGGCCCCGGCGGGAGGTCGACGTCATCGTCGTCACCGACGGGCAGCGGGTTCTGGGCCTGGGTGACCAGGGCATCGGCGGCATGGGCATCCCGATCGGCAAACTGTCGCTGTACACGGCGCTGGGCGGCATCGACCCTGCGCGCACCCTGCCGGTTCTCCTCGACGTCGGCACCGACAACGCGGAGCTGCTCGACGACCCCATGTACCTCGGCTGGCGGCACCGCCGTATCGTCGGCGCCCGCTACGACGACTTCGTCGACCGGTTCGTCCAGGCAGTGCGCGCCGAACTGCCCAACGTGCTGGTGCAATGGGAGGACTTCGCCACCCCGCATGCCCTGCCCATCCTGGCGCGCTACCGCGATCATCTGCTCAGCTTCAACGACGACATCCAGGGCACTGCAGCCGCTGTCCTGGCCGCGCTGTCCGCCGGGGCAGCGGCAACCGGGCTGCGGCTGCGCGACCAGACCGTCGTGATGCTCGGCGCCGGATCGGCTGGCGTCGGAGTCTGCGAGCAGGTCGTGCGGTCGATGATGGCCGACGGCCTGGGCGAGCAGGACGCCCGCGCCAGAATCTCCGTGGTCGACATCAATGGCCTGCTCACCACGGACCGCCCGAGCCTCGACCCGGCGCAGCGCCGTCTCGCCCAGCCGCCCGCCGCGGTGCCCAGCAGCGAACCGGGCCGGCCAGCGGACCTTACCGACGTGATCGAAGCTGTGCACCCGACCGCGCTCATCGGCCTATCGACCGCGAGCGGTGCCTTCACCGAAGAGGTCGTGCGCCGCATCGCCACGCACGCGAAGCGGCCGATCATCATGCCGCTGTCCAATCCGACCAGCCGCAGCGAGGCCCGGCCACAGGATCTCGCCGACTGGACCGAAGGCCGTGCTCTCGTCGCCACCGGATCCCCGTTCGCACCGATGCGGGCCGGCGACGCCCAAATCCCGGTCGCGCAGTGCAACAACATTTACATCTTCCCCGGCGTCGGCCTGGCCGTGACCGCCGTGCAGGCGACCCGCGTGACCGACGCCATGCTGACCGCGGCTGCCGCCGCCGTCAGCGACGCCGCCACGATCCGGCACGACCCGCACGGGACGCTGCTGCCCGACCGCGGTCAGCTCGCCGACACCGCATCAGCCGTGGCGAGCGCCGTCGCCAAGGCCGCAGTCGCCGATGCCGTCGCGCCCGCTCTCACCGATGACCAGGTTGACCAGGCCATCCAGCGCGCCAGGTGGCTGCCCCGCTATCAGTCCTGATCGACCTGGGCGTCAGCCGCGATTTGGCCTCCTTGCTCCTCGACGACTTCAAGGGCGCCGTGGCCCACCTCGGCGAGCACCCGGTCACGGTGCCCATGTCAAAGGAGGAG
>JBEKIF010000197.1:0-6506 GCA_050011895.1 Streptosporangiaceae bacterium | reverse complement strand
GGCTGGTCCACCCGGACCAGCGCGGTCAGCGGGGCCCCGTCCGGGCCGAGGCCGAGCACGTCGAGCCAGTCCGCGTACAGGCTGCCCGTCGCGTAGAACTTCCTGCCGGTGATCTCCCAGTGGTCGCCGGCCAGGGTGAGGCGGGTCTTGATGTTGTCGAGCGTGCCGTTGTCGGCCTCTGTCCAGCCGCCGCCGACGAACTCGCCCGCCAGCAGCCGCTCGATCCAGCGGTCGTTGGCCGGGGACACGGGCGCGCTCACCCCGCGCAGCGCCGCGAGGAATTCCTCGGTGCGCTCGTACCGCTGGTCGTGACCGAGGTGGTCGCCGTACCGGCGCTGCTCCGCCGAGTCGCCGCCGGTGACGATGTTAAGGAGCAGCCGCCCGCCGGAGACCCGCTGGAACGTGGCGGCCTGGTGAGCGGCCAGGGTAGGGGAGATGAACCCGGGCCGGAACGCGACCAGGAACTCCAGCCGCCTGGTCACCTGGGAGAGCGCCGCGGTGAAGATCCACGCGTCCTCGCACCACGTCCCGGTTGGCGTGAGCACGGCCTCATAGCCGAGCTGCTCCGCTGAACGGGCGACCTGGCCGAGGTAGTCGATCGTCGGGGCGCGGAAGTTCGTGATCACTGACAGCGACTCCTGTGACCTGTCACCGGACCCCACGATATCGCGGCTATCGCCGTTCGTAGGAAGGTACCAGTGCACGTGAATGCCCATGTCTCCGCCCGACTCGTCGCCTAGCTAATAATCCATTAAACCTATAGGATTTATTGATTATAGCTCGTCCTGCCGGTTATCGTCGGGTTCCGCGGCCGCGGGCCGGCGACGGGGATGACATCCTGACCTCCGATACCGGCGACCTGCGGGCGCTGCCCGAAGCCGCCGGGACCCACGTCGACCTCATCCCCGCCTGAGCCGCCCGGCAGCCGTACCCGTATCCGCACGGTCGCCGACAGAGCCAGCTGCCCGGGTCCCGGCGACGGCGGTCGGCTCTCGTGGCTCTCGTGGCGGGAGTGCCGGGAGCTCCGAACATTAGCGGCGCTAACGAGTTCTGGGAGCGGCGACGGCCTGACCCTCTGGAGCCCCGTACAGCACCTGTACTTGCTGCAGCGGATGATGGCCGACCTGTTCAAGCTCCCGCTGTGGCCGCCGCCGTCACCGACGCGACCGGCGTCGTGATCCGCGATCTGCCGCTCACTCCCGAGCGGGTATGGCGGCACATCCAGGAGGACAATTCCCGCGCCAGCGGTCCCGTTGGGGGCAATGGCTACATCGACCGGCCCTTCACTATCCTCGGACTCACATCATGATCTTGAAACGGCCGTGGCTCGCCACCCTGTCGATGCTGGTCTCTCAACCTTTCTCGATCGGTACGCCTACTAGGTTTCCCCACTCGGCCCAAGATCCGTCGTAATTCTTGACGTCCGGCACGCCAAGCAGCTCATGCAACACGAACCACGTATGCGCCGAGCGCTCACCGAGCCGGCAGTAAGTAATTATCGGCTCACCGCCGAGGACACCCTTGACGGCATAAAGCTCACGTAGCTCGTCCGCGGACTTGAACGCACCGTCGTCCGTGACAGCCTGTTCCCAGGGAATCGACTTCGCGCCCGGAATGCGCCCGCCCCGCAGCGAGCGCTCGCTCTCGTAGCCAGGCATCGCGACCATATCGCCTGAGTACTCCTGGGGACTGCGAACGTCGACGAGCACGTGGGAACCGCTGAGCGCGCGCAGAGTCTCCTCGCGCCTGGCGCGAATCGAGTCATCACCGGTCCTTGCCGTGAACGTCACCGGCTCGAAGCGCGGCTGCGCAGTTGTAATGGGACGCCCTTCGGAGATCCACCGTTCGCGGGGGCCGTTGAGCAGCTTGACGTTCTCGTGCCCGTAGTACTTGAAATACCAGTACGTATAGGCTGCGAACCAGTTGTTACGATCACCGTACAGGATGATCTGATGTTCGTTTGAGATCCCCCGGCTGCCCAACAGCTTGCCGAAGTCCTCAGCGGACAGGAAATCGCGCTTGACCGGATCTTGCAGGTCGAGCTTCCAGTCAAAGACTATTGCACCCGGGATGTGAGCCTCGCGGTAGTGTGCCTTGCGATAGAGGTCAGGATTCTCGTCCACTTCGACGATCCGGATCCAGTCATCATTCAGGTGCTGCTCGAGCCAATCGGGCTCGACGACAACGTCCTTCGCATAATCAGCCACTGTGCCCTCCTGCCCGTCTGCCAAAAGGAATTAACTCTCGGATGAGCTATCAGCCGTGCCGCCGGCCGAGACTACGCCGGGATCAGCTCGCGCAGCGCTCGCGCGACGTGGATCTTGACCATCCGCCTGCGGTAGGAGAGCGGCAGGTCAAGCGAGTCCATCGGCTTGGTGGCTGACATCGCCGCCTGGGCGGCCTCGACGATCGCCTCCTCGGTGAGCGCCACGCCCACGAGCCGCCCGGCCGCCTGCGGCACCGGCAGCGGCGCGGTCGCCACCGCCCCGAGCACGAGCCGTGCCTCGGTGCAGGTCCCGTCGGCGTCGGTGCGAACGGCGGCCGCCACGCCCAGCAGGGGGAAGTCGATCGCCCCCCGGCGCCGGAACTTCACGTACGTCGCCCGCAGGCCGTCCGCAGGCGGCAGGTCGAGCGCGATCAGCACCTCGTCACGCTGCTTTTGCAGGTAATCTATGCCGTCGTCCATCGTGTAGAACTCCGCGATCGGCAGGCTCCGCTCACCGCGAGTGCTGACGAGCCGGACCGAGGCGCCGTACATGTGCGCCACCGGCGCGAGGTCGGTGGAGGAGACTGCCCAGCAGCGGTCGCCGCCTGGCGCCAGGCGGCACACGTCGCCGCCGGCCTTCATGCAGAAGCCGTGCGCGCAGCGCCGGTCGTAGGGCAGGTCATAGTAGTTACATCGGGTGTCGACGCAAAGGTTCCCCCCGACCGTGCCGGCGTTGCGGATCTGCGGGCTGGCGACCAGCGACGCTGCCCGTGCGAGGGCCGGATAGCGCCGGACCACCTCGCCCGCAGAGGCGAGCTCGTGCAGTCGCGTTCCCGCGCCAACCGAGACCCCGGCGTTGACGTGAATGCCGGACAGCTCGGCGACGCGGCGCAGGCCCACCAGCACCTCGGGCTCGAGCTGGCGCCGCTTCATCTTGGGGTACAGATCGGTGCCTCCGCCGACCAGCTGCGCGCCGGGGTGCTCGGCCAGGAGCTGCGCCGCCTCGGCGGTCGTGGCCGCCGGAAGGTACGCGAACTGCGGCAGGCGCATCACGGCGCCACCCACCGCCCGCCCGGCGGGTCCACCTTGACGGGCTCACCGTAGTCAAAATCGGGCATCTTCTTGGGCCCGACGCGGGGCTCGTTGCCCTGTTCCTGCTGCCGGAGGCCCTCGAGGACCTTGTCGGGCGAGATCGGGGTCTCGTCGACCCGCACCCCGACCGCGTCGTAGATGGCGTTGGCGACCGCGGGGATGACCGGCAGCAGCGCCCCCTGACCCGCCTCCTTGGCACCGAACGGTCCTTCGGGATCATCGGTCTCGACGAGGAAGGTCTCCACCTCGGGCATTTCCAGGAAGGTCGGGCTGCGGTACTCGAGGATCGATGGGTTCTTCAGGTAGCCGCGGCGGAAGACCTGCTCCTCGAAGAGCGCCTCCCCGAGCGCCATGTAGACGCTGCCGACGATCTGGCCCTCGGCTGCGACGCGGTTGACAGCCTTGCCGAGGTCGTGGCCTATCCAGACGCGATCGACGTCGACGACGCCCGTCTCCGGATCGCATTCCAGCTCGACGATCGCCGCTGTGTAGCTGTACGCCGGCGACGGGCCGACACCGGAACCCACATAGGGTCCGGCGAGCTTCGGTGCCTTGTACGAGCCAGCGGTGACGAGCGGCGGCTCGCGCACCGAGGCAGTCTGGACCGCCGCCCGCCAATCCATGCCCACGCTCGGATCGTCGCCGTCGAAGATGCGGCCGTCGCGCGCGACCAGCTCTTCGGACGGGACTCCGAGGTCGGCCGAGACGGCGGCAAAGATCTTGTCGCGCATCCGCTGGGCCGCTTGCACGGCCGCGTTGCCGGCCATGAAGGTGACGCGGCTCGAGTAGCTGCCGAGGTCGATCGGCGTCAGGTCGGTGTCCGACGCGATCAGCGCGATGTCGCGCGGCCGCAGACCGAGCACCTCGGCCACGAAGGTCACCAGCATGTTGTCGGAGCCCTGGCCGATGTCGGTCGCCATCGAGTAGACGGTCACGCCGCCGCCGCGGTCGACCTTGATCTGCACCTCCGACTGAGACGAGTCGCTTCTATTGATGGGCAGCCCGGCGCCGCACATGTACCCGCTGACTGCGAAGCCGACACCGCGGCCGTACGGCAGCTTTCCGTGCTTCCCCCGCCAGCCGGACGCCGTTTCGACCAGCTCGATGCACTCGCGCAGCCCGCACGTTGTTACGCGCATGTAATTGATGGTCCGCGAGAACGGCTCGATCAGGTTCCGCAGGCGAAGGTCGATCGGGTCGATGCCGAGGTCCGTCGCAACCTTGTCGAGGTGGCACTCCAGCGCGAACCGGGGCTGCGGCGTGCCATGTCCGCGCTTGGGCCCGCACGGGGGCTTATTGGTGAGCACGCGCACGGCCTCGAATTTGTAGGCCGGCACGTCATAGGTGACCGCCTGCAGCGCGCCGGTGTAGAACGTCGAGGCGGGCCCGTAGCTGCCGAAGGCGCCACCGTCGAGCATGTTCCTGAACGTCATCGCGGTCAGCGTCCCGTCCTCCTTGAAACCGGTGCGCACTCGCATCAGCACCGGGTGCCGGCCGCGGTGGGCGTAGAAGACCTCCTCGCGCGTGAGCGTGAACTTCACTGGCCGGCCCGTGATCATAGCCAGGCGCGCGGCGCAGACCTCATGCGAGAACGGATCGCTCTTGCCGCCGAAGCCGCCCCCGACCGGCGCCGCCACCACGCGGATCCGCCCGGGCGGCAGCTCAAGCACCCTGGCGAGCGCGCGGTGCAGGTAGTGCGGCACCTGGGTCGAGGACCAGATCGTCACTCGGCCGCGCGGCTCCGGCTCCCACTGCGCGACCGCAGCGTGCTCCTCCATCGGCAGGTGGGTGTTGCCCTCAAAGAAAAAGAGGTCCTCATAGCTGCGGTCGGCGCGCTCAAACCCGCCGGCGACATCGCCGAATTCGAGCGTCGCGCGCCGGTTGACCTGGCGACCGAGCCCTTCGCCGTCGATCAGCGGCAGCCCGGGCTTCATCGCGTCCTCGATCGAGCTGACCGGCGCCAGCTCCTCGTACTCGACTTCGATCAGCCGCAGCGCCTGCTCCGCCACCTCCTCGTTGATCGCCGCCACGGCGGCGACCGGCTCGCCGTGGTAGCGGACCTTGTGCAGCGCCAGCGCGTGCTCGTCCTGAGCCACCGGCATGATGCCGTAGCGGATCGGCAGGTCGCGCCCGGTGAGGATGCCGTGGACCCCGGGCAGCGCCGCGGCCTGCGTGACATCGACGCGCAGGATCTTCGCGTGGCGGTATGGGCTGCGCAGCAATCTGCCTACGAGCATCCGCGGGAGGTGGATGTCGTCGGCATACATCGTCTGGCCCGTGGCCTTCGCGTGGACGTCGATCCTCGGATCGCTCCCGCCGACGACCGCGGTGCCCCGCGCCGAGGTCTGCCTGGGATCGGTCGTGACGGCAGTCACGCTGCGCTCCGCAGGCGCGCAGCCGCGAGCTCGACGGCGTCGAGGATGGCGAGATAGCCGGTACACCGGCAGAGGTTGCCCGCCAGCGCCTCCCGGATCTCGCTCCGGGTCGGCGCCGGATTGCGCTCCAGTAGCGCCTGCGCCGACACCAGCATCCCCGGCGAGCAGTAGCCGCACTGCGAGGCGCCCTTCTCGGCAAAAGCTTGCTGGAGCGGGTGCAGCTCACCGCCCCTGGCCAGCCCCTCGACCGTGCGGATCGCACTGCCCTGGGCTTCGACCGCGAGCATCAGGCACGAGAACTGGGGCGAGCCGTCGACGAGGACCGTGCACAGGCCGCACTCGCCCTGCTCGCAGCCGTGCTTGGTTCCGGTGAGGACCGCATCCTCGCGCAGGACCTCGAGCAGCGTGTGCGTGGGTACGATCGCCAGCTCGTACGCCTCGCCGTTGATCTTCAGCTCTACGAGCTCCTTCCTCACTCGACGAGCTCCTCACTCATTGACGTGACTGCCATCGTCCCTCCCGGGGTACCCCGAGCCGCGCCGACGTCTGCGACGCGGCGTCCATGACGGGTTCTGCGACCTCATTCAGCTACTCACCGACCCGTGACTGAGTAGGTAACGCGGCGCCCGCCAGCTCAACTGAGGGGTGGCTGCCTTTCTGCCTCATCATAACGCGAGGAAGCTGGTGATTACGGGCGTGAGCAGGCTCGGGCGGGTCACCAGCTCGACGTGGCCGCCGTGGTAGACGTGCAGCGTCGCGTGGGGGATGCCCGCGGCTAGGATGCGGCCGTTGGCCACCGGGATGATCGGGTCCTGGTCGCCCGTGAGCACTAG
>JBEKIF010000196.1:0-3707 GCA_050011895.1 Streptosporangiaceae bacterium | reverse complement strand
CGCGCTGGCCGGCGGCGGGGTCTACGCCTACGGCTCGTCGAACGCGTTCCCGTCGAACACCTACAACGCGACCAACTACTGGGTCGACGTGGTCTACTCGCCGTGACAGGGCGCCACGCTGAGAACGGAGCATGAATTGAAGCGCATCATTCTCGCTGCGGCGGGTGCCGCTGTCGTCGGGCTGGCGGCCTGCAGCCACAGCGCCTCGCCCACCGCAGCGCCCACAAGCCATGCAAGCGTCCGCGTGCCGGTCAGCTGCAGCCAGCAGTACAAGACCTGGAAATACGGGCAAGGGAAAGGACTTATCGCCACCCTCGATGCCGTCAGCTCAGCAGAAACGGCCGGGGACACTCAGGTGCTGACGGCCACGCTGAAGAAGACCAGGTCGGCTGTCTCCTGGGCTGCCCACCACCCGGTTCCCGCTTGCGCTGACCCGAGGGGGTACTGGGGCGTCCTGCTGATGCATGTGACTGCCGCAGCAGCCAATACGCACTCTGCATCGAGCGTTCGAGCGGCGATGGAGACTGTGCCGGAGATCGAGCATCAACTGACCGCCGAGCTGAAGCAAACCGCCGCCCAATGAACTGACCCAGTGGAGGTCACTGACCCAGGATCCAGGGCAGTCCAAACGGCGTATCAGGCAAGCGGTATGAAAGCTCGTATAGACGTGAGACCCAACGATGATGGCTGGAGCGCCTAACGTGGGCAACGGCAGGGTGCGGGGTGCTGTTTCGCTACCACCGGTAGGCACGACAAGCCTCCTAGAGGACAGCAGCACGGGCCTTCACGCCCACGTCCGGGAGCTAGGCCGGCAGGTGGCAGCGGACACGAACTCCGCTGCCCCGATCGTGGGCGGGGCGGACGCTCGCCTGATGGGCGCGCCCGACGAGCCGCGCGCAGAACGCCTGTACCGCCGGATGCGCTTTATCCGCCGCTTCGAGGAGAGCCTGCTCGACCTGTTCGAACGCGGCCTGCTCAACGGCACTACTCACGCATGCATCGGCCAGGAGGCCGACGCGGTCGCAATCATGGAGCACCTCGACGCAGACGACCATGTGTTCTCCAACCATCGCTGCCACGGGCACTTCCTCGCCCGCACCGGCGATGCGCTCGGCCTGATGGCCGAGATTATGGGCAAGCCGGAGGGGGTGTGCGGGGGCATCGGCGGCAGCCAGCACTTGTGTGCCCCGGGCTTCATGTCGAACGGCATCCAGGGCGGCATTGTCCCTAACGCGGCGGGCATCGCGCTCGCGAAGCAGCTTGACGGCAGCGCCGGCGTGAGCGTCGTCTTCATCGGCGACGGTACGCTGGGCGAGGGCGCCACCTACGAGGCACTCAACCTGGCGTCGCTGTGGAAGCTGCCGCTCGTCGTCGTGCTCGAGGACAACGGGTGGTCGCAGAGCACGCCCACCAGCGCGAACTTGGCGGGCAGCATGCGCGACCGCCTCGCCGCCTTCGGGCTCCCGGTGTTCGAGATCGACTCGACCGATGTCGAGGAGCTCGACGCCGTCACCGGGCGCGCACTGGCGCAGGCGCGCACGCAGGCGGGGCCGGTCTCAATCGTGATCCATACGTACCGCCTGTGCCACCACTCCAAGAACGACGACAACCGCCCCGCCGACGAGGTCGCGGCCCGCTGGGAGCTCGATCCGATCAAGATCCACGGCCGTCGGCTCGACCTGTCATCGCGGGCGGCGATCGACACCGAGGTGGAGTCGGCGCTGCAGGACGTCATCGACCGGGCCCTGTCGCTATGATCGCCGCCCGCGCGATGGGTGACGCACTGCGTGCGGCCCTCGAGGAGGACTGCCGCGTGATCCTGCTCGGCGAGGACCTTGTCGACCCCTATGGCGGGGCCTTTAAGGTGACCCGCGGGCTGAGCACCGACTTCCCCGGCCGGGTCCGCTCGACGCCGGTCAGCGAAGGAGCCATCGTCGGCCTCTCCGCCGGACTCGCGCTCTCGGGCTACCGGCCGATTGCCGAGATCATGTTCGGCGACTTCCTAACGCTGTGCTTCGACCAGATCGTGAACCATATCGCGAAGTACGAGGCGATGTACAACGGTAAGGTGACCTGCCCAGTGATCGTCCGCACGCCCTCGGGCGGCGGCCGCGGCTACGGGCCGACCCACAGCCAGAGCCTTGAGAAGCACTTCCTGGGCGTGCCGCACCTGCGCGTCGTCGCCGGCTCGCTGGTCCATGACCCTGCGGCCATCCTGCGCGCGCTGCTGGCGCAGGACAGCCCTGTTCTGCTCATTGAGCACAAGCTGCTCTATCCGCTGCACCTGATGCTGCCCGCGGGCGGGCGGATCGAGGGCGACATCGCGGAGGTGCACATCTCGGCCGACGGCCTGCCGACGGTGTCGATCCGGCCGGTGCCGCGCGAGGACTGCTGGTTCACCGTCCTGGCCTACGGCTACCAGGCCGAGCTGGCGCGGCGCGTGCTCTCGCGGCTCGCGGTCGAGGAGGAGATCTTCGGCGAGCTCGTCGTCCCCAGCCAGATCTCACCGCTCGACTGGGAGCCAATCGACGCCTCCGTCAGCGTCACGCGCAGCCTGCTCGTGATCGAGGAGGGCGTCGAGGGCTTCACGTGGGGCAGCGAGGCGGCCGCGCGGATCTCCTCGTGCTTCTTCGGCGAGCTGCGCCGCCCGGTCGCCACCGCGGCGAGCGCCCCCACAGTGATTCCGACCTCGAAGATGCTCGAGGCCGGAATGCTAATGACCTCCGAACGCGTCGAGCAGGCGATCCGCCAGGCGGCCGCATGAAGCCGGTCCTGGTTCCGACGACCGACGTCAACAGCGAGACCGGCCTGCTGCTGGCGTGGCACGTCGGCGACCGCAGCGAGGTCCAGGCGGGCGAGACGATCGCCGAGATCGAGACGAGTAAGGCGATCATCGAAGTACCGGCGCCCGAGGGGGGCTTCCTCCTGTACGCCGCGCGCGAGGGCGCCGAGGTGCGCCTGACCGAGCCGGTCGCGCGCCTGTTCGCCGACGTCGGCGCGCTGGAGGCGTACGCCGAGGAGGAGCACCGCCGGCGCGCCGAGGCCGCCGCATCCGGCCCACGCGCCACCGCGCCCGCGCGCCGAAGAGCCGAGGAGCTTGGGGTCGATCTGGCCTCGATCGGCGGCGACTCGCTCATCACCGTCGGGATGGTCGAGGCCGCCGCGGCGGCGGCCACCACGGCGACGATCGAGCTGCCTGACCCGCTGCCGGGCGTGGCGGCACTGCCGCGCATCGCTCTGATCGGAGCCGGCCTCGGTGCGACGCAGGTGATCGACATCCTGCAGGCCGCCGAGAGCGGCACCGCGGTGGCGATCGTCGACGACGACGCGTCGCGCTGGGCGGGCGAGGTGATGGGCGTGCCCGTCGTAGGCGGCTTCGAGCGGCTCGTGACGCTGTTCGGCAAGGGAGCCTTCGATGCCGCGATCATCGCCATCTCGACCTCGGTCCCGGCCCGGGCGAGGCTGCGCGCGGCGCTTGCGGCCAACGGCATCCCGCTGGCCAACGCGATCGATCCGACGGCGCGGATCGCTGCCGACGTGACGTTCGGCACGGGCAACGTCGTCTGCGCCCTCTGCCACTTCGGCGTCGGCACCGTCGTGGGCGACAACAACTTCTTGTCGGCCTTCAACTCGTACGACCATCACAACCGGCTCGGCTCCGACATCTCGACCGGTCCGGCGTGTACGACCTCTGGCCTCGTCGTGCT
>JBEKIF010000195.1:0-6028 GCA_050011895.1 Streptosporangiaceae bacterium | reverse complement strand
CCGCTGACCGCGCTGGCCGGCGGCGGGGTCTACGCCTACGGCTCGTCGAACGCGTTCCCGTCGAACACCTACAACGCGACCAACTACTGGGTCGACGTGGTCTACTCGCCGTGACAGGGCGCTACTCTGAGAACGAAGCATGAATTGAAGCGCATCGTTCCGCGGCGACGGTGGCCGCTGTCGCCTGCCGCCGTCCGGACGCGTTCTCGACCTCGGCCAGCGGTGTCGCGGCGGATACCTCGATCGGGATTCCGCTCTCCGGCACCTCGAAACCGGGGGCCCCGATCCAGGCATCGCGCCAGAGCACCTTTATCCGGGCTCAGCTCCAGATGTCGCGCAGGACATTGAGGACGATCCGCGAGCCCAGGTGGTCCAGCCCGACCGGGAACTCCCGCAGGTCTGGCAGGCTATCGCGCACCGCGCGCTGCCGCTCGGCGGGGCAGATGACCAGCAGGAACCCGCCGCCGCCGGCGCCGGTCAGCTTGGCGCCGGACGCGCCCCCGTCGAGCGCGCGGGTGACCGCGCGGTCGATCCGGTCGTTCGAGACCCCGGACGCCAGCTTCCGCTTGGCCTCCCAGCTCTCCCGCACCGCGTCGCCGACCCCGCCCACGTCGCCCTCCCGCAGCCGCTCGACGGCGAAGCCGGCCAGGTCACGCAGCAGGTCGAGCTGCGGCTGGGTGGCCTCGACGTTGGCGTTCTGCTCGGCGAGGATCGGGTCCGCGCTGCGGGTGATGCCGGTGTAGAAGAGCATGATCTGCTGCTGCAGGGCCCGCCGTTCGGCCGCGGGCAGCCCCAGTTCCTCGGCCACGACCTCCTCGCCGGGCCCGAACCGGATGTCGCGGATCCCGCCGAAGGCGGCGATGTACTGGTCCTGCTTGCCGATCGGCTTCCCGCACTGGTCGAGCTCGATCGTGCAGGCTCGTTCGGCCAGTTCCTCCGCCGCCACCTGCCGGCCGCGGTACGCGTACAGCGCGTGCAGCAACCCGACGGTCACCGCCGAGGAGGACCCCAGCCCCGACCCGGCGGAGGGGATGTCGGCCAGCGTGGTGATCTCCACCCCGCTGGTCACGCCGGTCATCTGCATCGCCTCGCGGACCAGCTCGTGCTCGAGGTCCTCGACGCGAGAGACGATCTCCTTCTTGGAGTAGTTGACGTAGATGTCGTCGTCGAAGCGCTGCTTCACGATGACGTACACGTACTTGTCCAGCGCGGCGTTGAGGACCCGGCCGCCGTGCTCACGGTAGTAACCGGGCAGGTCAGTCCCGCCGCCGACCAGGCCGATGCGCAGAGGTGTTTGAGTGATGATCATCGCAAGGCCCGTTCGGGCCACTCCTCCCTGGCTCGCTGGTAAGCGTCGACGGTCCCGATGTCGCGGAAGAACCCCTCGACCAGCACGGCACGGGCCCGGCCGACCAGCCGGGGCAGCAGGTCAGAGCCGATATCGAGGGGCGGCGTGCCGTCGATGTCGTCCAGCATGCCCGGGCGGAAGGCGTACATGCCGGCGTTGGTCAGGTCGGACACCGGCTCCGGCGGCTTCTCGGTGAACCCGGTGACCCGGCCGCTGCCGTCCAGTTCCATCACCCCGCCGGCCGACGGGTTCTCGGAGCGGAAGACGGTCAGGGTCGCGATCGCGTCGTCCGCCCGGTGCGCGTCGATCAGGGACCGCAGGTCGAAGTCGGTGAGGTTGTCGGCGTTGCAGGCCAGGAACATCTCCTCCCGGGCGACCCAGTCCCGGTTGGCGCGCAGCGTGCCGGCGCTGCCGAGCAGTTCCGGCTCGAAGACTGTCCAGACCCTGGGCGGCGTGGTCCGCGCGGCCACATGCTCGCCCACCACGTCGGGCAGGTGATGGAGGTTGACCAGGACCTCGTCGACTCCGGCCCGGTCGAGCGCGTCGAACCAGATGTCGAGCATGGGGCGGTCGCCGACGGTCACCATGCACTTGGGGATGGTGTCGGTGATCGGCCTCAGCCGGCTGCCGACACCCGCAGCGAGCAAGAAGGCCTTCATCCTCCCGCCTTGCGCACCACGCCCAGGGCACGCATCTTCGCGTTGGCCTGGGCCAGCACCCCGTCCAGGCCGTCTATGCCCTTGAGCCATTCGGCATACGCAGCGACCGAGTCGGCCGGCGAATGCTGCGGCTCCCAGCCCAGCGCGCGCAGCGCGCCGATGTCCGAGAGGATGTGGCGGGTGTCGCCGAAGCGGTACTCGCAGGTCACCGTGGCCGGGACGTCCGAACCGTACTGGCGCCGCACGACCTCAGCGAATTCCCTGGTCGTGACCGCCTTGCCGCCGCCGACGTTGAAGACCCGGCCCACCGCGCGGCTGTCGTCGAGCACGTGCACGTTGGCGTCCACCACGTCGTCGATATTGACGTAGTCGCGGATTGCCGCACCATCCTCGTAGAGGATCGGCGCTATGCCCTGCAGGTAACTCAGGCAAAAGATGCGGCACGCGCCCGAGTAGGCGTTGTAGACTGGCGACCATCTCCTCGCCGAGCTTCGACATGCCGTACGCGTTCTGCGGATTGGAGATCCGCTCGGGCGTCGCCTGCATCTCAAGCGGACCGCCGCACTGAGGGCACGGGATGTCCCACTGACCCGTGCCGAGGGCGTTCTCGGGGCGCATTCCGGGAAGCTGCTCGCCGTCGACCGGGCACCGGTAAAGCCCTTCGCCCATCGCCGACTGCGACGACGCCACCACGACACGGGCGAGGTCGAGATGCTCAGCAACGATGATCTCGTAGAGCAGAGCCGTCGACACCACGTTCACGTCAGAGAATCGCGAGAAGTCGGGCAGGTAGTCCTGGTAGGCGGCGAAGTGGTAGACGGCGTCGACGCGGCGGAGGAGATTCGTGACAAGGTCGCGGTTGCGGGTGTCGCCCTCGTAGAAGTCGGCGTCGGGCGGCAGGTCCGCGGGCCGTCCGCCCCGGTGGACCGGCGGGGTCAGGGCGTCGAGCACGACGACGTCGTGCCCGAGCGCTAGCAGCCGGTCGCAGGTGTGCGATCCGATGAACCCCGCGCCCCCGGTGACCAGGACCTTCATTTCTGCCTCCCGCGCCGTCGCTCGGCAGCCTCGCGATACACGTCCAGGGTCGATGCTGCCGTCGCACCCCACGTGAACTGTCCTGCCCGCCGGAGTCCCTGCTCGCGCAGCCAGTCCCGCCCCGGCCCTGCTGCCTCAACGATGGCGCGGGCGATGGACGCCGGATCCGCGGGGTCGGACAGGACGGCGGCCCCGCCGGCGGTTTCCGGCATGGCGCTGGTATCCGAAGTCACGACCGGGCAGCCACAGGCCATGGCCTCGAGGATGGGGAGGCCGAAGGTCTCGTTGAGTGACGGATACACGAACACGTCGGCTGCCTGGTAAAAGCGGACGGTCTCCTCCAGCGGGACTCCGCCCACAAAGACCACATCTGCCGAAATGCCAAGCTCAGCCGCGAGCGAGTGCAGCCGAGCCAGGTAATGCTCGTCGCGTCCGGGCCCGACTATCGCCAGCTGGCGATCCCCGAGTTCGCCACGGGCCAGCGCCCATGCCCGAAGCAATCCGTCACAGTTCTTGTAGGGCCATAGCGACGAGACGAATAGCACGAACGGCCTGGTGATACCGTGCGACGCGACTCGCGCGCGGGCTGCGCCAGCATCACCCTGTTTGAACAAGCCGTGGTCGACAGCCTCGGGGATCAGCTTGAGCTTGCGCGCGTCGACCTCCAGGTACCGCTCGATCTCGGAGCGCAGGCTCTCAGAGTTGATGATGATCGCGTCCGCGAGCCGCGCGGAGCGTGGATAGTTCATCCGGCGGTAGGCACGAGCCAACGGTGAAATCGCATCGGGGGCAGTGAAGGCGTGCATTGTCTTCATGTGGATGACGGGCGACCACGAGACGTTCACGATAGGGATCATCAGGGTGTTGAAGACGTCGATATGGCTGAGCGGCAGCCGCAGCGGCGAGTAGAGGTGCTCGGAGAGGGTGCGCAGTGTGCGCTGCTCGTTCGACCACGGATAGGTGATGTAGAAAACGTTCGGCCCGTAGCCCTGGTGAAGATGCCGCGACTTCGGACTCACCAGCAGGTGCAGTTCCTCGCCGAATTCGAGTCGCTTGGCCATCTCGGGGATCACCCGGGTCCAGAACCAGTGGGCGCCCGACGGGTTCTGCGGGTCGTCCGTCAAGAGGTTGATCGCCACGCGCATGCTGACCTGCCAGTCTTTCAGAACACACTTGAGTCGATTACGTCCGCGGTCATTCGCGACTGACGGATGTACTGGGCCAAAGCGTGCATGATGGTCTGGTGCAAATCCTCGACGATGCCATAGTTCGCGCCGTCGACGTGAATGACCACCTCGGCCACCGCCCTGGCCTCCCCGCCGTCGAAGCCGGTGAGGGCGATCGTGGCGAGGCCGTGGTCGCGGGCCCAGGTGAGCGCGCGCACGATGTTGGGCGAACGGCCTGATGACGAGATGGCGATGAGGACGTCGCCGGGTCCCGACTGCGACTGAAGCTGGTAGGCGAAGACGTCCTCATACCCGATGTCGTTGGCGATCGCGGTGAGGAGCTCGACGTTGGCGCTGAGGCTCACGACCCGGGGGGCGAGGTCGGTCGTCGTCCTTATGCTCTTCATGTGGTCGCATTGCAGGTGGTTCGCGATAGCGGCCGATCCGCCGTTGCCGCACGAGAACACGCCTGCACCGCGCGTGTAGGCGTCGAGGAGGATCCCAGCTGCACGATCGAGCGCAGCGGGTTCGATCGAGCTCGCCGCCCGGGCGATCTCCTCCGCATACGCATCGAAATACCACCCGGCCCTGGCATACGGCGCGGCCGGGAAGCTCGCCGGGGTGCCGTCGGCCGACGGCACCAGTGACTGAAGATCGTAGAGGGAGCTCATACGGCGATGCGCTCCAGGATGAACGAGGCCGCGGCAGCGAGACTCGGAAACGACCAGACGCCCGGGCGCTCGCAGTGGTCAGGTCCCACGTAGATCGCCGATGCTCCGACAGCCTCCGCGAGGCCGATGTCCTCGGGCCGGTCGCCTACCACCCACGACGCGGTCAGATCCAGGTTGAGCGCGGCCTCCGCCGCCCTCGCCATGCCTGGCCTTGGTTTGCGGTCCTCACTCGTGCGAGCAAAGGCCCCGATGACTCCGGCTGGGTGATACGGACAGTACAGAAACAGGTCGATGTGCGCCCCGTGCTCAGCCAGACGCTCTGCGACGTGCTGGTGCACCCGGTTGACGTCATCGATCCCGTACAGGCCCCGCGCGACCCCGGCCTGGTTCGTCACCACCGCGACTGGGATTTTAGCCCGGTTGAACTTGGCGATCGCCTCCGGTGATCCTTCGATGAAGTCGACGCGGTCAGCCGAGCCGACATATCCGTGGTCAACGATGATCGTGCCATCCCGATCGAGCAGGATTCCTGGTCGCGAACACGAACTCCGTGCTTTGGGCATCGGTCCGCTCTGACCGTCCGGCAGCATGTTCAAGCGAACGCCGCCGGCGTCGGCTGACATCACCGTGCCGTCGTGGCCAAGACCGGCCACCACAGCCCGCATCGCGTCACCTCTCTTGGGTCGCTCGCGCCGGAGACCTTCAGCCTTGCGTGCATATGAGCGCCAAGCAGGCCGCCGTGATACGACAAATGCCCTCTTAGCGTCATCGCCGCTGGTCACTTCGTCCTCTCCCGGTCACCCCGGACCCCGCGCCTTGCTGCCGCTACTGGCCAACCGTCGGCGATCTGGGCCCCTAACAAGACGCGCGAAGTCGACGCTACGTTGCCAACCCAGGGCAAAGTCTCCCGGATCCCCTGCGGCAGTTCTGCCAGCGGGGCCGCTGACCCCGGCCCGGGTCTGCCGCTGGTTCAGGAAGCGAAGGCCGCTAATAGGCACCCGAGCCTCGGGTAACCGCCGACCAGGTCTTCCAGAGGATCTGCATGTCCAGCATGAACGACCAGTTCTCCACGTAGCGCAGGTCGAGGCGGACAGACTCGTCCCATGACAGGTCCGAACGGCCGCTGACCTGCCACAAGCCGGTTAGGCC
>JBEKIF010000194.1:0-8301 GCA_050011895.1 Streptosporangiaceae bacterium | reverse complement strand
TCTCATCGGTCTTATCGCAGGTCAGGTCCTCGGTCCGCCGCGACCACGAGGTGACCATCGGCTGCACGCACACGAACGGCATCGACCGGTCCGCGGCCAGCTGACCCAGCACCCGCCACCGGCGGCCGGTCGGCTCACACGACACCGTCACCCCCGCCCAGCCCGCCGCCGCGGCGCGGCCTGCGGCCCAGTCCAGCGCCGAGCCCAGATCGCCCACAACAGAATCCACGCTGTTGACGGTTTGGCACTAGCCGACGGGACCTTCGGCCCTTATCGGCACGCAAGGGCCGGGCTAAGGTCGAGACGCGCTGAATTGTGCACTCAAGCGAGGATCCTTACATGGACTTCACGCTTAACGGACAGCCGACGACGGCGAAGCTCCGTGACCCAGACATGCACTTGCTTGACCTACTGCGCGATCACTGCGGCATCACGTCTGTGAAGGACGGCTGCGCCCCAGAGGGCTCGTGCGGCGCGTGCAGTGTCCTGGTCAACGGCCGTGCCCAGGTGTCTTGCGCAATGAAGGCGTCGCGGGTCGAGGGCAAAGAGGTGGTCACCCAGGAGGGCATGTCCGGTGCCGAGCGCGCGCTGTGGGCGGAGAGCTTCGTCGCGGCCGGCGCATCTCAATGCGGCTTCTGCTCGCCAGGAATTGTGATGAAGGCGGAGGCGCTGCTGCACAAGACCCCGGCGCCGAGCCGCCAGCAGGTGGCGGCGGCGCTGGCGGGAAACCTCTGCCGCTGCACCGGCTACATCAAGATCATCGACGCGGTGCTGCTCGCCGCGGGCGCCAAACTCGGCGAGCCACTGCCCGAGATCGACCGCAGCGGGCGCGTTGGCTCCCGTACGGCTCGGTACCAGGGCGTAGAACTCGCGCTCGGCGACAAGGCGTACGTCAACGATCTCAGCATGCCGGGGATGCTGCACGGCGCGATCAGGTTTGCCGACCATCCGCGGGCGACGATCCTGTCGATCGACACGGCGCGCGCCCGTGCTCACCCCGGAGTGGTCGCGGTGCTCACCGCGGACGACGTCCCAGGCGAGCGGACGCAGGGCGAGCTGACCCAGGATTGGCGGCAGATCTACGCGGTGGGCGAGACCACCAAGTACGTCGGTGACGTCGTTGCCCTCGTCGCGGCGCAGACCAGGGAGGCGGCCCGCGTGGCGGCCGCGCTCGTCGATGTCGAGTACGAGGTCCTCGCGCCGCTCACCGACCCGGTCGCGGCCATGGCGCCAGGCGCGCCGCAACTGCACCGCGCCGCGCCTGGCAACGTGCTTTCGATATCGGAGGTCAAACGCGGCGACGTCGACGCGCTGCTCGCCCAGGCCGCCTGCGTGCGCACAGAGACGTTCCAGACCCAGCACATCGAGCACGCGTTCCTTGAGCCCGAATCCTCGCTCGCTTACCCGGACACCGATGGCGGCGTCCATTTCTACACGCAGGGCCAGGGCATCTGGAGCGACCGGCGGCAGGTGGCCGGCCTGCTCGGGCTCCCCCAAGCCAAGGTCCGCGCGACCCTGGTCTCCAGCGGCGGCGCCTTCGGCGCGAAGGAGGATCTCAACGTCCAGGGCCACGCCGCCTTGCTGGCCACGTGCACCGGGCACCCGGTCAAGCTCACCCTCAGCCGCGCGGAGAGCATGCGCTTCCATGTCAAGCGTCATCCGCTGACCATGACCTACACCGTCGGCTGTGATCAGGCGGGCAGGCTGCTCGCCGTCCGGGCGCGCATCATTGGCGACACCGGCGCCTACGCAAGCGTCGGCGACAAGGTGCTCGAACGCGCCGCGGGGCACGCCTGCGGCGTCTACAAGTTCGACGCGGTCGACATCGAGGCCCGGGCCATCTACACGAACAACGTGCCGTGCGGCGCCATGCGCGGCTTCGGCGCCAACCAGACCAACTTCGCCATCGAAGGAATGATCGACCGGCTGGCGGAGCGGGTTGGCCTCGACGGCTGGGACATGCGCTGGCGCAACGCGGTGGAGGTCGGCGACAGGGTCGGCACCGGACAGAAGCTCGGCCCCGGGGTGGGCCTCAAGAAGACACTGCTCGCGGTGCGGGACGCCTACAAGTCCGCCCGCTACGCGGGCCTCGGCTGCGCGGTCAAGAACACCGGGGTGGGCAACGGCCTGACCGAGTACGGAAAGGTGATCCTGCGGCCCGAACCCGATGGCACGGTCACGCTCTACCACTCCTGGACCGAGATGGGCCAGGGCGTCCACACCGTTCTCTCCCAGATTCTCTGCGAGGAGCTTGGCGTCACCCCCGCCCAGGTCAATGTCCGGGTGGACACCGAGCGGGAACTCGAATGCGGCCAGACCACCGCCTCAAGGGCCACCGTCCTCGGTGGCCGCGCGGTCATCGACGCGGCCGCGAAGCTCAAGGCCGAACGCGGCGGCCGCCCGCTGCGCGAACTGGCCGGCCAGGAAATTTACGGCGAGGTGTCCATCAACTGGACCACCAAACCGGGCGCCGCGACCAGTGAGCCCGTCACCCACTTCGCCTATGGGTGGGCAACCCAGTGCGTCATTCTCGACGACGAGGGCCAGATCGAGAGGGTGATCGCGTCCCACGACGTCGGCAAGGTCATCAACCCGACCCTTCTCGAGGGCCAGGTCGAAGGCGCCATCCACATGGGCCTCGGCCACGCCCTGTCCGAGGAGTATGTCGTCAAGGACGCGCGGCCGGTGACGACGACGCTCAAATCGCTCAACATCATCCCGCCGCGCGGGATGCCGCCGGTGGAGTGCATCTTCGTGGAGGAACACCAGCCGGAGGGGCCGTACGGCGCCAAGGGCATCGGAGAGATCGGGCTGGTGCCGACCGCCTCAGCGGTAGCCGGGGCGCTCTACGCGTTCGAAGGTGTCCGCCGCAATCGGTTGCCGATGAAGGACTCTCCCGCAGCGCGTGCCGCCGTGCCCAGACTGGCCCGATCATGATCCCTAACGGCGGCCGCGGCGGTTCACCAGCCGACACCGTAGCGCTGGTCGGCGGCACAGTGGCCGTCGCGCTCGACCGTTTGGCAGGCGGAGAGCCGCCCGGCGCGGGAGGCCACGGTGCCGATGGCCGCCTACGCGGCGGTCACCAGCCGGATCAAGATCGGGTCCGGCGTCATTCCCATCTGGACCCGCAACGTCGGCCTGCTCGCGGCCACCTTCGCCACACTCGACGACCTCGCGCCCGGCCGCACCATCCCCGGGCTCGGTGCCTGGGGTGGGAGCCGCTCGCCACCAAAGTCGGCGTCGACAGGCGCAAGCCGCTGCTGGCCATGCGGGAGACCGTCGTGGCCACCCGCAAGCTGCCTGCCATGGAGCGGGTCACCTATCACGGCGAATTCGTGCACCTCGACGACGTCGAGATCGACGTCGTGCACGGCGACAGGTCCCCCGCGCGCCGCGTACCGATCTACGTAGGCGCCGCCGGCATGAAAATGATGGAACTCGCCGGCGAGATCGGCGACGGCGTGGTGCTCAACTACATGGTCGGCCCCGACTACAACAACCGGGCCATGGCGGCGCTTGCCGAGGGGGCCGCGCGGGCCGGCCGGTCCGTCGGCGACATCGACCGGCCGCAACTCGTCGTCTGCTCGGTCGACGAGGACCGCGATCTCGCCCTGGACCGAGACCGTGAGCTCCTCATCCAGTACCTCGGCCAGCAGCCGCACATCATGAAGGCCAGCGGCGTGGATCCGGGGCTGGTCGAGGCGATCGGCAAAATCCTCACCTGGCCGGCCGGGCTGGAGGAGATCCACAAGGCGATGCGCCTAGTCCCGGACGAGGCAGTTCAGATGATCTCCGCGGCAGGAGCGCCCGCGGAGTGCGTGGCAAAGGTAGATGAGTACATCGAAAAGGTGCGACCTGCCCGATCCTCTACCCGCTCGGCGACGACGTGCGGCTGATGATCGACACGTTCGCGCCGGACGCACGCGGCTGAAAGGGAGAGGTACCAGACATGAGGAGCTTCGCCGGCAGGGACATCCTGTCTCTGAAGGACATGGAGCGCGACGACTACTTCCAGATCTTCAAGGCGGCCGACCGGCTCGCCCCGCACGCGGCCGAGCGCCGCAACGGCGACCTGCTGCAGGGCAAGACCCTCCTCACCGCGTTCTACCAGCCGAGTACCCGGACCAGGTTGGCGACCGAGGCGGCAATGCACCGGCTCGGCGGCCATGTGCTCGGATTCTCCGACGCCAAGATGACCAGGGCGGGCGACTTCTACCAGGAGACCATCAAGGACACCTTCCACATGCTGGAGTACTACGGCGACGTGATCGCCATCCGGCACTACCAGCAGGGCGCGCCGCACGAGGCGGCGCGGTGGGCGACGGTCCCCGTCATCAACTGCGGCGACGGCTGGGGCGAGCACCCGACGCAGGTCCTTACCGACCTCTACACGATGTGGAAGTCGAAGGGCACGCTCGACGGCCTCAAGGTGCTCTGCGTCGGTGACATGCGGATGCGCACCATGCACTCGATCCTGTACGCCATGTCCCAGTTCGACATGGAGGCGTTCGTCGTCTCGCCGCCCGAGATGTCGCTGCTCGACGAGTTCAAGACCGAGCTTGACGAGCGCAACGTACTCTACCGCGAGGTGGAGAGCGTGGAGAAATGCATCGCGGATGCCGACGTCATCTACATGGAACCCGTCGTCCAGGCCGACTATACCCAGGCGCGCGTCGAGGCCGGCGGCGAGCGCGGCATAACCCCGGCGGCGTACCGAGTGACCCGCGAACTGCTGCGGGACAAGGCGAAGAGCTCGGCCATCATCCTGCACTCGCTCCCCCGGATGGACGAACTGCCCCCGGACGTGGACAGCACCAGGCACAACCGGTACTGGTACGAAGCATTCAACGGCGTCGTCATGCGGATGGCGCTGCTCTCGCTCGTCCTCGGCGCCATCGAGTAGGTGCGAACATGCAGACCAACCTTCGCGGCCGTGACCTCATCGACCTGTCAGAGTGGACCAAGGACGAAATCGACACGCTCCTCGACGTCGCCTTCGAGCTGAAACGCGACCGTGCGCTCGGCAGGCCGCATCCCTACCTGCGCGACAAGGTGCTCGCGATGCTGTTCTTCTTCGCGAGCACCCGCACCCGTACCTCGTTCGAGGCCGGCATGGCGCAGCTTGGCGGCCACGCCCAGTTCATCGAGAGCCGGACGACCCAGATCGCACACGGCGACACCCCCAAGGAGATCGGCGAGATCCTCGGCCGTTACAACGACGGCATCGCCATCCGCATGATCGACTGGGAAGCAGGCAACCGCTACCTCAGGGAGGTCGCGGACGCCAGCCGCGTTCCCGTGCTCAACATGCAATGCGACATCTACCACCCGCACCAGGCACTCGCCGACCTGATGACGATCATCGAAAGGTTCGGTGACCTGCGGGGCCGCACGGCGACAGTGAGCTGGGCCTATGCGGCGAGCTACCAGAAGCCGATCAGTGCGCCGCAGAGCCTGGCCCTGCTGCTGCCACGATTCGGGATGAACCTGCGGCTCGTGCACCCGCCGGAATTCCAGCTGATGCCCGAGATCGTCGAGCAGTGCAAGGAGAATGCCAGCCGGGCGCACGCCGGCTTCGAGATCCTGCATGACTTCGACGAGGGCTTCCGCGACTCCGACGTGATCTACGCCAAGAGCTGGGGCGCCCTGGTCACCACGACCGACGAGGCGGAGGGGTCGCGGCTGACCCGTCAGTACGAGTCGTGGATCACCAACGCGCGGCGGATGTCGACCGCACAACAAGACGCTATCTTCATGCACCCGCTGCCCGCGGACCGCAATGTCGAGGTCACCGACGAGGTGATCGACGGTCCGCAGTCAGCAGTTTATGACCAGGCAGAGAACCGCCTGCACGGTCAGAAGGCCGTCATGGCGCTGACCATGAGGTGAGGGGGAAGGGACATCTAATGCCGGGCCGGACCGCTGTCGTCGCCATAGGCGGCAACTCACTGATCAAGGACAAGACGCATCAGACCGTGCGCGACCAGTACATCGCCGCCAAGGAGACCTGTCACCACATCGTGACAATGATCAAGGACGGCTGGAACGTGGTGATCACCCACGGCAACGGGCCGCAGGTCGGTTTCGTGCTGCGCCGTTCCGAACTGGCGGCAGGCGAGCTGCATGAGGTGCCGCTCGACGTGTGCGGCGCGGACACTCAGGGCGCGATCGGGTACGCGCTGCAGCAGAACCTCGCCAACGAATTCCGGCGCTTCGGCGTGGAGCGGGGCGCGGCAACAGTCATCTGCCAGACCGAGGTGGCGGCGGACGACCCGGCCTTCGAAAACCCGACCAAGCCCATCGGCTCTTTCATGGACGCAGAGCAGGCCGAGCGGCGACGCAGGGAGGAAGGGTGGGTCCTCATCGAGGACGCCAACCGCGGCTACCGCAGGGTCGTCGCCTCACCCCAGCCGCTGCGGATCGTGGAACTGCCCGCGATCCGCAGCCTGATCACCGCGGGCACGGTGGTGATCACGGCCGGCGGCGGCGGCATCCCGGTGGTCGTAGCCGAGAATGGCGACCTGACCGGGGTGCCCGCGGTAATCGACAAGGATCTCGCGGCCGCGCTGCTTGCCGGCGATCTCGGCGCCGATCTGCTGCTCATCACGACCGCGGTGGAAAAGGTGGCGCTGAATTTCGGCACGCCTAAGCAGCGCTGGCTGGACCGGCTCACGCTCTCGGAGGCGAAGGCGTACCTCGCCTCGGGCACGCACTTCGCCAAGGGCAGCATGGCGCCGAAGATGCAGGCGATGATCGAGTACCTGGAGCGCGGCGGCACCGAGGGGATCATCACAGACACGCCGAACGTTGACCGGGCGCTAAACGGTGAGACAGGAACCCGGATCACCCGAGACTGATTCGACTGTTCTGAGACGACACGTGGAGGTGCGCCATGTCGCTGATCGAGAGCGCGACCCAACCCGACGGACAGGAGGGTCCGCCCCGGGTGCACCCGGTGGACGAGGTGCTCCCGCCGCAGCGCCTGGCCATACTCGGCCTGCAGCACCTGTTCATCATGTACGCGGGGGCGGTGGCCGTGCCGCTGATCGTCGGCGGTGTGCTGAAGCTGCCTCCTACCACGATCGGCCTGCTGGTCAGCGCCGACCTGCTGGTCTCGGGTATCGCCACGATCATTCAGAGCGTCGGTATCTGGAAGATCTTCGGGGTACGGCTACCTGTCGTCGCGGGCGCGACCTTCACGGTGGTAACCCCGATGATCATCATCGCGGAGAAATACGGCCTGCAGGCGGTCTACGGCGCGATGCTGGCCGCGGGCGTGTTCGGCCTGATCATTGCCAAGCCGTTCTCCATGCTGATCCGATTCTTTCCCCCGTTGGTGGCGGGGACTGTCATCTGCGTCATCGGCTTGTCGCTGATCGGGGCGGATGTCGGCCTGATCGCCGGCTCTGACCCGACGGCGCCAGGCTACGGGGAGGTCTCGCACATCGGGCTCGCGGGACTGGTCATCCTGTTGATCGTGGTGATCACTAGGGTGTTCAGCGGGTTCATCAGCCAGATCGCGGTGCTGCTGTCCATCGTCATCGGCACGCTGGTCGCCTGGCCGATGGGCCTGCTGGACTTCTCTTCGGTAAAGGGAGAGGCCTGGCTTGGCTTCAGCGGGTTTTTCCGCTTCGGGCACCCCAAGTTCGAAGCCGCCGCGATCATTTCGATGTGCATCGTGGTCATGGTGACTTACACCGAGTCAACCGCCGACATGCTGGCCGTCGCGGAGATGGTCGACAAGGACCTGACCCCGAGTGATCTTGCTCGCGGCCTTGCCACCGATGGGCTATCGGCATTGATGGCCGGGTTCTTGAACTCCTTCCCTGACACCGCGTTCGCCGAGAATGTCGGCCTGGTCGGGCTGACCAGGGTGCGGAGCCGGTGGGTGGTCACAACCTGCGGCGTTTTCTTGGTCATCCTCGGCCTCGTGCCCAAGGTCGGCCAAGTGGTCGCCCACGTGCCAGGACCGGTGATCGGCGGCGCGGCCACGGTGATGTTCGCGATGGTCACCGCGGTCGGTATCCGCACGCTGAACAAGGCGTCATTCGACAACAACCACAACCTGCTGATCGTCGCTGTGTCGCTGTCGGCAGGGCTTATCCCTGCGGTTGCGCCCACCTTCTACGACAAATTCCCCTCGGACTTCCAGGTCATCTTCGGGTCCAGCATCACCTCGACGGTCATCGTGGTCTTCGTTCTCAACATTGTGTTCAACCACTGGACATGGCGCCAGCCGCGGACCGAAGACACGATCGACGAGGCGCTCAGGCAAGGCGCCGTCGCCATCGCCATCGATCA
>JBEKIF010000193.1:0-12840 GCA_050011895.1 Streptosporangiaceae bacterium | reverse complement strand
CTAGTGCTCACGGGCGACCAGGACCCGATCATCCCGGTGGCCAACGGCCGCATCCTAGCCGCGGGCATCCCCCACGCGACGCTGCACGTCTACCACGGCGGCCACGTCGAGCTGGTGACCCGGCCGAGCCCGCTCACGCCCATGATCACCAGCTTCCTCGCGTCATGACGAGGCAGAAAGGCAGCAACCCGCCATTGTGGTAGCTGGCGGGCGCTTAACTAAGCAGTATTGACCCGCAGGGAACCGGACGGCAATTCCACGATCCTGCATTCTGACCACGGAACGCAGTACACTTCGTGGGCGTTCGGGAAAAGAATCCGGGACGCCGGCCTGCTTGGCTCGATGGGGACCGTCGGCGATTGCTATGACAATGCGATGATAGAATCATTCTGGCACACTTTGCAGCTGGAGCTCCTCGATACCAGGACCTGGAAAAGCCGGGAAGAACTCGCAAACGCTATATTCGAGTGGATCGAATGCTGGTATAATCCTCACAGACGCCATTCCAGCATCGGAATGCACAGCCCGGTCACGTTCGAGCAGCTCTACCGGCCGCCAGACCCAGCACCTGACCCCACACCCGTGGTGTCTGTGCTACGGGGGGAAGATCAGTTCTTGGATTGGGACGGCACTGAGAATGGCACTAGCGGTGAATCGTGCAGACAGCAAGATCATTAACGGCAGGTTGGAGCGAGGCGCGGACGCGGGTATCGGGCAAAGTGGCGCTAGCGCGGGCATCTCGGTACGCATCAGCGAGCGCGCTGTCAAGCGCTACGACGCCGCTTCAGCCTGGGCTAGGTCTTGGACGGACCATCGTGGAGGCGCTCCGTTGACACGCTCGCCGCGTTCGCCGGACTGACGCTGGGCTCCGACCCGGCCCGTTGCCAGACCGAGCCGCCAGCCTGCTACCCGGGCCTCCTGGCAGCTACCCGGACCGGATTCACACCGGCAGGCGACGGCGAGCTGACGAACAGCAAGATCCGCTGCTACGCGGCAGCGTCACCTCCCGCTCTGCTGGGCGCACCAATGATCAAGGTTAGAGAGATCTTGCCATGCTAATGGCCTGTTTTAGATGGTTGCGGCAGGGCAGTGACGGGTGAAAAGTGATGGGTGAAACAAGCGACGCCGGGGAGGCCGATATCGATCTTGCTACGACGCTTGCCTGGACCGCGGAGCGCCACCCGGATCGGCGGGCGGTCGGCGGCAGGCACCCGATGACCTACCGCGAATGGGCCGAGCGCGTCGACGGCCTCGCCCGATCGCTGCTGACAGCCGGCGTCAGGCCCGGTGACCGGGTCGCCTACCTGCTGCCCGGCGGCGAGCCGCTGGCCAGCCTGCACCTGGCGGCCCAGCGCCTGGGCGCGACGTCCGTGCCACTCTCAACCCGGCTGAGCCTGGTGGACCTCGCCTACTGCGTCGCGGATGCGCGGCCGGCCTTGCTCGTCACGGACGAGGTGACCGCACCCGTGGCTGAGCGAGCCGACCTCACCATCACCTGCCGCGACGCCGGAGAGCTGTCACCTGACGAGAGCACCAGCCCCCTGCCACCCCCGCCCGATGAGACCGCGACCAGCGTCATGCTCTACACGTCGGGCACGACGGGACGTCCCAAAGGCGTGCCGCGCAGCCACCGGGCCGAGCACTCCGCTGCGGTCGCCCACACCATCCAGACCCAGTTGCGCCAGGGCGAGCGCGTGCTTGGTGTCATGCCGATGTTCCATACCATGGGCCTGCGCACCCTGCTGGCCAGCATCATCTGCGGCGGCACCTGGGTGCCGCAGGCGCGATTCAACGCCGCCGCCTCGGTGCAGCTGATCCGCGACGAGGGCATCAGCGCGCTCTACCTAGTGCCCGCGATCTTCTGGTCGCTGCTGCAAGACGACGGCTTCGCCTCCTGCCGTTCGGTGCAGCGCATCGCCTACGCTGGCGCGCCGATGACGCCCGCACTGGCCAGCGACCTGTCCGAGGCGCTGCAGCCGGGCGTGTTCGTCAACCATTACGGCAGTACCGAGATCTTCACCTTCGCTGTCGGCCCGGACGCCGGACGCAAGCCCGGCTGCGTAGGCCGGGCCGGCATCTTCTCCCGCATCCGCCTTATCGCCGTCAACGCAGCCGCCTCCCCCGCTGACCTCGTCAAGTCCGGTGAGACCGGTCAGATCATCGCCTCGATGAACAGCCCGGAGGCGTTCGCCGGGTACTGGAACCGTCCCGACGCCGACCAGAAGGCTATCCACGACGGCTGGTACTACACCGGCGACCTCGCCATCCGGGACGACCACGGCGATCTGTGGGTCTCCGGACGGGTCGACGACATGATCAACTCGGGCGGGGAGAACATCTATCCGGACGAGATCGAGTCAGCCCTCGCGCGAAGTGCAGCGATCTCCGACGTCTGCGTGGTGGGCATGCCCGATGCCCGCTGGGGCAGCGCGGTCACCGCGTTCGTCGTGCCACCAAGCGGCCTCAAGCCCGCCGCGGCGCTGCGCGAGGTCGCCCGGTTCGTCGTCGAGGACAGCGGCCTGGCGTCGGTGCAGCGGCCCAAGCGGCTGATCGCAGTGGCGGAGATCCCGCGCTCCGCAGTGGGCAAGACCTTGCGCCGCACCCTGCCAGCGGGCGAGTACACCGCGCTGGCCGATCTTGAGATCGGAGGGCCGTCATGACCGGCGCTGCACCGTCACCGGCTGGCGCTCGGTGGACCCCGTCACGCGTCGAGGATGGCCCGCTTGTCTGCGGGCTGGGTGGCTTTCTCGACGACCTGGACCCGCTGCCCGGCACGCTGACAGCCGCGATCGTCCGCAGCCCGTACGCCCATGCGCGCATCCGGTCGGTCAATCTGGCATACGCGCAGCGCCATCCCGGCGTCACCACCGTCATAGGGCCGGCCGAGGTACGCGAGGCGCTTCGCCCGTTCCCGCTCTCGGTCAGCGCCCAGATGCCCTACCTGCCCGCGGGCACGGACAAGGCGCGTTTCGTCGGCGAGCCGGTCGCGGTCGTCGTGGCGGCCGATCGTTTCGCCGCCGAGGATGCCGCTGAGCTCGTAGAGATCGACTACGAGCTGCTCGACGCGATCGTGGACATCTCGTCCGCGCTGGCCGACGACGCGCCGCTGCTACACGAAGGCCAGGGCTCGAACGTCGCCACCGACCGCACCTTCACCTTCGGCGCCGTGGACGAGGCCTTCGCCGCAGCGGCCAACGTGGTGCACGGCGACTACGAGTTCCCGCGCTATTCGTCCGTGCCGATGGAGTGCTACTCGGTCATCGCCAGCTGGAGCGAGGATGCCGCCGGCCCCGCGGTCGAGGCCTGGGCGAACTTCCACGGCCCGTTCACGATGGTACCGATCATGGCCGGCGCGCTGGGCGTGCCAGCATCGCGGATCCGCCTGCACGTGCCGGCCGACATCGGCGGCAGCTTCGGCATCAAGGCCGGCATCTATCCCTACGTCGTGCTGCTGGCACTCGCGTCGAAGCACGCGCGCACCCCGGTGCGCTGGTCCGAGGACCGTATCGAGCACCTCCTCGCCAGCTCGTGCGGTGCAGACCGGTCGATGCACTTCGAGGCGGCGGTCGACGAGGCCGGCCTGGTGACCGCGCTACGCGCCGACCTGATCGACAACGTCGGGGCCTACCTGCGCCCGCCCGAGCCGAGCACGCTGTACCGCTGCTACGGCAACGTTACCGGCGCCTACCGCATCCCGGCCGTCGAGGTGCGGGCGCGCGCGGTGGTGACCAACACGATGCCGACCGGGCTGAACCGTGGCTTCGGCGGGCAGCAGCTGTACTTCGGCCTCGAACGGCTGATGGACTCGGTCGCTGCCGCCGTGGGCGTCGATCCGGTCGAGGTGCGGTACCGCAACTTCGTCCCTCCCGACGCCTTCCCGCACGAGACGCCAACCGGTGGCGTGTACGACTCGGGTGACTACGCCAAGGCGATGCAGCTCGCCACCGACAACGCGGACCTGGACGGGCTGCGCCAGCGCCAGGCGTCGGCCCGCTCTCGCGGTGAGCTGTTCGGCATCGGTGTCGCGACGATCGTCGACCCGTCCGGCACGAACATCGGCTACGTCGGGCTGGCGACCCCGCCGGAGGACCGCAGCCCCGGACGTGAAAAATCGGGCTCGACGGAACTGGTGCGGGTGAGCGTGGACGTGCAGGGCACCGTGACCGTGCTGCTAGGCAGCGTGCCGCAGGGCCAGGGGCACGCGACGGTCGCCCGGCAGGTGGCCGCCGAGCGCCTGGGCCTGCCGACCGAGGCGGTACAGGTCGTCGTCGACATGGACACTGCGACCACGCCGTGGACGGTGACCTCAGGCAGCTACTCCTCCCGCTTCGCTCCCCTGGTGACCAGTGCGGTCGTGCGCGCCTGTGACCGGATCGCGGCGACGTTGCTCGGTGCCGCCGCGGTGATGCTCGGCGTGCCCGCGCCAGAACTGGAGCTTGCCGACGGCCTGGTCCGGGTGGTCGCTCATCCGTCGCGGTCGGTGCAGTTCCGGCACGCGGCCGGGCTGGTGCACTGGAACCCGGGCGCGCTGCCGGAATCGGTCCCCGCCCGGCTGTACGCCGAGGCGGAGTTCGCGCCGAAGGAAACCCAGGCCGCGACAAGGGATGATCGCATCAACTCCAGCCTCTGCTACGGCTTCGTCGCCGAGATCGTCGCGGTGCGGATCGACCCGGACACGCTGCAGCTCACGATCGAGCAGGCGTCCAGCGTCCACGATGCCGGCACCGTGCTGAACCAGACGCTGGTCGACGGGCAGGTATCCGGAGCACTGAACCATGCGCTGGGCGGTGCGATCTACGAGCAGTTCACCTATGGTCCGGGCGGACAGCCAACCGCCGGCACCTTTCTCGACTACCTCTGCCCGACCAGCGCCGAGGCCAGCTTCCCGCTGGTGACCGATCACGTCATCTCGCCGTCGCCGCTGACCCCGCTGGGCGCCAAGGGCTGCGGAGAGGGCAGCTCGATGAGCTTTCCAGTCGCGATCGCCAACGCGGTCAGCGACGCCCTGGCGCCGCTCGGCATCTCGATCGACCGGCTACCCGTGCACGGCAGCGTGCTGCATGACCTGATGGAAGGACTGACCAGATGCCCCTGACCGGCGGCGATGTGCTTCTCGAGCGCGGCCACGATGGCCATGTCGCGTACCTGACCCTGTCGCACGGCGACCACACAGTCGTGACCTGGGGGATGCGCGCCAAGGTCGCCGAACGCTTCGCCGAGATCGACAAGGACGACGACATCCGCGCCGTCGTGATCCGCTCGGACGGCAAGCACTTCACCTCCGGCGGCGACATCGCCGGGTTCATGGAAGTCGAGCCGATCGACTTCACCGACCTCGGCCACGATGTCACCGCCGCATCGCGCAGCCCCAAGCCGATCATCGCGGCCATCGACGGCTACTGCTTCGGCGTCGGCCTCGAACTCGCGCTTTCCTGCGACATCCGCCTCGGCACCGAGCGGAGCGAGTTTGCCCTGCCCGAGCTGAACCTCGGCATGATCCCCGGGAGCGGCGGCACCCAGCGTCTGTCCCGCCTAATCGGCCTGTCGCGCGCTAAGTACCACGTGCTCACCGCAAAGCGCATCAAGGCGCAGCAGGCCCTCGATTGGGGCCTGCTCGCCGAGCTGCACGCTGATCGGGACTCGCTCTACGCAGCGGCCGAGGCGCTGGTCACCAAGCTGGCCGGCTTCTCCCCCAGCGCGCTGCGCACCGCCAAGGAGGTGCTCGACAAGGGGATCGACGGGCCGCTCTATACCGGCATCGAACTGGAGCGAAAGGCCTACGCCATGCTCCGCTCGACCCACGACTTCGCTGAGGGCGTCGCAGCCTTCGGTGAGAAGCGCAAGCCGAAGTTCATCGGACGCTGACCAGCCAGGAAACCTGACCATGAAGCCTGCCCCTTTCGCGTACGTCCGCCCGGCCACGCTCGGCGACGCCGTCGACGAGCTGGCCGCCACCGGCGGTGACGGGAAGGTGCTCGCGGGCGGCCAGTCGCTGGTGCCGGTGATGGCGCTTCGGCTCGGCCGTCCATCCACCCTCGTTGACATCAGCGGACTGCGGTCGCTGGCCACGATTGAACGTGAGAGTTCGCGTGACGGTGGGGTGCTGCGCATCGGGGCGGCCACCTGCCAGCGACAGGTCGAGCACGCTGCCGAGGCATCGGCCGTTCCGCTGCTGGGTATGGCGCTGCCATTCGTCGGGCATCGCGAGTTGCGTAGCCGCGGCACTGTGTGCGGAAGCCTCGCGCACGCCGATCCCAGCGCGGAGTTGCCGGCGGTCGCGTGCTGTCTCGGCGCAACCCTGCACCTGACTGGCCCGGCAGGCCGCCGGGACGTCGCGACCGCGGAGTTCTTCCGGGGGGCGATGACAACCGCGGTAGCGGCCGACGAGATCCTCGAGGCTGTCTCTTTTCCGGTCGCCCGCGACGGCGAGGGCTACGGCTTCGCCGAGCTGGCTCGCCGGCACGGCGACTTCGCGCTCGCCGGCGTCGTGACACGGGTGCGGTCATCTGCGGACGGAGATATCCAGGAAGCCGTGGTAAGCGGGTTCGGCGTGTCGGACCGTCCGGTCACTCGCGACGTCACGCCGCTGGTGCGCGCGGCCGCCGGATCGGACGCTGTCGAGAGCGCCCTGCGCGGCATGACGACCACGCTAGCGACCGACGTTGTCGATACCGCCGGCGACGCGCACGGCTCGCAGGCTTACCGTCGGCGGCTGTTCTCGGTGCTCGCCGCGCGCGAACTCGCGCGGGCCTATCGCGGCTCACTGGGTGCGGCGGCATGAGCGATCGACGCACGGTCAAGTTCGCCGCCGACGAGCTGGCCGACGTGTCGTTCACCGTCAACGGCACGCCGGTGCGGCTGCGTGTGCCGCCTCGCATGCACCTGGCCGACGCGCTGCGCACCCAGCTCGGTCTCACCGGCACGCACCTCGGCTGTGAGCACGGCGTCTGCGGCATGTGCACCGTGCTGCTCGACGGCGACGCCGCCCGCTCGTGCCTAGTATTCGCCGTCCAGGCCGAGGGCGGCGAGATCATCACGGTCGAGGGCCTCGGCACACCCGCCGAACAGCACCCGCTGCAGCAGTCATTCAGTCATCACCATGCCCTGCAGTGCGGGTTCTGCACGCCGGGATTCCTGATGAGCTCCTACGACCTGCTCACTCATGAGCGGGGCGCCGATCGCGAGCATCTCGCCGCGGACATGTCCGGCGTGATCTGCCGTTGCACCGGCTACCGAGGAATCCTCGACGCGGTAGCTGACGTCGCGGATTCCTTCCCCGGCGGCATTCCCGAACCGCTGAACTGCGCCCCGCGCACGCTCGCCGGGCCCGGGCTGCAGGCGGCGGCCAAGCCTGCCGACGGCGACGCGAGCCCTGCTGAAGCAGGCAGGGAACCCAATCTCATCGTCCGCCCATCAGGAAGCCCGACGATCACCGTGCAGGTGAATCGTGAGCTGCCGGTCGGCATCGACGACGTGTGGCGCGCGATGAGCGACGTCGGGCAACTCGCTGCGTGCCTGCCCGGCGCGCGGATGACCGCCGAGCTCGGCGGCGACCGCTACCGCGGTCAGGCAAGCGTGGCGCTCGGCCCGGTCAAGCTCGCCTTCGAGGGCATCGCGCAGATCACCGACCGCGATGGCGGCGAGCACCGGCTGGCAATTCTCGCCCGCGGCGCTGACAAGGGCGGTAACCGCACCTCAGCCGACATCCGGCTGCAGGCGTCGCCTACCTCGAGCGGGGTGCAACTGCGCGTCGACGCCGACGTGTTCCTGTCCGGCCGCATAGCCCAGTTCGGGCGGGCCATGGCCGGAGATGTCAGCCGCCGCCTGTTCGAGCAGTTCGCCGCGTCGCTTGAGCAGGCTGCACGCACCGGTGCGGCACCGATCCCCGTGAAGAGCCCGAGCGCACTCCTCATCGGCGCTCGCGCCACCTTCGACGCACTGCAGCGGCGGACCGACCGCCTGCGGACCCTCGTCCGCCGTCGCATCCATCGGTACCGCTCGCAGCGCGGCCGGAGCCGCTGAGGCGACGAGTCCGGCCCGGCAAGGAGGAATGCACCTGCACAGCCCGGCGGCAGCGGCTGCCCGATAAGCTGCATCCATTCGTATCGCCGTCTGTATCGCCGTCTCTCGCGGGCGATCCCGCGACCGCGAGGTCAGGACGAGACAACGATGACTCACTCTGTGGACCGTGTTCTTCGCGACGTTCTTCGCGACGCGGTCGAATCCGGTCCAGTGTCCGCCGTGTCCGCCGTGTCCGCCGGCAACCGCGACGGCAACATCTACGAGATTGGCTTCGGCCCGGGCATCCCGGGGCCGGTCGGCGACACCCACTAGCGCATCATGTCGATGACCAAGATGGTCGCGACCGCGATCACGCTGCAGCAGGTCGAGGAGAAGCAACTCGAACTCCACGCCCGATCGACAGCTGTCTTGTCAACTGGGCGTCGAGGTTCCCGCCGGGCTGCGGTTCGATATACGGGTCCAGCGCCGCGATACTTTGTACCTGATCATCCCGCGCGCGTCTTCCGACGGAGGCACTGACAATGTCGTCAACCAGAGGGACCTGTGGCGCAGCGGCGACCAGTTCGTGTGGGTCATGTCACAGGATGCCAAGCTGGCGTTGCTGAAGATGCGCGAGCAGTACCGGGACAGTGCAGGCAAGGACGAGCGGTGAGCGGCGGCCGTTTTACCGAGCACTACCGGCTGCTCAGCACTGACCCGAAGAGCCGGGCGGAGTTGCTAGCCGATCCGAAAGCGGCGCTCGCCGCGTACTTCGGGGCCATTGTCCAGGGTGACTACCGCATTGAGGTCATCGAGCAGCGCTCCGACACGATCACCGCGGTCATACCGGCTCCGCCCGAGCAGGCAGCCGACCTCGCGGCGCGTCTTGCCGACGTATCAGGGCGGGTTTACGACATGCTTCACACCACGGGTATTGGCGGGTATCTGATACCCGATGAGGCGCTCACCTGGGTGCTTCGCGACATGCGCGCAGTTTGGTCTAGTAACCCTGGCGGAAGCGACGCCAGCAGGCCAGCTGACCCTGAATAGGAGTGACAGTGCGGTGAACGTCCGTGATGCGTTCTATGAAGTGCTCCGCGTTCACGGGATCACGACGATCTTCGGGAACCCCGGTTCGAACGAGCTGCCGTTGCTCAGTGACTTTCCAGGCGACTTCCGTTACATCCACGCCCTGCAGGAAGGCGCGGCGATCGGGATGGCGGACGGTTACGCGCAGGCGACCGGACGGCCGGCGCTGGTGAATGTGCATGCCGCGGCGGGGACCGGCAATGCGATGGGGAACCTGACCAATGCGCAATCGGCGCATGTACCGGTCATCGTCACCTCAGGCCAGCAGGCCCGTCCGTACGCGGCGCTGGGAGCGCTGCTGACCAACGTCGATGCGCCGACGCTGGCCAGGGCGCTAGTGAAATGGAGCAACGAGCCGCTACGGCCACAGGACGTCCCGTACGCGCTGTCCAAGGGAATTCTGCTCGCCACGTCAGCTCCGGCTGGCCCCGTGTACCTATCCCTTCCCCTCGACGACTGGGACACCGATGCCGGTGCCAGCGCGCTCGAGCAGCTCAAGGCCCGGGCCGTCCACGGTAACCCCGTCGTCCCGGAAGGATCCCTGGAGCTGCTGCGAAGCAGGCTTTCCTCGGCGTCGAATCCCGTGATGATTCTCGGGCCTGGTACCGACGACGCGGCCGGCTGGGGCGGCGCCACCCGGCTGGCGGAACAGCTCGCGCTGCCGGTGTTCGTCGCACCCAGCCCGTCACGGTGTCCGTTCCCCACCCGGCACCCGAACTACCGGGGCATCTTGCCGTCCGATATCCCCGGTGTCGCGAGCAAGCTCGACGGTCACGATCTCATCGTCGCGTTCGGTGCCGCGATCTTCCGCTACCACGAATTCGCGGAAGGTGACTACCTGCCTGCAGGTGCGGAGCTGTGGGCCGTCACGTCAGACCCCGATGAAGCCGCCCGCGCCCCGGTCGGCCACGTCCTGATCGGCGACCCGTCCGCCGCGCTGACCCGGCTCGCTGACACTATGCCCGCCACCGGGCGGGCGCCGCTGACCCCTCTGGCCCAGCCTGGCCTGCTTGACGAAGCAGGCCCCGCGTTCAGCGCGGACGCCATCATCAGCGCGCTCAACGCCGCCAAGGACGAGAACACCGTCATCGCCCACGAGTGGACGTCGGCCGACACCACCTGGGACCGGTTCGACCTCTCCCGCCCCGGCAGCCTGTTCTTCCCCGACGCCGGAGCGCTCGGATGGGGCCTTCCCGCAGCGATTGGCCTGCAGCTAGGAAACCCGTCCCGGCGAGTGCTGGCCATCCTCGGTGACGGCGCACTGCACTACACGGTCAGCGCGCTGTGGACGGCCGCCCGCTACCGCGTTCCCGTCGTCTTTGTCGTGGCCCGGAACCGGGAGTACGCCGCTCTGAAGAAGTTCGCCCAGGTGATGCACTTCGATGACGTGCCCGGCCTCGAACTTCCCGACATCGACATCACCGGCATTGCCACCGCCTACGGAATACCCGCAACACAGGTCACCAGCCTCGGCCAGCTCACAACCACGGTAAAGGACGCACTGGCCGGCGACGGCCCGTGCCTGATCGAGGTCCCCCAGCAGCGCCTGCCCAGCATCTGAGCATCACCGCCACCGGCAGCCCCGGTAGTCGGCGGCAGGTTGGGAGCAACGACCCGCAAAGGGTATGCGATGGCGACAAGAACGACGCAGGCGCTACAGAGCGCAGGAGTGACCCGCGTCCTGGCCCCGGACGATCCGGGATACGCCAGCGAGACATCCGGGTTCGACCTCGGAATCGCCTGCTCGCCCGACATCGTGGTCGCGGCACGGGCACCCGCCGACGTGGCGGCGGCCGTCGCCGTCGCCAGCGAACGCGGCGAGCGGCTCACCATTCTAGGTTCCGGGCACGGCCTGCGGCACGAGCTGCACGGCGGGGTCGCGATCAGCATGCGGGCACTCGCGGACGTCGAGGTCGATACCGGCAAACGGTCGGCCCGGATCGGCGCGGGCGCGACATGAAAGCCAGTCCTGGCGGCTACCGCCCCCCACGGGCTCGCCGCCTTGTGCGGGTCGGCGCCAGCTGTCGGCGTCGCCGGGTACCTCCTGGGCGGAGGTCTCAACCCGCTGGCACGCACCTACGGCTTCAGCGCCGACCATATCCAGGCAGTCGAGGTCGTCACGCCCGCCGACGGCAGCCTGACCGTGACAGCGGAGTCCCACCCCGACCTGTTCTGGGCACTGCGCGGCGGCAAGGGAGGTCTCGGCGTCGTCACCGCGGTGACCATCGGGCTCCTCCCGCTCACTGAGGTGTATGGCGGCGCGCCGCGGATCGCCTCGCAATCCCTGTGCGGACAACGCGCGGGCGGCCCCTTCCTCCATGGCTTGTTCCTAAGGTCGGCGTTCGTCACATCGGAGGGCAAAAAGCATGAAGATCACCGGTATCGAAGTCATCCCGTTCGAGACGTTTGTCGACCGATTCTCGAACGGTGACCCTTATCCCAGACAGCGGGTGCTCCAGACGCTCACCAAGGTTGTCACCGACGAGTGCACGAAGTCAGCACGCTTGGTCCATCCGTGAGGTCGACATCGAGCCTCGGATTCAGGTACCGCGCGGCAACGGCGCCGGCCGGCACTGTTGCGTTATGCCATCGCTGGGCAGCTCGGAGCACTGATCCCGGATGCTCCGCTGGTCAGATGGTGATTGCGAGGTCGTCGAAGGCGATGCGGAGCCGGTGGCGGGTGGGGGCGTCGGTGGCGATGTCGTAGTGGCCGCGGCGGAGATTCTGCACGAATGCATGACCGGCGGCGAGGATCCGCGCTGAGCGGTGCCGCTTCACGCCCCGCATCGGCCGGAGCCGGGCCTTCAGCCGCCCGTGGTCTGCCTCGATCGGGTTGTTGGCGTACTGCTCGACAATGTGCAGCGCCGAGGGGATCAATTCGTCGAGCACCCGCGGGTAGACCTGGGCGCGGTCGGTCGTGACCTCGGCCGGGACCGTGCCCGCGCGCAGCGCCCGGGTAAAGAAGCGCCGGGGCGGCCGCCAGGTCGCGCCGCACAGCTAGCAGAACGTCGATGACCTGGCCATGCTGGTCGACCGCCCGGTACAGGTAAGCCCACTGGCCGGCCACCTTGACGTACGTCTCATCGACGAACCACCGATCGCCAGGAGCGTGCCGGCACGGCCGGGCAGCCTCGACGAACTCCGCAGTGAAACGCTGCACCCACCGGTAGATGGTGACGTGATCAACACTGACACCGCGCTCGGCAAGCAACTCCTCAACGTCCCGGTAAGACAGGCCATACCGCAGGTACCAGCGGACGGCGACCGAGATCACCTCCCGCGGGAACCGGAAGCCAGCGAAGACCGAGCGTCCACCAGATGCAGCAGTCACCCGACCAGTCTCCGGCCACCCACCATCGGCCAACGCAACAGTGCCTACCAGCGACCTTTTCGGGTCGGAAACATTGCGTTCTGCTGAAAGCTTTCGCTCTTCAGCCTGCGCGATAAGCGCAACAATTGCGGCCATGTCGGCCTCCATTCGGGCGTTGAGCCTGTTAGTTTAAAATGGATACCCCAACCGTGGCTCTGCGTTCCCGCTGCCGATCCGTTTACGGCCCCGCGCTGGACACAGGCTCTTAAATCGAGGCACATTTTCCCGTCCCCGTAGCGACGGAAGTCATTTACCTGCCATTTAGACCTACGGCCTGATTCGGTGGCAGAAGTCTAAGTCTTTCGAAAACTCTTTCTAAGTGTTACGCGTAAACAGTATTTGACCTGCGAAAACACAAGAAAATATGTCCCGATTTTTCT
>JBEKIF010000192.1:0-28312 GCA_050011895.1 Streptosporangiaceae bacterium | reverse complement strand
ACTCTGACCGCCGTCGGCATCGAGGGCGCGATGACCAGCGCACCCGAGGCCGCGGACCGAAAGGGAACCTCTGGCGATCTGCCCCACCTACGTCGCACCCCTCAGGGAGTGGCCGGGCCAGCTCGGCGGCAGCGCTCGAAGGCCTGCGGCTCAACTCCCCGAGGGCTCCGAGCGTATATCCCCGCCTGAGCTGCCGAGAATCTGTGGGAGCCAAGCCGGGAGCCCAGCGGGCAGATCCTGACCGCCTCCGGCAAGGCTTTATGCGTCGACGGCAGGGCGTGCACCTGACCGGTTCAGGCCGGGCACAGGGCCGGGCCTGGGGCCCGCCCTGGCGGCACGGCGGCAGGACACCACCACTGCCAGCGGCCACAGCGCCTGCGCGGCGCCGAAGACGCGCTCGGCCAGGCCGGCCTGCCCGCCCCCGGTGATCAGCTCCGCGCCGAACCAGGCCAGCAGGGCCAGCAGCACCGTCACGGCGCTGGCGGATACCGCCGGCCGCAGGCCCCACGGTACCGACGGCCCGCGCCGCCAGGCCCCGGCCGGCCAGGCCACCAGCGCGGCGCACCCGGCGGCTGTCCAGATCATGTGCGGCAGCGGGAAGCTGGTCCCGGGATGCTCCGGGTTCGCCGCCACCAGGATGCCCGCCGCGGCCGCCGCCATCAGGATCAGCCGTCCCGGCGCTCTGGCGGGCCGCAGCGAAATCCCGGTGACGACATCACAGGCGCCAACCACCAGGAACGTCAGCGTCATCACCCACCGGTCGGCAGCACCCGGCGCGGCCAGCACGCTGACTGGCTGGGCAACGGGGTCGAAGGAGCGGGGCTGCAGCCCGGCGGCAACCGTCCACCCGGCGACCATCAGCACCGGGGCCGCGGCCGACGAGACCAGGCCCCACCACGGCACACCCCGCACAACCACCACCGTAACCGCAGCCGCGGCACAGCTCCAGCAGCGGTCGCCCCGGAACCGTCGCGGTGTCGGATCGCTTCCAACCGGCGTACCAGAAAGTCCTTGGAAGACATCCGGGAGGCGGTGTCGGATCGGGGCGGAGGTGTTCGTGGCAGGGGTAAGAGGCCGCCCGCGAGGAGCGCCCCCAAGGAGGAGGGAACCACCACCATGAAGCTGACAACCGTGACGCAAGTCACCGTCGATGGGGTAATGCAGGGAAACGGCGGCGCAACGGTGAGGAACGCAGGAACGGATTCGAACGCGGCGGGTGGGCCCTGGGGCGGGCGACGACGAGACAAGGACGTTCATCACCCAGACCTGCCGGCCCGGACATGGCGCTTGACCTGGTCGACTCGCGCGTCGACACGATGGGCGTAACGATCCAGGTCTACCGGCCAAACGGGCGCCCGCAGTATGCACCGACCCGGTGACCTAGGTGAACGCACTAGCCCAACCGACCGGTTCCAGCCGCATGGACAAGAGTCACGTCGGGACGGAAGACCACAGAAGATGATCTTCAGATGCAGTACCTGGTTTCCGTGATCCACGACAAGAGCGATCTCGCCACCTCGGACGAGGAGGCTACGCGGTCGGCCCAGCGGTATGGGACGCGCGTAGATCTATTTACCGCACGTATACACGCAGCGTATGCTCGCGGGTATGAGCGTACCCATGACCCTCCTCGGGCTCCTCGATCGCGAACCGAGCCACGGCTACGACCTAAAGCGCGACTACGACGCCTACTTCGGCCGCGGCCGGCCGCTTCCCTTCGGCCAGGTGTACGCCACCCTCGCTCGCCTCGCGAGAGACGGAAAGGCCGTCGCCGGGGAGGCTGAGCGCGGTGCCGGTCCGGAGCGCAAGCGCTACAGCATCACCGAGACCGGGAAGAGCGAGGTCGAGGGGTGGCTGGCCGAGCCCATCCCGGCCGAGCCCCACCTCCAGACCGACCTGTTCGTAAAGGTCGTGCTCTCGCTCATGCTCGGTCGCCCGGCGGAGGACTACCTCGACGCGCAGCGGGCCACGCACCTCCAGAGGATGCGCGAGCTCACCGAGCTCAAGCAACGAGGGAACCTCGTGGACGCCCTCCTCGCCGACCACGGCCTTTCCCACCTGGAGGCCGACCTGCGCTGGATCGACATCACCTCCGCTCGACTCGCGCCGCTCGCAGCGGAAGTGGCGTCGTGAACGGGCCGACTGGTTCCCCAGCGGTCCAGGTCGGAGGCCTGATCGTCGAAGCGCGAGACCTCGTGCTCTTCTTCGGGGAGACCCCCGCGCTTCGCGGCGCGAGTCTCTCCGTCAAGCGTGGCGAGATCGTCGCCGTGATGGGCCCGAGCGGCTCGGGCAAGTCGACGCTGCTCCACTGCCTCGCGGGCATCCTCGCCCCGGACTCCGGTGAGGTCTACTTCGACGGTCAGCGCCTCGATGTGATGCGCGAGGCGGAGCGTTCCCGGCTGCGCCGTGATCGCTTCGGCTTCGTCTTCCAGTTCGGCCAGCTCGTGCCGGAACTGACTGCCGAGGAGAACGTTGCGCTACCGCTGTTGCTTGGTGGCACGCGGCGTGACGAGGCCCTCCGTGAAGCGCGGAGCTGGTTCGAACGGCTTGACCTGCAGGGTATGGAGCGCCACCGAACCGGCGAGATGTCCGGCGGCCAGGCACAGCGCGTCGCGCTGGCGCGCGGTCTCGTCGCTCATCCGGACGTGCTGTTCGCCGACGAACCAACCGGCTCGCTCGACTCGCTCACCGGCGAGCTCGTGATGGGCTTGATGACTGGTGCGGCGCGCGAGGAAGGGACCACCGTCGTCCTCGTCACCCACGAACCCCGCGTCGCCGCCTACGCCGACCGCGAGGTCATCGTGCGCGACGGACGAGTGACCACCACCGCGGCGGTGGCCGGATGATTCGGCTCGGCCTGCGCCTGACGCTCGGAAGCGGACGTGAAGCCGCGCTGCGCGTCCTCGTCACCGCGGCAGCCGTCGCCCTCGGCGTCGGCCTGCTGCTGGGCTCCCTGGCCGGAGTCAACGGGCTACACGCGCAGACCGACCGTGGTGCGTGGCTCGACACCTCGGCGCAGGCGTCACGACCGACCTCGACATCCGACCGGCTGTGGTGGCTGTCGAGCACCGACCAGTTCGGCAACCAGGCGATCGACCGTGTCGACGTTGCCGCCGCCGGGCCGGACGCTCCGGTCCCGCCGGGGATTCCGCACCTACCGGGACCGGGTGAGTACGACGCCTCGCCTGCGCTGACGGCGCTCTTTAAGTCCGAACCGGCGAACGAGCTTCGTGACCGGTATCGGGGGCACCAAATCGGGACCATCGGCGCAGCGGCACTGCCGTCCCCGAACTCGCTGATCATCGTCATCGGCCACAGCGCGCGCCAGCTCTCGCAGGCACCTGGTGCGGTCGAGGTCGGAGCCATCCAACGCACGCCGGCCAGCTGCTACGCCTGCCAGAACACCACCGGGAGCGGACCCGTTCTGCAGTTCATTCTGGCCGGCGGAGCCGTCGCGCTCCTGCTGCCAGTGCTGATCTTGATCGCGACCGCGAGCCGGCTGTCGGCCGCGCGGCGCGAGGAGCGCTTCGCCGCGATGCGGCTCGTCGGGGCCACGCCACAGCAGATTTCTGTGATCTCCGCGGTGGAGGCAGTGGTCGCGGCGGTCGCGGGCGTCGCAGTCGGCTTCGCACTCTTCTTCGTCTTCCGACCGCTGCTCTACCATGTGCCGTTCACCGGGGCGCCCCTCGCTGAAGGCGACCTGTCACTGCACTGGATCGACATCGTGCTCGCCGTGATCGGCGTCCCGGTCGCCGCTGTCGTGTCCGGGCGCCTCGCGCTTCGCAGAGTCCAGATATCGCCGCTCGGCGTGAACCGGCGAGCGGCGTCCCGCCCACCGCGGATCGTACGGATCATCCCGCTACTCGCCGGCATCGCTGTGCTCGCATACTTCGACGCGGCCGGCAAGCCGGGCGCCATCGGCGGCCAGCTTCTCGAGCTGCTCGCGGGCTTCGTGCTCCTTGTCGTGGGGCTGGTTCTCGCTGGACCGTGGTTCACGACCGCGGGTTCTCGCCTCATGGCGAACCGGGCCAGTCGCCCCGCCACGCTCATCGCCGGCCGCCGGCTCCTCGACAATCCCAAGGCGGCCTTCCGGTTCATCAGTGGGCTCGTGATCGCCCTCTTCGTTGCCAGCGCCGCGTTCGGGGCGCTCAGCTCCGTCGCCACCGCCAGCAGCTCCGGAGGAGGCAGCGCAGGGAAAGACACCCTCGCCGACCCGTTCTGCAGCTTCTCGACGTCGGATTGCCCCGCTTCCGCGCAAGTTCCTTTCGTCCTAGGCCAGGTGCTTGCGGAGCTCCGCACGACGCCCGGAGTGCGCAGTGTGACGGTGGTCCACCTGAGCCCATCCCAAGCTCCGCTGAGGAACTCGTTCGGGGTAGTCGCGTGCGACCAGCTGGCGCGGACGCCCGCGATCGGCAAGTGCGCGCCGGGAGCGTCGGTGGCGAACGTCGGCTACTTCCTTTCGAACCTCCTCGGGCACAACTCGCACGCGTCGTCGACGGTCTGGCCGTCCGCGAACCTGTCGGCGGCGAGCGCCGCGCGTCTTCCCGTTGATGCAGTCGTCGTCGCCACCGACGGGTCCTCGAGATCGCTCGAGCGGGCACGGACCACCCTCGAACGGGCCTTTCCCTTCCAGGGAACACCTGTCGCAGTCGAAGCGTTCGAACCGTCGACCGCGCGCCTCCTCACAATGATCCAGGACATGACCGCCGTGATCATCGTGGCGAGCCTCATCATCGCCGCCTGCAGTCTCGCCGTGAACATCGCCGCCGGGTTGGGCGAGCGAAAGCGCCCGTTCAGCTTGCTCAGGCTCACCGGTGTCCCCACCGCGCTCCTGCATCGTGTCGTCGCGCTGGAGACTGCGCTGCCACTCGTCCTCGTCGCCACAGTGTCGATCGTGGTCGGCCTCGTGTCGGCTGCCCTCTACCTCCACTCCCAGGTCGGCATCGCGTTTAGCATCCCGGGGATCGCGTACTGGGCCACTGTCGTCGGCGGACTTGCGGCTTCGCTCGCGATCATCGCCTCGACGTTCCCGCTCCTCAACCGGATCACTGGCCCCGAGGTCGCCCGAAATGGGTGAACCCCGGATCTCGCTGTGGCGCGCATCCCGTGCTCAGCACCGCGGACATCGGCATTAGGCACTCTGGGAACGATCCGCCTCCCGGCTCGACAGAAGGGCAACCGGCACTAGGGCCGCCCGCACCCACAGGCCGACGCTTAGCGCACTGCCAGCCTTCAGAGCGGGTTGACAGGCATTCCTTCCCGAACGTGCTTCACGCGGTCCCCGCGAGCTGCGTGCTGTGACTGAGACACCTGATCATGTGCTCCGCAACCGCGTGGCCTGGATCCGGGGCTTGGCAGGCAGGCGGATTCTGGGGCGGCACGGGCGTTTGGGCATGGTGGCAGGCGGCGCAGGTTCAATGGCCTGGCGACGGGCTGCGCCGGTCATGAAGATGGTCAGGACCGCCATTTGATTGAGCAGCCCATGCTGGGCCGGTGCGGCTCGGGTACCGGCTGGCCGGCCAGAGTCAGCTCGATGGCCGCGCGGAGCAGCTCGCCGGTGACCGGCTTGCCGTTACCGGGTGTGGACTGGTCGAACGCGCCGCGGTAGGCCAGCCGCCGCACGCTGTCGTAAAGAAAGAAGTCCGGCGTGCAGGCGGCATGGAAGGTCCGGCCCGCCTTCTGGTCGGCATCGACCAGGTACGGGAAATTCCAGCCAGCACGCCGGGCCTGCCCGGCAAGCTCGTGCGGCCGGTCGTCGGGGTAAGCATCGGCGTCGTTGGTGCAGATGCCCACGACGGCCAGGTCAGGGTAGTGCGACGCCAGCGTGCCCAGCGCGGTCTCGACGTGGCGGACGTAGGGGCAGTGGTTGCACAAGAAGGCGACCAGCAATGCAGGCGCGGCGGTGAAGTCGTCCCGGCCTGTCATCGTGCCGCTGGTGTCGGGGAGGGTGAAGTCGGGGGCCTGCCTGCCGAGCGGGACCATCGACGACGAGACAGCCATACCGGAACCTTACCCGCGTCCCGCGTGCGCTCTGCCCGCTCGGCCGCGTGGGCCGTCCCGAGGAGGTCGCAGCGGCTGTCAGCTTATTTGGCCGGCGCAGAAGGACCTGATAGGCAAGCCTCGACCGGTGATCTGCGACAAGCCGCCAGCCGGGCAAGCCGGCGCCGAGTACGTGGGCGCATCGGACGATGCCAGCCTCCTATCCCCGTCTGGGCAGGTAGAGGTCGGTGATCGTGCCCTCAAACGCCTCAGCCGCCATGGCGATGGTCTCCGACAGTGTCGGGTGCGGATGGATTGTCAGACCGATGTCGGCTGCGTCGGCGCCCATCTCGATCGCCAGCGCCGCTTCGGCGATGAGGTCGCCCGCGTTGGGCCCGACGATGCCGCAGCCAGTGACGCGGCCGGTCGCGTCGTCGAACAGCAGTTTCGTCATTCCGTCGGCGCGGCCGAGCGAGAGCGAGCGGCCGCTGGCTGCCCAGGGAAAGACGCCTTTGCCGTACTTGACGCCGGCGGCCTTTGCCTCGTTCTCGGTCATCCCGGCCCAGGCAACCTCGGGATCGGTGTAGGCGACCGACGGGATGACCCGCGCGTCGAAGAAGCTGCTGCGGCCCGCCGTCACTTCCGCTGCGACTTTCCCCTCGTGCATGGCCTTGTGCGCCAGCATCGGCTGACCCACGACGTCGCCGATGGCGAAGATGTGCGCCGCGCTGGTCCGCAGCTGCTCGTCGACCGGGATGAAGCCGCGGTCGTCGACCGTGACGCCGGCATTCTCGGCACCGACCAGCTTGCCGTTGGGGCGGCGGCCCACCGCTACGAGGATCTTGTCGAAGGTATCGGTCGCCGGCGCCTTGGCGCCGTCGAAGGACACCACGAGACCGTCGGGCCGGGCTTCGACGTTCGTCACTTTCGTCTTCAGGTAAATGTTCTCGTACTGCCTGGTGACCCGCTTGGCGAGCGGGGTGACCAGGTCCTTGTCGGCCCCGGGGATGAGCTGGTCCATCAGCTCGACGATGGTGACCTGCGCGCCGAGCTCGTGATAGACAGTCGCCATCTCGAGCCCGATGATCCCGCCGCCAAGCACGAGCAGCCGCCGCGGCACCTCATCGAGCTGCAGCGCGCCGGTCGAGTCGACGACCCGCTGGTCACCGGCCGGGATGAACGGCAGCGTCAGCGGCTCGGAGCCGACTGCGATGATCGCCTGCTCGAAGCCGACGGTCGTCGTCCCGCCCTCGGCGAGCTCAATCTGCAGCTGGTGCGGCGAGGTGAACCGGCCGTAGCCGCGGATCGTGGTGACCTTGCGCTGCCTGGCCAGCCCGGCTAGGCCGCTGGTCAGCCGTTCGACCACGCCGTCCTTCCACGACCGTAGCTTGCCGACATCGATCGCCGGGGCGCTGAACACGACGCCGAGCTCGCTCATTTCCTTGGTCTCGGCGATGACCTTGGCGGCGTGCAGGAGCGCCTTGGACGGGATGCAGCCGACATTGAGGCAGACGCCGCCGAGGGCCGGCCAGCGGTCGACGAGCACGACCTTCTTGCCCAGGTCGGCAGCCCGGAACGCCGCGGAGTAGCCGCCCGGCCCGGCACCGAGGACGAGCACCTCCGCAATGACATCACCTTGTGCCGCGCTTGTCGCCGCCTGCGCGGGAGCACGCTCAGCGCCCCGCAAGGGCGCAGCCTCACCGCTTTGCGCAGGCGCATCCCCGGCGCCCGGAGCCGGCCCAGTCGGCATTACTGGCTCGAGCGCCTCGACTGTGCGCAGGTCGATGATGTGGTGACCGGCCGAGACGCGGTCGCCAACCGCGACCAGGACAGTGGCGATGCTTCCGGCCGCCGGTGCCGGTATGTCCATCGTCGCCTTGTCCGACTCGAGCGTGATGAGCGGATCCTCGGGTGCCACGATGTCGCCCGGCGCCACGTGCACCTCGATGACGGGCACATCCCGGAAGTCGCCGATGTCCGGGATCCGAATGTCCACGTCAGGCTCCAGGGGTCGAAAGCGGCTGCTGAGACGGGCTGGCGGGTCACGGTCAGAGCGCGAGCCGGCGGATGTCCTCGAGCAGGTGGCACAGGTGCCGGGCGAAACGGGCTGCCAGCGCGCCGTCGATGACCCGGTGATCGTACGAAAGTGACACCGGCAGCATCAACCGCGGCACGAACACCGTCCCGTCCCACACCGGGGCGGTCTTGGAGCGCACCACGCCAAGGATCGCCACCTCGGGCGCGTTCACGATGGGCGTGAAACCGGTACCGCCGATGCCGCCGAGGCTCGAGATAGTGAAGGAACCGCCTTGCAGGTCGGCCATGCCGAGCTTCCCGTCGCGGGCCTTCGCCGAGACGACGCCGAGCTCCTGGCTAATTTCCCGGATGCCCTTGCGGTCGGCGTCGCGGATCACCGGCACCACCAAGCCATCCGGAGTGTCCACCGCGACGCCGATGTGGTAGTAGCTCTTGTAGATGAGCGCGTCCTTCTCCGGGGTCAGGGAGCTATTGAACTTGGGGAATTCCCGGAGCGCCAAGACCGATGCCTTCATGAGAAAGGCCAGCAGCGTCACCCGGTAGCCCTGGGCCTTGGCTGCGGTGTCAAGTTCCCTGCGGTAGGCGTCGAGGTCGGTGATGTCCGCCTCGTCGTCATGGGTGACATGCGGGATGTTGAGCCAGGACCGGTGCACCTGAGGGCCGGACAGCCGCTGAATACGCGACAGCGGCCGGATCTCCACCTGGCCGAACTTCGAGAAGTCCTGCGCAGGGATCTCCGGGAAGCCCGCGGCCGGCGCGGCCGCCGTGGCGCCTGTCGTCCTGGCAGCGGGCCCGCGGACACCCGCGAGCAGGTCCTCCTTGGTAATGCGGCCTTTCGGACCGCTTCCGGAAACCGCGGAGAGGTCCAGGCCGAGCTCGCGGGCCAGCCTGCGCACGCCGGGGCCGGCGTGCACGCCGGAGAAGTCGGCCGGCGGGCCTGCCTCGACGGCGGTCACCGGCACGGTGGCCTGTGCCGGCGGCGCCGCCGCCTCCGCTGAGCGCCGGGCGGGCTCCTGTGCCGCGGCGATGGGATCGGCGGCCGCCAGGGTCGGCGGCTCCTGCTGATCGGTCAGTGCTGGCGGCTGGGTGAGCGCGCCCTCAGTGTCGAGAAGGAGGATGAGCGAGCCTTTCTCGACCCGGTCGCCGATCTCGACCCGGAGCTCACGGACCGTGCCGGCCGCGGGCGAGGGAATGTCCATCGTCGCCTTGTCCGATTCCAGCGTGATCAGCGGATCCTCCTCGCTGACCACATCGCCGTTCGCGACATGGATCTCGATGACCGGCACGTCAGTGAAATCACCGAGGTCCGGAACGCTAACTTCAGTTGCAGCGGGCACAGTTGCTCCCCTTGGACGGCTCGCGCGAGGCCGGTCACGGCTTCTTTAACGAGGCGATGCCTGGTCATACCCTGGACGGATCTGGCTTGTCCGCATCGATTCCGTATCGCGAGATCGCGTCAGCGACCTCAGCCGCGGGCACCGTGCCGTCCTCGGCGAGCAAGGCCAGCGCGGACACGGCGACGTAGTGCCGGTCGACCTCGAAGAAGCGGCGCAAGTTCCGGCGGTAGTCCGACCGGCCGAAGCCATCGGTGCCCAGTACCCGGTAGCGCCGCGGCACGAAGGGGCGGATCTGATCGGCGAAGGACTTGATGTAGTCGGTGGCGGCCACCACCGGACCAGGCCGATCGGCGAGGCAGGCCTCGACGTAACTGCGCCTGGCCGGCTCCGTTGGGTGCAGCATGTTCCACCGCTCGGTCGCGAGGCCCTCGCGCCGCAGCTCGGTGAAGCTCGGCGCGCTCCACACGTCCGCGCCAACGCCGTAGTCGGCGGCGAGCAGGTCAGCGGCAGCGAGCACCTCCCGCAAGATGGTGCCGCTGCCGAGCAGCTGCACCCGCGGGACGGCGGCCTTCCCGTCGCCGGCCTTGCTGCCTTCCCGCAGCAGGTACATCCCCTTGAGGATCCCGGCCTCGGCGCCCTCGGGCAGCGCCGGATGCTCATAGTTCTCGTTCATCACGGTGATATAGAAGAACACGTCCTCCTGCTCGGCCAGCATCCTGCGCAGCCCGTCCTGGATGATGACCGCAATCTCATAGGAATAGGTGGGGTCATAGGACACGCAGTTGGGGATCACCGCGGAGAGCACGTGACTGTGCCCGTCCTCATGCTGCAGGCCCTCGCCGTTGAGCGTGGTCCGGCCTGCTGTCCCGCCGAGCAGGAAACCGCGGGCTCGCGAGTCTCCGGCTGCCCAGGCCAGATCCATGACCCGCTGGAAGCCGAACATCGAGTAGAAGATGTAGAACGGGATCATCGGCACGTTGCTCGTGCTGTATGCCGTTGCCGCCGCGATCCACGACGACATCGCGCCGGCCTCGTTGATGCCCTCCTGGAGCATCTGGCCATCCGGTGCCTCGCGGTAGTACATGAGCTGGCTGGCGTCCTCGGGCTGGTACAGCTGCCCGACCTGGCTGAAGATGCCGAACTGGCGGAACATGCCCTCCATCCCGAACGTCCGGGACTCGTCAGGCACGATCGGGACCACCCGCTTGCCGATCTTCTTATCGCGCAGCAGCGTGTTGAGTATCCGTACGAACGCCATGGTCGTGGAGATCTCCCGGCCCGGCGTGCCAGCAAGCTGGCCACCGAAGGCGCTGAGCTCGGGCACCGCAAGCGACTCCGTCGACCGGATCCGGCGGGCCGGCAAGGGGCCGCCGAGGGCGGCTCGCCGCTCCCGCAGGTAAGCCATCTCCGGGCTGGCATCAGGGAACCGCAGGAACGGCATCTCGGCCAGCTGCTCGTCGGTGAGCGGCAGGTCGAAACGGTCGCGGAACCGGACCAGCGCGGCGGCGGCCATGTGCTTTTGCTGGTGGGTGATGTTCTGCCCCTCGCCGGACTCCCCCATGCCGTACCCCTTGATGGTTTTCGCGAGGATCACGGTGGGCCGGCCGACGGTCCGCACGGCCGCCGAGTAGGCCGCGTAAACCTTACTGGGGTCGTGGCCGCCGCGGTTGAGCGCCCAGATCTCGTCGTCGGTCATGCCGGCGACCATCTCGAGCAGCTCCGGGTACTTGCCGAAGAACTTCTCCCGTACGTACGCGCCGTCCTTGGACTTGAAGTCCTGGTACTCGCCGTCGACGCATTCCTCCATGCGCCGCAGCAGCAGGCCGGTGGAGTCACGGGCGATGAGCGGGTCCCAGGCGCTGCCCCATACGTTCTTGATCACGTTCCAGCCTGCGCCCCGGAAGATGCCCTCCAGCTCCTGGATGATCTTGCCATTGCCGCGGACCGGGCCGTCGAGACGCTGCAGGTTGCAGTTGATCACAAAGATCAGGTTGTCCAGCTTCTCCCGGCTGGCCATCGAGATGGCGCCCAGCGATTCCGGCTCGTCGGTCTCGCCGTCGCCGAGAAAAGCCCAGACCTTGCGGTTCGAGGTATCCGCCAGGCCGCGGCTTGCCAGGTACTTGAGGAAGCGTGCCTGATAGATCGCCATGATCGGGCCGAGGCCCATCGACACTGTCGGCATCTGCCAGTACTCCGGCATAAGCCACGGGTGCGGGTAGGACGCGAGGCCGCCGCCGTCGACCTCCATGCGGAACTTCTTCAGCTGCTCCTCGGTGAGCCGCCCCTCGACGAACGACCGAGCGTAGATGCCCGGCGAGGAATGGCCCTGGATGAACAGCAGGTCGCCACCGTGCTGGTCGGTCGGCGCGCGGAAAAAATGCTGGAAGCCGACGTCGTAGAGGGTCGCCGCGGACTGGAAGCTGGCGATATGGCCGCCAAGCTCGGAGGACTCCGCATTGGCGCGCAAGACGATCGCCAGGGCGTTCCACCGGATGAGCGACCGGATGCGGTGGTCAATGGCCAGCTCCCCCGGGCCCAGCCGATCCTCCTTATCGGGCGGGATCGTGTTCAGGTACGGCGTAGTGGCGCTATACGGGACCGGCGCACCCTGACGGCGAGCCTCCGCGATCACCTCGTCAAGCAGGAAAAACGCACGGTCGGCGCCCTCGAACGACAGCACCGAATCAAGCGCATCCACCCACTCGCGGGTCTCGGCCGGGTCAAGGTCTTCCAGCATCGGGATCCCTTCATCGACGGCCCCAGGCCGCGGTGCGGCCAGGCCGCAGCACAGTCATCGTCCCACTAGCGGCCACATCGGGCATAGCTGAGGTCAGGTGCGTCCGGTCAGCCGTGACCCGTGCCAAGATTGCCGGGATGCCTCCCCCGCAGCTGGCCTGGTGGCATCGCGCGGACCGGTTGACCGGCCGTTCGCGTGGGCTTCGGTGACCAAACTTCTCACCTCGCTGGTAACGCTCGACAGCGTGCAGCGCGGCCTTGGCCCGGACCGCGAACGGGTAGCCGCAGCTGTGGTGCTTGCAGTCGCTCGGCCCCGGTTGCTGTCCGTATATTTTGACGACGTGAAGCCGTCTTCTCGCCTGCCGATCCCGACCTGCATGGGCTGCAGGGCGATGCGGCAATATCCGAAGTGCGAGGGGGCTTGCCGCGAGCGCGAGCTTGAGCTCGTTAGCGGTAGCGATTACGACGAGCTAAGCGCAGCAGCGGCGGCCCGCCGTCTCCGCATCCAAGGGCTCCTGGCTGTCGTCGAAGAACTGGCACGCAAAGAGCCAGGCCCGGAGGAGTGGCGGGCCGCGTACGAGGCAGTGCAAGAGTCTGCGCTGTCAGTGCTGCGACGCTCCGGGCTCGCGTCTGGAGGCCGCGATGACGATCTGCCGTCGCCGGCCGAGACCGTGATCGTTTGGCGTTGCCAGGACTGCGGTGGCCTTGATGCTCCGCAGCCGTGCATCGATGTTTGCATCTGGCGTCCGGTCGATTGGGTGGATGGGACCTCGTATGAATCGAAGCGGTCACAGGCCGCCTTCGACTTCGAGGTTGAGCAGTCATTGGCTGGGCTGCTCCGCAGGCTCGCGTTCGCGACGCCGCGTGGCGGGCAGTGGGAGCGAAGCTGGCGTGCCTTTCAATCGCAAGCGCGGCTCGCTCTCCAATCAAGGAGACCACGCAGCGTTGCGAACGAGACGGCCATTCGGCAGGCTCGAGCCGATGGATAACGCTGCCTTGTTCTTTCCTCTACGCTGCACGTTATTGTTTATGGCCCGGCGAGTCTTCGCGTAGTCGACTGCCGCCAAGACCGCATCCCGGCCGCTCTGGCTGCTCTAATGATTCCTTCGTCGCCGCGGTAAGCGCGCAGCTGCCGAAACTGGGGCTCGTCGCCTACCAGCGGCTGTGGAGATTCGCACCTGCCGCCTCTAACGAGCCTCATCGCAGGACGGGCCGGCCGAGGAGACCAAGCGGTGGAGCACCATGTCGGACGAGATCGGGGACACAGCCCGTCTCCCGCAGCCAGCGGCCTATGGCCGGGGCGTCGCCACGGCCGCGCCCGGCCAGCGGGACCGGCGCCTGTAAGGGTGCGCGCTGTTCGCACGGCGCTGGCGATCGCGTCGGACGGGACACCGACCGCCTAAGTCGGTCAGGGTGACCAGGGGCTTCGCCGCTGCTTCGTCTCCTGGCTCCCTTGTCTTCCCGGCGGATGGCGCGTAGCGTCTCGACTCGGAAGGTGTGCTCGTTTATCTGCGTGTAGACGAGATTTGAGATTCCTCCCGGCTGCTCTGGACCTCGGTGGCGCTTAGCGCGCAGCGAAGCCGAGGTGCCATATGGCAGCAGCTGCCCTTCATCGGGTCACCCTCTTAGTCAGCGACTATCAGGTCCTGCTCGTCAGCGACGCGCAGGACGTCCTGAGGCCGATGGCGCCGGGCAGCACCAAGATCACCAGAGCTTGCAGGGTGCCCGTGCAGCCGTATCAAGCCGGGCGCTGCCTGATTCTCACGAGTCGCCGCTACTGCCACGACCGTCGCCTCGTACCGAACCCGGACCCAAGCCTAAAGGTGATGAACGCATGACCACCCCGGCGGACCGTACGACGCGCGCCAGCCAGCCCGGCTCCGTGCCTTCGGTCCAGGAAACCAGCTATCTCAGCCGCCCTGAGGGGCGGATCGGCTACGACGTAGCGGGAGACGGATCCCTGGTTGTACTTGTGCCCGGCATGGGCGACCTGCGGGCCGGGTCCGCTTCCTCGCTCCTGCCCTGCGGGCGGCGAGCTACCGGGTCGCCTGCACCGATCTTCGCGGCCTCGGCGACAGCGATGTCGCGGGTTCTGAAGAAGCCTCAGCCTCCCTCGAACCGATGCAAAGGGAATACTCATGGAACGCATGATCAACATCGACAACGGCGGAACTCTCACTGACATCTGTGTCTGGGATGGGCGGGATTTCAACTACACCAAGACGCTGACGACGCCTTTCGACCTGTCCAGGTGTCTCTTCGATGGCCTCGCCAAAGCATCGGAGGCCGTCTTCGGTGCCACGGACCTGGAGGCTCTGCTGCACAGCTCCAACCACATCCGATACTCCACTACCCAGGGCACCAACGCCCTGCTGGAACGCAAGGGCCCCCGCATCGGCCTCGTCACCGACGACGCGGCGGTCGTCGAGGAGCTGCGAACGACCGAGAGCGAGGCCAGCCTCTTCGATGACCTCATCGGCCCGCGCGTTGCGATCATCGACCCTCGGGCAGACGAGGAGGCTCTCATCTTCCACGTGGTGCAGCAGGTCAACAAGCTCACGACCGATGGCGCCGCCCGCATCGTCGTGGCGGTCGGTGATATCGACGCTCCGGGCGAGCGGCGGCTGCGCAACATCCTGCTGCGCAAGTATCCCCGCCACCTCCTGGGCTCGGTGCCGATCCTCTACACCTGGGAGTTCACCGCCGACCGAGTGCGCTCCCGACGTATCTGGTCGGCGATCATCAATGCCTTCCTGCACCCGACCATGGAACGCTTCCTGTACAACGCGGAGAACCGGCTTCGCTCGCACCGCGTCACGAACCCGCTGCTGATCTACCGCAACGACGGCGCGTCCTCACGCGTCGCCAAGTCGGTCGCGCTCAAGACGTACTCCTCCGGGCCGCGAGGTGGGTTGGAGGCCACGCGCGCTCTGGCCAGGGCCTACGACCTGAAGCACGTGCTGATGATCGACGTGGGCGGCACATCGACCGACGTCGGTTTGGTCAAGGACGCTCAGATCGTGCATGACCGCCGCGGGTCGATCATGGGCGTTCCGATCTCGTTTCCCATGAGTAACGTGTACTCCGTCGGTGTCGCCGGCAGCTCGATCATCACGGTCAATGAAGGCGCGATCACCGTCGGTCCCGAAAGCGTCGGCGCCGCACCCGGGCCGGCCTGCTTCGGCTTCGGTGGCACGAACGCCACGATCACGGACGTCAACCTCCTGCTGGGCGTCCTGGACCCGGCGACCTACCTCGACGGCGGCTTCAGCCTCGACGCAGAGCGCTCGAAGGCCGCGATCCTCGCGACGGTGGCCCAACCGCTGGGCGTCAGCCTCGAGGAGGCCCTCGTCCAAATGGAGGCGGCCTACTTCGCCATCCTGGCTAAGTCGTTCGCCGACGTCATCTCCGACCCTGCCGACACGACGATCGCAGCCTTCGGCGGCGCCGGGCCCATGAGCGCCTGTGGTGCTGCGCGTCTGAACAACGTCAAGGCCGTGCTCGTCCCGAAACTCGCGGCCATCTTCTCGGCCTTCGGGATCAGCTTCTCCGACCTCGGTCAAAGCTACGAGATCGGCCTCTACAAGCTCTCTGCCGACGCGGCCAAGTCGGTGCACGATTTGCTGGCTGGGCGTGCGCAGCGCGACATGTTCCAGGAGGGCCATGAGCTCGCAGCGTGCGCGATGCAATGGAGCCTGGCCGTGGAGGAGGCGGACGGCACGCTGGTGTCCGAGACCCCGTACGCGTACGGCGACGCTCCCGCCGTGGGCGCCGGCCAGTCGGCCTCGATGAAGCTCGACGTGACCTTCGAGCTACCGCACGCCAGCCTGCCCGGTAACGCCCCGCTTACCTCGCATGCGGCAAGGGCCCGGGGTACCCGTCAGGTGCGTTCGAGTGCCGCCCAGGTCGATGAGGTTCCAGTCTACTCACTCCTGGACCAGCAGGCGGGCGCGACCGCTCTGGGTCCGGCGATCGTCGAGGGGCCCTTCTTCACCGCCCGCGTGCTCGACGGCTGGAAGCTCGAGGTCACCGCGGCCAGCGACCTCATGCTCACCGACACCCGCTGACCACCGACCCCCTCAGCTCACGAAAGGCGAAAACGATCATGCGAGTTCCGATGACCGAGTACCTGTTCATCGACCTGGATACCGAACGGTGGGTGTGCCGGGTGTGTGACCACGACCTCGGCGACGCCCGCGGCAACTACAAAGAGGGCACGCTGGTCTACGACCGTGACCCTCGGGAGATCCACCAACCGATCATCGACCCGGACAAATACGAATTCACCTTTTCCCCGGACCCCGGCTACTGCCGCATCCTCGAGTTCTACTGCCCGAGCTGCGCCACCCAGATCGAGACCGAGTACGTCCCGCCGGGCCACCCGCCCACCGTCGACATGCTCTGGGACGTCGACGCCCTGCGCGCCCAGTGGCAGGAGCGCGGCACCGACAAGATTGCCTCCATCACCTACGGCCCCGGCGCCGACGTCCAGCGGCACGCGCACTCCGACGCCGATGCCCGCTAACCGCTGAGCGAGGAAGGAGACCACCACCATGAAGCGCATCTCCGTCGACATCGGCGGCACCTTCACCGACTGCTTCTTCGTCTGGGACGGGCAGTGCATCGAGGCCAAGGCCCTGACCACCCACCATAACCTGGCGCTCGGCTTCAACGAGGCCCTCGACCTGGCCTGCAGCCGCGCCGGACTCGACCGCGGCCAAGTCCTCTCCCAGGTCGACTCCGTCCGGTACGCGACCACGTTAGGCACCAATGCCCTCATCGAGCTGAAGGGCCCCAAGGTCGCTGCCATCGTGACCCACGGCTTCGAGGACACCATCCCGCTGTCGCGCGGCCGGGGTTACGGCGAAGGTCTGGACACCTCGATGCAGCAGAACCTGGCAGCGGCCGAGCGACCGGAGCCGCTGGTCCCACGCCAGCTCATCCGGTCCGTCAAGGAGCGGGTCAGCTCCGCAGGCAAGGTCGTCGTCCCGCTCCAGGATCAGGACGTGCGCAACATGGTCCGCGAGCTCGTCGACGCCGGGGCCGAGGCGCTGGTCGTCTCGCTTACCAACGCGACCGAGAACCCCGAGCATGAACTGCGGATCCTGGAGATCATCCTGGAGGAGTACCCGGCGCACGAGCTCGGCGCCATCCCCGTGCTGCTCGGCCACCAGGTGTCGGGTCGTAAGGGTGAGTACGTCCGGGCCACCTCCACCATCGTGGACGCCTTCCTGCACGAGACCATGTTCCACGCGCTGAGCGAGCTCGCGAACAACCTGCGCGACTCCGGCTATGACAAGCCGATGCTGGTCATCCACAACACCGGTGGCATGGCGCGGATGAACTCCACGGATGCGTTGCAGACGATCCATTCCGGGCCGATCGCCGGTATCGGCGCGGCAGAGCACCTGTCCAGCGAGACCGGAATCGGTCACGTCATCTCGACGGACATGGGTGGCACATCCTTCGACATCGGCCTCGTCCCGGTGGGCGGAGTCAAGCATTACGACTTTCAGCCAACGATCGGCCGCTGGCTGGTGTCGGTGCCGATGATCCACCTGGTCACCTTGGGCGCAGGGGGCGGCTCCATCGCGTCCTACGACCGGATCCACAAAGGCGTCCGGCTCGGCCCGGAGTCGGCAGGCTCCGATCCCGGCCCGGCGTGCTACGACCGAGGCGGACTGCGGGCCACGGTCACCGACGCCGATCTCCTGCTGGGCTACCTCGACCCCGACAACTACGCCAATGGGGTTATCAAGCTCAACCCGAGACGGTCTTTTTTCGCGATCGAGGAGACGCTATGTGACGAGCTGGACATGGACGTCATCCAGGTCGCCAAGGAGATCAAGCGCGGCGTCGACGAGCAGATGGCCATCGGTATGGCCAAGGAGCTGCGGGTGCGTGGCTACCTCCCGGAGGACTTCACCATGCTCGCCTACGGCGGCAACGGACCGCTGCACGCCTGCGGCATGGCGAACTACACCGGCATCAAAAGGATCCTCGCACCGCCGTTCGCATCAGTGTTCTCCGCCTTGGGCGCGGGCAACATGAAACAGCTGCACTTCCACGAGCGGGGCGCGCACGTCGTGATGTACAACGCGACCACCCGTGCGCTGTACGACAGCTACGACGAGTTCAACACCATCGTGGAGGAACTCGAGGCCCTCGGCCTGGAGGATCTGGTTCGCCAGGGGTTCAACCCCGAGGGGGTGCGGTATCGCCTCGAGATGGACATGCGCTACGGAAACCAGCTCGTCACGACGGCCGTGGCCTTCGACCTCAACCGGATCCATGGGGTGGGTGACGTCCTGCACATGATCCGCACCTTCTCCGGCCTCTACGGACAGCGCTACGGCGAGGGCTCGGCGGCCCCCGAGGCCGGCATCCGCGTCCAGACCATCCGGGTGGCCTCGTCGGTCGACGGCGAAGTGGTCAAGTTCGAGTCCCTCCACCAGGAGGGCCCGCGGACCATGCCTACCCCGGTGGGCCACCGGGACATCCACCTCGTCGGGCTCGACACCCAGGTCAACACGCCGATCTACGACGCGGCAGCGCTGACCAACCAGCGCAAGGTCCTCGGCCCAGCAATCGTCATCACCGAGAACACCACCTACCTCGTCGAGCCCGGCTGGCGCCTCGAGCCCACGCAGCAGGGCGCCGTCTGGTTCCTGCGCGACTAGTCCCTACGACCAAGAGGATAGCGAAATGACCGCAATTCACGAGCCACCGAGCACCGGGCTGACGGCGCAGGAGCAAGAGTGGGTCGACCAGTTCATGGACGAGACCACGATCTTTCTGGGACCCGACCCCGCGATCATGCGCAGCCACAGCATCTCCGGCCGGACCCAGATCGAGGAGAGATGCATCGCGATGGGCCTCGACTCGCTGCAGGTCGACCGCATCCGCAAGCGTCTGGAGGGCGCCCTCGACGAGGGCTATGAGATGTGCGAGGCGATGGGCGCTGCACCCGGTGCCAAGTGGGGTGACCTGACCACCGCCATCTACACGGCATCGGGCGACGTGACCTACCTGTCCTGTCGCGGAGTGATCGCCTTCTCGGCCATCCTGCACCACCCGATCCGGTACATCATGAAGTACTGGAAGGACGAGCCGACGGTGGGCATCCACCCCGGTGACGGCTTCATCCACAACGATGCCCGCTTCGGCAACATCCACAACACCGACCAGTCGATGATCACGCCCATCATCCGCGACGGTCAGGTCATCGGCTGGGTCGCCGCCACCATCCACGAAGGGGAGAACGGCGCCTGCGAGCCCGGTGGCATGCCCTCCGGCTCCGAGACGCCCTTCGACGACGGACTGAGAATGAGCCCGTTCAAGATCGTGGAGAGGGGCAAGCTGCGCCGCGACCTGGTCACCTTCCTGCAGCACTCGGTGCGTGACCCCAAGCTGCAGCTGGCCGACCTCAAGGTCAAGATCGGCGCGGTCCAGCGGATCATGGCGCGCGTCGACAAGGTCATCGACGAAGTCGGTGTGGACGCCTTCGTCGCAGGCCTGCGCCTCACCGTCGAGGATGTCGAGGATGAGGTCCGGCGCCGGATCAGCGAGCTCCCCGACGGCACCGTGCGCTTCAACCAGTTCATGGACTCAACGCTCAAGGAGAACATCCTGATCAAGTTCGCCTGCAAGGTGACCGTCAAGGGCGACAAAATGACCGTCGACCTGCGCGGCACCGGTCCGGAGATCCTCAACCGCGCCATCAACGCGCCGTTGTGCTCGACCAAGTCGATGATGATGCAGGCGATCTTGGCCTTCTGGTGGCCGGACCTGCCGCGGTGCACCTCGGCCATGAGCCCGATCGAGATCATCTCCGACGAGCACACGTGGGCCGACGCCGGTTACGACGCCCCGATGGGCCAGTCATTGCAGGCCTCCTTCAGAGCGTTCTCCGCCATGCAGTCGTCCTGGGCCAAGCTGCAGTTCGCCAACCCGGAGAAGTTCTCCAACGTCATCGCGCCGTGGTTCAACCAGATCAACACCTTCCTGTGGGGCGGCGTCACGCAGCACGGTGACCAAGTGGGCAACCTGTGTGCGGACCTGAACGGTATGCCGGGTGGCGCAAAGGCGTTCCTGGATGGCGAGGACGCGGTCTCACCGCTGTTCTGCGCCATGGCGGACACCGCCGAGCAGGAGGTCATGGAGGAGGAGGTGCCCTTCATGCAACTGGTCTCCAAGCGGCTGGTCCGGGACAACATGGGATTCGGCAAGCACACCGGAGGCATGGGCTACGAGATGATCGTCGCCAGCGAGGGAACCCCCTTGTGGGGCTTCATGACCGTCACCTCCGGCGCGAAGTTCTCCTCCGTCTACGGCATGTTCGGAGGCTACGGCTGCGGCACCTACCCGCTGGCCAGGGTAAAAGGCGTCAACATCTACGACGTGCTCCGCAAGGACCCCAGCCGGTTCGACCTGTCGATGGAGAAGGTCATGAACGACCAGCCCTTCGAGGGGGGCCAGTACATGACCGGCCACATGGGGCTGCAGTTCGACGTCGCCCAAGACGGCGAGATGTACATGATGAGCCAAGGAGCCGGCGGCGGCTACGGCGACGTCCTCGAACGCGACCCGCACGCCGTAGTCAGGGACGTCGAGCTCAACCGGATCAGCGACAAGGTGGCCCGGGAGATCTTCGCGGTCGCCTACGACCGCAAGTCGTTCGTCCTGAACGTCGAGGGCACCAAGGAGCTGCGCTCACAGGCCCGCAAAGCCCGGCTCGAGCGCGGCAAGCCATACGCTGAGTTCGTGAGGGAGTTCGTCACTCCGGAGCCACCCAAGGAACTGCACTACTACGGCTCCTGGGGCGACGCCACCGACGAGCTCAGCGCGACCGTGTTCGACATCGACGGGCCCAAGCGGGTCACCGCCCCGGTGTCGCAGATGCCGATCATCATGCTCCCGGACCGCCGGGACCTGATGGTCGCCAAGCTCGAGGCACGGTTGCGCGAGCTCGAGGAAAAGCAGGGCGAGCACGTCGACCGCAAGTCCTGACCCGGCACACGGCTCTCCTCCACATCCCAGCCCAGGAGCCCCCATGGCCATGACCCTCGCCTCGATCGTCTCGGCCCCCCCGTCGGGCCGCGGCCTAGCGATCATCATCGACCACCAGCAGTACGCGAAGGCCGTCATTCTGCGAGGAAAGCCGATCCCTTGGGCCGACCCGACCGCCTACGCTCAGTTCCTCGGGCAGGCTCAGGGTCTGTTGAAGCCGGATGCGACCCTGCTCGACCTCGGTGCACTGTACGACCACGCCGTGACCACCAACGACGCACTGAAGTCATCCCTCTCGGCGCGGTCGCGCACGGGATACGCCCTCAAGACCCTCCTGGCCGACGAGAAGACCGGGCGCGCAGCCCTCGAGCTGGCCAGTGTGATATGCCAGACGTCAGCCGCGCCCCTGGTGCTGCAGATCCCCTCACCCATGCTCTGGCTGGCGCTAACCCACCAGCTCAGCGGCGCCGGCACGGTGGACGGCCTCTCCGTCGACCACGCCGAAAACGCGGCGATGTACGTTGCCGACTGGCTGCGGCGACTATCGATGCTGCCGGTGTCGATACTGCTCCTCGACGAACGCTGGACGGGGACAGGCGAACTGCCGCTGGTGGACAGCTCGGCCTACACCCCGGTCTCCAACGTCACCAGCCACTATCGCTGGGCGCTCGCACGGCGCACGCACAACAAGGTAGACGTCCTCGGATCCACGGTCACCGCGACCGTGGTGCCGCAGGATTACTGGCTATCCGAATCAGCGAGCGCGCCGTGGGGCGACTTTCTCTTCGCCGAGATCCCTGCCGACGCGATACCGGAGACGGTGCTGTCGCAACTGGCGAAACTGAGCTGAATGGAGAAAATATGGACAAGGTCATCGTCACGGCGGCGGAGGGCCAATGCCGACATCGCCGCCGGTGCGGCCATCGCCACCGGTAGGTGGCCGGTGGCCGTATCGGGCGATCACTATCGGCTTCGCCCAACGCGGTCGGCTAGGCAAGGTCCCCTTCGAAGCATGTGACCGTGCAGTGAAAGACAGGTATCGATGACTATCCCCGACATCCTTTGGACGCCCCCTCCGGATGCATTGCAGCGCTCGCGGTTCGGCGCGTGGCTGCGGTGGCTGGAGACGGAACGCCAGCTGCGTTTCGACGGTTACCACGACGCCTGGGCATGGTCGGTGGACGACCTAGAGGGATTCTGGTCCTCGATCTGCTCGTTCCTGAGTGTCACCTGGCACAATACCCCGGACCGAATCCTCGCCGGGCAGGAGATGCCAGAGACGGTTTGGTGCCCGGGAGCCACCGTGAACTACGCCGAGCACGCACTCGGCGCGGCGCCGGACGATGTGGCCGTTATCTCGGTATCCCAGACCCGTGACGCGACGGTCATCCTCTCAGGGAGCGAGCTGCGCGATCAGGTGGCAAGGGCCAGAGCGGGCCTGGCCGATTTGGGCGTCGGCAGAGGCGACCGGGTGGCCGCCTACCTCCCCAACGTCGCCGAGACGCTGATCGCGTTCCTGGCCACCGCCAGCCTCGGTGCCGTGTGGTCCTCGTGTCCGCCCGAGTTCGGAGCCAAGGGCGTTATCGACCGCTTCGCACAAATCGAGCCGCGAGTGTTGTTGACCGTCGATGGCTACCGCCACCGGGGCCGGAGCATCGACCGGACCGAGGAAGTGGCGGCGTTGCGAGCAGCATTGCCGAGGCTCGGCGCCACTGTGGTCGTCCCCTATCTAACTGACCACGTGACGTCGATACCCGGCGCCGTCACCTGGGACGAACTGAGGGCCGGACGGGGGTCGACGGCAGTCGAGCCGGTACCGTTCGACCATCCGCTCTACATTCTCTTCTCATCGGGAACCACCGGTCTGCCCAAACCGATTGTCCACGGCCACGGCGGCATCCTGCTCGAACACCTGAAGATGTTGGCCTTGCACCACGACATGGGCACTGACGACCGCTTCTTCTGGTTTTCGACCACCGGGTGGATGATGTGGAACTACCTGGTGTCAGGTCTTCTCGTCGGCGCGTCGATCGTGCTCTTCGACGGCGATCCGGGCCATCCAGATCTCGGGGTGCTGTGGCGATTGGCGGCCGAACACCGCGTCACCCACTTTGGGACTAGCGCTCCCTTCCTACTCGCCTGCGAGAAAGCGGGGCTCGATCCAGCCAAGGATGTCGACCTCTCGGCGGTGCGTGAGGTGGGATCCACCGGGGCACCCCTGCCCGCCCACGGTTTCCGGTGGGTTTACGACTGTGTCAAATCCGACGTCGTACTTGCATCGGTAAGCGGGGGAACCGACGTCTGCACCGCGTTCGTCGGTGGCACCCCCGTCCTCCCCGTCTTCGCCGGTGAGATCACCTGCCGCTGTCTAGGGGCCAGGGTCGAGGCGTACGACGAGCACGGCCAGCCTGTCATCGACAAGCAGGGCGGTCTCGTCGGGTGTGGGACCACGGGGACTGGATCACCATTACCGCCCGAGGGACATGCGTGATCACCGGCCGCTCCGATTCGACTCTCAATCGCGGCGGGGTACGCCTGGGCACAAGCGACTTCTACGCCGTCGTCGAAGCTCTCCCCGAGATCAGCGACAGCCTGGTGATCCACCTCGACGACCCCGACGGAGGTCCGGGAGAACTGTTGCTGTTCGTGACAACTGCCGAGGGCTCCAAACTCGACGACGACCTGCGAGACAGGATCTGTCGTGCCTTGCGGACGAACCTCTCACCCCGGCATGTCCCCGACCGAACCATCGAAGTCCGAGCTATTCCACGGACCTTGTCGGGCAAGAAGCTTGAGGTCCCCGTCAAGCGCATCCTGATGGGAGTGTCCGCCACCCAGGCGGCAAGCAAGGACTCCATGGCAGAGCCAGCCGCCCTCGAACCGTTCGAGGCGCTCGCGGCCCAGCGTGCCAGCCCCCGATGACCTGCCGAAGAGATCTTTGGCTACCCAGATCATTTTCGCCCACCGCAGGACTCCGTGGGACGACGATCCGACAAAGGCATCCGCCCGAACATCGATGCGGCGTCACCGGCAAGCCCGTTGGCCGCGCCAAGGATCACGATCATGTCGCCGAAGCTGAGTACTCATAGGAGCCTGTGGGGTTACCAGAAGCCCACATCTTCTCGAATAGAAAAACCTGCGTTGGCCTGGGAGTAGGACACTTCACCCGCTGGCGTCTGACGGCATCTCAGCACTCACCGGATGCCTCCGGTCACCAGCCGGGCCAGCTGGCGCGAAGTGCCTTCTTGTCGAGCTTGCCGTAGGCGGTCACCGGGAGTGCGTCCACCACGCGGACTGCCTTGGGCAGCTTGTAGCGGGACAGCTCGGCGCCGCAATTCGCGAGCAGCTTCGCCGTGTCAAAGTTGCCGGCGGCATCGGGCACCACGAACGCGACGACTGCTTCGCCCCAGTCCGGGTGGGGAATGCCGACCACGGCAACCTGCCGCACGCCGGGACAGGCCTGGACGGCGTTCTCCACCTCGGTGCTGTAGACGTTCAGGCCGCCAGTGATGATCATGTCGTGCTTGCGGTCGAGCAGGTAGAGGTAGCCATCGTGGTCCACGCGGCCGAGGTCGCCCGTGTGCAGCCAGCCGTCACGCAGTGTCGCCGACGTGGTCTCGGGGCGCCCGCGGTACCCGGTCATCGTGTACGGCGTCCGCGCGGCCACCTCGCCGATCTGGCCGACCGGCAGCTCCAGGCCTGCCTCGTCGACGATCTTGATTTCCGTCATGAGGCCGGGCTGGCCGCAGCTGGCCAGCCGATGCCCGGCGGCCGGGTCGAGCTGGTGGTCCTCGCGGCGCAGCCTGGTAATGAAATTCGGTGCTTCCGATTGGCCATACAGCTGCATGAATACGGGACCGAAGGTGGCCAGCCCCTGTTCCAGGCGCTCTCTGGTAATAGGGGCGGCCCCGTACAGGATCGTGCGCAGCGACCGCAGGTCGAGGTCGCGGCCCGCCGCGCAGTCCAGTACCCGGTAGATCATCGTGGGCACCATGAAGGTGTACGTCACCCTTTCCTGGGTGACCCGCTCCAGTGCCAGCTCCGGATCGAACCTGCGCTCGATGAAATGCTGCGCTCCTTTGAGCAGGCCGGCCTGGAGCAGGAAGCCAGCGCTGTGCGGCAGCGGCGACATGAGCAGCAGCACCTCATCATCGAGCAGCCCCATCTCCATCACGTGGGCATAGAGGTTGAGAGCCAGGCCGCACTGTGTGTGCATCACGCCCTTGGGGCGCCCGGTGGTACCGCCGGTATACAGGATCAGGCCCAGGTCACCGAGGCCGGGGTGCGCGTCCGGAACTGTCGTCGGCTGCCCGGCGAGCGCGTCCGCCCATGCCAGAACTCCGGCCGGGCAGTCCCGCGTTGGCCCGGCCGTGATGATCAGGTCCAGCCGCGCGGACGATGCCTGCCGCGCGGCGGGCAGCATCCCGGGATCGGTAATGGCGACCTGGGCGCCGCTGTCAGCAAGGATGTAGTCGATTTCGCTTGCCGACAGCATGTCGCTCAGCGGCACTTTCACCGCACCACAGCGCGCAATGGCCTGATCGGCAATGACGTACTCAGGACAGTTTGACATCAGCAGCGCCACCACGGTCCCTGGGCCCACTCCCGCCTCAGCCAGCCGGTGCGCAAGCTGATTGGCCGCCGAGACGACGTCGGCATAGCTGTGACTACGGCCACGGAAAGTAATAGCAGGACGGGTGCCGAACCGCTCCAGGGCATCCACGAACACCGATCTCAGGGTCAGTTCTCTCATCGCACCCGCTCCAGAACATTCGCGTAGTTGGCGACCGCCAGGCCGCCCATGTCAAACACCCCTGCCAGCGCGGCCCCGGGAAGCTGCATGGCACCGGCGGTTGCGGTGAACTGCAGCGCCGCCATCACATTCCGTGAGACGCCCGTTGCGCCGATCGGGTGCCGCTTAGCGTTGAGGAAGTCGTTGGCTTGGGCCAGCGCCCTTATCGCCACCGCGGGCCCGCGCGGCGCGGCGGCAGCCATTGTCAGCACCAGTGCTGCCGCACCGTCGGACACCGGCGAGCAGCCGGTGCGCCGTAACGGCGGCGCGACCATGGGCTTGCGGTCCCCGGCAATCCGGCAGAAGTCGCAACCCAGATCGGCCTGAAGGTGAGCGCAGGGGTTGCCGACACCGTTGCGATGGTTCTTGGCGGCGATTCGCGCCATCGCATCGCTATATGGTAGCCGTACCTGGCGAAGTATGCTTCGGCGACCTGGGCGAACAGCCCAGCGAATCCGGTGGTGTCATCACGCCGGCCTGGTCGTCGTCCGCGCCGGTCAGCGCCTGGGCCACGGTCGCGGCAGGCGCGTACGTCATCTTCTCCGCGCCGCGCTGATCATGCATCACCTTGAACACGTCGGCGTTCTTGATCTTGCAGAGCGAGTAGGTGCCCGGGCTGTAACCGCCGGCGATTGCGTCCGCCACCCGGTCTTTCATCCGCATCACCGCATTTACGGCTGAGTGACTGGGTGTCTCCTTGCTTCCTGATAGCTGCCGGGCCTGGGCCCGGCGGCGCGGGGTCAAGGTGGAGCGAGTTCCGGTGTGCGGCTTTCGGATGTTGCCTCTACGAGGCTCTCGAGGAGATCGTTGGAGGCGCCAGCAGGCTGAGCCGACACGTTAGCGGCTACCTGTGATGTAGTTGGACAATGCGGTTCGCTCGGTTTCGAGCTCGTCGATACGGTTCTTCACCACGTCGCCTATGCTCACGATCCCTCGCAAGCCGCCGTCAACCACGACCGGCGCGTGCCGGACCCGGTGCTCGGTCATGATGCGCATGACCTCCTCGAGTGGGGTCTCTGGCGTGACCGTGTGCACCTCGGCTGTGTAGATAGCCGTGATCGTCTCAGACATCACCGTGGCACCTCGCTCGGCCAATGCCCGGACGATGTCCCGCTCACTGGCGATTCCGTCGACCGAGGTGCCGTTGTGAGAGACGACGACAGCACCGATTCGGTGTTCGGCGAGCACCGTGAGAAGGTGCCGCACGTCCGTGTCCGGGGTGACGGTGACGACCTGCCCGCCCTTGACGCGAAGTACGTCGCTGATACGCATCTGGCCCTCCCAGGCACCGGTGCGGGACTGATCGGGTGCCCCACCGGCACTCCCCAGACTATTACCCCGCGGTTGCCGGGTAGATGATCGGCGGTGGACCCCGGGGCATTGGCCGGGCTCGGGTATGGCGATCCGCATAACAGCGGGCGCGGCGAGGTCAGTAAGGAGCAGCGAGTCTGGAAACCCGTCTCGAGGCGGCCGCGTCGCGGCTAGGAGCGGGCTTGGCGGCGCGTTCATGGGCGGTCCTGACGCAGGCGTCCCGTCACCGGGACGCCCGTGATCATGTCTCTTAGGGATCCCGCGCGAGTCGGTTGACGAGCACGCGGTCGATGCCGCGGCCGCCTCCTGTCACAAGGTAGGAACGGCCCGCAGCCACCCCTCGCCGAGATCGGAATCTACCACCGCCGGACAGCCCCGCACCCCATCCCAATATGCGCACGGCGCACTCATCTCGGCAGACCGACCTCGTTATGGCATGCGCGGCGAGAGGCGGCGGGGTTAGCTACAGGCTGGTCCACCAGGCGTCGATGATCACGTCGCGGGCTATGCCGGTGTCGATGGTGCGATGCAGGCCGAGGCTGACGATACGGTCATCGTGCGGGTGGGACGGCCGGGTGGGGTCTTCGCCGAGCACGGGGCCGAAGGCATCGATGAGCGGCTTCCAGAGGCTGGCCCAGTTGCGGCCTGGCCCGGTCGTCAAGGCGATTTCCAGCCCGACCGGACCTGGATCGATGGTGGCCACCTGCACCGCAAGCCGATCGTGGAGCTTTTCTTTCCACTCCTTGCGCTCATAGGACCCAGCCATCCGGGTCGAGAACTGCGGGGTGGCCTCGGCCGTGTCCGGCTGGGCGAGTCCCACCGCTAGTGACGACGGCCCGTGGATCTTGCGGCCGAAGATGGCTGCCACCCGCTCCGGGCCTAGCCGCTGAGCGACCGGGAACAGGTAGTTGTCCAGGTCATGGCCGCCATCAATGAGTGAGACGCCATCGCTGAACCCTACGATCAGCTCGGCAGCAACCCTGCCGCTCACAGTCGCCAGCACCGGCCGGGCTATGGCGTCCACGTGCGCCAGGAAGCGAGCCAGCTTCACCTGGCTGGGATGCCCTGCTCGATCCCAGCTGGCCAGCTGTGGCTTGACGCTCTGCCGCAT
>JBEKIF010000191.1:0-3063 GCA_050011895.1 Streptosporangiaceae bacterium | reverse complement strand
AGCGAGCCGAGGGCTTTTATGTCGACCTCGGCTCGATCTTCGATCTGGCTGACTTGCGGCCGTTCCAGAACTATCAGGTCTTCGCCAAGGCGCACGGCTTCAAGGCGGCGCCCGGCGTCAACGCCACGAAGTACCTGAACGTCCACTCCATCGCTCTCCAGGTCCCCATCTCCGAGATCACCGCCAGGCGCAGGCCGGTCATCGGGGTGTGGACGACCGCGAGCAGGCAGCGCGCGCGCATACTCAATGACGACACTGGCGAATGGCACTGCAGCGGCCCGTGGGCGCAGATCTCCCGGCTGGGCAACCCGCTATTCAATGAGGTGATCGTGCCGATGAGCCGCAAGGATTACTGGAACCATCAGCCGCCCGCGCACGACAAGCAGTTCGCCCGTGACGTCGCGCGGCCCGAGCTGGCCCGGCTGCTGCCCGTTCTGTACCCGGGCGTATTCCCGAACCTGGCTAAGCTCGACGCCCGCAAGACGCCGCGTGCCGACCTGGAAGCCATCCTGCTCACCGGCATTCCGAAGGGCATCGTCAAGGGGTTCACCAACTACACCGGACCAGTGCAGTCAGACCTGCTGCGCCTCAACACGTCTATTGCGCCCGCGAAGAGCCCGAGCATTTTCGGGCTGCTGGGCGGCGACGCGGCCGGGTTCCCGAACGGGCGCCGAGTCTTCGACGATGTCGTCTCGATCGAGCTGCGCGCCATAGCGGGGGTGACCTACAAGCTGATCGACCCAAAGTACACAGTGGACGCCGCCGCGAAGATCCTCACTGACGGGCTGACACCCGCCGACCTGGGAATTCCCTACCTGACGCGCTTCCCCTACCTCGGGGTGCCCTACGCCGGGTACTACCACCCCTCGTCATGACGCACCCGGCATCGGGCGAGGCCGTTCCGGATCCGTCCTACTCCGGCAGCGTTGTGCTCGACCTCGGCCTCGGCACCGGGGCCCTGGTTCTGTACGCGCCGCCGGAGGCAGACGGCCGGGAAATCGAGATCAGCCTGGTCGGCGAGTCGGCCGAGCGCCGTACCCACTCGCGGGTCCGGCCCCGGAAAATGCCAGACGGCACCCTGCACGCCGCCGTGTACCCGGGACTGTCCGCTGGTGACTACACAGTCTGGCTCGATAGTCACACACCAGGTCCGCAGATCAGCATCACCGGGGGCCGGGTCACAACGTACCGGTGGCCTGAGTGAAGCCTCAGTAGATCACTGCGCGGGCCGCTACTGCGCCACGCCGCATTTCGGGAGCTGCTGGTCGAGGACATGGTGGGCGACCGTTGCCGTCCAGACGCATCCGCGCAGGTCCCGGTCGGTGGCGGCCCTCGATGAACGCCCGCCAGCGTTGGAAAGCGTGTTCGGGGCAACCCCTCGCGAGTTCACGGGAGGATGAGCGCCGGCGTCACGGCCGGATTTCACCCTCCCGGCATGACGCGCACGCGGCAGGCAACCGCTGACTATGTCAGGGTGAGTCGGCCAGGTCACCGGACGCGCCAGGCAGGCTGGCCCGCGGGCGCCGGGCCGCGCCGACCGACAGTCTGGCCGCGTGCCCGGCCGGCCAGCATGCCCTCACCGGCGGCAAAGCCCATGGCGCCGAACAGCCCGACGGAGCAGTCGCTAGCGTTCAGGACCTGGCGGACTGGCTCCCGACGCTCTGCCGGGCGCACGGTTGCGTGGTCTGGCTTTCGAAACGAGGGCTTTGGTAGACGTAGCCCGGCCACCCCCGTGCGGCACGCCCGCCGGCATAAAGTTGCCACCCGTAACTGACCCGCCCTAACGCTGCGTAGCGAGGAGGCGGGTGCCGTGCGTCAGTATCTGCACCGGATCGGCCAGCAGCGGATTCCGGATGACGGACCGCGGCGTGATGGGGCGGAGCCGGCTATTGAGGCGGATCAGCATTCCTGTCGGGCCGCCGGTAATCCCCCACAGGCCATCGCCCTGACTGACCACGGACCCGATCAGTAGATGCGATACAGGTCGGGCGTGCCCGGCGAAGGAGAGGGTCGAGTTCGCCGGTCCGGCGTGGACCTGCTGGACCAGCGTCTTGCCAGCGACCATGTCGAGCCGGGTTGGCAGGCCAAATCGCGGCATGCTCGGGATGGCTGACGGCGCCGCCCAGCGGAGCGCAGCCTGCCCGCCGCTGCCTGGTGGCGGCAGGCGCACAGTCGCCAGGCCTTGATCGGTGGCGAGCAGCGCGGAATCGGGGCCGGTCGGCAGCACGTCAAAGGGGGCAGCGCCGTGGTAGCGGGCGACGCCCAGGTTGAGAACTGACCGGCGGCTGAGGTCCGGGCTCAGCAGCCAGATGCCGGTGCCACCGCCGCTTTGATCCGGGTAAAAGGCAAGCCACACGCGACCGCCCGGCCCGATCCGCACTGCGCTGGCAACCGCAGGCACGCTGATCCGGCCGACCAGATGACCGGTCGTCCGGTCGTAGGCGGCCAGCTCCGCACCCGGATGGTCGCCGGTCGCGACGTAGATCACTGCGCCGCCCACGGCGAATGCGTCCAGTCCGCCCAACGTCGTGAGCCCGCCCGGACTGAACGTGACGATCCGACGGCTCGCGGTGACGCCAAATCGTCCGTGCCCACCGGAAGGCCCCGGAACACCGATCACCAGCAAACCCAGCGCGACCGCGATCACGGCCGCGCCCGACAGGACGGCTCCCAGCCGCCTTGACCGGACGGCCCGAGAGCGCCGGAATACCGCATCCACCGGCACTGGCCCGACCTCCGCCAGATCGAGCGCCTCGTGCAACCGCCGCCGCAGGGCGGTCTCGTCGGTCAGCCTCACCAGCCACCTCCACGCGTCTTCACGGGGAATCCCCTTCCACCAGGGCCGGGCTCACACGGAGCTTGGAAAGTGCCCGCCATGCCTGGCTGCGCACGGTGCCTTCTGAGCATCACAGCAGTGCGGCTACCTGCGCGTCGCTCATGTCCGCCCAGTAGCGGAGCACGATAACGGCGCGCTGGCGCGGCGGCAGCGCCCGCAGCGCAGTCATCAGGTCATAACGCTGGTCGGCGAGCACCGCAGCGTCAGCGACCGGGACCTCCGCCGGC
>JBEKIF010000190.1:0-3158 GCA_050011895.1 Streptosporangiaceae bacterium | reverse complement strand
CTCGCGAGCGAGCTGCCTGCCGAAGGACAGGCCCGACAAGATCACCATCTTTCGCCTGCGCTATGGAAAAGATTGAAGCACTCTCGGGCAACTTTCGAGCAGGCCCGCCATTGTGTTCACTATGCGACTTTCTCGGCAGCTGCCCGAGCCGGACAACATGACCCGGGCAGCCGCCCGGTTCGGCACCGAACGCAGGCCTGCCTGATGACGGCAGCGGATCGGGTGTGCGGTCACCGGGAAGATTCCTCCGCCGCGGCGGGGACGTGGTCGCGGCGGCTGGGATCGATCGCCCGCCCGGCGAGCGTGCATGCGGCTGTCCTGATCGGCTACCTGGGCGCCGGGATCGCCGTGAACTGGACCCGTGCCACGTACCTGACTGACCACGTGGTGCCCGGAGATGCCCGGGACACCGGCTTGTTTGTGTGGGACTTCTGGTGGATGGCGCGCTCGGTGCTGCACCTCAGCAGCCCCTGGTTCACTCGCTACCTGGCGGCTCCGGTGGGGGCCCCGCTGGCATTTCATACGCTGATGCCGCTGCCCGGTGTGCTGATGACGCCGGTCACGCTCGTGTACGGCCCGAGTTTCAGCTACAACCTGCTGTCGGCTGCCGCGCCCGGCCTGATGTGCTATGCGATGTACCGGGCGGCCCGGCTGTGGCTGCCCTCGCAGACCGGCGCGATCGCGGCGGGCGCGTTTTTCGGCCTGTCCACCATGATGACGTGGAACGCCTGGTTTGAGATCCAACTCGCGCTGGGCGCGATTTTCCTGCCGCTGGCGCTGGAGGCCGCGGTGCGGCTGGGACGGCGGCCAGGCTGGCGGCAGGCGGCGATCCTCGGAGTGGTGCTGGGGGCGGCGCTGCTGACCGACCAGGAATCGGCGATCCTGGCCGGGATGCTGGCCGCGGCGGCCCTGCTGCCCTGGCTGGCCCGCCGCCCGGCCCGCGGCGGGGACCGGGCCTGGGTCAAGCTGCGCTCGGCAGGTCTCGCCGCGGTGGTGACCGCCGTGGTCGCCAGCCCGCAGATCATCGCCATGGTTCAGCAGGCGCTGGCCGGCGACGCTTCGGTGTCGCAGGCCGCCCTGGCGGCGGATTACCAGAATTCCGGTGCCTCGCTGCAGCAGATATTCTCACCCTCACCGCGGGTGGCCTTTTTCGGGCTGAAGAGCGTGGCCGCGCTCTACAACCACTCCAGCCCCGGCCTCACGTTCACGGCCTACGGCTGGGTGCTGACCGTCCTGGCGCTGTTTGGCCTGGCCGTCTGCTGGCGGCGGCGCAGCGCCCGGCTGCTCGCCCTGTTCTGGCTCGGCAGTACCATCACGGCCCTGGGAACCGGGATAGTCATCGGCCGCCCGCGGTATGTGCCGCTCGCCTCGGTATGGCATGGCATCCGGGTGTCGGTGATCATGCCATACACCTGGATGGTACGGGTACCGTTGCTGTCCTCCTTCCGCGAAGCCGACCGGTTCACCGAGCTCGGGCTGGTGGCCGCCGCGCTGCTGGCCGGCGCGGCCGTGAACTGGCTGCGCTATCACGCCACACCTGTTCTGGTCGTAGTGTTCGCGCTCGCCATCCTCGAAGCCGGCAGCGTCGGTGCCCGCCCGTCCCCCCCTGTCACTATGCCCACTGCCTTGCCCGCACTTGACCGCCCGATCGCCGCCGACCATTCCGGGTCGATCGTCGTGGATGTCCCATTCAGCGTGCGCAGCGCCGTGCCGCTGCCAGACGAGGGAGAAGGCTTCAATCCCGAGGCCGAGGTGCTGGCAACCGCTGATGGCCATCCGCTTTCCATCGCTTACATATCCCGGCTGTGTCAAACGGCACCCGTTCTACGCCGACCTGCTCAATGCCCAGCAAGAACCAAGCACGCTGTACACCGACCTGCTCGCGGGCCGCAAGGGAGATTCGGCGCGGCTTAAGGCGGCACGGCTAGACGCACGCCGCATCAACGTCGGCTGGGCGATCGTCTGGACCCCCGCTCCGGTGATCCTGGACTACCTCAAGGCGGTCGGCCTCCGGTTCGACTACGAGGCCGACGGCATACTCGTATACCGCATGCCACCCCCCACGGCCGGGCCGACCATTATCGCACGCGCGGATGGGGCACCTGGAGCGGGGTGATCCTGCCCTTGGACACGCCGAGGAGAATGGCGGCCTGCTGATCCTTCGTGGCAGTGCCGCTCCGCATTGGTCTCTCCGGCCAAGACGGCGGGCTCACCACGATCGTCGTGATCAGCTCCCGGTGACGCTCTGACAGAAGCCGGCTACCGGAACGGGGCTGTCCTAGCAACGGGAAGAGATCTGGCCACAGCCGCACAACAGGCAGCGCCGCTACCCCGAATCGGCGGCCAGGCTCGTCGCCGCCATCCTGCTCTACAGCGACGCGGGGTTCACCCTCGCCGAGCAGAAAGCCCTCATGGCACCGCGCGACGGCACGCCTGGCTGGAGGCAGCTCGCGCAGCGCAAGCTCGCGGAACTCGACGAGCAGATCGCCACGGCGCAGGCCGCCCGCGAGGCCATCAGGCACGGGCTGCGCTGCCCCCACGAGGACATCACGCAATGCCCCAACTTCAACGCCGGCATCACCGCCCGGCTCGTCGGCCAGCCACTGTCACGATCCCACCAGCAGTTGCACGGCCAACGGTTCCACGAGGTGCCAGACAGCTTCTAGCGAGTGACGGCTACCGCTGGGGAGTCACGCGAAGACTTCGCCGGTGGCCTGCGGGGAGCTGGCCGTGTCGCGGTTACAGCGACCCGGAGGCTGGCGCAATCCAGGGCAGCCTGCTGGCGTGGGACTACCGCGGCTTTGGCCGCAGCGCCCCGATGACGCGCCCGTACACCATGGCCAATGTCGCGGCCGAGGCCGCTGGCCTGCTGGAGATCGCCGGGTGGGAGCGAAGCTACCCTTGCTGGCAGGCCCGCCCTGCGGCCGGCCCCGCGGACCGGTGAGACCAGCGCAACGGGGACCGGGCGGCGCGAAGGGAGCAACGATGACGACGCCGGGCACAGGCTTTCCCCAGTGGGCGATGGTGGACCAGGGGTGGGGCCGTAAGGCGGTGGATTTCGCGACGCTCAGCGAGCCGGGCAACTGCCGGGAGTACGTCGCTGTGCACCACCGGCTCGGCGTCGATGCCGGAGACCGGCTGCTCGATGTGGCTTGCGG
>JBEKIF010000189.1:0-5114 GCA_050011895.1 Streptosporangiaceae bacterium | reverse complement strand
TCATCTACTTCCCCCTGCGCCGCCACTGGGAACAGCAGCACTTCGTCACCCACCGGCTCAACCACTACCGGGCCGGCCTGCGGATGGACTACACGACGACCACAGCAGACGGCCTGGCCACCACGATGCGGGCAGCATTGGCGGAAGTCGGCACCCGGCCTGGTTACCGGAAGGTTCCGCGCGGCGGCGCGGCCCGCGCCGCCGCGCGCATCGCCACGCTGCTGGCTGCCCAGTGACCGGCACTACCACAAAGGGGGCCAACATGCAGGTTGCCGCCGGTGAGCGCGGCGACCTGCGCGTTACCGCTTGGCAGTACCGTGGGCGGCCAGCACCGGACAACCGGCCGCCCGGCGGACCGGTGAGACCAGCGCAGAGGGGATCTGGCGACGCAGAGGAGCGGCAATGACGAGGTCAAGCACAGACTCTCCCCAGTGGGCGACGGTGGACGAGGGCTGGGGCCGCAAGGCGGCGGACTTCGCGACTCTCAGCGAGCCGAGCAACTGCCGGGAGTACGTCGCTGTGCACCATCGGCTCGGCGTCAATGCCGGAGACCGGCTGCTCGACGTGGCTTGCGGGTCCGGGCTCGCGATCGAGCTGGCTCGCCTCCGGGGCGCTTCCTGCTCCGGTATCGACGCCTCGGCCAGGCTGGTCGCGGTGGCCCGCGACCGGAACCCGGAATGCGATATCAAGGTCGGCGATATGCACGCCCTGCCGTGGGAGTCGGCGTCGTTCGACGTTGTTAGCAGCTTCCGGGGGATCTGGGGCACCACGCCCCACGCAGTTGCCGAGATACACCGGGTCCTTCGCCCGGGCGGACGCGCCGGGATAACGGTGTGGGGTCATTTGAAGATTTCTCCTGGAGCCTGGGCGCTGGCACCGTTCCGTCTTGCTGCGGCGGAGAAGGTCGACAACCAGGCCATGATGGTGTCGCTGGGCCGGCCTGGTGCGGGCGAGCAACTCCTGGAGTCATACGGGTTCGCCGATGTCGAGCGTCTGGACGTTCCGTTCGCCTTGGAGTTCGCGGACCCAGAAGTGTACGCGCGCGCGCTGGCTTCTAGCGGGCCAGCTTATGAGGCCATCCAGAACGTCGGCGAGGCTGAGTTCCATCGCGCAGCCGTCGAGCAGGCTCAAGGGCGAGTACGGGACGGATTGCCTCTGCGGGCCGACATCAACGTCGTTGGCTACCTGGCCCGCAAACCCGAAGAAGCCGAACGCACATGACCGGCAGCTTTCTCGTAGAACCCCGGATGGTTTCGAATTATGTCTTCGATGACGCCTGGCTGGAGGAACGATCCCGGCTGGGCAGCCTCGAAGCCGCCCTTGACCCGGGGACGATCCGGCACCTGACCTCCCTGGGCGTCGGTCCTGGATGGAACTGCCTCGAGGCCGGCACGGGCGCGGGATCGATCGCGTCGTGACTGCGCCAGCGCGTCGGCAGCGGGGGCCATGTGGTGGCCTGCGACCTGCAGACCGCGTTCCTGCAGAACCTGAACCGCCCGACCTGGACGTCTGGCGCCACGACATCGTCACCTTTCCGGAGCGGCGATTCGATCTGGTCCATGCGCTGGACCCCGCACTGGCCGCCGGGCCGCCGTCGCCTCGATGATCTCCGCCCCTGCGCCCCGGCGGCTGGCCGCTGGCCGAAGAGCCGGACTTCGTCACCCTCTGCTACGCGCCCGAAACAGACGTGGTGACCCGAGCGGTCACCCAGGCGGTGCGGCTGCTCGAAACCGTCAGCGGCGGCATGGACAGCCAATACGGACGCAGGCTCCCCGCCGACCTGGTCGCCCACGGCCTCGTCGACGTCCACACCGAGGGCAGCGTCTACCAAGTTCAAGGTGGCCCCCCTCCGGAGCGACATAGCTGCGCTTCACCGTGGAAAAGGTCGCCGACCGTCTCCTCTCCTCCGCCGCCTCACCGAGGCAGAGCTTCACGACACGTTTCGTCTTGTCCACGACCCCGCTTTCACCACCTACAGCCCCATGACCGTTGCATCCTGGGGACACCGAGCCCGCTGACCCTCGGCAATCGGCTGCCGACCTCACACGGCCCGGCCCCTCGGACCGGCCCCTCGGACCGGCGCCAGGGCGCCGGCAAGCCCCGGTGCTGCTGACCCGGGCGGCACTGACCGGCAAGCCGGCGCGCCGTGCAGGCAGCGTTTTTGCCCAGCGGGTCGTGTACGTGGGCACTAACTCCTTCCTGGTTACCTTCAGCCAGTTACTGGCCGCTGAGGTACGCGACAGCGGGAACCAGGTTCAAGTCGCTTGCCCCTGGCGTGGTGCGCTCGGAGTTCCACTCCCGGCAGGGCATCGACAGGACCATGGTTCACCAGATGGAGCCCCTGTGACCCCACAGCCAGCGGCGTCGCACCCAAGCCGGACAGCGCCCGCCGCCAGCTCGCTCAGATCGGCTATTCGGGCGCGGAAAGAGCAGCCAGCGGCCAACTGGGGACGGCATACAGATCGGGGTTCAGGCGTCAAGCGGGATCAGGCTTTGGTCACGGAGAGTTAGCTCTGGGATTCGTAATATGCGACGGGTCCGGGATCGTCTGGTCAGGTCGAGGGCCGGACATCCCCGGATCAACCTGATACGCCGAGCAGGACCGGTTGAGAAACCGCCGCGAACAGCGGCCTCGCTGCGAGCCAGGTGAATTGCTACGTCCGACCCGATCACGTACCTGACCCCGGAGGAAAGAATTCGCGCCCCGACCTGGCGCGCGGTATCCGCGAGGCGCTACCCGACCGCCTGCTGCCCGGGAAACACCAGCTGCTCGCGGATGGCCTGCGCTGGGTAACGGGCTGCGCCGTCATCGTGCCGACGGCCGTTCCCCACCAACGGGCGCTATCCCATCGCCGCCGTCGGCAGATCCTGGAATCGTCGTAGCCATCGGAGCATCCCCTCGCCGCCGCGCGGCTGCCCTGCCATCTGCTCGACCAGCTCTTCCAGCGTCGGCGCTGCGATATCAGGGCTGTCGGCGATAATGTCGTGCGCCCGGTACTGGCCGGCCTCGGCGGTGATGTCGTACATCGGTGCCATCTTGCCGTAATCCCACGGGTAGATCGCGAACTGTAGCTCCGCGTCCGGGATCAGCCCGCCCTCGGCGAAGTGCGCCAGGGCTGCGGTCGCCGCCTGCTCGGCCGCCCCGGACAGGCTCGTCGTGACCAGCCGCTTCGGCTCGCTGCCACCCTGTCCGATCCAGACGACCTCCAATTCACCCTCATGGCGGCCGGTCCCGGCGGAGATAACGGCCGTCAGGGGCCCGTTGCGCGCGCGGCTCTTGCGGCCGAAAAGCGGCATGACTGCCTCCCGCTGCCAGATGCAAGGCGCCATTATGGCCAGATCTAACCAGTTACGCCAGCGTGCGGATGACCGCCCGGCCATCTCGCGCTGCCGCGTACCCGCCGCCGACGGCACAGATCGCCAAGTTCTGCGCGCACCATGGATGGCTCTGCTGCGTGCCAGAAGCCGCGCCGATCGGCGGATATGGCATGTTAAGCGGTGCGCAGCGCAAACTACAGCGCATGACGAGGGGACGGTTACCCTTCGCGCCGCGCCGGTCCTGGGGACACAGCGGTCATAGCCATCCCGTCGGCGGCATGATCGACGACTGGCGGATCCGGGCAAGGCTCTTGCCCTCCGGCAGCGGATGGGTTTAGACCCTGGCTCCGAAGCGCCTGCTGGGCATGGGCGTCGCGATCGGCGACAACGTGACCGTTGAACTGGCGCCGGAAGGTCCGCAACGCGGCGATCTTGCCGACGATATCGCCGCAGCGCTTGAGGCCAACCCGGCGGCGGGGGCATTCTTCGATACCCTGGCGCAGTTCTACTGCAAGGCCTACCTCCGCTGGATCGATGCGACCAGCCGCCGGCCGGATGTCCATGCGGCGCGCATCACTGAGGTAGTCGACCTGCTCGCGGCGGGCATCAAAGAGCGCCCACGATCGCAAGGGCAGGTCCGCTCGATGCGAGGCGCGCCGACCACCCATCCATGGTGAACACGCTGAGCGGCACCATCCTGAGGTGCGCTCACCGGTCGGAACCGCCGGCCATCATCAGCAGGCTCGTCGTGACGCGGCTTATCGGCGGACATCTCGACGAGCGCGTCGTGCATGTCCTTCCAGCGCCGGATCTTCCGGGCGACAGCGATGTCTTGCCCTGGATTGACAGACTGGTGGCCTACGGTGCTGTGACATGGCCAAGGCTGCGCGCGTCCTGGCGGCGCTGAAGAGAGACGGCTGGATTGAGACCAGGCGCTCGGGCTCTCACCGGGTGCTCGCTAAGGGGATCAGCAACGTGTCTGGGCTTACCATGACGGTGTGGATCTCGGCGGCCCAGCGCTGGCCAGGATCGCCCGGGACTACGGCTATACGACCGCTGAACCGCGAAGACTGTAGGTGATCTTGCCATGAGTGCTTTGCGTGTCGAACTGTTCTGGGACGACGAGGCCGGCAACTGGCACTACCGCGTGCCAGCTCTGCACATCAACGGCGGGGGCACGCCGACCCGCGAGGGTGCCGAACACGAGTGCCTGTCCGCCATCGCGTTCGCGCTTGAGGGCGATCCGCGAGACTACGACTCTGCGGCAGAGACAGTCACCCTCGACGTCAGCATCGCGCCAGCAGCCTGAATCCACCCATGCGCACTCTTCGCCACTGACTTCCTCTTCTCGGCCACGTGCGGGCGGTGCGCGCCAGCCTGCGCCCTCATAGCTCACCTTGCCGAAGATGCGAGCACGCTGCTTTACCCAGCCAAGGGGCGCAAGCTGGCGAACTGCCGCCCACTCCCCCGGCCCGTCGCTCGAGCTGCTCGCGGCCGCCCTCCGCGGCTCAGGCACGGCGCGTGGTCTGCGCCGGCCCGGGCGAGCATGCGCTCCCCCATGACCAGCTACGCGCGCCACAGAGCGCTCGCCGTACCGCAGGTAAATGCGGCGCCCGTCACGGTGCAGCCAGTTGCGCGGAATCTCGACTACCGCCAGCGGTTCCAGGCAAGCCGCCGGCGGCTCCCGGTCGCCCCGGGCCCGCAACTGCGGCGAACGCTCCCACACCGCGAGCGGGCCGGTGGCTCTGCGGGTCAGTTCCGGATCTGGATCTGACTCACATAACGTGATGGTTACG
>JBEKIF010000188.1:0-2530 GCA_050011895.1 Streptosporangiaceae bacterium | reverse complement strand
GCGGCGTTGCCGTGCTCAGCCAGGTCGGACAGGGCCGAGGCGATCTCGGCGTCCCGGCCGTCAACGGCGTGAAGGTAGCGGTTCGCGGCGGCGGGTGAGGCGTGGCCGAGTCGGCGCATCAGGTCGATGGTGGTCGCGCCAGTCGAGGCGGCGAGAGTCTGGCCGGTGTGGCGCAGGTCGTGGAAGCGGAAGCCGGGCATGCTGGCCTTCCGGCGTGCCCGGGTGAATGCCTGGCGGATGGCATCTCCACGCATGGGGCGTCCGTCGCGGCCGACGAATACCCGATCTGGTCCTGCCCAGGTAGTCATGTGCTCCGCGAGGATCGGCAAAACGTGCGGCGGGATGGTGACGGTGCGCTTGCCCGCATCAGTCTTGGGGTCGGCGTCGAAGGCCTGCGGAGTAGCGAGCAGCTCGACGCGACTGCGACGTACGGTGACCGTACCTGCGGTCAGGTCTACATCTCTGGGCTGGAGGGCGACGACCTCGCCACGCCGAAGCCCGCACCAGGCGGCGAGCAGAACAGCGGCGCGGTACCGGGGTGTGATGGCGTCGATGAGCGCGACGACCTGGGCAGGAGAGGCGATTGGGCGTTCTTTGGCCCGGTCGGAGCCAGCCCCGGGGATGTTGCACGGGTTCTTCAAGATCGCACCGTCACGCACGGCGGTGTTCATTACAGCCCGCAGGAACCGGTAGGACTGCTGAATCGATGTGCGGCCACCTGTGCCGCGCAGCGCCGAGGCGTACCACTCACGGACCACGGCCGAGGTGATGGCCCGCAACGGCATGTCGTGCAGCGGTCCCAGGTGGACACGTAGGTTGCGTTCGCAGGTCTCCCGGTAGCGCGGCCCCATCGTGGGGTGATCCCTTAGCCAGGCGGTTGCGTAGCCAGCGAACGGCTGACGACTGAGGTTGTCGTCCAGCCAGGTGCCGCGCGAGATGTCCGTTTCAACGCTGGACAGCCAGCGGTCGGCGTCGGTCTTGGTACGGAACGTCTGCGGTGCGTACTGGCGGACGCTAGCAGGGCCGACAAATGACGCCTGGTACTTGCCAGATGGCAGCTTGCGGACCAGGCCGAACCGGCGTCGGCGTTTGGCGGGCATCAGGCGACGACCTTTCCGCCGTGCCAATGAACGCAGACCGGCTCGACGGTTCCGGCGTCGATGAAATCGCGCAGCGCAGACTCTGGGATGCGGACGTGACGGCCGACGCGGGTAAACCTGATGCGCCGTTCTGCGACGAGGCGTCGCGTGAACCGAGGTTTGGTGCCAAGGATGTCGGCGGCCTGATCAAGTGTCAGGAGCCGATCAGTGCCGGTGTCCATATGCTCTATCGCTTCTCCTTCGGTCGGGGATTTACTGTCAACCAGGTCTTGACGGTGAATTAGGCAGCGGTGTCAGCCTGGCGTTGGTGCTCGAGTGCCCAGGCAGCGGAGGCGGTGGCCAGTTCTGCGCCAGAGCCGTGGGTGTAACCGGTTCCCGCGTAGGCCCAGGAAGCGACGACCAAGACGACGTGCTCATCGAGGGGGCGGCCCCAAGGGTCGCGTTCGCCGCTGGGGTGGCGCTGGGTGCGGCGGTGGTCTTTGCGGGCGGTCCGGAGCTGGCCGAAGGTGATGGAGTAGCGGCGGGATTTGGTGAGGAAGTGGCCGCCGTAGCCGAGCATGTGGGCCCACTGGCGGAACCGCGGTTCGCCGGTTTCCTGCCTGCTGCCGAGCCGCCACGCGGCAGTGATCATCTCTTGGTAGTGACGAGAGCAGCGCAGGCCCCGCAGGTCGAAGGCGCTGCGGATACGGGTGTCGGGGACGCCGGGCACAGTGAGGGTCTTGGTGGCGTACTTGGCGATGTAGTTCGCGACCGCCTGGCCGGAGAGGGCCTGCCCGGTGCCGGGCAGGTCCGCGCCCTGGCGGATGGCTCTGGCGTCGGTCTGCGTGCCGAAGCCGAGCGGGACCCCTGAGCCGGTGACGACGGTGACAGCGGCGGCCTGGCCGATGGCGTCGCACAGCAGCGCGGCGGTGTACCGGGCCGGGGGCGGCTGGTAGTCCTCGCCGGGGGCGTCCAGGCGGATGACCGCGTGGAAGTGGACGATGCCGCGTGCCTGGTATTCGGCGACTTTGACGTAGCGGATGCGCAGGACCGCGCGCAGTTCCTTCTGCGTCACGCCAGCGAGCCGGGCGAGGTGGCGGGGCAGGTAGGTGGTGAACCGTCGCCACAGGTCTCCTGCGTAGGCGTTGAACAGGACCGCGGTGTCGTAGTCGTAGCAGCCGAAGCAGAGCGGCTGCCCGAGCCGGGGGTCCTCTTCTACATGCCGGGTGGGGCAGGAGATGTCGTGGCCGTGGGGGCAGCGGCGGGCATGGGCGTCGCGGCGGGGACGGCAGGGCAGCACCGTTTTTCCGCGCACGCGGCGGGAGTGGACCGGGCCGAAGCTGGGGGCGGTGAGGGTGGCGAACACGCACGGGTGGGCACCGATGGTCTCGGGGATGCCCTTGCCGCCGCTCATGCCCGCGCGGACGAGCAGCCGTGCGTCGCGCTTGTAG
>JBEKIF010000187.1:0-2608 GCA_050011895.1 Streptosporangiaceae bacterium | reverse complement strand
GGCCGGGACCATTCGGCCCTGACGTCTCCCACCTTCGCGACGTACAGCCGCTGCCCGTGCAGGGCGAACCCGTTGCGGGTGAGCCGGATTGACTGGCGGCCGTGCTTGCGCCGGGGTTTCGGGTGCCTGATCTTCGGCCCCTTCCGCCTGCCCTTCAGCGAGTCGAACCAGTTCCTGTACGCGCGCCGCGCATCCTGGCAGGCCTGTACCAGCGCCACCGACGCGGCCCCGCCCAGCCAGGACCGCTCCGGGGTGCACTTGGCCAGCGTGATCACCCGGCGCTGCACCTCAGTGTCGCTGATCTTCTCCCCGGCCGCCTGGCAGGCATCCCGCAGCCGCAGGCAGTCGTTATACACCACCCGCGCGCAGCCGAACACCCGCGCCAAGGCCTGCTGCTGACCCGGCGACGGGTAGATCCGATACCGGTACCTCACCTGCATGACACCAGAGCATGCCATCGGCCTGTGACAATCGCGGAGGACTACCGCCGCGGCGCCGCGGCACCTCGGGGTGTGCGACACATATGTAGGGGTCCCGCATCTGGGCAGGTTATGATGGGAGTCTGGTTGTTTATCAGCAACCAGATGAGGAGTGCCCATGACCGAGCCGTCGCTCCCGGAGCTGGAGGCCGAGCGGGAACGGCTGTACACGCAGCTCAGCGCGGTCGGTGACTTCCGGCGCGGGTCGGTCAGCGAGAACTACCGCAGGTGCGGCAAGCCGAACTGCGGGTGCGCGCAGCCTGGTCATCGCGGTCACGGGCCGAGGTTCTTGTGGACCAGGAGCGCCCGGGGGCGCGGCACCGTTGGCCGGCAGCTGGCCGCCGGCGAGGTGGCCAAGGTGCGGCGGGAGGTCGGCCGGCATGCGGAATTCGCGGCGATCAGCGAGCAGATCGCGGAGGTGAGCGAGAAGATCTGCGAGGCCAGGCCCGCGACCGGAACGGATGCGCCCTCCGCGCCGGAGGGTGAAAAGGGGGGCTCTGGGCGGCGATCGCGCAGGAGAAAGCCGCCGGGATAGGCCAGATGGCCGCGGTGGCGGCCCGGTCGCTGGGCTGCGGCGACACGGGCATGGAGGCTGCCGAGGCCGTGATCCGCGCCGGGATGCTGCAGGCGGGCTGCGGCATGCTGGCCAAGCTGCTGGCCGCCGATCCCGGCTACCGCGGCCCGCGGGTGCCGTGCGGCCGCGGACATGAGGCAGAGTTCGTCTCCTACCGGGACAAGGTTATCGACACCGTGCTCGGGCCGGTCACCCTCACACGCGCCTGGTACCACTGCGCCGCCTGCGGGCACGGGCTGGCCCCCAGGGACGCCGGGCTCGGCGTGGCCGGCCAGGCGATGTCCCCGGGCCTGCGGGCGATGAACGACCAGGCTGCTGCCGCCGGGCCGTTCGCGAAGGCCGCCGGGCTGCTGGAGAACCTGGCCGGAGTGCGGCTGACCGTCAAGCGCGTCGAGCGGGCCGCCGAGGCCAGCGGCACCGCGGCGGCCGCCGCCGTCCGGGGCCGGGCCGCCCTCATCACTGCCCGCAAGCTCGTGCCGTTCCCGCCGTCCCCGCTGCCGGACAAGCTCTACGCAGCGATCGACGGCACCGGCGTGCCGATGACCTCGCGGGAAACAGCGGGGCGGGACGGCAAGGGCGAAGACGGCCGCGCCCGCACCCGCGAGGTCAAGCTCGCCGTCTTTTTCACCCAGGACAAGCCCGGCGACGAGGGATACCCCGTCCGCGACCGGGACTCCTCCAGCTCTCGCGACCGGGACTCCTCCAGCTATATTGCCACCTTCGAGCCCGCCGCCGCGTTCGCCGGCCTGGTGGAGGCAGAAGGCATCCGCCGCGGCGCCGGCCACGTCCGCCAGATGACCATCCTCGGCGACGGCGCCCCCTGGATCTGGAACATCGCCACCGTGAAATTCCCCGAAGCCACCCAGATCGTGGACCTGTTCCACGCCCGCGAGCACCTGCACGACCTTGCCCGGTCCCTCGAATTCATGCTCGGGGACCACAAAGACGACTGGCTCGCCGCCCGCCTGGAAGACCTGGACTACGGCGACATCGACGCCATCTGCGCCGTCGCCCGCATCGCCCCCCTCGAAGGAATCAAGAAGACCGAGCTGAACACGGCCCTGGGCTACTTCCAGACCAACGCCCCGCGCATGCGCTACCACTGGTTCCGCTCCCGCGGCCTGTTCGTCGGCTCCGGAGCAGTCGAATCCGGCTGCAAAGCGGTCATCGGCCAGCGCCTCAAGCTGTCCGGCATGCACTGGACCATCGCCGGCGCCAGCGCCATCACCACGCTGCGCTGCCAGCAGGCCAGCAGACCCGAAGACCAGATCTGGAAACCAGCACGCAACCAGACACCAGCCGCCTGACCAGCCGAACACACTAAACGATCTTGCTTGCCTACAAAAATGACGCGCACCCCGCCGCGGCAGGCACCCAGGTTCCCGCGCCCCACGTGCATGTGGTCTTCGTGACGACGTACCGGCGCGGTGTCCTCGATTGTGGACATGCTCCAGTCGTGCCAGGACGCGATGCGGAAGGTGCGCGGCGACTTCGGCGCGGGTCTGCGGGAGTTCCACGGCGAAAACGAACACGTGCACCTGGTGGGCAGGTACCC
>JBEKIF010000186.1:0-2610 GCA_050011895.1 Streptosporangiaceae bacterium | reverse complement strand
AGGCACGTTGCCCGGCAGCAGGCGAGGATAAGGCGGGCTGCCCGCCCCGAGTAGGGCGGCGGCGCGACGGTGACCGGCAGCGCGTCGTTTCCCCATGGGCCGCCGGCCAGCCGCCGGTGTACCAGCCACCATGTCCGCAGCGTCCACCCGATGGTCCCCGCGACTGCCCGGGCGCGGCCGCGGAGACGGTGACCAATTCGGATCACCGGGCGGCCGCGGGGCGGTGCGCCGCCGGAGCGCGCCGCAGCGCGCGGCAGGTCCTGTGCCAGGCAAGCAGAAGCCGGGGGAGACGGGTGACGGTAACGCATAGCCGGCCGACGTGGGCGGCGGCCAGCCCGCCCCGGCCCCGCCTGGCGATCGGCCAGCTCCCGGCGAGAATCGGCCTCGACGGGAACGCGGCGTCCCGCAGCCGCCGCACGCGGTCGGCCCGGTCACCCTGGGCCAGCACGCAGCTCAGCGAGCCGGTGCCGTGCGCAAGGGACGTGGCGCAGAACCACATGACTGGATCGGTGATGGTCAGGCCGAGGCGGGCGGCCAGATCAGCCCCGGCGCTCTCGCGGTGCAGGGCGGTGGCGAACGCGCTGCCGGCGCCTACCGACCGGGCCAGATCTGCCGCCTGGCGCCACACGTCGTCCTCGAAGAGCTGCAGGGCCCGGCGCAGGTCCTCTAGCGCCTTGCCAAGCGAGGTCGCCTTCGACGCGTGCAGGCCGGCGATCAGGGCGCAGCCGACCCTGTCCGGTATCGCCACCGGCTGGCCCTCCACCATGAGCACCTCGCGGTGACGGCGCAGCAGGTCCCACCAGGCCGCCTGGTCGGCGACGTGGTGGAATCCCCGGTGCAGGTCGACCGCGAGGTACGCCGCGCCGTCCCGGAGCCACAGCCGCTCCTGGAGCCGGGCAGCCTCGCTCGCCCGCACCCCGGCCAGGTAATCCTCGAAGCCAAGCGAGCCCAGCACCTGGCCGGCGGCGTCGAACTGCCAGGGCGCCACGAGCAGGTCGATATCGCCGTAGTTACGGCAGCCCGGTGCATCCAGGTAGAGGCGGTGCGCCATGGCCGGGCCCTTCAGCAGCAGGCAGTCGATGCCCGCCGTCTCCAGGGACCTGATCACCTCGCCCGCGGCCAGATCCAGGGCCAGCGTGCGAGCTGCCAGCCCGAGGCCGGATTTCATAACTGAGATACTAACGTTTTACTACTCGGAGTGATAATTTAACTTCGTAGAGTTACCAATGAAGAGGCCGTATGGGGCTAATCGCGGGAATGTCCCAGGCGGGCCTTTGCGGGATTCCTTCCGTAACAGCCAGCCGACTTACCCAATCCAATGCCGTCAAGCAGGACAAACGTCCGGCGGACGGCGGTGCCGCAGCCGGGCGCTGAGACGGCTGGCCTAAAGCAGGGGATCAGGAAATGGCTCTTTACCGTTCGTCCCGGCGGATCGAGAGAAAGGTCTAAAGGGGTGACTTCTCGGATAATCCAGGATCCGCCGGATAAGGATGCGGGCGCCTGTCCTGATGACGCCTATGAAGCGCCGGCCATCGCGTACCTGGGCACGCTTCGCGAACTCACCCTGGGCGGGACCACGGGACCGACCGACGCCGTGGGCGGCGCTGGCGACACCGGATCCATGTAGCCGGCCGGCCTGAGTAACCGGATCGCTATAGCCGGCCACCCTTAGCAATGAGGTGCAGAATGGCTTTTCCCCGGTCGTCCCGGCGGATGGTGTCGTGCGCCACGGCCACGGTGCTTCTCATCAGCGGGACCTCTGTTGCGCTGACGCTGTCCGCGCCGGAGGCTTCGGCGACCGGGACGGCGCTGTTCAATCAGCCGTTTCACGACAACACCGTCGACGGCTCCGCGGGCTCGGTGGCGCTGCCCGCCGTGCAGTCGGGGACCAACTCCGCCTGCCTGACCGCCGTGGGCAACGCCACTGCCAACCCGCTGGCCAGCTGCACCACCACCCCGACAGATCCGCAAGGCTCCGGCACGCTCCGCTTCACGTCCAACGCCGGCGGCAAAGTAGGCGCGGTCTTCGCCAACGGCACCGTCCCGACCTCGGCAGGCCTGGACATAACCTTCAACCTCTACCAGTGGGGCTCCGGGGCGTCCGGAGCGGACGGGACGGGGTTCGTGCTGGCCGCGGCGAACCCGGCCGACCCGGTCATCCCTTCGGTCGCCGGGCCGAGCGGCGGATCGCTCGGCTACTCCGCCGAGGTTTCCAACTCCCTCAGCGGCCTGACCGACGGCTACATGGCGGTCGGCTTCGACGAGCACGGGAACTTCAGCAACCCGACAGACGAGGGGTCGGGCTGCACTAACCCGCCCAACATCGACAAGACAATGGCCGGCCAGGTTGTCTTGCGCGGTCCCGGGAACGGCACGGTCGGGTACTGTGCGCTAGCGAGTAGCGCAGCGACGTCGAGCTCGCCGTCGCTGACCCTGCGGGGCACCACCCGCGCCACAGCGAAGATACCGGTCGAGGTGGCAATCAACCCGACCCTTTCGCCGATAACGACATCGTCCGGCCTGGCCGTGCCGGCCGGTGATATTGGGTTCGCGTTCACTCCGGTGGGCGGCTCGCTTACCACCGAGCTCAGTCCGCTGCCGACGGCGGCC
>JBEKIF010000185.1:0-2667 GCA_050011895.1 Streptosporangiaceae bacterium | reverse complement strand
TGGCGGCCATGGCGTGCACGGCGGCGAGGTGGCCGTGCGGCAGCGACCCGGTGATGGTGACCGCGCTGGCGGCGTGGACGAGCTGCTGGCCTTTGAGGCCGGCGTCGATCCAGTCGATGACGTGGCCGGGCAGCGCGGAGAGGTTGGCGACGGTCTCGTTCTTGACCTTGCCGGCGTCGCGGTAGGTGCGGCGCAGGTACGCCGAGGAGTAGTCCTTGCGGCGGCCCTGCTTGTCGACGTACCCGGTCTTGGAGACTCTGACTACGTGGACTTTCCCGCCGGTTCGCGTCATATCCAGATCATAACGTCGCGACCGGACATTCCCCGGTAGCGACACGCCTATTTTCTGACTACAATACATGGCGGTATCTCACCGAAACGGCAGTTCAGGGCACGATACTTACAAAGAGCTACGGCAACTTCGGGCTAGAAGTTCCCGTGCTCGAGGAGCGCACGGCCGGTCGTCATGCCGAGATCTCCTGTGGCCTCCGTCGCCACCCGGGTCACACCGAGTGAGTCCAGCCACCGCGGAGCCTCCCGCAGCCCGTGACAAGAGGCTCCGTCCGACGGCATCCGGGCCTGCCAGACTGGCGGGCCGGCTGCTTCCGGGATCCTGAACGACAAGGCTTTCTCTGGCCCGCCCAGCCGGGCGGGCCAGAGAAAGCTGGCCGACAAGCCGGCTAGTCGTTGCTAGATGTTGACAATCCCGGCCGAGGAGGTGACTCCAGCGGGCAGCGGCGTCGGCGAGCTAGGCACTTCAGTGAGGGTTCCCCCGCTGACCGCGAACACGGACACGAAGTGCATGCCAGAGCCGTCGACCAGCAGGTACTTGCCGTCCGGGGACAGCCGGGCGTCGATGTCAGCCCCGCCGCCAGTGACGGGCGTGCTGCCGATCAGGACCAGCGAACCATCCGGGTTGATGGAGTAGCTGGAGACGGTGCCCGAGCCGGTGTTTACGGTGAACAGGTATTTGCCGTCGTGGCTGATCTCCACCCAGCACGGCGCAGTCTGCCCGTCAGCATAAGGCGAGGATCCGATCGAGCTGAGCTGACCAAGCAAGCCGTCCCTGTAGGCAGAGACCGTACCGAGCCCAGTACCGTTATGCGCGTTGCTGACGAACAGCTGCGAGGGGCTGGCGGGCGAGAACTCCGCGCCGAGCTGGCCCAGGCCCTGCCCGGTGAAGGGAGAGCCCTTCGCGGCGAGCAGGCGGCCGCCGGGCAGCACCACGAAGCTGTCGATCAGCGAGGTGCCGGTGCGGGTGCCGATGAGGTGGTCGCCGAGGGCGTTGAAGAACACGTCGCCTAGGCCGGAGCTATCCGGGACGCTGTACGTCGAGCCCGGGATCGGCGTCAGCACCCCATTGAAACTTAGCCGGAAACCGGTGTAGTTACTGCCGCCCGTGCCGGAGTTCGCCACGTAGACCAGGCCAGACGGGGAGACCGCGACGCTGACCGGCTTAATCCCGCCTGAGGACACCGGTTCGCCGACGAGCACCGGCACGCCGCCCGCGGTGACGCGCAGGACCGAGATCTGGTTACTGCCGGCGTCCACCGCCAGCAGGTACCTGCCGTCCTGGGTTACCTGGATCGCCCCCTGGGAGGCCAGGCCCGTGCCTAGGCCCACGCCGCCAGCGGCGAACGGGGAACCGGCCATCGCCGTGAGCGACCCGTCGGCGTGCCGGGCGTACCCGTCGATGGTATTGGCCGTGGCGGTGTTGCCGTCGATGTAGGTGTAGCCGGTCACCGGCGATGCCGTGCTGGCGCTGGCAGCAGCTGCCGTGCCCAACAGGCTGAGTGATGCCAACAGCAAGCTGCCGCCCGCTGCCAGCCATGTGCGCTTGCGCAATGTCCTTCTCCTTGGGTGAGGACAGATCCGCAGTGATCCGCGGATCTACCCGAGTGAGTGGCGTGCCGCGGCCGGTTTCTTACTTCTGCACCTCCCGGCGTCTCCCTTTCGCAAGACCGGGCGACGAAGTCTTGCGCTCCGCTAGTGCGCTATAACTCCGACGACGAGGGTCCTGCCGGCGAGCCCGCCGACCGCAGGCCGCGTCTTCACCCGGATTGCTGGCCCGGAGCATGCCGCGGATGAGCCCGCGCTGCAGCTATCGGAGCGGGGCCCGGCTGCGCGGCAGGCGCCTTCCACCGCCCACGACCCGGCCACCCCGACCCTGACCCGGAAAACCGGACATGCAGCAGAACCAGTCAGCGGCAGGACAGCCATGCCCGCCGGAAACGTCAAGATCACGTCCGCCAGGCGCCAGATCCCGGGAACGTAGGCACAGCAGCGCGGCGGCGATCCGCATTTCCCCGCGGCCACGGCTGGATTCCGGGAGGTCAGCAACGACCCGCTCGGCTCGGTGAAGCTCACCGTGGCGCACCAGCGCGATAACTTGCCAGGCGCACAAGGGCCGGCCCCGAAGACGTGGTGCACGACGTCGCCGTAGGCCATGCCGCGCCCAGCGACCGGGTCGCCAGTCCTGGGACCGGGGTACGGCTGCGCGATCTCGCCCGGCTCGCCGGCGCAGACCGGCCAGCCAGGCTCCTGGTCGAGTCGCTGGAGCGCGGCGGCTCCTTCCGGCACGCCATCCTGTCGCCCGCGCAGATCATGGACCCCAGCTCGCTGCTCGCGCTGCGCGTCAACGACTCCGATCTCTCCCCCGACCACGGC
>JBEKIF010000184.1:0-2695 GCA_050011895.1 Streptosporangiaceae bacterium | reverse complement strand
GCCAGCCTGGGCCATCTAGGCGCGGCCGAACAGGCGCTGAGCCGCACCCATCAGATGCTCGCCAGCGTCCGGCGCGAGGCGACGACCCAAGATCCTCCACTTTGACGATGTCATCGCGGTGGGGTGCAAAGGCCTATCTGGCGGCCTGCGGATTCGGCCCGGCCGAGACCGCCGAGGACCACGCGCTGGTCCGGGCGCCGACCGCTGCTGCTTCGGGGGATTGCACTACAGGGACTCCTGGGGGCTGATCGTGACGGGGCGGGTGACGCCGCCGGGTCCTGGGCGGCGACTCCCGGGTTCCGCGGCCGTGTCACGAATGCGCCGCTGTACGAGTCTCTGGGTCAACGGTAGCCCGACAGCTGCGGAGAAGCGATCATCGCACTTTGCGGAGCCAGATCGAGCCCGGCCTCTCGCCCGCGAGCGGTGCCGGGACGAGCTGCGGCTGGGTCTGCCACCACCACGACGAGAAGAAGAGGATCTCCCAGCTCGCATTTCCGGCGAGGAATGCGTGCAGCAGGTACGCCTCCGTCCAGTCCCGGCCTTGCCTCAGCCACTGAGCCGGGTATTCGAACGGCCAGAATACGTCGTGGACGTGGACGACCACTCCGGCGGCCAGCCTGGGCAGCACGTGGAGGAAGAGCCAGATCACGTCCGACCCCGCCTTGACCACGTGCGTTGAATCGATGAAGAGCACGTCACTCCGCCCGAGCCGATCGTAGGCGTCGAGACCGACATCCTGGACGGGCTGGCGGAGCAAGCTGAGCCGACTGCGGTCGGGTCCGGAGAGGAGTCCGAGCAGGCGATCGGGGAACGGCTCGATGCAGGTGATCTCCAGTCCCGATAGCTGGGGATTGGCGTCCGCCTCGTCTAGGGCGACCGCAGTCGAGTAACCCGAGCCCACCTCGAGCAAGCGGGCCGGCCCCAAGTGTGTCAGCATCGCCCGGTAGACAGCCGCGTCCCCGGACCCGTACATGCTGTTGGCTGCGCTGTACCGCGGGCCGGGGAGGGGCTCGGCCAGCAACGGCCGCAGCTGTTCGGCCAGCGCCAGCTGACGTTCCTCCGCCAGATCAACTCCGGGCGCCTCGGTCCAGCGCAGGGCGCGGCCGCGATCGGCATCGGCGGTGAGGGGCGAGTAGAAGTGGCCCGGAGTGGCAAATGGCGGGCTGGCGACCACTGCCCGCATGGTGCGGGCGGTGCTCACTGCACGGTGAATCAGTGACTTGGGCAAGACGCTCTCCTTTGGCCTTCGGGCGGACCTTCGCGCTCATCGCTAGTAAGCTCCCGAGCCGCGGAAGACGGCCGAACCGGTCTTCCAGAGGATCTGCAAGTCAAGGGCGAGGGACCAGTTCTCGACGTAGCGGAGGTCGAGTCGTTCTGCTTCCTCCCATGGCAGGTCGGACCGGCCACTGACTTGCCACAGGCCGGTGATGCCCGGTTTGACCGCGAGCCTGCGCCGCATGTGATCGCCGTAGCGCGCGGCCTCCTCAGGTAGCGCGGGCCTCGGCCCGACCAGGGACATGTCCCCGAAAAGCACATTGAGCAGCTGCGGAAGCTCATCGAGCGACCAGCGGCGCAGCCACGAGCCCGGGCGGGTGACCCGCGGATCCCGGCGGATCTTGAACAGCAATCCTTCCGCCTCGTTGCGGGAGGTGAGCTGGGCCTTGCGCTGTTCGGCGTCCACGACCATGGTCCGGAACTTGTAGACGGTGAAGGTGCGGCCGTCCTTGCCGATCCTGGTCTGCCGGAAGAACACCGGCCCCCGGTCGGTCACTGTGATTGCCAGCGCGATGGCGCCGAAGAGTGGCGCGAGCACAAGCAGCGCCGCTGCGGCGCATGCCTTGTCGAACAGGCCCTTCACGACCTGTTTTCCGCCATCAAGCTCGGCGTGATCCACATGCAGCAGTGGCAGTCCCGCGACGGGGCGGATGGTCGTCCGGGGGCCGGCGACGTCAAGCAGGGCCGGCGCGACGCACAGGTCGGTACCCGTCTTCTCCAGCCCCCAGGCCAGCTCACGTAGGCGCCTGCCGTCCATCTCCGGGCAGGCGAGCACGGCGACCGTATCCGCGCCGTAGAAACCAACCGCCGCCGTTATGCCGTTCAGGTGGCCAGCCACGGGCACGCCGGCTACCTCATCCGGTTCCGCTGGTCCGGCAAGGCAGGCGGCGACTACCGACAGGCCGTGGTATTTGTCGCGCCGTAGGGTGGTCACCAGATCGGCGACGGCACCCGCGTGACCTACCGCGACGACCCGCCGGGTACACAGGCCGCGGCTGCGCCGTCGGTGCAGACGTTTGCGCAAGGCGTGCCTGGCAGCCAGGTCAAGAGCTGCTGCGGACGGCAACGCGACCGTCATGTAGCCGCGGGCCAGGTCGAGCTTGCCGAAATACGAAAATATGGCCACGGCGGCGATGAGGCTGACCGCGGCGTTGAGGACCCGGCGGAATTCATCGGAGCCGAGTCCGATGAACCGGGAGTCATAGCCGCCGGCGAGCAGCACAGCGGCCCACCACAGGACGGGCAGCGCACACGTGAAGCCGAAGTAGGTGAGCGGCAGATGCCGCTCACCGCTGAACCGGATCTGAGCCGCGGCCGCACCGGCCGTTAGTGCGCATGCACAGTCGGCCAGGGCGGCCCGGCGGAGGTAGGCCGTTGTCCATGCCCTCGGGCCCGCCACGGTCTCACCTGGAGGCGCATG
>JBEKIF010000183.1:0-2722 GCA_050011895.1 Streptosporangiaceae bacterium | reverse complement strand
ACGCACTGCACTTCGCGGCGCTGTTCGACCGGTTCATCCAGAACCTTCGCCGGTTCCTCGGCTATGACGTGCAGTATTTCGCCGCCGTGGAACCCCAGCGGCGTCTGGCTCCGCACGTTCACATCGCGATGCGCGGCACCGTGTCCCGCACCGAGCTGCGCCAGGTGCTCGCCGCCACCTACCACCAGGTGTGGTGGCCGGACACGTCCGCGGTCCGTTTCCATGACGACGAGCTGCCGGTGTGGCACGAGGCCAGCGGCGCCTACGTGGACCCGGCGACCGGGGAAGTCCTGCCCTCCTGGGACGAGGCGCTGGACGCGATCGGCCCGGAGGACGAACCGCAGCACGTCGCCCGGTTCGGCGAGCGGTTCGACGCCCAGGGCGTGCTGGCCGGATCACGGGACGCGAACAGGTGCATCGGCTACCTGACCAAGTACCTGACCAAGCACGTCGCCGACTGCCACCAAGCGCAGACCCCAGCCCACCACGAGCACGCCGAACGGCTAGCCGCCGCGCTCCGGTACGAACCGTGTTCCCCCACCTGCGCGAACTGGCTGCGCTACGGCGTCCAGCCCAAGAACGCCCACGCGGGCCTACGGCCGGGTGACTGCAAGGGCAAGGCACACCGCCGCGAATACCTCGGCTACGCGGGCCGCCGCGTCCTGGTCTCGCGCAAGTGGTCGGGCAAGACGCTGGCCGATCACCGCGGCGACCGCCGGGCCTGGCTGATGGACACGCTCGGCCTCCCGGCCGCCGATCCCGGCCGGTACTCCTGGGAGCCGGTCTCCCCCGGCGACCCGGACCACATGCCACCCGCCCAACGGATGCTGCACGTCGTCGCTGACCGCATCCGCTGGCGGGATGCACTCGCGGAAGCCAGGCGCAGAGCAGGCGCGAACGGGCCGCCGGATCTTTCGGCAACCGGGAGGGCGGCGTAGTGACAGACCACCCAACCGGCACGGATCGCCTGCTGACCGTCGAAGCGGCGGCCGAGCGCTTGAGCACATCAGTCAGGTTCGTCCGCCGGTTGATCGCGCAACGGCGGATCGAGTTTGTGAAGGTCGGACGCCATGTCCGCATCAGTGAGTCGGCCCTGGCCGAGTTCATCGAGGCGGGCCGCGTCCAGCCAATGACCCCAGCCGATATGTGGCACAAGATGAAGGGAGTTGCCTGATGGCGAACAAGGATGGGCACCGGCGGTTCGGCAACGTGCGGAGATTGCCGTCCGGCCGGTTCCAGATCCGCTATCCCGGGCCGGATGGGCGGATACGCACCGGGCCGGACACGTACGACCGCAAGTCCGACGCGGACAAAGCGCTCGTGCTGATCGAGGCGCAGATAGCCGCGGGCGAGTGGACCGACCCGGACCGGGGCAAGGTCAAGCTGGCCGACTACGCCGCGACCTGGATCACCGAACGGCCGAAACTGCGACCCCGCACCGTGGACCTGTACCGCTGGCTGCTCAAGAAGCACATCGCGCCGTACCTGGGCGGCGTGCCGATCGGCAAGCTGTCCACGGCCATGATCCGCGAGTGGCGGGCGAAGCTGCTCGGCAACGGGGTGTCCGTGTCGGTGGCGGCGAAGGCGTACCGGCTGCTGCGTGCGGTGCTGATGACGGCCGTGGAAGAGGACAAGATCCTGGCCCGGAACCCGTGCCGTATCCGCGGGGCCGGTGACGAAGACGCGCCGGAGCGGCCGGTGCTGACCGTGGCCCAGGTCTTCGCGCTCGCCGAGCTGGTCGGCCGCCGCCCGGTCGGCAACATCCGCAGGCTCCCGGCGGACGGCTACCGGCTGCGGTTCCGGCGGCATGGCGTGTTCCGCACCTCCCCCGAGGTCTACGGCAGGCGGGGCGAAGCGGAGCAGGCGCTATGGAAGATGGCCGACGACGGCCGGGCCGACTGCCATCATGACCGGCGCTACCTGGCGCTCGTCCTGCTGGCCACCTTCGCCAGCCTGCGTTGGGGCGAAGTGACCGCGCTGCGACGCTGCGATATCGACCTGGAGGCGCGCACGGTGCGGGTCCGGGCGGCGCTGGTGGAGCGGTCTACGGGAGAGATCCTGCTCGGCCCGCCCAAGTCCCGGGCCGGGCGACGCGTGGTGGGCATCCCCCAGGTAATCATCCCGGTACTCCGCAATCACCTGTCGATCTACGCGAAGGACGAGCCGGGAGCCCTGGCGTTCCCGGGGTCGATGGGTGGCCCGCTGCGGCGGGGCAACTTCAACAAGATGTCCGCCTGGCCGTACGCGGTGCGGTCGATAGGTGCCGAAGGTCTGCATTTTCATGATCTGCGGCATACGGGCAACACGTTCGCGGCGTCCAGCGGCGCGCGCCTGCGAGATCTCATGGCGCGGATGGGGCACGACAGCGAGCGCGCGGCCATGATCTACCAGCACGAGGCGCGCGGCGCGGACCAGGCCATCACGAGTGCGATCGACTCCCACGTCCAGGCCGAGCAGCGCGACGACGATGACGACGGCCAGGCGGGCGTGCTCGCCCCCGTGGGCTAATGGCACGCTAATGGCACGGAAGATCAACAACCGCCTGGAAGAGGGAACTAGCCGCGCTCGGGAGACCAGCGCTGACCTGCAAAGAAGCTCCTGGAGCGGGTGACGAGAATCGAACTCGCACTATCAGCTTGGGAAGCTGACGTTCTACCATTGAACTACACCCGCAACGCCCGCCAGAGCCCGTCCGGGCTTGCTGACGCCGCCCCGACATAGT
>JBEKIF010000182.1:0-2786 GCA_050011895.1 Streptosporangiaceae bacterium | reverse complement strand
GGGTCGAGGACATCTCTGAGGGCCTTGACCGACAAAAGCCACTGGCCCGCGTCGGCAGGGGCCACCCATGCGCAGGACCACCACTCGTCAGCCAGGACCCGGTCCAGGGCGGCAGCGGCCGTCTCCCGGATTTCTTGCGGGAAGGCTGGAAGGGGCTGCCTAGGGCCATAGGCAGTGTCTGCCGGCTCGCCGCCCGGGCACTGGGCCGCGATCAGGGCCGCGGCGGCTACCGCCTCTTGCGCCTCCTCGAGGTATCCCGTGGCCTTGACGGTTCGGGTCAGGATTCCGCGGACGAGCTCCTCGCGCTCGCCTGGCGAGGCAGCATCATCCAGGGCGTATGCGAAGTCCGCAGCCGTGTCCTTGCCGAACGGGCCAGGATCCCAGGTGCCCATGCCGGCCTCCTCATGTCGCGCTGCGGCGCAATCCTCTCAGCCTCCGCGGCCGAGCGCGACCGCCCGCATGTAAGCGACCGCTCAACATCAGTCAATTGCGGCCTGGTCTCGGGGCGGATCTGGCCCCAATTTCGAATGGGTGCAGCTCCTCTGGAGTGAGGTAGTCACTCATGCGCCGAGTGCGTAGTCTGGCGCCGCCGATGTCGAGGCGGTCGGCGATGAGGTGCCGGCATGCTCCCTCGATAACGCCGGTCGCGATGGGCCAGCCTTCGGCGAGGGCCTGGTCGTAGCGCAGGTACTCGTGCCGGGCGTTCAGGTAGCGGACGCAGGAATCCGCGCCGGCTCGCCGGCTGGCGGGCAGGCCGGCGGCACTCGCCTCGGCGGTGATCTCCTCCGCGGCCCGGGCGCTGTCGCCGGCCAGCACCGCGAGCGCCTTGACCGCGACCCAGTCCTCGGCGGCGGGGTCGCCGGCGTCGTGCAGGCTCCATGCCGCCTTCCATAGGTACTCCAGCACGTGGATCAGGTCGATCACGATGTGGATCGTGACGGCGCGGCGGGCGGCCTCGGCGCGGATCAGGTCCAGCTGGTGCTCGGCCCCGTCGACCAGGACGACCCAGGTCCGCAGGTGGCCGGGGTCGCGGGCCTCGGCCTCGCCGAACGCGGCGGCGATCACCTCGGCCGGGTCCTTGCGGACGGACCCGGCCAGCCACTTGGCCAGGGCCTTCGGCCCGGGCCGGAGCCGGCGGTCGCCGTGCCGTCCGCCGGGCGGGGCGATCACGTCGTGCGGGCGGCGCTTCGCCGGCTCGGCGTCGTAGACGGTGACCAGGGCGGCCATTCTCTTGCGGTTCGGTTTCTCCCCGGAGGCCAGCCGGGTGCGCATCTTCCCCAGCCGGGCGGCGGCCTTCGCGGTGGCGGCCCGCAGCGCCCCGGGCCGCATCACGATGCCCTTGCAGTCGGCGGACAGGACCACCAGCGTCGGCGGCGTGCACGGCTCCGGGACCCGGGCGGCGTAGAACGCGGGGATATCGGCGGCGGCCGCCGTCACGGCCTGCTCGAGCTGCCGTTTGCCGATGACCGGGCCGCACCGGCGGGCGATGGCCGCGTGCGCGGCCTCGAACGAGCCGCGGGCTGCCTCCAGCGCGGCCAGCTTCGCCAGGGAGTGCGAGTGCCGGCCCGCTGGCAGGGACAGGGCGGCGTCGGCCGGGCACCAGTTGCCCGCTCCCGGTTTCCGCCAGGCGCACCGGGTCACCCGGACCGTGCCGAACACGGTGGCCAGCAGCCGGCCGTGCCCGGTCTCCAGCCGGGTCCTGGTGATCCCGTCGGGACCGGTCGCGGGAGTGCGCTGTTCCCGGGCCTGCTGTTCTTCCCGCGCCGTCCGCAGGTCGTAGTGGTCCTGCAGCAGCTGCCGGATTACCTCCCGGCCCCGCTCGTCGAGGAGGTCTTCCAGCTCGCAGGCCGTGAGCCCGGCCGCGGCGGGACCGGAGAGCTCGGCGGCCAGCGCGGTGAACATGGCTTTCGAGATCGCGAACGGATCATCAGGGGGAACCGCAGAGTACGCTGCCACGAGGGTTCTTCTTCCTTCGGTCCGGATGGGGTAGCACCTCCGAACTTAGGAAGAAGAACCCGTTACCGTCCGCGTTTCGCTGCTTTCCCTGCGTGATCCGGCAGCGTGAACAGGCCGCCGGGCACCCCGGCCAGCCAGCCCCGCGAGGCCAGCAGCTTCAGCTTCGACCGCAGGCCCTCCACCTTCGCCTTGCCGGTGGCCAGCCCCGCCGCGGCCGCGAACTCGCCCGCCCGCAGCGGGCGGCCCGCGTCGGCCGCCACTTCCAGCAGGTCCTGATACGCCCGCGGCAGCACCGAGGCCTCAGCGCCGTCCTGCCACGGCGGCACCGTCACCGCCCCGGCCGGCGAGGCCGGCCGCGGTTTCCCCGCCGGCCTGCCGTTCTGCCCGGCGGGCGGCTCCGCGACGGCAGGCTCTTCCAGTACCCGCGCGACTTCCTCACGGGCGATCGACAGCCGCGAGGCCTGCTCGTCCGCCCTGGCCAGGTCCTCCGACAGCTCCTCGATCCGGGTGCGCAGCCGGTCCGCCCCGGCCCGGGCCGCCGCCTCCCGCCGTCTGAGTTCCTCGATCAGCGAGCCCATCTGCAGTCTCCTTCCCCCGTACACGACGGTAGAAGACCAAGTCGCTGATCAGCCGGCTATCCGGCGAAGCTGCTGGCCAGGCATCCCTTCAGAGGAGCTGCACCCTGCTGAGATTGCTGAGACGCTGCTCGGCTTGCTCATAACCCAGAGGTCGCAGGTTCAAATCCTGCCCCCGCTACTAGTTTCCGCAGGTCAGGGCCCTTTCCCGGTGGGAGAGGGCCTTTGGTGTAGCAGGGGATGTGACCACGGCAG
>JBEKIF010000181.1:0-3598 GCA_050011895.1 Streptosporangiaceae bacterium | reverse complement strand
GTTTCGAACGGGCGGGTGCTCCGTTGTACCTGGGCGAGGAGAAGCCCTCCCTGGAGCGTGGCGAGCAGGGTGACGGCGAGGTCATCCGGGTCGAGGCCGGGCGGGAGCTGCCCGCTGGCCTGAAGGGACCTGAGCCCTTCGCTGATTTCCGCTGTCCACCGTTCGAACCCGGCGGCCATCAGGGACCGGGCCTCCGGGTCGCTCTCGGCGAGCTGGCCGCCGAGCGAACCGAGGGGGCAGCCGCCCTTTGCCTGGACGCGCTCGGCCGCCGTGATCACCATGTCCCGCCAGGCTTGGACCCCTTCCACGCTGCCGAGATCCGCGTGCCGCTGGTTACTGACGGCGGCGTCTGCCTGGTAGTCGATGACCGCCTGCACGAGATCATTCTTGTCGGGAAAGTAGTGGTACATCTGAGAGCCGCTGACTTCCGCCGCCGCCTTGACGTCGTCCAGGGTGGTGCCCGCGACCCCGCGCTCGTGGATCAGGACGGCGGCCTCCTCCACTATCCGCGCCCGGGTGCGCTCGCCCTTGGGGGTGAGCCTCGGCCGGCCACTCGTCTGGTTGACCATGCACCCATTCTAGCAACATTCTGAGTTTGAAAACCCAGCCCGGTCTGTCATATTTTGAGTTGCCCGCGCCGTCGGCCGATCGGCGAGTCCGCCGGTTCCTTGCTCGTGGCCTTGACGACGCGCCCGACGCCGGCCCGGGCCGCGCTGGCGACGACGCCTCCATCAGGGCGCAGAAAACGATCCTGCCGCGCACGGGCGTGCTCATCGGTTGGTGTAGACCCGATCTGGGCGGACGAGCACGGCGGCTCGGCGTTCCTCGGCCATGGCCCGGTCGTAGGTGTCCCAGTCGTCGTGCTCGCCGTCGGCAGCGGAGAAGATCTCTCGGAGCAGTAGGCGGGGTCGTTCGGGGTCGAGCCAGGGTTGGGGATCGTCCGGCCCAGCCAGCTCGGCGTGTCCTTCGACTGCTGCCCATTGCCAGCTGTTGCGGAACGTGGCGGTCACCTGGGGCCGGGCGCGCAGGTTGGCGAGCTTTACCGGGCCGTTGGTGACGAACGCCAGAGTGGACTTGCCAGTGGCTGGGTGAGGGACGATGCCCGCGTTGACGAGGGATGACTGGATCGTCCCGTCGCCGCGCAAAGTGGCGACGATCACCAGGCCACGTTCGTTGCGGGCCAGGGCGGTGGCTTCTTCTAGGGTCGTCACCGGACCTCCTTGCTGTCCACGTTCCCTTCGCCAGGGACGAAGGGTCGCGCCTCCCTGGCGCTGTCGAAGTAGCCGGCGGCGGGGACCGTGAAGTGCGAGGCGAACACCGGGGCGTCGAGGTAAGTGTGGTTCTCGATGCGGGTTTGGCGAGTCTCTCGGGTCACTGCTCGATTGGTGTCGAAGGTGCTCAGAATCTCGGGGTCGGCCAGTAGGGAAAGCGCACCGACTGGGCGCTTTTGGGCATGACCCATCGGCCAGGCGCGGACGGTCGGTGCAGACTCATGCCACTGAACTGTTGGTACTGTCGGTCGCCGCGGCGGCTACGGGAACCGTGACGTCGGCCTTGGCGGGGTGGCGTTTGGGGGTGAGCCCGAGGGAGACAACCACGGCGGCGGCGCACAGGGCGACGGCGACCCACCACAGCTCGTAGAAGCGGCTGGGATCCCCGATGACCTCTGCTTTCCCCAGGACCACGACCAGGATCGACGCGCCGAAGACGCCGCCGAACTGGCGGCCGCTGTTGACCACCGCGCTGCCGGTGGCGCTCTGCTCAGGCGGTAGGTCAACGGTGGCTGACCCGATGATGGTCGGGACGGTGAAGCCCAAGCCGAAGCCGATCACCACCCAGCCAGGCAGGATGGCTGCGGCGTAGTTGTGGACACCGTGGTGGAGCCTCAGGACCATGAGTACCTGGCCTCCAGCGGTGAGGACGAATCCGGAAGCGACCACGGCTCCGATCGGGAACCGCCGGTGCAAGCGCGGGACGATGAGGGACGCTCCGAGTACCGCGGCCGGCCCGGGTGCGAGGGCGAGTCCGGTGGTGATGGCTGGCCAGTGCCACGACTGCTGGAGGAAGAGGCTGAGGCCGAGGAGCTGTATCCCTAGGATCGCCGCCGCGATGACAATGGCGATATTCGAAGCGCTGAACACCCGGCTCCGGAACATCTTCAGGTCGATTACGGGTACCGCGGCACGCCTGGTGCTCACGAAGAAGGCCACGGCAGCCGCAACGGCCACCACCCAGCTCCCGATGATCTTGGCCGATCCCCATCCCCAGGAGGGCCCGTTGAGCAAGCCAAGGGAGATGGCGCCGATGGTGACGACGATCATGAGGCTCCCGAACAGGTCCGGCATGCGCGTCGTGCGGTCGTGGCGGACGTTGGGGATCATCTTCCAGGTCACGAGGACGGCAGCGATGCCGATGGGAAGGTTGATGATGAAGATCCATCGCCAGCTCAGCGCGGTGAGCAAACCTCCCACTACCGGGCCGATGGAGCCGGCTGCTGCGCCGCTGACTGCCCACACTCGCACGCCGCGTTTGACCCGGTCGGGTGGGAGCGTCGTCAGGACGAGACCGAGACTGGCCGGGATGATCATCGCGGCGCCGACCGCCTGCACGCACTAAAAACGGCCAACCCGAGGATGAAGGTGGCCTTGCGCCCGTACTTGTCGGCGAAGCGGCCGGCGGGGATAAGGAGCGCCCCGAAGAACAGGGCGTAGGCGTTGAGCACCCAGGCAACGTCGAGAGCGAGGACTGGTAGTGCGGACCCACGCCGATGTCGTGCAGGGCGACGTTGACGACGAAGAGGTCGAGCAGAGCCATCACGTTGGCTAGTAGTACTTTGTTAAGTATGCAGATGTCTCTTCCGCGCTTACGCGGTTCCTCGTACTGTCATGCCGGGATGACCCCTGAGCAGATCGCGGAGGTCCGGCCCCGGCTGCTGGAATTCACCGCCGGGATGCCAGCGGCTGCAGCAGTTCATCACCTCCTCGACGTGGGATTACGCGGCGGTGCGGCGGAATGTGGCGCGGTGGTTCGCGGCCAGTCAGCCGGTGGATGCGCTGGTGGTCGATGACACCGGGTTTCCCAAGGACGGGGCGGCGTCGCCGTGCGTGGCCCGGCAGTATTCCGGGACGCTGGGCAAGGTCGGCAACTGCCAGGTCGGGGTGAGCGTGCACCTGGTGAACGAGCAGGCGTCCTGCGCGGCGGACTGGCGGCTGTTCTGCCCGCAGAGCTGGGATGACACCGCGCTGGAGGACCCGGTCGCGGCGGCCCGGGCCGCCCGCCGCCGGGAGCGGGCCGGCATCCCCGGTGAGGTGCGCCATACCGAGAAGTGGCGGCTGGCGCTGGAGATGATCGACGAGATGACCGGCGCCGGCGGATGGGGCCTGCTGGAGCAGATCACCGCGGCAGGCGGCACCCGGCCGGTGGTGGTGGCGGATGCGGGCTATGGCGAGGGCGCCGCCTTCCGGCTGGAACTGGCTGACCGTGGCTGGCGGTACGTGATCGCGGTCAAGGGCACCACCAGCGCCCGCCCGCACGGCGCCGTCCCTGAGGCGATGGCCTACGGCGGCATCGGCCGGCCCAGCGTCCCCCGCTACCGCAC
>JBEKIF010000180.1:0-2874 GCA_050011895.1 Streptosporangiaceae bacterium | reverse complement strand
CGTCCGCGCCCGATACCGCTTTCTGGAAGCCGTTCCGCTCTGCGGCCCGCCGGGCGGACAGGCCGCTGGCTGAGGCGATGGCCACGAACCGGTCGAAGCCCGCGGCGCGGAAGGCGGGCAGCAGCGTCCCGGTGGTAAATGCGCCGGCCCCCGCCCACCCGATCCCGGGCGTCGCGCTGGCGGCGGGGGAACGGGTCAGCCGTACGCTGTCGTCGGAGATCGTCCCCGGATAGGTGAGCCGGATCGCCAGGTAGGGCTCGCTGCGCCGCTCGATCAGCCGGTAGGCGGCAGCGGCCTCCGCGACGCCGTAGGTATGCGTGACCAGGTCCGACACCGCAAGCCGCCCGCTGGCCAGCAGGTCAAGCACCGCTTCGAAGTTCCGACCCTCGGTCCAGCGCACCTGGCCGGCCGGGAAGTCCACCCCCCACGATTCGTAGGACGGCTCGTAGCGGCCGGGGCCATAGGACCGGGCGAACCGGAGCGACAGTTCGTGTTGGTAGAACGGTGTCCGGTTCAGCTGGAGTCCGACGTCGCCCACGATGACCACGGCGGCCCGGTCCCGGCAAAGCACGGGAACGCGCATCACCGCGTCCGAGGAGCGGCCGGCCGCACAGACCAGCACGGCGTCCGCGCCGCGGCCCCGGGACCAGCTCAGCACCTGGTCGGTCGTGGCGTCGCCGCATTCGTCGATAGCCAGCACCCCCGACCCGGCCGCAACCTCTCGCGGATACTCCGCCGGGTCGATCCCGGCCACCTCACAACCTGCCGCGATGGCCAGCCGCGCTGTGAGCTGGCCGATCAGGCCTAGGCCGAGGACCACCACCTTCGACCCGGGGCCCGCTTCAGCTTGGCGCAGGCCGTGTAGCGCGATGGAGGCGATGGTGGTGAAGGCCGCGTCCTGGCCCGGCACGCCATCCGGCACGGTCGCGCAGAGCAGACCCGGGACGGCCTGCAGCTCCGCGTGATTGGCTTTGCCCGCTCCGCCGGTCGCCACCAACTGGCCGGGCCGCACTCCGGTCACCGCCGGCCCGGTCGCAAGGACGATTCCTGCCGCCGAGTACCCCAGCGGCAGGTCCTCGGCGAGGCGGCCGCGGACAGCCTGCCTGGTGGCCGCCAGTCCGTCGGCCCGTGCTTTCTTTACGACCTGGCGGACCAGGTCGGGCCGGGCGCGGGCCTTGGCAAGCAGGCTGGCCCGGGCGAGGGCGGTGACAGCGCGCTCGGTGCCCGGAGAGATCACCGATGCGACCGTGCGGACCAGTACCTCGGTGGCGTCCGGGACCGGGCGCGGTACGTCCAGCACCTCCACCGGGCCTCCGGCGAGCGGCTGCACAATCTGTTTCACTTGACTCCCCCTAGCGCGAACGCCGGCTTACCGGCGGACATCAGCTGAAGATCTCCGGCCCTGCGCCAGGCTGTGCTGATCCGCACGGGCAGCTCAGCCTGAGTGCGGCAGACCAGTACCGGTGTGTCGACCGTCCGGCCGAATCCGGTGGCCAACGGGACATGTTCGGCGGCCAGCGCTACCGGGTATGACGCGGTAACCCCCACCCGGAAGTCGCCGTCCGGCGTGTGCACCGCAGCTTCCCCGTCACTCAGCCGCAAGACCGACCCTGCCGCCAGGTGCCAGCGCACCGTCACTGAATGCCCACCCGTCCCACTGACCAGATCGTCCACGCGCAGCTCCGTACCGGCCAGCGTCCAGCGCCGCTGGTGGACAGGGCGGCCCGGTAGCCTGCGGTATCCGTCATGGGTCGCATCGGCCGTCAGCACGCCATCGTCGTCGCGGGCCACGACCTTGCCCACCCGGGCCCGCCGGGCGGCCCGGAAGGCCCCCCACACCTCGGTTGAATTGGCGCTGTCGATCTCGACGGTGTTGTGAGCCGCGGTGGACCGCTCGTAATCACGCACCGGTCCGGGCGCGTACGTGGACGTGCCGGTGTCCACAAGCAGCGGTGCCCCATCCACGTGGACCAGGCAGCTGAGGGTATCCGCGTGGGCATGCCCCGGGAGCTCGTCAGGGCAGGGTGGCCCGACGTCGGCCAGCAGCCGCCACCCGCCTGCCGAAGCCCGGACCAGGCCGGTGTCCGGGAGGACCAGCAGCCGGTCATCCGGGGCTGTGCCCGGCTGCAGCAGGCCGATCAGCGCAGGGTCGACGGGGTACCCGTCGTTCAGCAGCGGGACCTGCCCGTCGGGTGAGAGGACGCACCCGAGCCAGCGCCGCATCCGCTCGATTGCCCCGGTCAGCTCCGGCCCGGGCGCCCGGCCCGCGGCCCGGATCAGCCCGTCCACATCCATGAGGTCGCCGAGGACCTGGCAGTGGTAGGCGGGAGCCCGCTCGAAATGGCCGCCGTCGGGCAGCACCTGCACGGTGAGCTGCCTGATCAGCCGGTCCAGCGTCTGGTCCAGCAGTTCTTCATCGGCGAAGAAGACCGCCAGCCCGGCCAGTGCCTTGAGGTTCTTGACCAGATGATTGCCGCCGGCATCCGTTTCCAGGTGCCGCCGCAGGAAACCGGCGTGGGTGGACAGGCTGGCGATGAAACAGTCCTCGGCGTCGCTGCCCGCCACCAGGTCCCGGTGTACCCCGCAGAATGACCAGGCGCGCAGCGCAGCGGGGTAGGGGCGCCACGCGTCGCCCTGGCCGGGCATGACCGACGACCGCCAGGACCGCCAGAGCGCCGCGAACCAGGCGCGGGCATCGGCCTGGAGCGGCTGGGTGATCAGCCCCCATGACCAGTCCCAGTAGTGCAAGTGGAATCGCCACAGCATGGGTGCGTCAGCCTGCGCCCAGTCTGCCTGTGCCCAGTCGATGTGTGCCCAGTGCGCCCGCATTCGGTCGCCGCCCGCCGGATCGCTTGCCTCGCCGTTTTCCAGGCC
>JBEKIF010000179.1:0-2876 GCA_050011895.1 Streptosporangiaceae bacterium | reverse complement strand
TCCCGGCGCCAGAGATCCCGGACCACCTCGGCAACCTTGTTCACGTCGCCTGAAGCGAGCTTTTCCAGGTTGGCCTTGTAGCGCCGTGACCAGTTGGTCGGCTCTTCGGTGTGCGGGGCGCGCAGAACTTCCAGCACCCTCTCCAGGCCTTCCTGGCCAACAACATCCCGGACGCCTACGAGCTCCGTATTGTCTGCGGGTACCCGTACAGTCAGGTCACCCTTGTCGACCTTAAGAACCAGATAGGTCTTATCCTCGCCCTTGATCGTGCGAGTCTCGACCGCTTCGATGCGAGCAGCCCCATGATGGGGGTAGACGACGGTATCGCCGACCTTGAAAGACATGTGGCAAGTACCCCTTCCGCTGAAGACTATCTTACCACGTCACCGGGGGCTGATTGAATGCCCTTTACCCTATAAGCGCTGGTCATCAGCGTAAATAGGGCTCGTCGGAATTACCCTGCGGCACGTCACGGCACGCATGCCGGGGAGCCCTATTAGCTATGCGTCACCAGCAGTCAGCGCAAAGTACGCGCGATGGTAAGCGGCTTCCCTGCATCCAGCGGAGGGCCGGACTGCTGGCGCATCACTGCCGCGCATCCGGCGGGCAATGACAGGGCTCGTCGGCCGCATAGCTTATCAGGCGCCATACTACTAGTAGTGACGTGGAACCAGCGCCGGAGGGGTGCGTGCCGGTGAATCCTGGCGGAGAACCCGGGCGGGACGACGGCGGCCTGCCTCCGGTTGATATCGAGATCCCGGACGACGCCAGGGAACTCGACCGCGAGGTGCTCGCCTACCGCCGCGAACAGCGTGCGCGGCGCCGCCGAGCCCGCTGGGACCGGATACTCGGGCCGCTGCGAGGGCACGGCGCGCTGCTGCCGCTCGTCGCCGGCTGTGTAGCCCTGTCCATGCTGGCCGGGACGCTACTGTCGGTGTTCAGCATCAGCCCCGCATCCGCTCCCGTCCTGTCGCGCTCAGCGCCCCCAGCCTCGAGACCGGCCTCGGTACCAGCGTCGCAGCCGGCCTCGGTGGCGGCCAGCCGGCTGCCGGCCGGGACGGTGGTCGTAAAGGGCGAAACCATCCCGGTGCGCAGCCTGCGCAGCGTGGTGCTGGCCCTGGTTCCCGCGGGGTGCGACTGCAGCCAGACGCTGCGGCAGCTCACCACCCAAGCGGCCCGCGCCCGGGTACAGGTGTACTTGGTAGGCACCCCGAGCGCGATGCCGGACGTGAACGCCCTGGCCCGGACCGCCGGCCAGGGCGCCGCGGTCGCCGTCAAAGACGCAGCGAACGTGCTCGGCTCGGCGTATCATCATCCCGGGCTGACGATCGTCCTCGTCCGGGCGGACGCCTCGGCTACCGTGAATTGGAACCTGACCGAAGGATTCCAGCTCGAGGACCAGCTGCGCATGCTGGGCGCCGGCGCCAGGAGCGCTTCACCGGAGCTGGAGCCGCCCACTTCCGCCAGCCCGACCTCGACCTGACGCGCCGGTGGGCGCCCCGGCGGGCGGTTGCGCTCCGGGGATCGCTACGATTTCCGGCATCCGCCCGCGATGTGCCCCGAGCCTGAGGAGGCCCGAGCCGTGATTCGCAGTAGCCACGGCAGCAAAGTGCTGCGCCGAACCCTTATCGGCGCGCTGGCCCTGCTGGTCCCTGTGCTCGCGGGGTGCGAGGCCGGGAACAACGCTCCCACGCTCGAGTTCCACCCGGCGGCGAACGGCGCCTACGGCACCGCCGGTGCGGTCACCGTCGACAACGCCTTCATCCTCGGCGGCCGCAACAACACCCTGCTGGCGTCGGGCAGCTCGGCCAGCATGTTCCTGTACCTGTACAACGACTCCGGCAGCGCCGACAAGCTGCTCTCGGTCAGCGCGCCCGGCACGGCAACGTCCGTGCAGATCACGGGCGGCTCGGTCACCGTGCCCGCAAACGGAGCAGCCGACCTGAGCGGCCCCGAGCCCCAGATCGTGCTGCACGATCTGACCAGCGCGCTGCCCAGCGGGAAGACGGTCACCGTGGACCTCACCTTCCAGGACGCGGGAGAGCTGTCGCTGATGGTCCCAGTGCAGGCGCGGACGTCGTACTACTCCTCCTACTCGCCGCCTCCGCCGAGGGCCACCTCTATCAAGCAGGGCACGGCGGGCGCGAGCGGTACGGCGACCCCGAGCCGGAGCCTGGGCGCATCAGCCCAGCCTTCCGCGAGTCCCTCGGCGAGCGCCTCGCCGACTCCGTAGCGGCGGCCCCTGCGCGGGGCCCGTTTACACGGCAGCCGAGTCGAACTTGTAGCCGAGGCCACGCACGGTCACGATGTGCCGCGGATTTGCCGGGTCGACTTCGATCTTGGCCCGCAGCCGCTTGATGTGGACGTCCAGGGTCTTGGTGTCGCCGACATAATCCGCGCCCCATACGCGGTCAATCAGCTGCATCCGGGTCAGCACCCGGTCGGCGTTGCGCAGCAGGACCTGCAGCAGCTCGAACTCCTTGAGCGGAAGCTGGACCTGGCCGCCGCGGACGGTCACCACGTGCCGATCGACGTCCATCCGGACCGGCCCGGCTTCCATGGCCGATGCGGTCGTCACCTCATCCGTCTCGCCCCGACGGCGCAGCACCGCGCGCATCCGCGCGACAAGCTCACGGGAAGAGAACGGCTTGGTCACATAGTCGTCCGCGCCAAGCTCGAGGCCGACGACCTTGTCGATCTCGCTGTCTTTGGCAGTCAGCATGATCACGGGCACGTTGGACCGGGAGCGCAGCGCCCGGCACACCTCGCTGCCCGGCAGCCCGGGAAGCATGAGGTCGAGCAGCACCAGGTCCGCGCCGGTACGGTCGAAGGCGCTCAGCGCGTCCGGGCCGGTGGCGCAGACCGCGACCTCGAAG
>JBEKIF010000178.1:0-5301 GCA_050011895.1 Streptosporangiaceae bacterium | reverse complement strand
ATGTCTGGCCCGTAGGCGAGGGCAGCCCGGCGGCCGGACGGCCCGTCTTTGAAGATCACCCCTGGGTGGTCAGCCATCCGCAGTCCTTCGTCGATGAGCCGCTGCGCTAGCGCGGAGGTCGTTGAGCCGGCCGTTGCGCCCGCACGGCGCCGCAACCGCGCCAGCAGGGCGGCATCAAAGCGGATAGAAAGAGGCGCAGTCATGTACTACATTGTAACTCATGCGCTACAAGGATTCGAGGCCGGATGGAGGACACCGGGATGACCTCTCATTCACGTGCGCTGCCAATCGCAGCGCCATCCCTGGGCCCTGCGGGTCAGCCTGAGATCGTGTGCACGAAGTCTTAGTTCCCGTCGCCAAGGCCGTGGCGCAGCGTGCGGATGATCATTTCCCCGTCGTCGTACGGCCCGGAGATATACATCGGTTTCCCGTCCCGGCCGAAGGTCAGCTCGCACTGCCCGTCCCATGTCCCCAGATACCCAGCGGCCCGGCCGAAGTCCGCGTGCGGCTCGAAGTCCAGCTTTCGCGCGTACTCGATCGCACCGTAGACGATCTGCCGCCCCAGCTCCAGCGGCGCTTGCACGGCCGCCTCGTCCCAGGCGCTGAAGATCTGCTGGACGAACCCGCCCAGCCGCCGCCGGTCCATCGACCGCGGCCCGGCCGCGTCCTTCAGCCCCAGGCACCAGGTATCCACCAGGTAGAAGCACACCCCGGCCGTCGACCCGCCCCGGTCGCGCGCGACCAGCACGGTCACCAGTCCCGAGTGCCGGGTTCGTTCCGACGGGCCCGAACCCGGCCAGTCCGGCCGCTCCGGTGCCTGGACGCTGGCCGACCAGCCCGGACTGATCCAGCACCCGAGCAGCGCGTCCTCCCTGGTCCGCCCTTCGGCGGCGGCGACCGATCTGATCAGCGGCGCGACCGCGCTCGGCGGCATCTTCAGCGCCCGGGCGATCTCCTTCGGCGTGCGTCCGGCTTCCCGCAGCTCACGAACACGGTCAAGCAACTGCTGCGTTGACATAAGGGATATGGTCCCTGAATCGGCCGCGCTCACCTTGGCCGACACGCCCGGGCAATGTCAGTTCGCACCTGGCGTAGCACCTGGCCATTCGGATGAATGCCATCCTCTCCCCCGGTAGCCTGACTGACTGCGGGAGGTACAGGGATGCCGATCACGCCACGGGAGCGGCTGGCTAGGGTACTCGACGGCTCGCAGGCGCCTGGCGCGTTCAGCGCGCAACTGTCCGTGCCTGCGACGGACGTCCGGCTCACCGTGGCGGGCGCGGGGCCGATCAGCTTCCCGGTCAAGGCACCGCAGGCTAAGCGGATGATCGCCACCGCGCGGCCGGCCCGGTTCGGGCGGGGCGAGCAGACGCTGATGGACCTGAGTGTGCGCGACACCTGGGAGATCACGCCAGACCAGGTGACGCTGACCGGGCTGGACTGGGACACGATCCTGGCCGAGGTGCGGGACGGGTTGGGGCTGCAGCCCCGGGCGCCGCTGCGGGCCGAGCCGCACGCGCTGCTGGTGTACGGGAAGGGGCAGTTCTTCCTGCCGCACCAGGACTCGGAGAAGGATGACACGATGATCGGCACGCTGGTGGTATCGCTGCCATCGTCGCACACCGGCGGAGAACTGCTCATCGAGCACAACGACAAGACCGTTGCGTACCAGGCGTCCGCGACCGAGGTGTCGGTAGCTGCCTTCTACGCCGACTGCCGGCACCAGGTCAAACCAGTCAGGACCGGGTACCGGGTCACGTATACCTGCAACCTGCTGCTGGACTCCGATCCGGCCGGTGTCGTTCCGGCCGAGCCGTCGGCCGAGGCCGCCCGGTACCTCACCGAGCACTTCACCACCAGGGTCTCCCGGTGGAAAGGCGACGACCAGCAGCCGGCGAACCGGCTCGTCTACCTGCTGGACCACGCGTACACCCAGCGCGGGCTGAGCTGGGACCGGCTCAAGGGCGCCGACGCCGAACGGGCCGCGCTCTTGCGGGCCGCCGCTGAGAATGCGGGTTGCGAGGCGGTACTCGCGCTCACCGAGATCAAGGAGACCTGGGACACCGAGCCGGCGCGGCGGGGCCGCGGTGTCGATCTCACGTACATCATCACCTCTGAGCTGACCCTGAACTGGTGGACCGGGGTGCCCGGCGGGGAGCCTATCTCGCTGTATGTGCCGGATGAGCAGGTGTGCGCATCGACGCCGTCAGCGGACCTGAAGCCGTACGACTCCGAGTACACCGGGTACATGGGGAACTACGGCAACACGCTGGACCGCTGGTACCGGCGAGCGGCGGTCGTCATGTGGCCTCGACAGCATGCCTTCGCGGCCCGGGCGGAGGCGTCGCCTTCATGGGCACTGACCGAGCTGAGAGCCCGGCTGGACGCCGGGGACCTGCTCAGCGCGCGGGCCGCGGCGGAGTCCGGCCGCGCGGCTGGAGGATCCAGGCATCGCGCTCATGCTGCTGCGGCCGTTCGCGGTCGAGTGGCTGACGCCCGCGCACGCGGGCGAGCTGGCGGTACTCGCCACGCGATACGGCGAGTCCTGGCACCGGAATCTGCTGGATGCGTGGTTCGGGTCGCGCAACACGTGGCGGTACACCGGGGACGTGGACCGCCAGGGCTGGGACGCTGCGCTGCCCGGGCTCACCGCGGCACTGCGGGACGCGGGCGCGGCGGCCACCGCCGGGTGGCTGCTCGCCGCTTCGTGGGGCTGGCTGGATGAGGAGATCCGGCTCTGGCTCAGGTACCCGTCACCGGCCACTCGGCGCAAGCAGCTCGCGGAGCTGGGCAAGCCGCTCGCCGGGCTGCTGGCAGCCGCCGACGGGACAGCGCTGGCCGGCGAGATCGTGACGGTTCTGCGGGAGCATGACGACAACGTGCTCGGCTGCCTGCTACCGATGCTACGGGCGGCCGGGCCAGGGCCAAGCGCGCCCCTCGATGAACTGGCACGAGACTGCGAGCGGAGGCTAACCGCGATCACCGAACGCCCGGCCCGGGCCCATGACGACTGGTCGGTCCCCTGGTCCAGCGGCTGCGGCTGCGAACTGTGCGGCTCACTCGGTGAGTTCCTCGCCGACCGCGGCGAGCGCACGTTGGAGTGGCCACTCGCCGAGGCCCGCCGCAAGCACGTCAAAGACCAGATCCGCGCCGGCGAGCTGCCAGTCAAGCACGAGATCTGGAAGTTCGGCAGCCCGCACACGCTGGTGCTGACCAAGACCGACGAGCTGTTCCGGCGCGAGGCCAAGGCACGCAAAGAAGCGGCAGCCAGCCTGGAATGGCTGGCCGCGCACCGGAGGCGTTAGAGCAGGATGAAGATCTCGAAGTCCCTTCCGCCCCAGGCGCAGGCCTGGACTGAGGCGCGCCAGCGGTACCACCTCTCTCATGCGCAGGTGCAGATGGCCCGCGAACTCCGCCTCCTGCCATGATCGGTCTTGACGAACTGAGGGTGCCGAAAGCGATCCGGCCATTGGTTGATGAAATCGTTGCTATCACCGACTCGGTGTGCCTGGCTGTTCTTGATGAGGAGTACGCCGATCTGGCCCGGCGTGCGGTGGCGAAGCTGGCCCGTAAGCGGCCGTCGCCGCTTGTGCGCGGCCGCCGGGCGACGTGGGCGGCTGGGGTGGCGTATGCGCTGGGCAAGGCGAACTTTGTGTTCGATCCCGCAAGTGAGCCATATGCCACAGCTGACAAGCTCAGCGAGGCGTTCGGCGTGGCCAAGTCCACGATGGGCAGCAAAGCCAGGCAGGTCCGCGGCCTGCTGCGGATCAGCCCCTTCTCAGCGGAGTTCGGGCGGGCCGATGTGGCCGCCCAGAACCCGCTGAGGTGGATCATAGAGGTGGACGGGCTGGCCGTAGACGTCAGGCATGTGCCGTTGGAGATCCAGGTAGCGGCGTTCGGGCGTGGTTTCATCCCCTACGTACCGGCGCTGGGCCCGGACGGCACGGCGGCCTGGCAGGAGTCACGGGTGGCGGGAACGGCCGGTGCCGAGGCGCCGTCGGAGGTGGCCAGCCTGCTGGAGCATTGCAGCGAGCTGAAGCGCCAGCTGGTTGAGTTCGCTTGTTCACCGCGCTTTTCCGGGCAGCTCGACCAAGTGCTTAACGAGAACGCCACCGGCCGGGTCGCCAGCGAGGCCGACGTCGCCAACATGGTAGACCATTTCATCCTGCAGCAACCGCTGGCTGACGGCCGCACCGTGGCGGAGGTCTTCGCTGCGGAGCATCCCGACCTCACCGAGGACGACCGCCAGGTGCTGCAAGGCTGGCGCGAGGTGGTGGAAGGAGTTTTTGAGATCCGTGAGCAGGCCGGGGACTCGATCACCGCCACCAGCATCGGTGACGACCAGACTTACCGCATCCGGGCCAACGCCGGGCGTGCGGCCCTGGCGCCCGATGCGGCCGGGCTGCTTCATGACCGCCCGCGTCGTTCCGGTCGGCGATGACTGGATGCTCAGCGGAGCCCAGCAGCTGTACGCCGCCTCAGAGCGCCCCGCGATGCTCCGGCTGGCCGCCGAACTAGGTACGGGCACCCACGCGCCGGGATCTCGACGAAATGAGAATGATCCACCGCAGGTATCCCGGGCCAAAAACCCGCCTCAGGAAGCCGGAAGCAGCCGGACACAGCTGGACCGCATCAGTGCCCCGTGGCTGAGGAGTGGTTGAGCGGCAGCCCTTTTGCGCTTCGATCCACCGTCAGTGCAGCTCAGGGAACACTTGCGATCATGTCGGCCTACGCACTTTAAAAACCGTCGGCTAAGCCTACGTTGGTTCGAACCCAACACCTGCCACCAGCAAAACCGCAGCTCAGAGCCAGTGTCTGCTTCGTTTCCCTCACTAAGCAGGGAGTTGCCCGGGCGAGCGTGCGTCTTTGCCGGGTTGCGCAGTTTCTGCAGGTCAGCTCGCCAGGCTAAGAGCGCGCCGGAGCGAGATGCGTGCGCCACGGAGAATACGCGGAGAAGTTTCCGGCCCTGGTTGCGCTGCCGCAGGTGCAGTGGGTGCGGAGGCCGCAAAGGGCAGCGGTCCGCCGACCGTCGGCGGGGACCCGCGAGCCAAGCTGCCGCTAGTCATAAGGGAAGGCAACCTGGTTACGGAAGGTGACGATCTGCTCGGAGGGTGTCGTGGCTTCGCGCCGAACGATGCCGAATCGGCGCCGCAGACTTGGTGAAGTTGCAACGGGCTGGTACAGATCATCCGTTATTGAGCGTTGTTGATGTTTCGTTCAGCGTGCCGCCGACATAAATAACTCCCGGACCACCCAGCAGGCGCGGGATCCGCTGGTGGACCACCGGCGGAGTCCGGTTCC
>JBEKIF010000177.1:0-2885 GCA_050011895.1 Streptosporangiaceae bacterium | reverse complement strand
GCTGCGCACCCAGCACCCGGAGACGGTGCTGGTCGCCGAGGCCTACTGGGACCTGGAGTGGGAGCTTCAGCAGCAGGGTTTCGACTTCTGCTACGACAAGCGGCTGTACGACCGGATAGTCGGAGCCGACGCGCCTGCCGTCCGCGATCACCTGCGCGCCGGCCTGAGCTACCAGTCGCGGCTCCTGCGTTTCCTGGAAAACCATGACGAGCCCCGCATCGCCACCCGCATGCCAGCCGATGCCGGGCGCGCCGCCGCGGTGACCATTGCCACGCTGCCCGGCGTGACCTTGTGGCACGAGGGACAGTTCGAGGGCCGGCGCGTACGGCCACCGGTGTTCCTGTCGCGCCGTCCTGGCGAACCACCGGATATGGGCCTCGCCGACTGGTACCGGAGCGGGAAGCAATGGAAGCATGCATGCATGTTCAACCGCGATGGCGGCGAACTGGCTGACACCGGGCTGTTCGTGGACCTGGAGCCGTGGCAATTCCACTGCTCGCGCTAGGTGATCCGACTGGCCCTGGCGGCAACAGCGCAAAAATTGCACACAGGTAAGCGGGCCTACATGGCGAGCCGGCCACACCCGCAGTATCTGGCGGCGGCGTACGCCGGCCACGTTGAATTAGCCAGGACACTGGCATGCTGACGTCCGTAGTCATGAGTGCAGGCGCTCATCTGCGCGGCTTGCCCTGATCATGGCGATCGTCTTGATATTGGCCCAGATGTTCACCAGATACGGCCGGATCCGGTTGCTTGCGAGCCGCCGCAGCCGAGATTACTGCCCCACGACCCGGGCTGGCAGGGGAGCGTATCAGCGGTGGCTGGCCTGCCAGCCTCCTAGTACTGTGCCGGGATGTGCCGCAGCGGCAGGTCCGGCTCGGTGTAGCCGCCGGCCCGCTGCCGTTTGGGCAGCGTGACGTCCCGGGGAGTGAGGGGCTTGTAGGGGACCTGGCTGAGCAGGTGGCTGATGATGTTGAGGCGGCCGCGTTTCTTGTCGTCGGTGTGCGCGATGTACCAGGGCGCCCACGCGGTGTCGGTGGCTGCGAACATCGCATCCCTGGCCCTGGAGTAGTCATACCAGCGGCGGTAGGACTTCAAGTCCAGGTCCGAGAGCTTCCAGATCTTCCGCGGATCGTGGATGCGGCTCTCTAGCCGCCGGGTCTGCTCGCTGGCGCTGACCTCGAGCCAGTACTTCAGCATCAGGATCCCGTTATCGGCCATCGCCTTCTCGACTCCGGGCACCAGGTCGAGGAACCGTTCGGTCTCCTCCGGCGTGCAAAAGCCCATCACCGGCTCGACGCCCGCCCGGTTGTACCAGCTGCGGTCGAAGATCACGACTTCGCCGGCGGCCGGGAAGTGCGAGACGTACCGCTGAATGTACATCTGCGACTTCTCGCGCTCGGTCGGGGCGGGCAGGGCGACGACCCGGAACACCCGCGGGCTCACCCGCTCGGTGATCCGCTTGATCGTGCCGCCCTTCCCGGCGGTGTCCCGGCCCTCGAACACGATGCAGATCTTGGCTCCGGACGCCTTGACCCACTCCTGCATGGCCACCAGTTCGCCGTGCAGGAGTCTCATCTCCCGCTCGTACTCCTTGCGCTTCATCTTCGGTGGCGGGCCGGCCCCGGCCTCCTCCTGGGCTACGGCCGGCGACGCCTGGACCTCCCCGTCGTACTGCTTCTGCTTGTCCTTCTCCTTCTTCGCCATATCGCTAACCTCCGGATGGATGGGGGTGGCGTGGTTTTGATGTCCGGCGGCTGCGCCCCTGAATTCATGGTTGTCCGACATGGCGTGCAAGGCCGGCGCCATGTGCCAGAGGCCGAACAGCGCCGAGGTGATCAGGCTCGCGCGCCATGGACCCCATAGTCTCAGCGCCGGCCCCAGCAGGACGCTGCGAAACGCGAACTCCTCGGGGATCGCCGTGAGCAGCACGATCGACACTCCCAGTTCGTAAAGCAGCCGCCCGCCGTGGATCTGTGCTCGCGAATCGTGAAGGAAGCCGTCCGTCGCCGGGATGACGGCAGCCACAATCAAGACCAGCAGGACAATCCCGAAGGCACCAGCTCCATAACGCAATCCCGCAACCATGTCCGTTCGGCCAAGTCCAAGGTCAGCAAGCGTCGCGCGCGCGCTCCAGGCGATCAGGGCCAGCGCTGAAGTGAGCAGGGTGACAGCTAGACGAGTGATTCCCTACTGATCATGGGTGTGTCGTTACGTGACGAGGCAAGCGAGGGTGTCCAAGATCGGCGTTGCTAACCCGACGTCGAGCCTGGAGGCCCTCGTGGACGCTGATCTGGACACCCTCGTGACGGCACTGTACGTGAAGATCGACGACATGCTGGTGAAGGACCGCCGGCCGGGTCACCCGGTCCGCCTCAGCCAGCCGGAGCTGGTGTGCCTGGCGGTCGCTCAGGCGCTGCTGGGCTTTCACAGCGAGCACCGGTGGATCCGGTTCGCGATCTGCCATCTGCGCGGCGCCTTCCCCTACCTGCCCCATCAGCCCGGCTATAACAAGCGGCTGCGCGCCGCGCTGCCGCTGGTCAAGCAGATGATCCGGGACCTGGCCGCCGACAGCGACTTCTGGCTCGACAACGTCTGGATCGCTGACTCCACCCCGGTGGAATGCGGCCGCTCGCGTCCCGCGGTCAAGCGCTCGGACATGGCCGGCTGGGCGAACTACGGCTACTGCGCGAGTCATTCCCGCTGGTTCTGGGGGCTGCGGCTGTACCTGATCGCCACCCCGGCCGGGATGCCCATCTTGTGGGCGCTGGCCGACCCGAAGATCGGCGAGCGGGAAGTGCTGGCCGCCATGCTCGACGTCGAGCCCGGCCTCGCCGCCGCCCGGCCGGGCCTGACCCTGATTACCGACAAGGGCTTCGCCGGCC
>JBEKIF010000176.1:0-2957 GCA_050011895.1 Streptosporangiaceae bacterium | reverse complement strand
CGTGCCGTCGTCATCGTCGTCCTGGCCGCGCTCGGCCTGAACGTGGGCGTCGATCGCGCCCGTTATCCGCTTGTCCGCGCCGCGCGCCTCATGCTGGTAGATCAGCGCCGCCCGCTCACTGTCGTGACCCATGCGCGCCATCAGGTCCTTCAGGCCCGCGCCGCTGGACGCCGCGAAGTGGTTACCGGAATGTCTCAGGTCGTGGAAGTGCAGGCCCGCCATGCCGATGGTCCGCACTGCCTGCGGCCAGCCGGACATCCTGTTGAAGTTGCCGCGCCGCAGCGGCCCGCCCTTCTGGCCCGCGAAGAAGAGCGCCCCGGGCTCGTCCCTGACGAAGACCGACAGATGCTCACGCAGCGCCGGGATGATCACATCGGGGATGCCAACGACACGCCGCCCGGCCTTTGACTTGGGCGGCCCGAGCAGCATTTCCCCGGTCGAGCGCTCGATGTACGCGGTTCGCACCCGGACGGTGGCCGCGTCCAGGTCCACATCACAACGCCGCAGCGCCGTCGCCTCGCCCCAGCGGAGGCTAGCGAAGGTGGCCAGCAGGACCAGCGCCCGATACCTGCGGTCATGCGTGCAGTCGGCGCGGCCGTCCATCATCTTCCATAGCGCCCGCTCCGCGTCGGCCCTGCTCAGATAGGTCTCGGGGGAGGTTCGCATCTCACCGTGGCGGGCAAAGCGAAGCCGGTAGGCCCCGTTGGGCAGCTTGCGGATGTTGCCGACCGGGCGGCGGCCCACGCAGTTGGCCAGCTCGAAGACCTGGGCCACGCCGAGCACCGGTCGCTCTGGTGCGTCTTCGTCTCCCGCGCCCCGGATGCGGCATGGGTTCCGGGGCAGGATTTTGTCTTCCTCGGCCGCCGTCATGAGCACCGCCCGCAAGAAGCGGTACGCCTTGGCCGCCGTCGAGACCGAGACACCGTTGGCGAGCAGGGTGGCGCGCCACTCGCGGATCATCGGCGTGGACAACTTGCCGACCGGCACGCCGCCCAGGTGCGGGACGATGTGCTTCTTGAGCAGCCACCGGTAATTGTCGGCCGTCCGCGGCCGTAGCCCTGGACGCTCGGTAATCCAGATGGCGGCATAGTCAGCGAGTTTGACTCGGCCGCGCTCGGGGTCAGTCCACCGACCCGTCCTTATGTCGGACTCGACCAGGACGAGCGCCCTATCCGCGTCACCCTTGCGTTCGTATGTCTCCGGACCCGTCCGTATCCGGCCGTCCGGCCCTGGGTAGCGAATCTGATACCGGCCAGACGGCAGCCTGCGGACATTGCCGAAACGCCGATGCCCACCTTTGTTGGCCATCACGCCACTCCTCTCGCATCGCGCCCGATGCCCGCATTAGTCAGTGGCTCGACGCGCCCGGACTCGATGAAATTGGCCAGTGCGGATTCGCTGATCCGTACATGGCGGCCGACCTTGACGAACTCGATCCGCCGTTCCGCGATCAGTCGGCGGACGAAACGAACAGACGTGCTCATGTAATCGGCGGCGGCCTCCACGGTCAGCAACCGCCCGCTTGTTATCGCCTCGGGCCCGCTCGTCACGCCGCCCTCCCGACCGGTGGAAGATCAGGGCCCTGTTGGAGTGCGGCTCTGCGTCTGGCCTCGTTGAGTGCGGCTTGCCAGCGCTGGCGATCGGCCACCACGTGCAGGAGGCGCCGGGCGTGTTCCATATGGTCGGGGTCGCCGGGCGTGACGGGTTCCCAGGCATAGCGGGCCGGGTCGGTTGTCGAAATCCCGAGCGTCGAGGTGAGCCAGTTCTTGCGGTCGGCCCGGTGGTCCGCCAGCGTCTTACCCGACCATTTGCGGGAGACCAGGACCCGGCGGCCGGGGTAGCCGAGGTATTCGCGGCGGTGGGCTTTGCCTTTGCACGCGCCGGGGATCAGGCCGGGCCGGGCGTCTTTGGGCTGGATGCCGTAGCAGAGCCAGTTGGCGCAGCGCGGTGAGCACGGTTCGTACCGCAGCGCCTCCGCCAGCCGTTGCACGTGGGCGCGCTGGGTGTCGCCGGTGGCCTGGTGGCAGTCGGCGACCTGTTTGGTGAGGTACTTGGTCAGGTAGCCGATGCAGCGGGCGGCGTCCTTCGACCCGGCGAGCACGCCCTGGGCGTCGAACCGGTCGCCGAACCGGGCCACATGTAGCGGCTCGTCCTGGTCGCCGATGGCATCAAGCGCGTCATCCCAAGATGGGAGGACTTCCCCGGTCGCCGGGTCGAGGTAGGTGGCCGCTTGATCGTCCCAGACGGGCAGCTCGTCGCCCTCGAAGCGGACGACAGAGGTATCGGGCCACCACACCTGGTGATAGGTCGCCGCGAGGACACGGCGCAGGTCCGCGCGGGAGACGGTGCCGCGCATCGCCAGATGGATGTGGGGGGCGAGCCGCCGTTGCGGTTCGATGGCGGCGAAGTACTGCAGGTCGTAGCCGAGGAAGCGGCGCAGGTTCTGGATGAAGCGGTCGAACAGGGCCGCGAAGTGCAGCGCGTCCCGTGCGGCCCGGGCGTAGTCGTAGCCGTCCGGGTCAGCCGGGGTGCCGTCCTCACGGACCCGTCCGTAGCTGGGGCTGGTGAGCGTGATGAACAGCGAGGGCCGGAACTGTTTGCCGTCTCGGGTGGTGTAGGTCTTGCCGATCGTCCGGGGCGCGATCTTGCGGCGGGGCAGCGGTGCGGCGTCCTGGCGGCGGCGGGTAGTGCGGTGCCGCCGTATCGGCCGGGCGGGGAGCACGTTGCCGCGCATCCCCGCGTCGGTGATTTCGTCGTCGAGCTCCTTGGTAAGTTCGTCCAGGTCACTGGTGTCCTGCCCGTCGTCGGCGGCGTGGTCGCGCATGGCTTGCGCCTCGGCGCGTTTCTCGATCCACCACTGCTGGTCGTCGGTGGCTTTGTCCGGGTCGATGACCGGTTCGTCGTCCAGGTGCCAGCCCTCGCGGCATTGGGTGGCCCGCAGATTCCTGGCTCGTTCC
>JBEKIF010000175.1:0-2960 GCA_050011895.1 Streptosporangiaceae bacterium | reverse complement strand
GCGCAGTTCGTCGAGCACGCGCTGGATGCGCCGGGTGCGCGTCTCGGCGGTGCGTGCTCCGGTGACGGACTGGACCTGCCGCAGCTGGTTGCTGTAGGACAGGGCGGCGAACCGGTCGGACGCGGCGGGGTCGGCGCGCAGGGCGTCGGCGAGCTCGGCCGGGAGGTCGACCGTGCGGGGCGCGTCATCGCGTTCGAGTTCCACGGTAATGCTGTCGCCCGCGGCGATGCCGGCGGAGGACCGTATGTCGGCGCTTACCGGGATCTTGGGCTCGCCGCGCATGGTGGTGATGGTGCTGGCGTAGCGCGTGCCGTTGATAGTCACGCTGACCGGTATGCGCTTGCCGCCACCCAGCGCGGCCACGGCCTCGTCAGGGACGCGGATACCGGTAGCGGTCTTGCCGTCGAGCTGCAAGGTGGTAATGAATTCCATGGTCGTTTTCCCGTCGTTGCCGAGGATGCTGAGGCGGCCGGTCAGGCCGCCGGGGCCGTGGCGCGGTGGTACAGGTAGGCGCTGACCAGCGCGAGCCAGGTCCAGGCGAGGATCACCGCGCCGGTGAAGGCCAGGACGCCTGCGCTGCTGGCGGCGCCCCCGGTCGCAATCCCCGCGAAGGCCGCGAAGAACAGCACTGCCGTGATCAGCGAGAAGAACGCCCAGCCGGGCTGGCGCAGTCCGCGGAACTGCCAGGCCAGCACGAGGCAGGCCATGATCAGGCCGAGGAAGCCGATGCCGCCGAAGACGATATGCAGCATCCCGTGCCAGCTCGGGGTGACCGTGGGGCCGGGTGGGGTGCCGACCGGGAAGCCGTCAGCGGGATCGGCGATGAAGAAACCGGCACCGACCAGGCCAGCAGCATAGACACCGAGAAACCAGCCGCTGGCGGCGTTCACCCGCTCCGCGCGCCGCTGGCGCACCACGCCGACGGCGGCGGCGCCGACCATCAGCCCAGTGAGCACGAGCACCAGCACGTGGATCCACCCGAGGGCGCCGTTGGCGAGCAGGCTCCAGTCGTCGTGGGCCAGGCTGAAGCCGGAGCGGGTGAACGCCTCGGTCAGAGAGGCGGCGACATAGAACGGCCCGGCGACCACGCCGTAGCCAAGCAGTGACTTGGTGACCCGCACGGCTGCGGGCGGGCAGTCGGCGGCCGGGCGGCCGGCCTGGATAGCTGCAGTGGGCATTGGAGCGCTCCCCATCTAACTGAACTGCACTGACCAGTACATGTAGGGGAACGCTACTGTACGGTACAGTTCAGTGTCAAGGAGGTTCTCATGGCTGGCCGGAAGGGCGCACTGATCCTCGAGACCGCGCGGCAGATGTTCCTGGAGAGGGGTTACGACGCGACGAGCCTCGATGATGTCGCCGCTGCGAGCGGTGTCTCGAAGACCACCGTTTACAACAACTTCGAGGACAAGGAGGGCCTGTTCAGCGCGGTCGTGCTCTCGGTCACCGAGCGCGCGGAGCAGATCATCTCGGAACTGGGCACCGCCCTCAGGGGGGACGAGCCGGTAGCCGAACGGCTGACTTCAGTCGCCCGCGCCCTGGCCTACGGCGTGCTCAACCCAGCCGTCGTGCAACTGCGGCGGCTAGCCATTTCCGAAGCCCTGCGGTTCCCCGGCATCGTCACCGCATACTGGGACCGCGCCCCGGCGCGAACACTGGCCCTTCTCACCGAGTCGTTCACACAGATGGCCGCCCAGGGCGAGCTGGACACCGACGATCCCGCGGCGGCAGCAGCGCTTTTTGCCTACGCAGTCCTGGGCGTGTACCAGGACCAGGCACTGCTGCAGCCGAGCCGCCCGCTGGCCCGTGCCGACATCGACGAGCACGTCGAAAAAATGGTCACCGCGTTCCTGCGGGCCTACGCGCCGATCGCGCACCCCCAGGCTGTATCCCGGTAACCAGAACTCTGGTCGTCGTGCACTGTCGCGACTGTGCACCTTCAGGCCTGCGGCCTCTGGAAACACAGACGCGCAGATTACTCTCATCTGCGCACCCAGCGCCGACGCCCATAGCGTAGCCACCTGCGCACGGAACGGCGGCGTGCGCCGCATGTCGGCCCTGCCGCCACCGTCGTGACGACATCGGGGGAAGTCGTCGGTTCGACTGCGGCCGCCACGGCGAGCATCCCGGCGCCAGCATGAACGTAGCGGGGATGCCCACCGGACGGCATGGCAGCAGACGGCGTTCGCCGGGAGTGGACGTCCAGCGCTCACAGCCGGCGACGGGTAACAGCGGGCGGGGGGGGGATCTGCGCTCGGATGCGCAGGACGCTGATCGACGGAAGGGGGCTTTGCGGACGGTCAGATCAGCACCTGACACGTGAGTAGTCACCGGCCGGGAAATCACAGGTCATGAACCGGTCTTGTGCACGGATTCGTGCACGAGACGCGGCGCGACGGGTTGAGACGGGGGAGATGTAGTGGCCTGGGCGCCAATACGCCCGGCCCGTCCGCCGAGGTCAGCACGACAGCCAGCGACGGACCGGAACGCCGGAGACGGGCGTCGTGGTGCTCATAACCCAGAGGTCGCAGGTTCAAATCCTGCCCCCGCTACTAGTTTCCGCAGGTCAGGGCCCTTTCCAGGTGGGAGAGGGCCTTTGGCGTAGCAGGGGATGTGACCACGGCAGGGTTAGCGCGCCGGGGCAGCGCCGCGTTAGGTGGGACAGCGTGACACGGGGCGAGACAGCGTGGAACCCGGTAGACGGCTCGACGGCGATCTCTGGGCGCCTGGCCCGGAAGTATTGCCTGGCTTCCAATCCGTGGTGGCCCAGCCCGAACGCGCACTCACACCGGGATGAGCGGTCGGCGGAGTTACGACCCGCCGAGGCGATTAGCCAAAAGCGATAACGTGAGCCGCGCATCCTCCCTGCCGAATATTTGATATGGCTCGGGTCTCTGGTTCTCGCCCTTGATGAGTACGGATCATTCAATTCGGATCGGCCTCGTCGCTGCGCTGTTGCC
>JBEKIF010000174.1:0-3044 GCA_050011895.1 Streptosporangiaceae bacterium | reverse complement strand
AGGGAGCAGTGGCTTGCCGCGCGCCTCGAACGCATGCCGCACCTCCACCGCGACGACGCTCGCCTGGGACGTGACGGTCGGCGCTGTGATGCCTTTCTCCAACCGCTGCTGTTGTGGCCCTGTGAAGACCGTCGTAGCTCGCGCGGTGGTGGTGGTCGACGGCCCGCTGAGCCCGACCGCCAGCCCGACGCCGACCCCAGCCAGCAGCACCACACCGACGATTGCAGCGATCAATTTCCAATGCCGGAACATGCATGGCTCCCCTCTGCTGCAGCCGCTCCGCACCGCCTACGAGGAAATAAGCGGGCGCACTCCAGCTGACGGCTGAGACAAGATGTTGCGGGGATATCTGTTCGAAGCACCATCCCGGAATCCGGTGGCGGTGCACGGGAGCCGGCTCACCGGCTGTGCGCAGCCAAATTGCCGCCGTGATCTGCTAAAGACGACGGCCAGCCGGTTGCCAGATAAATGCTCCTAGCAGAGTTCCTGCGGTGCGCTGCTTGGACTATCCCCACCATGCCCCCTGGCGATGCCTGTCATCATGGTGCCCCTGATTGGGGATGACGACAAGGGGCATACCTGGGCCGCTCGGAAAGCGTTCGTACGTCGCCGCGTGATTTGCGAAGAATGTCTGGCGACCGGTAGCCCCAGCCGGCCGGTCGACTGTGGCTCGCTGCCCCGTCCCGGCTGATCCCCCGGCCCCGGCAGGGCGATGTGTTCGCGGTGACCCCAGCGACACTGCTCGCCTGGCACCGGCGCCTGGTTACCCGCAAATGGGACTACACGAACCGGCGGCGTCCCGACAGCGTTGATACGCACACCCGGACGAACCAGTCTCCCTGCCGACTATGTGCTCCGTTAAGTGAGGGCTGTTTTGTTGAGGACGACGCGCATATCCGCTCGTTCGGTGTCTTGATGGGAGGGAACGGTCGGCCTGTCCGGTCAGTGGGTCCAGCCCTGCCGCTGATATTGGTGCCAGCCCATGGCGCGCTACTTGCGGGCAGGGCCAGCATGGTGGGCATGACGACGGTTCGTGTTAACCGGCTGGGACGGAGCGGTCGCGCCGCCCGCCCCATGGGGCTGATATTGCAGGATCACACGTGACAGCACTGGCGCCGACGGCTGCGGATGTGCCGCGGTCACCGGCCAGGACCTTGTGGAACGTCGCGGAGGTGTGCCTGGCCGCGGCTGCCTTCGCGGTGCTGTGCGTGCTGGTGCTCAGAGCCTCGCCGTACCTTCCCGAGCCAGATGATAATGCCTATCGTGCCTCGATCGTGGCGATGACCGACGGGCACTTGTTCACCCTGTCGGGGGCGCAGGCACACGCGCTCGCCCAGCAGCTGGCACCTCAGCTGGGCGGCAACCGGCTGGGTCCCGGTCCGGGTGGCGGCCCGATCCAGTGGGTGCAGCTGCCAGGCGGCAGGTGGATCAGCGAGAAGGATCCGGGCTACCCATATCTCGCCGTGGCGTTCCAGGCGCTCGGTCTCATCCGGCTGGCGCCGCTCTTCTATGGCGCGCTGGGCTGCCTGGGCTTGTATTTCGGCGGCAGGCGCTGGCTCGGCAGCTTCGGCGGTGCGGCCGCCGTCGGCCTGTACTGCTCGTCCGGCGCGGCCATCCTGTTCGCGTGGCGCGATTACATGCCCACCTTCACCGAAGCCTCGCTGATCGCGGCGGGCACAGGGGCCCTGCTGTGGGCGGTGCTCGCGGCCGAGGCGGGCACCAGGCGCAGGACCTGGATTGGGCTGGCTGGCTTCGTGGCGCTGGAGGCAGCCACGTTCAGCAGGTACACCAACATCGTGGTGCTGGGCTGCGCGGTCATCGCGGTGCTCGTGGCGTGGTGGCGGCCGGCCGCGCGGCTGCCCGGTAGCGCGGTCGCCTGGTGGCTTGCGTCGGTCTGTGTGTTCGGGACTGGCGTTGCGATTTTCGACGCGCTCATCTACGGGGGGCCGCTGGGGTCCGGCTACCGGCCAGGGGAGATCACCTTCGGCCTCGGCGCCATCGGTCCTAACCTCCGGTACATGCCAGCCCACCTGATCCAGGCCATGCCCATGCTGGTGCTCGGCCTCGCCGCGCTGCCGGGCATTGCCGTAGCCTGGCTGCGCGGCCGCCGGGCAGGCGGCCTGCAGGCCGCGGCGGCCAGACGGGACCTGGCGGTCGCGGTCGCGCTGGCCGCCTCGTGGGCCGCTATCTGGGCCCTATACGCCACCTATACGTGGACCGCGGCTGCGGGCCTGAGCACCTTGCAGGCGGCCCGGTTCTACGTGCCGGCCCTGGGCCCGATCTCGCTGCTCGGCGCCTGGCTGCTGGTCCGCGTCCCGCGCAGGCAGCCGCTCACCGCGATCACCACCCTCGGCGTGGCCGGGGTACTGTTCGGGCTTGGTAGCTGGGCCTTCCATAACATGTACCAGTTCCCGTTCGGCCGGCAGCTGCAGGTGGTCCACGGACCGGGCGGCACAGTCGAGCTCAAGCCGGGCCCAGGGGTCAGGATCGGCGGGCCTGTCGGCGTCGCACCCGGCGGCCCTCGCCGCGCCGTCCATATCCGGCCGTCTGCCGTTCCCCGACTACCCAGTTCGGGGTATAGCTAAGCAGTCATGTCAGCGATAGAGGGCCGAGCAGAGCGGCGGGAGTGTGTGCGTCCTCGAGACGAGCGCCGATCATGCGATGTAGTGAGATGTCATCCGCGGCTCCGAAGTCCGAGCGCCGAATCGGCGCCTGGGTGGTGGCCGTCACTGCGTGGACCGAAGGCGCCGGGCCTGGGCAACGGGTCAATGATCGGGAAGTGAGGTGACACAAGGAGGGACCTGGTTGTGATCTTCTTCGTGCTCTGTGCGATCGCCCGGCTGCGCCAGGGCTGGGTGTTGGTTAGTTATGCCTGATCGCGGCTAGCCAGGCCTGGACCTGCGTCGTGCCGTCTATCGGGTGGATCTCGAAGGTGTCGGCGGTAATCGACTCGACGGCCCAGCCGTCGCTGAACGCCGCGCGCAACTCGTCCGCGCGGACGCGGCGCGGGCCCCAGGTCCCTGGCTGCCGATCGCTGAAGCACA
>JBEKIF010000173.1:0-3119 GCA_050011895.1 Streptosporangiaceae bacterium | reverse complement strand
GGGACGCGGAGCGAGAGAGCGCTTCATCTCTCAGGTCATCGAACATGCGCGCCGCATCGCTTACCAGCGTAGGGTCCCGGACCGTGATGCCCTGAATCCCCGTCTCCAGGTACGCCGTAGCAGACTCCCCCGGTACTTCGGCGACCGCGAACGCGCCGGACAAGCCGGCGTAAGCACCTGCCGCGCCCGGTACTACCTGAATGGTGATGTTCGGACGGGCACCCATAATCAGCAGGTGCTCGACCTGCATGGCCATGACCTCCGGCGCGCCGATGCGGCGATGCAGCACCGGCTCATCCAGGAGAACCCGGAAATCAGCGCTAGCCAGGACCGACTGGCGGGCAAGCCTGATGGCAACCTTGGCCTCTACCTCATCAGCAGTATCCCGGCGCCAGGTCGACAGAACCGCCCGCGCGTAGTCCTCGGTCTGAAGCAACCCGGGGACCAGCAACGGCTCCCACCAGCGCAAGATGGTCGCCCTCGCCTCGATCTCGACCCAGTCCGCGAACCACCCCGGGATCGGCCCGTTCGACTTCCGCGCGATCGACGCGAGCCGTACGTACAGCCCGTTGCACAGATCGGGGAACATCACCGCGATCCGGCCCGCGATATCTTCCGACGGCGGGCGCGCCCCAGTCTCGGCCTTGACGATCACCGTCCGGTCAAATCCCAGCTCACGCGCGAACTGATCCTGACTCATATAACCAGCGGCCAGCCGCGCGCAACGCAGCTCCTCGCCCAGCCACACGCCGAGGTCACCCCGGGAATCACGATCATTCGCCATGACGTCAGTGCCTTCCTGTGGCATCGCGGCAGGGGCCGTGACGAATGGTGCCTCTCAGTTGCACCACATAGCTGATTGTGCTCCCGGACTGAGACGTTAGGAAGCGAGAAGACGCCCGCCCACCCCGCACGAGGGGACCGTAACCCATGCCAGGCACCGCCGCCACGCCTCAGACACCCGCCGTAGACCAGCCGAAACACCCCGTCCACGCCCTGACGACGTATGAATTGGCGTACTACCGCCGTCGGCTGGAGAACGCCATCGCGTTCCTGGACAAGCAGGACCCCGTTCCCCCGATCCGGACCGACCTGAAAGCTGCCCTGGACGGCGTGATTGCCGAGCAGGACGACCGCGCCAGGATCGCTGCCGCCGACGCGTGAACACGACCCGCCGCGGTGACGCCCGCCGGAGCCGCCCCGCGAGTATCAATGCCCAAGAAAGTGATCCAGGGCCATGGGCGCATGATGAGATCCAGGCGTTCTTGGGCAGTGACCTCCTTTGGCCGCTCTAACGCCTTGTGTTCGGCATAAGGAGATCGTGGCTCGCTACTCGTGGCACGGGTCGTGGCACGGATCACCTGCGGAACCGGTGCAATGACGGCCATAATCGCCACTGGACCGTGGCATCCGTGCAGGCAGCGCGCCCGCCGCACTAGGCCGGGCTACTTTTAACCCATTGGTTCAGGGTTCGAGTCCCTGACGCCCTACCAGGTAGTCTTCACGTTTTAGACATAGTCTCGTCTTTGCAGCAGCCGCCAGGCGGCCCAGCCGGGGATGACGGGCAGCCAGTAGGTGGCCAGCCGGTAGGTGAGGACGGCTGAGACCGCGGGCCCGGGGGGGACCCCGATGCCGGTCAGGCCGGCGACCAGGGCGGCCTCGATGGCGCCGAGGCCGCCGGGGGTCGGAGAGGCGGCGGCGATGACGGCGGCACCCAGGTAGACCGCGCCGATTTCGGTGATCCCGGCGTGGCCGCCGAAGGCCTGTACTGAGGCGACGAGGCCGCCGATGTAGGCCAGGGTGATCAGCGCGGAGCCGCCCACTAGCAGGGTCAGCTTGACCGGGCTTACCGCCACTGCCCGCAGGCTGGCGGCGGCGGACCGCAGGCCTGGCAGCAGCCGGGTCTTGGCGAACCGCCTGCCCCGGCGGGTAGCCAGCACGATGCCGGCAAGTGCGGCCGCCACGGCGAGGATCAGCAGCAGCTTGCTGGCCGTCGGCAGCTTGAACGCGTGCGCCAGCTGGTGGCCGGCCAGGGCGAAGAAGATGACCAGCAGGATCAGGTGGGCGACGGCTCCCATCAGGGCGTTGACACCGACCGCTGCGACGCCGGCGCCGGGGGAGACGCCGGATTTTTGCAGGAACCGGGCGTTCAGGGCCATGCCGCCGACGTTGGCGGGAGAGACCCGGTTGACGAACGATGAGGCGGCCTGGGTCAAGGTGGTGGGCCAGAACGGTACCCGGCCGGGCACGGCGCCGATCAGCGCGGCTGCGCTGGCGAGGTAGGTCAGGACGGAGAAGGCGATGATGACCGGGAGCCAGGCCCAGTGTGCCGATTGCAGGGCGTGCCAGCTGCTGCCCACGTCGGCGAGCTGGGGCAGGACGAAGTAGAAGGCGCCGGCCAAGGCGGTAATGGCCAGCAGGGTCCGGGGCCGGACCCGCCGCAGGCGGGCGAGCGGCTGTTCGCTCAGCCCGCTGGCCGCGACCGCGGCGGACCTGGTTGCCGCGAGCAGGCCGTCCTCGCGGGCGATGGCGTGCCGGGTAGCGGCGGACAGGGCCAGCGGCTGCAGCAACGGCACCGCGGCCGCCAGCTGCTGCGTGCCGATGACCGCGGCGGCGCTGGATACCGCCCGTTCCGCTCCGGTCAGGATGGCCAGCGACGCCAGCAGCTCGGCGAGGTCAAGGTTCTGTTGCCGCTGTGTGGCCGCCAGCTCAGAAAAGCTGAAGTCAGTCAGCCAGGGCCGCCCGTCGCCCTCGATCATCACGTTGGCCGCCCGCAGGGACCGGTGGGCGATCCCGGCGCGGTGCAGCCTGTCCACGTCGTTCCACAGCCGCCGCAGGAGGTCGTCGCTGATCCGCTGGCCGGGGAGCTGGCCGAGCGAGCTGCCCGCTACCCGGTCCATGACCAGCAGCGCGGTCCCGCCGCCGGCCTTGACCACCCGGTCGACGCGGGGGACGCGGACGCCGGCCCGCTCGGCCATCACGGCGATGAGCGCCTGGTGCTCGACGGCCCGGATGACCGAGGCCGCAGGCCAGGTGTCGCCGACGTTACGCAGCCGGGCGAACCGGTAGGCGCGGTAGAGCAGGTCGGCGTCACGCTGATCGGAGCCGAGGGCCTTGAT
>JBEKIF010000172.1:0-3146 GCA_050011895.1 Streptosporangiaceae bacterium | reverse complement strand
AGGATGGGATGGGGCAGCGGCTGGGCATCGCCGCTGCCTTGCTGGGTGATCCGGGACTGTTGGTGCTCGATGAGCCGGCCAACGGCCTGAACCCGGAGGGGATCGTATGGCTGCGCACTCTGATCCGGTCGCTGGCGGCCGAGGGTCCACCAGCGTGCTTTACCAGCTCCTTGTCCGCCGCCGTGACGTGGGCGCGGAGACGGTCGTAGCGGCGCGTTCGGGGCGTTGGTGCTACGGACGATGACGGATGCGGCGCTAGCGTCCGCCCTGAGGTCCCCCTCGGTAGGCTGGCCGACGAGATGGCCAGCCAGCAGCGGCAGCTGGACTTGCTGAATGCCGGGGGAGACGCTTACACCGCAGTGCGGGCGGTGTTTCCTGGTCATACCGGTATCTGGACGCTGACGCGGGCCGGGCGAAGCCCGGGCGTTGGCCAGCCTCGGCGGAATGGACTGGCGGCTGGGTAACTATCAGCAGGCCACCGATCACCTTCAGCAAGCCGTCGGAGTCTGCCGCGAAACGGGCGACCGGCTTGGCGAAGCCCACGCGTTGACCGACTTGGGGGTCGACGAGGCGCGGCAAGGCCATGATCAGCGGGCCGCCGACCATCACCGGCAGGCTCTGACGCTGTTCCGGGAGACCGGCGACCGGCTCGGTGAAGCCGTAGGTGGCTAGCGATGGGGGAGTGAGCGTCACAGCCTTCCAGTGGAGTCACGAGGCGGGCGAGGGGATGTGCTACCGGGCATATTCGCCTGGCTGCGGGCCTTCGAACGTAGGGTCGATGATTATGAGATTCGGCGATTCGAGCAGTTACGGGAAGATCATTTCGAGGGGCAGTTTGAGGGGCAGAATGGCGCCAGCAGGGGCTCGTGTGAGCTAGTTCCAGCTTGCGTGAGCTAGCGAATGCCCTGATCAAGCCGCATATGCCCTGGTCAGGAAATTCGTGAGTGATTCATGGCATGCAAGAGGTCTGGGGTTCGAATCTCCATAGCTCCACCCAGGTCAAAGACCATAATTCGAAAATCTGACCGCAGGGTTCCCGGGGCTCGTACAGCAGCAAAGTACAGCAGCCGCCGCAGCGATTAGCATCGCACGCCAGTTCGGATCTGGTGTCCGTGCGGATGCAGGGCGGCCGCCCGGCCGGTTGCCGCCCGAGCCCGAGATAACCGCAGAGTGTGCCTGACCAGGCAAAACGCGGCTCCTCTTCTGGCGGCGCGGGCCGAGGTGCCGGCGAGGTGGCACCCATCGGCGCGGCCCAGCCCGACCTATCTGCACGTGCCTCTTTGCGGCCGTGCAACGGGTCAGGCTAGTCATGCCAGGCGCTGCTGGGCCGACGCAGATCTCCTGTGAGGGGTGATGCGCGCTAGCGCGGCTGAAGTGCGGGCGCGGATGCGGCGCGCCATGGTCGTGGCGCGCGCCGCGCCGGGCATGGCGCGGGTGCCAGGGGCAAGTCGGCGCGCGGCGCTCGCCACCGGTGGCGCGGCCTGCCTGCTGCGCGCCGCGGTGCACGTGGGCGCGCCTGTGGCCGCGCGGCGCAGCTGCGGGCGCGAGCCGGGCGCGGTGCGGCGCACCGATCCGGCCCTGGCGCGACGCGCCGATCCGGACGGCACGCGCGCGCCCGATTTGGCTGGCTGCCCGGTCAGGCGGCGAAGACCTCGGCGGTCAGCTCGGTGTCCTCGCTGCCGCGGAAGTACGTCACCTGGCCGTGGCGCAGGTGCCAGTAGTGGTGCATGGTCATGGACGCCTCGCGGCCGGTCTTGAGCGACCGGATGGTCCAGTCGACGAGCAGGTGCACGTCGTCCTCGCCGGCGGCGAAGCTGTGCGGCGTGAACGCGCCGATCTCGATGCTGGTGGCCAGGTCGCTGAAGAAGCTGGCGACGCCGTCCTTGCCGGCCCGCGGGCCGTGCCACGGCGCGGTCTTGCTGGCGGCCTCGGCCGCCCAGTCGGCGTCATCGCTGACCCGGTCCAGGATCGCGGTCACGTCGCCGCGCCCGACGGCGTCGTAGATTTCCCTGACGGCGGCGAGGTTGTCCTGCTGGCTCAGGAAGTGCTCCTGTTGCTGGTAGTGACGGTGTGCCAGAACCGGGTCAGCCCGCCGCGCCGCCCCGGGCCGACGACAAGGAGGTCATCGCCCGGAGCTCGCGATCTCGACGGATGTGGCACGGCAAGGTGAGCCGCCACCGCATTTCGCATGCCGGCTGCCCGGTGCTCGCCGTCCCGCCCGCCACCGCCAGGGGAATATGCCTCGGCCCGGCCGGATGGGCGCTGCGCCATCGGGAACTGACCCTGGACTGGGCCCTGCGCGACTGGGACGCCGCCGATAGCCTGCGGCGTCCGCAGAAGGAAAACCCGTATACGCTCTCGCCTGCTACGCAGGCTAGTCCCGGCGGCAGCGGTACTATCAGTCTCAGGTGAGCCGGGAAGCCTGGTCGGCAGCAACGCGCATGACAGTTCGTGCGCTGCTCCCGGGAGGCTTGCCGTGTGGTTGAGGGCACCAGCGCTAAGGCGCGGCCGGTGATCGGCAGGCTGCTGCGCGGTTCGGACTGGCGCCGCGAGGTGCTGCGCACCAACCTGTGGCTGGTTCCGGCGGTCGAGGTGGTCGGCGCCGTATTGCTGTTCGCCGCGACGTACGCGCTCGACCAGGCCGCCTTTGACCGGGATTTTGGCCTGCCCGGCTGGGTGCTGAGCGGGTCTGCTGATGCGGCGCGGCAGATCCTCACGGCGATCGCGGCGGCTGTCATCACGGTCGTCGGCGTGGTGTTCTCGATCGTGATCGTGGCCTTGACCCTGACGTCCACCCAGTTCGGCCCGCGGATGCTGCGTAACTTCATCCGGGACCGCGGCACGCAGGTGACGCTGGGGACGTTCGTGGCGACGTTCGTCTACGCTGTCCTGGCGCTGGGGCCATCGGCCAGGGCGGCCCGGGTTTTGTCCCGCACATCAGCATCACCGTGACCCTGGCCCTGATGGTCGCTGACCTGGCGGTGCTGATCTATTTCCTGCATCACATCACGACGCAGATCCAGCTGCCGCAGGTGATCGCGGGCATCGCCGGTGACCTGGCGGAGGCGATCGAGGTGCAGGCCGGCCGCGGCGCGGCGGGCTCGGGCGCCCACTCGGCCGCGCAGGCGCTCGCGGGCATGGACGGG
>JBEKIF010000171.1:0-3216 GCA_050011895.1 Streptosporangiaceae bacterium | reverse complement strand
CGAATCCGCCGAAACCTTTCATGGGCGGCCCGATCAACGAGTACACGCACGCCGCCTGGCGCGTTGAAGACCTCCGTGGCCAACGAACTTGGGAGGCGGACCAGGCTGACGGGGCACGATTGGATATTCGCTCATTCTACGCACCTACTCAGGGAGGCCGGTTCCCGCAGCCCGCGTCCCCGCCGGCTGGTGGGACACGTTCTGTGGAACTTACAACTAGTTAGAACTGGAGTCGCGCCCGTAGCAGCTGCGTCCATCACGATTCAGCTAAGCCAGGATGCTCATGACCGGATGGCAAGGCGTCCCTGAGCTGTGTCGCCTCCGCAGGCGGGTTGGCCGAGGAGGACTTGGTGTCCGGCGCAGCTCACGTAGAACGGCCAGGCTGCCTGATGTTAGGGGCCGTGATCGTACGAGCGGCGGTTCCTCCCGCGTGCGTTCCGGCAGTGGCCATGACCGCGTCAGTAACGGTGCACGGGAAGCTCTCGGCCGCCAGTTGCGCCGCCGTCCGGTCGCTGGGGACGTAACCACCGGCCGTGTCCGCTATCAAACCGTCCTGGCTGGCCGAAGCAGGGTGCTCGCTGTGGACGACATCATCAGCTACTGACGGATCCGCGGAGGCGCGGTCAGCGCGGGCTTGCTCAGCACCTGCCGCCTCGCGGTCCTCACTGCCGCGAGCGAGGCTGGCAATGACGTCGCTGGGCAGGGTGGTCGCGGCTCCCAGCGTGGTCGCAATCTCGTCCGAACTCAGCACATACCCACGCTCCGCCACAGCGCGGGCTTGCAATTGCCGGACAATCTGCTGCCCGCGCTGCTCAAACTGCTGGTCTGGCCCGGAGTAAAGACCAGCGTGCCGGGTGCCGCCGTCGTCAGCCTCACCGTCCAGCATCGCGGCATCAAGCCCAACCGGAGCCGCCAGGCTCCGGCGTTCCGTCCCAGGATCCCCAGGACGCGCATGCGATGCCCGGGCGAACAGGGGTACCGCCTGCCGCATCGCGTCGAACGCGCCGGTTCCCTCGCTGCGCAGCCGGTCGTACCAGGCCATGGCGTACGGGTGCAGTCCACGCAGCCGCTCCTCGCATTTGCGCACGGCCGAGGCGGCAGCCGGGTCGTCGTCGGCGTAGGCCGCTGCGGCGCTCCAGGTACGTGCCGCCTGGAGCAGATCGGCCTGGGCGAGCCACCGCGAATCATGTGCGGGCGCCCACTCGGCCCGCGCCAGCTGCCAGGCGGAACGTTCCTGATCGCGCAGCGCGCCGAGTGCCTGTTCGCTCCGGGCAGCTTCCGCTGCATTTTGCTGTGCTTTCTGGCGCGCTTGAACCGTGGCCGCGGCGGTGACCAGCGATCCTAGCTGTGCGAGGCGCTGGGAGGAGAAGCTAAGCGCGTCCCCGAGCACGTCCGGGTAGACATCTGGATTGTCCATCGTGGACCTTCCTTCCTAGGTGTTGTTCATTGGCGCCTTGGCTGGTGCCCTGGTCTGGGCGATGCCTGCGGCCCGGTTCCCCGCGCCGCAGGCGCCGGGACGGTGACGTCGGCCGGGATCGGCTGGGGCGATGCCGGGAATCCGGCCGCTCCCAGCGCGGCCGCCGTCTGCGCGGTGCGCTTGTCCCCGACGGCGGGCCCGGCGTAAAACCTTCCAGCGGCATGGAGTCGCTCGGCGGCGCTGAGCGCGCTGGCGGCCTGGGCCGCCCGTTCTTGCGTCTGGCGGAGCGCGGCGATCGCCTCGGCAAGCATGGCCAGACGCGTGATCAGCACGATCGGCCTGAACGACGGGTCGCTAGTGAGGTACCCATAAGCCGACAGCAGCCGGGCGGCCCGCCGCAGGCTATCCCCCGCCGGCGTAGGCGCGGGGACACGGCCGAACGGTGCCCGGGCGGCCCGGTCGTACGCGTCCGCGGCCTGGCGGAGAATCCGGCTGCCCAGCGCAGCGGCGGCCGCGTGCAAGGTGTCGGCCGTCGCCCAGGTCGCGTCAGCGGCCTCGTCCGGATTAGTCGCGGCGAGCGCCCGAATATGGGCCGACGCGCGGTCGGCCATACGGGCGGCATGGTCCCAGACCGCGCTTCGCTCGGCCGCGGTAAACCGGTCATCCGCGGAATCGCCAAGCCGAGTCCAGCGGCGGCGGAGCTTCGGCAAGGTCAGGTCCGCGGCGAGTTTCCCGCCGCCGTACCAGACCGGATTCCCGGCCTTGCTCGTGTCCCCGGGAAGGGCGACGGCGTATCCGGTGACTTCGCCGGGATGGCGGGTGCTGCTCCGGGTGCGCACCAGCACGCCGGACCGCTTGAGCCCGGCGAAGAATTCCTGCTCGCTTCCGGCTGCCGCCGCCGCGGTACTGACGTGGCGCCGCAACGTCAGCCGGGGCGCCTCCTCCAAACCGCGCCGGCCTGCCTTCTCCGATTCGGCCCGGGCAGGTCGGAAGGCAGCCGTTCGATCGCCGGGCGCAGTACGCTGCAGCCCGTAACGCTGCTCGGCGGCCAGACATGCCTCCCGTACCCGGTACCGGTCGTTGCCCAGACGGGGCCGGCGCCCATCCTGCCGGGCCAGCATCGCGACGAGGTGGATGTGGTGATCGCCGTGCCGTACGGCCACCCACCTCACGGCATCATCTTCTTGCCCGAACGGAGCCAGGCCGGTGCGGTGCATCACGTCGCAGGCGATCTGCGCCCACTCGTCGTCGGATAGCATCTTGTCCTGCGGTGCGGCCCGCATCGAGCAGTGCCACACCGGCCGGGCCAGCGCCCAGGTCCCCATTGCGGCGTGCGGCTGGTTAAGCAGCCCGAGCAGGCGCCGGAAATCCCGGCTGCCATCGGGCCGCAGCGGCGGCTCCAGCTCCGCGGGATGCCGCCACCCGGCCACGATGTGCGGGTCGGTGTGCTCTTCCCGGCGGCCGGGACCAAAGAGGTAATAGATAAGGCCCTCAACGCGCTCTCCGCGCGGCGCGGTGATCTTCCCGATCACCGGACTGCTTCGGGGAATGTCACCGGAATGCCGTCCGCGTCACCGGATTACCCTGCGGTCCAGCGGAACGCGTTCCGGATCTCACCCGGAGAGCTTTCCGGACGTCCTCCGCCGCCGTGTCGAGGTGTTCCGCGCGGCGCAGGCTCTCGGCCGCGTACGGAAGAAGATCCCCGGAACGCTGCCCGGTCGCGTTCAGCTTCGCCACCGCCTGGTTGAGGTTCACGCCGATCCTGCGGACGAGCCCGGCCGCGCGGATCAGTTCCCGGA
>JBEKIF010000170.1:0-3266 GCA_050011895.1 Streptosporangiaceae bacterium | reverse complement strand
GCACCGCGGCGCACCTGCAGCCCAGCCAGGTCACGCAGCGCGCACGGCTTCGCGCTCAGCGCGCGGCGCTACACTGCTTTCCGCCCATCCGGTACTGGCTGATGGCCGGCCCTGACCCGGCAGCGGCGGTCGGCTGGCCTGCCCGGTACAGTCCGCTCGACGCGCGGCTCTGGCGGAGCTGGCCTGAGTTCCGGGTGCTACGCCAGGGGCGCATTGACCTGCTCGGAATGACCAGAGTATTGGCCGCACCGGCGCACCTGACTGACGGCGGCGACCACGGTGATCCGTCTGACGCGGACTGGACCGAGGCGCACTGGACCCAGGCCGACTGGGACCGGGCGGACTGGCAGCAGGCGGACGCCCCGCTCCTCTGGCGGTTCCACCTGCACTATTGGGACTGGGCCTGGCGGCTGGCGTTCGAACAGGACCGGGCCGACGCCCAGGCCTGGTTCTCGGCGATGTGGCGATCCTGGCAGGCGCAGGTCTCAGCGGGCCGTGGAGATGCCTGGCGGCCATACCCGGCCGCCCTCAGGGCCTGGTCATTCTGCGGCCTGCACAGGGACCTGGTCGCGGGTAGCCCCATTGAGGACGCGTTTGTCGCCAGCCTGTCCGCGCACGCCGGATTCCTGCGCCGACACCTCGAGACCGACGTCGGCGGCAATCACCTGATCAAGAACCTCAAGGCGCTCGCCGGTCTCGCGGTGTTCTTCGGTGACGGTCGGCATCTGGGCCACACGTTGGGGATGCTGACGAGTCAGCTGTCTGTGCAGATCCTGCCGGACGGGGGCCACTACGAGCGGTCCCCCGCCTATCACTGTCAAGTCCTTGCGGATCTGAGCGACACGGCCGAGCTGCTCCGATCGGCCGGCCAGGAGCCCGGTCCGGAACTGGTGGACGCGATCGGCAGGATGCGCCAGTGGATGGGCTGTGTACTGGCCCCAGACGGGCGTGTTCCGTTGATCAACGACGGCTATCCAGTCAGCGCCGAGCTCATTGCCGCGTTGCGTCCCCCGCTGCCTCCCGCAGATTCGCTACTGGCGCTACCTGACACAGGACTGGTCCGGGCCGCGGCGGGCAACTGGATGCTGCTCGCCGACGTCGGGCTTCCCTGTCCTGAGGAACTGCCTGGCCACGCCCATGCGGACACGCTGACGTGCCTGGTCCAAGTAGGAGGCGTCCCGCTTCTGGTCGATACCGGCACGTCCACCTATGCGCCGGGCCCGGTCCGCAGTTACGAGCGGTCCACGGCAGCTCACAACACGCTCGAGGTGGATGGGGCCGATTCGACCGAGGTATGGGGAGCGTTCCGGGCCGCGCGGAGGGCCCGGATTACCGACCTCGCGACGTGCGTGGCGCACGGCGGCGTGCTGACCATCGAGGCCGCTCACGACGGATACCGGCACCTGCCGGGCCGGCCCCTCCACCGGCGCCGCTGGTTGCTCACCGAGGCCGGGCTGCGGGTCGAGGACTACGTCACCGGGCGCGGGAAGCACGTGCTCGTGCTGCGCTGGCACCTCGCGCCAGGGGCCAGGCTAAGGCTGGCCGGTGCAGGAGCCTTGGTGACCACGCCAGCCGGCGAGTTCCGGGTGATCGTCAGCGCGACTGGGCCCGTCGCACTCACCACTGAGACCGGGCTCGTCGCGAAGGGCTTCGCCCGGACCGTCGAGGCGCCCGTGCTGGCCTGCCGGATCGACGCGGTACTGCCCGTGCAGATCAGCACCACCTGGCAGCGCATCAGTGGGCCCGGGCCCACTGATGCGGCCCACACAGGCTTCGCGTGCGGATCCCAGAGCGGGACTACGGCGATCGGAGGAACCAGGTGAAGCAGATCGTCCAACCACTGGCGGGCGGCCCGGTCGAAGTGCTCGACGTGCCCCGCCCAGTCCCGGACGCGACCGAGGTGCTGGTCCATACCGTTGCATCAGTCGTCTCCACGGGGACCGAGCGGGCGGTTACCGCCCTGGCTCAGTCGAGCCTGCTGGCTAAAGCGCGTGCGCGGCCGGACCTGGTCCGCCAGGTTGTACGCAAGGCACGGGCTGAGGGTTTCGCGGCGAGCCGACGGGCGGTTCGCAGTCGATTGGCTGAGGATCTGCCACTCGGTTACTCGGCCGCGGGCATCGTAGTGGAGGCGGGAGCAGCCGTCACCGGGATCCGGGCCGGGCAACTGGTGGCGACCGGTGGTGCGGGCCACGCGAACCACGCGGAATACCAGGCCGTGCCTGGCTTGCTGTGCGCCACAGTGCCAGAAGGCGTGCCCGCCGGGGACGCAGCGTTCACCACGATCGCCGCTATCGCGCTGCACGGCCTGCGGCTGGCCGATGCCGGTCCCGGGTCGAAGGTGGTGGTGCTGGGGCTCGGCCTGATCGGGCAGCTGGCGGCGCGGTTGGCTCTCGCGGCTGGCTGCGAGGTGGCCGGGATCGACCCGGCGGAGTATGCGCGCCAAGTTGCGGCTAGCGCCGGCGTGCTGGCCCTGGACGAGTCCGGTAAGGCCACCACGGACCAGGTAACTAACTGGTCGCGAGGCCGGGGCGCGGACGCCGTACTGGTCTGCGCAGCGGGCCGCTCCTCGGACGCGGTGATGCGTGTACCCGCGCTCTGCCGGGACCGTGCCGCAGTCGTGATCGTGGGCGACGTCGGGCTGCATCTGAACCGGACCCCACTCTACGAGCGGGAGCTGTCGCTGCGGTTCGCTCGCTCCTACGGCCCCGGTCGTTACGAGCCGTCGTACGAGGCGTGGGGAGTGGACTTCCCGGCCGGCCAGGTGCGCTGGACGGAGGGGCGCAACTTCGAGGCGGTCCTCGATCTACTAGCCAGCGGCCGACTCCAAGTGGCGGACCTAGTCACACACAGTTTCAGCATCGCCGAGGCGGACGCCGCGTACCGGCTGATCGAGCAACGATCTGAGCCCCACCTCGCCATCCGGATCACTTACCCGGAAGCGGCGGCTGACGGCATAGTCCGGCTAAGGGATGCCCCGACGACGAGCTCGTCGCCGGGGATCGGCTGGGTCGGGGCGGGCGCGTTCTCCACGGGTACGTTGATGCCCGCCTTCCGGGCCGCGGGCTTCGATCGTTTCGTCGCGGTTGCGTCCGCCAGCGGGCTGTCCGCCCGCCGGGCCGCGGAGCGGCACGGTTTTCACCAGGCGGTTCCGGGTACTGACGCCCTGCTCGAGGACCCGGACGTCGAAGTAGTGGTGATCGCCACCCCGCACGGCTCGCATGCGGACCTGGCGGTACGGACGCTGTCCGCCGGACGGCACGTTTGGT
>JBEKIF010000169.1:0-3346 GCA_050011895.1 Streptosporangiaceae bacterium | reverse complement strand
TCGGCCCCCGGAGCGATTGTGCGGGTCGCCGGTTACCCGGGATCTGGTCGCGCTATCGCGGGGTCAGCACGCAGAACTCATGGCCATCGGGATCGGCCATGACCACCCAGCTGACCTCGCCCTGGCCAATGTCGATGCGAGTCGCCCCGAGGGAGACCAGGCGGTCGACCTCCGCTTGCTGATCACCGTGGACGGGTGGAGCGAGGTCGAAATGCAGCCGCACCCTCCCAGTCTTTGGCATCAGCGGCGGACCGCCCCAGGTGATCTTCGGACCGCCGCGCGGCGACCGAATCGCGGTCTCTTGGTCCTGATCCCAGACCAACGGCCAGCCCAGCGCTCCGCTCCAGAAGTACCCGGCCTCCAGCGACCCGTCGCACGCAAGCGCTCCGATGAATCCGCAGTCGGCGAGGAAGTTGTTGCCCGGCCCGATGATGCGGAACTCGTTGCCTTCGGGGTCCGCGAGCACAACATGACCCACCTCCGGGCGCTGACCGATGTCGAGGTGCCGGGCGCCGAGCCCGAGCGATCTCGCCACCGCCAGCTGCTGGTCTTCAAGGGACGTGCTCGTCAGATCGAAGTGCATCTGGTTCTGGCCGGCCTTCTGCTCCTGAGTTGGAAGAGACCGGATCCGGAAGCCGGCGTCATCGCCCGGCAGGAGCGCAATGCCGTCTTGGGGGTCGTCGTCGGCCATCTCCGAGCCCAGGACGTCGGCCCAGAAGCGCGCGAGACGGAGCGGGTCGTTCGCATTGAAGCAGAGCGCGATGAGGTGACAAGGCATCCCGCTCCGCACCTCCGATCTGCTGACTCGAAGCCGCAGACAGGGCATGTCCTCCGCGCCCATGGAGAAAGCAACGCCAGGCGCCCGGGGCCGCGGCGCAAAGAGAATGAGTCAGGGGCGGCGCTCGCGCGCACGATCGTGTGCGTGCCGCCGCCAACCGAGACCTGGTCGTCCCCGAGGACTGGACGGTCCCCTCAGTTTCCTGGGCAACCCCGTCGCGCATCAAATGGCGGAGATCTGTCACAGGTCTTCCGCCGGCGCACTCATCTGCCGCTTTCCGAAAGCGGCAGAGATCAGGTTAGTCCGGTGAGGCGTGGTCCCCGTCCCCTGCTGGGCGCTTCGGAGATCTCCGCTGGTCCTGATTTGAGGGTGTTCGCCGACGCGGATCGGGTGGGCTTCAGGTCCTCTGGGCGAGCAGGTAGCCCTGCGGGGAACCCTCTGCGTCCTCGGCGGGGCGCCCGCCCCAGAACACGGTCGTGAAGCCGGCGCCGATCGCCCGGCGTTCCATCTCGCCCGGAGACAGCCAGTAGACGTCGAATTCGATGCCAAGGCCGGTACTGCGGCCCCCGCGCCGGACCTGGCTGTCACCGGCCTTAAATGCAGTCACCAGATAGCCTCCCGGCTTGAGAACACGGGCAAGCTCGCGGAAAGCAGCCGGTCTACCGGGCGGCGCGAGGTACATGAGGGAGTACCAGCAGACCACGCCTGCCAGCGAGGCGTCCCCGAAAGGCAGCTCACGCAGGTCGGCGACATCGAAGTCGAAGCCGGGATGGTCCCGGCGGGCCACCCGGATCATCTCGGGTGAAAGGTCGATCCCCCGCGGGAAGAGGCCCTGTGCTGCCAGGTAGGGCTCGAGCCGTCCCGTCCCGCAGCCGACATCCCCGACATTGGCGCCAAGGTCTGCGGCCAGCGTCAGGTCACTTCGGTCTTGGCGTCCATGAAGGGACCATAGTCGGCACCGCCGAAGCAGGCGGGTCTCCGGCCCGGACTCATCGCCGAGCAGCGCCTCGAGCCCGTTGACCCGGGCCTCGATGCTGCTAGCGGCGGTGAGCATGAGCACCTGGCTCTGCTCCCTCCGGCTACCAGGGCGCGGCAGACCTCGTCGCCGTGCACGCCTGGCAGGTCGCGGTCCAGCACGATCACGTCGTAGCAGTTGACCCTGGAGCGGTCCAGGGCGGCCCGGCCATCCCGGGCCACATCGGCGGCTATGCCCTCGCCGCGCAGCACCTCGGAAACCGTCTCGGCCAGCTCTTGGTGATCTTCGACGAGCAGTACCCTCGTCAATGTCTCCCTCTGGCGGGCGTGTGACCGGCTGACCCGGGCGGCCAGCGAGCACAAGGTCCGGATCGAAGACCTGGTCCGGCAGGCGATGCCGCACGGTACTCATGGAAGCATGACTGGCATGCACGCGGTCGAGCTCGTCTTTGCTATCGGATGGGCTGGGTTCTGGATCTACTGGCTCGTGGCGGCCTTCTCCATGAAAAGGGGCCGCGTTTTTTGGTCCCGCGAGCTGCGTATCAGGGCCGTAGTCGTCGTCTTGACGATTCTGTTGCTCCGCTTGGGAGCCTTCCGAGACGGCGGACTTAATTCGGATCCGTGGCGCGCTGGCCTCGGGCTCTTCCTCTTCGCACTCGGGCTGGGGTTCGCGATCTGGGCCCGCCTGCACATCGGGCGGAACTGGGGCACCCCGATGTCGCAAAAGGACGAACCGGAGCTGGTGACCAGCGGCCCCTACCGCCTGGTCCGCCACCCTATCTACGCTGGCATCCTGCTCGCGGGTGTCGGCACCGCGGTGGCGCTGAGCTGGATGTGGCTTATCGTCATGGTCCTGGCCGGGGTCTACTTCGTTTACAGCGCGACCGTCGAGGAGCGCTACCTGACCAAGCAGTTCCCCGACACCTACCCGATGTACAGGCGCTCGACCAAGATGCTCGTGCCCTTCATCTTCTAAGCCCTAATCCGCTGCGCGGACGCCGCAAGCTGAACGATGCGGTACGCGGCTGGTGAGGCTGGGTGGGGTCGGTCCCGGCCTCACGGCTGTCTGTACTGGCTGCGGCTCCCCAGTGCGGGCGAGGTGGCAGCGGCTTTGTTGGGCGCCAGGGCGCCCGCTGGTCAAGCCGGTGATCCTCGGCCATCGGACGCTTCATCGCGAAGCCACCGGTCGAACCATGCACGCGTGCGCCGGAGCAGGTCGAGCTGGTGATTGCGCTCCGCGAACCCGTGTCCCTCACGCGGGTAGATGACGAGTTCGTGCTCGGCCCCGTACCAGCTGAGCGCACGGTGGAAGTAGATCGCCTGGCTGACCGGCACGTTGGTGTCGTCCTCGCCGTGCACGATCAGCACCGGGGTCCGGATCTTCGACGCAAACGAGATCGGGCTCACTTGGTCGTGCGGGTGCGGGCCGCTGCCCTCCCAGCCGCAACTGCCGCTGAGCTCAGCTTCTAGAGTTCCCCCTTCGCCGGTCGCGACGAGCATCCCCCAGTCGCTGATCCCGGCGGCCATCATGGCGGCCTTGAACCGGTCGGTCTGCCCGATCGCCCAGGCGGCCATGAACCCGCCATGGCTGGC
>JBEKIF010000168.1:0-3774 GCA_050011895.1 Streptosporangiaceae bacterium | reverse complement strand
TGCGTTGTCCCTGGCGGTCTGGAACCGCTCCGGGTTTGGCTGGGTCAGGCACCGCGGAAGATCGGCGGGCGTTTCTCGGAAAAGGCCTTGAGGCCCTCGAGATAGTCACTGCTGTCGTAGGCCTCCCGTCGCAGCCCCTGGATGCGTTCGTATACCAGCGCCGAGATGGGCTGGTAGTCCATAAGGACACGGAGCTGTTCCTTGATGACCGCGATGGCCATAGGCGACTTCGACGCCATGGTGGCGGCCAGACCGAGGGTGAACTCTTCGAGTTCGGCGGACCCCACCAGGTGGTTGACCACCAGCCAGTCCCTGGCCTTCTGGGCGTCGATGGGCGCGGCGGTGAAGAACATCTCCTTGATGAGGTTGACGGGCAGCCGTCCGAGGAAATGGAGCAGCCCGGTGATGTTGTACGGCAGTCCCAGGTTTGCGGCGGTGATGGCGAACGTCGCCGTCTCGTCGGCCACGACCAGGTCGCAGCTGAGCACCAGATCGAGCGCTCCGCCCCACACCGAGCCGTGCACCATGGCGATGACCGGAAACGGGAAGGTCCGGATCGCGCGGAGCAGCTGTTCGAGAGGGTCGTTGTAGCCCAGCGGGTCGCGCCGGCCATGGGGAAGCTCGTCAATGTCATGGCCCGCGGACCAGACGCGCAGTCCTGCCGCCGCGCGGAGCACCACGGCGCGCACGCCCTCGGCCCGCAGGCTCTCGAGCGCGGCGACGATGCCGCTGGCCGTCTGGGCGCTGAGGACGTTGCGCCTGCGCTGGTTGTCAAGGGCGATGACGCCAACCTGCCCGCGTTTGCCGGCCCGGACGGCGCCGCCCGCCAGGCCAGCAGCCGGGCCGCCCGCCCCGCCATCGTCCCGCGACGCCGCGGGCTGGTCCAGCGGACCGGCTCCCCGGCTGGCCAGGGCCACATAGGTCCGGGCCAGCGCATCTCTGCCCGCCCCGAGGATGGTGTTCACCAGCCCGAGCGCCTCGATCCGCTGGTCGCCGGCGAGGCTGCTGGCCACGTGACGCCAGAGCACCTCCTCCAGAACGTTGAACGTCCCCTGGATCTCGGCGATGTCGAAGCCCGCCTCGAAGCGGTCCGCCGCGATCTGCCGGGACGACGCGATGATCGGCTCGGCGCGGCCCTCGCGCACGCACCGGACGACCAGCTCGAACAGATCCCGCACGTCGCGACGGTGCTCCTCCGGGCTGACAGCATGGTGGTGCGCCTGATCGCGTCGCCCGAGCGCGGCAGCAGCTTCCTCGACCACTCGCTCCCCGGCATTGGCTATAACCACTGACATCTCCACGACCGGTACCTCCGTTTCCTGCTTCAAGGTGGCCCGTATTGCTGGCAGCCACCACATCATGCGCCATCCCGATGACCGCGGGAACCACAGAGCCGGTACATCAAAGGTCGCGACCTCGCCAAGGGAACGCTGCGCAGGATCCTTTCGGATACAGGCATGACCGCCGAGGAACTGCAACGTCTACTGGAGCGGTCAGCTCCGCGACCGCCCGGCACCAGCGAGCGCGCATTCCAGTGGGCCGGCAGAGCCTGAATGATCATGCAACCCGGCCCGTTCTGGCGGCGTCGACGGATCAAGCTGGAACAACAGTTGCGCGCAAATAGTCGCCGGTCGGTATCAGTTGGCCGTCTTGGGAGACGTCCAGATTGACCGCGCCACCGCCGCCGGTTGCCCGCCCAGGTGGTCGTCGAGCACGTCGTGGCTGCGTTAGTGCACGGCAGCGGGTATGAGCGGATCGTCACCCCGGGTGCTTGCACCGTACTATCCGGCGGCGGCTGGCCGAATGGGCGGAGATGGGCATTGCCGCCGTGCTGCGCGCCGCAGCGCTGCACGCCCATGACCAGATCATCGGTCTGGAGTTGGGCGATGTGCCGGCGGCGTGTCCTGGAGAGGGCTGGCTTATAGTTCGGCCGGCACGGTGGACGGGCCGTACTCCGGTGTCCAGATCTCGGCGTCCACCGCGGCCGCCGCCTGGTCGCGGTTCATCCTCGGTGCCACGCCGGATGCGGAGGCCTCGCATGCGACCGCGATCGCGACGGCCCGCGAGATCGGCCGGAGCTCAGTGAGGCTGGGGTAGAGCGCGCCCTCGGCGAGCCGGTCTGTGTCGACCATGCCGGCCAGTGTGGTGGCCGCGACGAGGAACATCCGGTCGGTGACTTCCCGTGCCCGCGATGCGATCGCGCCGAGGCCCACTCCTGGGAAGACGAACACGTTGTTCGCCTGCCCGATCACACGGTCGCGGCCTTCAACCCGTACCGGGTCGAAGGCACTGCCGGTTGCCACCAGCGCGCGCCCGTCACTCCAGGCGAGCACGTCGGCCGGGGTCGCTTCGGATTTCAGGGTCGGGTTGGACAGCGGCAACACGATCGGCGCCGGGGTGCGGGCGGCCATTTCGCGGATCACCGGCTCAGTAAAGGCGCCCGGGGTCGCTGACGTGCCGATCAAGATGGTCGGGGCCATCTGCCGCACGACGGTTTCGAGGTCGTAATGGCTGGCGGCCGCGAAGCCGCACGCGGCCAGGTCGGCCGCGGGCAGCGCGAACGGGCGCTTGTCCTCGTCCACCTGCTCACGCCCATCGAAGATGAGGCCGCGCGAGTCAAGCATGATGACCCCCCGGCGGAGGCTGGCGCCGGGGTCCTGCTCGCGGATGACCGTCTCGGCCAGGCGCGCGATGCCCGTGCCGGCCGCGCCGGCGCCGACGAAAACCAGCCGCTGAGCGGCCAGCGGCTCGCCGCGCAGCCGCAGCGCGGCCAGCAGCCCGGCCACGACGACCGCGGCGGTGCCCTGGATGTCGTCGTTGAAGCTCGTGATGCGCTGCCGGTAGCGGCCGAGCAGCCGGATCGCGGTGTGCTGTTTGAAGTCCTCCCACTGCAGCACGGCGGCGGGGTAGACCTCGAGCACGGCGCTGACGAATGCCTCGATGAGCGCGTCGTAGTCGGCGCCGCGCAGGCGCGGCTTCGGATAGCCGAGGTACAGCGGGTCGCGCAGCAGGCCCTCATTGTCTGTGCCGACGTCGAGCGAGATCGGCAGGGTCACGCCAGGATGTACGCCGGCGCCTGCGGCGTAGAGCGCGAGCTTTCCCACCGGGATGCCCATGCCACCGGCACCCTGGTCGCCCAGCCCCAGGATCCGCTCGTTGTCGGTGGCGACGATCAGCCGGATGCCCGGCCGGCCGGTGTTACGGAGAAGTTCGGGGATGCGGTCAAGGTCGTCGGGAGTGATCCACAGGCCGCGCGGACGGCGCTGAATGTGGCTGAACGTGCGGCACGCTTCGCCGACCGTCGGGGTGTAGACGATCGGGGCGAATTCCTCGATGTGGTCGACGAGCAGCCGGTAGAAGAGCGTCTCGTTGCGATCGTGCAGCGCAACGAGCCCGATGTACTTCTCCAGATCATCCGTCTTGCGGCGGACATGCTCGAGTTCAAGCTCCACCTGCTCCTCGATGGTGGCCACCCGCCAGGGCAGCAGCCCGCGGAGGCCGAGCTCATCTCGTTCCGCATAGGTGAACGCGACATCCTTGTTCAGGGCCGCCTGATCAAGTACTTGCGCGCCGAGCAACTGCGCCGTCTTGGCTCTGCTGCCGCTGGAACTCATCTGGCCTCCTGAACTGGCCACTTCGGGGACTGTCTAGTGAAGCGGGACGGGTCTGGCGATCAGCTCGAGTGAGCGGCCGCTGGTTTTCGGGCCGCCCAGGGCGATCAGGCCCGCTAGCAGCCCGGTGACTCCGATGGCGGCGAACCCGAGGAAGAACGTG
>JBEKIF010000167.1:0-3883 GCA_050011895.1 Streptosporangiaceae bacterium | reverse complement strand
GCCGCCCGAGCCGGCCGAGCTTCACGCGAGCCTCCGGCCGGCCAGCCAGGCCGGCCCGGAGGACGAGGCGCTGCTGGCCGATTCGGTCGGTGCCGCGCTGATGGTGGTGCTGGACACGCTGAGTCCCGCCGAGCGGCTCGCGCTCGTCTTGCACGACGTCTTCGATGTGTCGTTCGGCGAGGTCAGCGCCATCATTGACCGTTCCCCGGTGGCGGCGCGGCAGCTCGCCAGCCGGGCCCGGCGCCGGGTGCAGGGAGCGGCCGCGGCATCTGATGCCGCGCGGTCCCGGAAGCGGGAAATGGTCGCCGCCTTCCTGGCTGCCGCCCGGGGCGGGGATTTCGGCGCCCTGCTCGCGCTGCTCGATCCGGGCGCCGTGCTCGTGGCCGACCCAGCGGCCGTGCAGATGGGCGCGGCCGCCGAGGTCCGCGGTGCCGACGCGGTGGCGGCTACCTTCGCAGGATGGGCTAAGGGAGCCCGGCTCGCTTTGGCTGACGGCGTTCCGTCGGCCGTGTGGGCGCCCGGCGGCCGGCCGAAGGTCGTCTTCACGTTCACCATCAGCGACGGGAAGATCACCGGTATTGCCCTGGACGGCGACCCGGACCGGCTCCGCGACCTCGACATCGTCTTTCTCAGCGCCAGTGGCAAGGAGCGGTATTGATCCGGGGGCAGGACGAGACGCGAGGCCGGATCGAGCGGAAGCGAGTGGTCCGGCTGGCCACGATCGGCGGACGCGGGGGGGCTCATGTGGCGCCGGGCGTGTTCGCGGTCGACGGCGAGGTCTTCTGCTCGCCGACTGACGCGCGGCAGGACCGCAGCTGGCCAGGCGGCTGCGCAATCTGGACCGTGACCAGCGGGTCACGATTCTGGCCGGCTCCTACAACGAGGACTGGCCGAAGCGTTCGTCGGTCACATTCCTCCGTCGGCGCCTGTCATACCAGGTAGCGGCGAGAGCCCGACGGCGTGATACGGGAGGGCTCGCGGCGTACTTGATCGAAGACGACACCATGGAGGGCCCACGATGCAAGCACGGATAAAGAATCCGGCCATGATCATCCCGGAGGCTATGCAGGCCATCCTGGCGCTGGGCGCCAGTTTTAACAACAAAGGCGTGCCTGAGGAGACGCTGGCACTGGTTCACCTGCGGGCCAGCCAGATCAACGGCTGCAGCTCGTGCGTTCAGGCTGGCGCTGCAGGCGCCAGGAAGGCGGGCGAGAGCGAGGATCGGCTAGCCACGGTAGCCGCCTGGCGGGAGGCGCCGTATTTCACCGACGCCGAGCGTGCGGCGCTGGCCCTGGCCGAGGCCGTCACCCGGCTGGCCGACCGCCCGGACCCGGTGCCGGACGAAATCTGGGACGAGGTCGCCCGGCACTACGACGAGGAAGGACTCGCCGCACTGCTGCTGTCGATCGCCACAACCAACGTTTTCAACCGGCTCAACGCCCCCACCAGGCAGATAGCCGGCGCCTGGGGCTAGGGAGGGAGGACGGGGAACATGCGGGGGGCGTTCGTCACGCAGTTCCGGGATCTGCTGGTGCGCGGCTTCGAGGCGGCGCAGCAGCGAGATGCCTGAGGCACGCTGGCTGGCCGGGATGGGCGGGGCGGGGGCCCGGTGGGCGGTTGCAGGCCAGCGGGCGCTGCTGGCCGCCCCAGGGCGCCGCATGCTGGCACCGTCCGGTCATCTGGGCGGTCGGCCCGGCCGGGTGGGTACTCGCTGGCCAGCCTTGCCGGTGACGTGCCTGGCCGGCTAGTCCAGATCACGTCCAGGTCCGACAGCTTGATGCTGGCCGGGTTGCCCGACCACAGCCCGGACATCTTCCCGGCGCTGATCACCAGGCCCGCTTCGGCGAGCATCCACTGCAGCTGACTTGCTGCCCCGCGGGCGGCCCCGCCGCGCTGGTCCGGCCGTCTTGCGACCCAATCCGTTGGAAGTTTCCCGCGGCTGAGTTGAACGTGGCGACGTCTTTTTACGTGCCTATTTTGTCTAGGTCCCGCTAATCGGCCGACGCAAAAGTATAAGGAGTTCCCATGAGACCCAGCCTCACCGCCAGAAACGCAGTCGTGGCAGCCGCCGCCCTTGCCCTAGCGGCCATCCCCGGTCTGGCAAACGCCTCCACCACTTGGAGCGTCGCCCACCCGCCGTACACCGCGGTCGACAATGTCCCCTACGTACCGCTCACTGCCATCTCGGCCATCTCCGCGACCAATGTGTGGGCGGTCGGCCAGGACTCAGGAACCCCGCAGATCAACCACTGGAACGGCGGCAAGTGGTCGCTAAGCGCACTACCGTCAGGACCGTGCAGCGTGTTCGAGGCTGATTGCGTGCTCACCGGAGTTAGCGGTGACTCGGCCAGCGACGTGATCACCATCGGTGAAGGGACCATACCTACCTCCTCTGGCTGGGTCACCGAGGCGCTCGCGTATCGCTGGAACGGCACGGCGTGGTCGCAGCTGGCCGTGCCGAGCAGCGTGACCTACGACGAGATGGAGCACGTCCAGGCGTTTTCGTCCGCCGATGCCTGGGCGGTCGGAGTGGGTAGCTCCGCCACTACGGGCGCAGCGGTCGCCACGGCGCTGAACTGGAACGGCAGCACCTGGACCCAGGTCGCCACGCCGGTGTCCACCACCAACAACTTGTCCATCAACGCGATCTCCGGCGCGTCGGCCAGCGACATCTGGGTTGTCGGCGAGACGATGACGCCTGGCTATCACAACCGCCAGTTCACCTCCGTGATCATGCATTACAACGGGTCGTCGTGGACGCAGATGACGGCACCAGACAACAGCGGGCTGCTGGACGTCGACGCCGTGTCGGCCACGGACGCGTGGGCTATCGCGGCCGACGGCTCCGTGCTGAACTGGAACGGTACGGCCTGGACCGTGGTGACCCAGCTCGCGCAGGGCAACACCGCGATTGCCGCACTGTCGGCGACCGACGTATGGGTCGCCGGCGTCGTCTCGCTGACCCACTACAACGGCACCAGCTGGACTTCCGCGTCGGATCCGGCAGGCGTGAACGCGGTGACCGGGCACGCCGTCCTGTCGCCCAGCGACATCTGGTTCTCTGGCTACTACTACCCGTCGAACGCCGTCACGGCGCCAGCGGTGCTGAGTACAACCTCGGGCTGAGGCTCCCTTCTAACGGACGCGGCATCAGGGGCGGGGCACGTCGATCCTGAAACCAGATGACGAGGCCGCGCCCATGCCGCGCTGGGCTCCGCAGGAGGTGGAGAGCTTCCTGACCAGGCAGCACCGACACGAGCAGTCTGTCACGGTGGGGTGCTCGTCCAGCGCTATCCCCAGGTCGCGGGAAAGCGTCACGAGCTCAGCCGCCTCGCGGTTTCCGCGCCGGTTCCCAAGGCGGGCTGCCGGACACCTTCGGCGAGGCGACCGTGCCTCGCCCGTGCACCGGGTCGGTGACGTGCCTGGCCGGATAGTCCGGCTCGCCGGAGTGGCCGGTGGCACTGGCTGGGACGGACCGACCGGATGGCGCACCGGCCTGCGTTTCCGGCGGCCGGGTACCGGCTGGTGTGCGCCGGGTGTTCTTGGGCGCGGGATGGCCGGGCTCGTCCTGGCTGTTGTCGTCAGAAGGGCCGTCCCAGCGGGGCAGGCGGATCACCGCGACGAGCGATATCGCCAGCAGCAGCACCAGGAGCACCAGGAAGGCGGGGACGCCATCATTTAAGAGGACTGAACCGCTCACGGCCGCCACCCGGCCTTCTCCAGGGCGTCGGCGGCGAAGCGGCCGATCATGCCGCGCTCACTTTCCGGTTTGGCCAGCTCCGCGGTCACCACATCGGCGGTGCAGTGCGGGGCACCGTACTCGCGCAGCGCCTCCGCGATGACCGCCGCGCGGCCGATGTCGACCTCGAACGGCTGGTTGTAG
>JBEKIF010000166.1:0-3996 GCA_050011895.1 Streptosporangiaceae bacterium | reverse complement strand
GCTTCGTCCCGTGGCCGCCGGCTCGCCCGGTGCCACGGGGCGTTAGCTCAATGGTAGAGCAGCGGACTTTTAATCCGTGGGTTCTGGGTTCGAGCCCCAGGCGCCCCACTTGTCCTGACCTGTGGTTTCTTCCCTGGTCAGGGTCCAGCGCCCGGGGCGAAGTGGACCTATGCGGACCGCGTGTGGGTGGACAAGCAGGAGGTCGGCGAGCCGGCGCTGGCCGAGGCCCTGGCGGTTTACCGCGCCGGGCTGGAGGCCCGGGAGGCCGAGCTGCGGGCGGCCGAGGCCCGGCTGGCCGACTGGGCGGGCAGGGACCCGCTGGCCGGCCCGGTCGCCCGGCTGGGCGGCTACCGGGGGATCGCGCAGCTGACCGGGCTCACCCTGGCCGCCGAGGTGGTGGACTGGCGCCGGTTCGCCTCCACGCGCGCGTTCATGGGCTTCGCCGGGCTGATCCCGACGGAGTACTCCAGCGGATCGCGCACCCGGCGCGGGCACATCACCAAGGCCGGGCCGCAGGCGGTGCGCACCGCCCTGATCGAGGCGTCGTGGGCGTACCGGTACCGCCCGGCGATCGGGGCCACGCTCCGCCGGCGGCAGGCGGGCCTCGAGCCGGAGACACTGGCCCGGTCGTGGAAGGCGCAGCAGCGGCTGCACGCGATCAGAGTTGTTTCATATCAAGGACTACGGTCCTACGGCCGCGAGGAAAGCGTTCAGCTCTGCTATCGCGGAGTTGAAGTACTTGCCAGCCGTTCCCACGGAAGGCCCGTAGTCGTTGGCTATAGCGCCAGAGTGAATGACGTACGCTCCCTGCGCGAAGTCGTCCATGGCCGCCTTGTACTGCGCCAGGTCCACGGGCGGCGGGTTATCAAAGGCGCTGATCACGCCCAGGCACATTGACTGGGTGCCGGCGACGACTGTTGCAGCAGGCGAACTGGGGCTCTCCATGTACGCGGCTTGCCTCTTCAGCCCCGGGATGATGCTGACGAAGGCGTCGTTATACCCGTACTCGGCTGTCTTCTTCCACACCGTCAGGCTCGGCGAACTGAAAGCAGCGTACGTCGAGCCGCACCACACGGTGACCTTCGGTGCTGAGCCCGGCACCGGCATCGGGACCGCAGCGGCCGTGGCAGGCGCCGTGGTCGCTGGCGCCGCGGACGGGGCCGCAGCGTTCGTCGCAGCCCACTCGATCAGCGCAGTGTTGCCGTTGCTGGCGCCGTTGTACGTGACCGGGTTGGTGCTGGTGAGCGCCACGGAATATGACTTCCCTGTCGTCGGGCTGTAGGCCGTGATGATGGGGGTGTTCCCGTCGGCCGTGGCGGCCTGGTAGACGTTCAGCGCAAACGGGCAGCTGGTATGCGGCCCGGCATACACGCCGCTGCCACAGCTGGTGAACCCGGATCCGGGCGTGAACGCAGCCGGCGCTGACGCCTGTGCCGCGTTAAAGGATCTCACGGCGGCGTTGCCCGCGCTGACCTCCTGAGCGGCCTGGGAGACGTCCTGCGTCCCCGAGTCGTTGGTGCCGGCATAGTCGTTGCCGGCCCCGATGTAGTCGTTCATCGCGGCCACGAAGTCCGCGTTGTCGACCGGGGCCGGGTCGATCTCGGTGTTCAGGGCCGCCTGCGCGTCCTGCGCCAGCTGGGCGCCGTCCACGGTGAGGTTGGGCGTGCCGGCGTCAGCCTGGATCGACACGAGATCTTGATGCACCTGCCCGAGCGCCCCGCTGACTTGCGCGTACCACTGGGCGTCAGTGCTGGCGACGGGGGTCACGCAATCCACTGTGCAGTTGGCTGCTGACGGGGCCGCCGCGCCAGCCGGGTGCCTGACGGCGGCGGCAGGAGAGGATGAACTGGTACTACAGGCTGCGAGCGCGAGTACGAGAGCCGCGCCTGACACGCAGCCGATGGTGGCGGCGGACACCAGGCACCGGGCACTTCTTCGTGCCTGATGCGGGTGCGCGGATCTCATGTCAGCTCCCTGGATCTGTTCGCCGGCGGACTGGCCGCCGCGTGGTTTGGAGGAAATGACAACCGCTGGCGTGGGCACGAAGATGGCATGTGTCCTCCCCGGAGCGTTCGGCGGGCAGCGTGGAGCCGGCGCATTCGGGCCCGGCATCGCGGCGCCCGGCGCTTCGACGCCATGCCAGGGCGCTTTGAGATCCTGCTGCATCGGCACGAGCTGGTGCGCCGTGGACGGAAAGGGGGCCGCGGTCAAAGGGTGCTGCCATATTTGGCCTCGGTTTGCTGCGCGCTGGGCGCCGCCGAGGGCTGGGGCAGCCGGAATACTGATCTCGTTTACGCGTGGGCAAACGAGCCCGACTTCTTTTTTTGGAAGCTACACCCGATCCGCCAGGCTGACAAGGGAACGAGACGCTGGCTGAGCTGGCCGGCGCGGGTGATCTCGATCAGGGCTCGCCGGAACGGCCGCGGTAACGGATGTGCTAACGAGATCCAGCGGGACAAGGGGAGACGCAAGCGAGAAAATTAAGAGATAGTCACGCGTCTCGGCTCCCAGCTCAATGGATGCTCTCGTGCATCAGAGACAATGAAGACCTCCGAGTCGGCCGACGCCGCTCGGGTTGTCCTGCGAAACGATCTGTCGGCCGGGCCCCAGTTTTCTGGCACCCACCAGCGCTGCCAGTCTGATCTGCCCGGCCTGGACAAGAGGCCGGGGTTCACAGTTCCGACGGCCAACGGGTGCGTGCCATCCCTCAACCTCAGGGATGGCTGTGACCATCGTAGAGACATTCGCACAGACACGCGCCATCACCGGCGGCGTGGACACCCATGCCGACGTGCACGTCGCCGCCGCGCTGGATGACGTAGGCGGTCTTCCCGTTCGGCGTGATCGCGATGCCGGTGGCGATCTTCCCGACCTAGATCGCCTTGCCGGCCTTGTTGGTGGCGGTATTGATCGGGGTCACCGTGCCCGGGTCGAAGCTGACGATGTAGGCGGTCTTACCGTTCGGCGTGATCGCGATGGCTGAAGGCGCGCCCGCGATCTTGATTAACTTGCTGGCTTTGTTGGTGGCGGTGTTGATCGGGGTCACGCCCGATCCGCTGAGGACGTAGGCGATCACCGGGCGCGCATGCCTGGCCGCCGCGGCGAGTGAGCCCGCCGCAGCGGACGCGCCGACCGGTATCAGCGCTGCGGCGCAGGCTATGGCAGCCGCGCCGATCAGCCGCCTGTGGGGGAAATAGGGAGTTGCATTGCCGTCCTCCGTTTCTGGAGATGTTTGAGGACCTATGCGCTGCTTATGACTGGATGGCGGGCTCCACGGTTATCGGGAGGGCTCCCCACGCCAACAGGGCCAAATGTCGGGAAGACGGAGGGCCTTCGGCCCGCGGACGGCCACCGCCTCACGAGCCCACCGCCGCAGAAATACCGCGCGTCGCGCTCCTAGCTACCTCTAAGCCGATGTTGCCGGGTTCCTGGTCGCCGCTGGCCTGTCGGTCGCGGTTGCAGGGACGCCCGCAGCCAGCTAGCCGGTCTGCCTCCGGCGCTGGTCATCACGGCCGAAGCCGACGTGCTGCGGGACGAGGGCGAAGCCCACGCCAGCAAGCTCCGCCAGGCCGGCGTCCCCGTCACCGCTGTCCGCTACGAGGGCATCATCCACGACTTCGTGATGCTCAACGCCCTGCGCGGCACCAACGCCGCCGGCGCTGCCATCACCCAGGCCGCCGGCTACCTCCGCCACGCGCTTCGCGTCAACGACTAACCAGCCGGGCAGGCCAGGCGGCGCCCGCTCGCGACCCCCATCCCCAGCGGCGCGCGCGCTGCCTGGACCACCCGTCCCCGCCGCTGAAGCGAGAAAGCCACATGTGCACCAGCACTTCCCAGCTCCTCGGCACGGCGGCGGCCACCCACCCCACGGTCAGCTGGACCTCATTCACCACCTGGGCCGAGCGGACCTTCCGGCCCAGTGGCGGCCAGGTCACCCACGCACCCCGGCCCAGCGCTGCGTTGTTACCGTCCTGGCCGGGCGGCCGCGTGGTGGCC
>JBEKIF010000165.1:0-4044 GCA_050011895.1 Streptosporangiaceae bacterium | reverse complement strand
CGTCCGGATGGTCTGAGTGAACTGCCATCGGGAACCGTCGCGTCGCGCGCCCGACAGGGCCAGGTCCACGGTGGCGGCGGCGCCCATGCGTAGCTCCCGGCGATACTCGATGAAGTCCGACAACACGACCGGCCCGATCCGCTTCGTCCTGGCGTCGCCGAAGGTGAAGCCGTTGTCGGCGAGAAACTCAAAGCGCGCCTGAGTTGCGTAATCTAGGTACTTGCTGTTGGCCACGTGGCCATTGCCGTCCAGATCGGCCCATCGCACGGTGAGCGAAGTCGTGTACGGCTGGTCGGCGGCGCCCAGTCCCGGCAGATCGGGTGTCGTCATGACTCGCTCAATTCCCCGGGTGGCTGCTGGCCGGCTGGCGACGGCGAGCCGTGGCGGTCGAAGGCTCTGCCACACTATCGATCGCGGCGGAGCCGAACAGTAGCGGCAGCAGAAGACCTGTCCCGCTCGAAAATAGGATTCAGCTGGTGACCTGCAGATATTCCATGCTCAGGCGGCGTGCGTGTATTCGTTCATCAGGCCGCCCAGCACAGGTTTTCGGCGGATCCGTTCGCTGTCGACGTCGATCATGGTGGCGCGGGGAGCGTCGCGTTCGTCGCTGGGGACGCTCTCGTTTTTCTCGCCGAGGTTCCACGTGCTCTTCTTCCGCTGCCGTTTGTCTAACGGGTCCCAGGCCTCAGTGACTCTGACCAGGAGGCGCCGGTGAGCAATCCCGGGCAATCGGATGTGCGGATCGGTAGCGGTCGAGGGCGCGGGCGGGCTGGGTCACCTGCTGGCCCAGCAGCTCGTCGCGGCGGGTGAACAAGTGCTGGACGTGCAGCCGAAGCTGGGTGCCCCGGTGCGGAAGGCCCCGCTGTGCTGTCCGTTGATGCCCGACGAGGCGTTTAGCAAAGTCCGACGTGTTCTCGGCGCGGGCACTGGCGGCCTTCGACGAGGCACTCGTCACAGCCATGACGTCTCCATGACGATCTCCGGCGCCTTGGGGGCTATGGATCTTTCTGGCGCATCTCGGGCGTGACGCGGCGGCCAGCGGTCATGCTGCGCGTCAGCGCTGGCAGATGAGACCCGGGGCAAAGTGACCAACGACCCTAGCGGGTCCGCCAGTTCTGCTGCTTACGATCTTGGTGACCTAGCTATCACTATTCGCGGCACAGCTGGACCGGCGGTGCGCGCTGGCTTCGAGGACGTGGAGCTCGCCGTGGCAAACGACACGACGGTGGTGCACCGTTCGGGCGGCGACCAGGCAGCCCTGTACGGGATCCTTCAGCGGGTCCACGACCTGGGCCTCGAAGTTGCAGAGGTGCACCAAACGCAGGGAACACCGAAGTGAGTCTTCCCACGGGTGCGAGGAGCGACAGACCGGTGGCGATCAGCAGCTTGAGGCCGATCGTCCCCGCGCAAGAGTGGGGCGGCAATCCTAGACCGCGGCGGTCAACGTCGGGTTGCGGGCCCTCATCTCGAGTCTTGGTCATGCTGTGGGCCGCTCCCGCCGGGACGGCGGCTCGTAGTGAAGGCTCAGCGAGAACCAGTCAAAGAGCTACTCGTGCTGGCTGGTACGGGGACCTCACGCCGCACCGACTCGCGGAGATCCTGCAGCTCTCCTTGCCCGGACTCCTGAGACGAATGGAGCATCTGCTGTGAGCACTTTTCCACCGATCGCGGACTACGGGTTCTTGTCGGATTGCGAGAACAACTGTCTCGTGGCACCTGACGGTTCGATCGAGTGGCTGAGCCTGCCCCGGCCGGACTCGCCGAGTGTGTTCGGCGCGCTCTTGGACCGGAACGCCGGGAGCTTTCGGCTTGGCCCGTTCAACACCCATGTGCCCGATCATCGCCGGTATGTACCGGGGACGATGGTACTAGAGACGACATGGCACACCCCGACGGGCTGGCTGGTCGTCAACGACATGTTCGTCGTCCGGCCGGTAAGCGACGAGGGGCGGCGTGCTGGCTACGAGCGAGTCCCCAGGGTCGGCGCCGGGGTCGGGACGATCCTGCGCACTGCCACCTGCATATCGGGGAAGGTCGACGTAATGGTGTCGTGCCTTCCGATGTTCGACTACGGGTCCACACCGGGCGCCTGGAGCTACGACGGTGACAGCTACCACTCGGTGGCGGTGCGCCAGCCCGACGGGGACGTGACCCTCAGGCTGCACTCCAGCTTTCAGCTCGGCGAAGTCGGTGCCCGCGCCTACGTCCGGTCCGCCCTCAATGAGGGTGAGTCGGGCTTCATCGCCCTGACGTGGTCGGGGCCGGCGCCGACGACCCAGCAGGAGGCGGACGCCGACCTCGAGTCCACCGTCAGCTTCTGGCGGGACTGGCTCAGTACGGGGACTTTTCCAGACCACCCGTGGCGCCCGGTCATCGAGCGCAGCGCGCTGACGCTCAAGGGGCTGAGTTACGCGCCGACCGGGGCGATCATGGCAGCTTCGACGACCGGATTGCCCGAAACCCCGGGCGGGGCACGCAACTGGGACTACCGCTACACCTGGATCAGAGATACCGGGTTCACCCTGCGCGCCCTCTACCGGCTCGGCTACGACTGGGAGGCGCTCGAGTACTTCGCCTTCATACTTGAGGCCCTCCGGGGGAAGGACATGAACAAGCCCTTCTCCGAGCTCCAGATCATGTACGGGATCGGCGGTGAGCGAAACCTCACCGAGAGAACGATCGACCACCTATCGGGCTGGCGCGACTCCAAGCCGGTACGGGTCGGCAACGGCGCATGGAACCAGCACCAGAACGATGTGTGGGGCATGCTGGTTGACGCCGTGGACTCGCACCTGCACCAGGGCGCCGAGCAGATCATCGGGCCGGTCTGGGAAGGTATCGCCGGTTTCGTCGATGAGGCCATCAAGCACGCAGGTGATGCCGACCAGGGCATCTGGGAAATCCGGGGCGAGCCGCAGCATTTCACGGAGTCGGCGGTGATGTGCTGGGTCGCCGCTGAGCGTGGCGCCGACCTTGCTCAAGAACGCGGAGACTCCGAGCGCGCCACCCGATGGCAAAAAGCCGCCGACGCGATGAAGGCCGAAATCCTCGACAAGGGCGTTGACGAGCGGGGCCGGTTCCGTCAGGCCTACGAGAACGACGAGCTCGACGCCTCGCTGCTTCTGCTCCCCATCATGGGGTTCTTGCCTCCCGACGACGAGCGCATCAGGGCCACAGTGCTGGCCATCGCCGACGAGCTCACCGAGGACGGCCTTGTCCTGCGCTACAAGGTAGACAGCACTGATACCGGATTCGCCGGCAAGGAGGGGACCTTCACGATCTGCTCGTGGTGGCTAGTAAGCGCCTTGGCCATGATCGGTGAGACCGACCGTGCCCGTGCCCTCTGCAAGAAGCTCCTGTCCTACGCGGGCCCGCTGAACCTGTACGCCGAAGAAATCGACACGTCGACCGGTGAGCATCTCGGGAACTTTCCCCAAGCATTCACTCATCTCGCCCTGATCGAGGCGGTGTCCCAACTCATCGAAGACGAACAGTGACGACAGATGTTGTCATCCTGACGGGCGATCTGAAGTTTCGTGGTTATGCGGCGGCATCGTTCCAGGCCGCGAGCACGGCGCGGATTTGGCCGCCGGTGGGGTAATCTCGGCGACTGCCGGAAAATCAGGCGGCGATCAGGATGCCGCGCAGTTTGATGAGCACATGTCCTCGAAGGCGGGCTCAGTCTTGGTCCGGTACCAGGGCTGCGCGGCGCGGCGGTCGTCGATGTCAGCCGGGTCGTGGCCGTAGCGCGTGTACCCGGAACCCACTCGCAAGGGGTCGGCGCCTGTCGGGAAGAGCAGGCAGGAGTGAACATCGTCCGCCCGGGAACTAGGTCACCCCCTCGGGGGTGATGCCAGGAAGCCTCATCGCGCGGCACGCTGGCAGTGTGCGCGGGCGCTTCAGGGCGGGAGGCGGCATGACGAGATCGGGGCAAGGGGCCGGGAGGCCGCCGCTGGCCGTCATCGCGGCGGGCAGCAGCAGGTCGGCGGCGCAGCGGGGGGACTCGGGTTTTGCCGGTAAGGCGGCGCTGGGGCTGGTCGGGCT
>JBEKIF010000164.1:0-4115 GCA_050011895.1 Streptosporangiaceae bacterium | reverse complement strand
GCGAGTGCGCTTCGATCGTGTTCGCCATCGACGCAATCGTTATCGCCCGTGCGATGGGTGATCCAGTGACCGACCGCCCTGGGTGCCGGGACCAAGGTCACCTCGTAATCGTGCGCGCGAGCCACATACTGGAAGTGAGAGGCGGCCGTGCATGACGGCTTCGAGCTCGGCCCGGGCAATGCGCGCACCGGGTAGTGGGGGCGCGGTCATTGTCGCGGTCGTCTCTCCGTCGTTGCTCTTCGGTCAGACGGGTCGCCTCGACCGGGCTGGCCGGGCAGCTCACTGGTGAACCGCGCCGCAGCGGCGGCCGTGGACACGGATAGAGAAACCATCTGTCATGCCCACGAGGAGGAACCGCGATGCTCCGCTTGACGTTAGCGGCCGGAGCCGCGGCGGTCGCCGCGCTGCTAACGGAGCGACGGAAACGCCCTATGCCAGCCAGCGGCACAGCCCAGCGGTGATCACGCTCTTCCCCGCGTCGGAGTTGGTCCCGGCGACCAGGATTGCTCCCCCCACCGGGCGGTCACTGTTCCTGTCGCGCGCATGCCGCGCCTGGTCATCAAGACAGCTGCGGCCGTTCCGATCGCGGCGACCGCCGTCGTCGCGCGGCAGAGCCGGACGGCCCGGCCGATGTCGGCAGGTTCCGGCGCGCGGCCGTCGCCCAGTGACTGGCGTTCCTCGGCCAGCCCCTCATAGGTGTTTGTCCCGCCCAGAGTGACGCCGAGCGCGCCGGCGAAAGCAGCCTCGCAGCGTCCGGCATTCGGGCTGGGATGGCGTGGCCCGTAGGCGCGCATGGCCTGCCATGATGCGGCCGGCCGGCCGCCCGCTACCCGCGCTAGGGCACCGGCCAGCAGTCCGGTCACTCGCGCCGGCACCCAGTTCATCACGTCGTCGAGCCGTGCGGAGGCCCGGCCGAACCTCGCGTATCTTGCGGACCGGTAGCCGACCATGGCATCGAGCGTGTTGACCGCCCGGTAGCCCAGCAGGCCAGGCAGGCCGCCGGCCGCGCCCCACAGCAGCGGAGCGACGACAGCGTCGCTCGTATTCTCCGCAACCGACTCGATCACTGCGCGAACCAGTTCCTGTTCATCCAGGCCCTGGGGATCACGCCCGCACAGGCTCGGCAGGGCAGCGCGAGCCAGCTCCAGTTCACCGGCTTGCAGCGCGTGCCGGATCCCCTGGGCCTCGGACGCTAGCGAGGCGGCCCCCGTTACCGTCCAGGCTGCCGCGGCGGTCGCCGCAAGCCTGAGCAACGGATGGCGCCGCGTGAAGTGCTGGGCCAGGACGCCGGGCGCCATGGCGGCGAGCACGCAAATCGCTGCGTACAAGGCGCCACGAGGAACGCTGTCTCGGTACATGCGATCCTGCAGCGCCTGAGCGGCATTCCCGAAGACCGCCACCGGATGTCCCCGCCGCGGGTCACCGAGAAGAGCGTCCAGGACGGCGCCGGCAACGATCCCGCCTGCGAGGGGCCATGCGGGCCGGGGGGCGCCCCGGCGCGGGCCGCCAAGGCCTGGCGCGACCACCCAGGCACAGGATTGGGTCACGGGAAACCACAATAGGCAACCAGCAGGGCCGCTGTGCGCGCTGCGCTGCCCGCAGTCACGTTATGAACCGGCCGCGTCCATAGGCGCCGGCGCGTAACTATGCCGACAGCATCCCCCGCTACAAGGAAGGGATGCGGGCGAGCATGCTGACTACTATGCGGCGGCGCCCGGGGTGGCGGTGCTGACCGGCAGCCGCACGGTTCGGTCGCCGAAATCGGTCCAGGACCGGTCCAAGCTCTCCGCGTCCGAAAGGCGTCCCTTCTTTCACTGGGATCGAATGTGCCGTCGTGTCGCGCCACGCGTGCACGGGGTGCGGGGGCCGCTCAGATGGTGATGGCGATCTTCCCTCGTGCCTCTCCGGCTTCGAGGTGGCGCATGGCGTCGGGCACCTGGTCCAGCGGGTACGTCGCGCCGATGCTCGGGGTCACGGTGCCCGCCTCGATGAGCTTGGTGAGCCGTTCGAGGTCACTGGCGCGCTGCCGGGCGGTGACCATGGTCAGCCGCTGGCGCACGAACGGTGACAGGGCCAGCGCCCGCAGCTTCCTCCCTGAGCTGACCGCCGGGCAATCCCCTGACGTGTATCTCCGCCCGCTGCGATTGTTACTCAGTTGGTTACTCACTTCCTCGACGATCTCTTCCTTGGCAGGTCGCTTCAGGCTCTGGTGGATGATCAGATATTCCTGATCATCTAGGCCTTTCCGGCGGCGCGGGCTGCATAACCTTGGGGGCCACGTCGACCTTGACGTCTGGACGATTCCGCTGGAGAGTGGCTTCCAGTGTCGGCGGGAGGCCGTGGCGGATCCGCTGGCCGGTCGGCGCCGCGCGCAGCCCGACCGGACGAGGCTGAGGGCGGTTCGGATCGTACAAGCTGCTTGTCCTGTCACGAACCGTCGCTCAGGCGCTTCGTGAGCACCGCCGAACATGTCCCGCTGCAATCCAGCGCCAGTACCGGAGGAACGCCATGGTCCGCAGACTTCTCATAGTCCTCGCGCTGGCGGCTGCAGTGCAAGGGACACTCGTCGGGGCGGTAATCCCGGCCTTGGCCGAGGCCGGGAACCGGGCTTCACCGGCAAAGGCGAGGCCGCTGCCTGTCCTGTACAACGTTGGCGGATGCGCCGGCGCATGCTGGAACCTGGCTCAGCGCAGGCCGGTGATCTTCTACTTGGAGGCGGATGGCAGCGCGGCTCTGGGGGAACAGGCCCACCATCTGAAGTGGACGAAGTGGAACAAGGCCTCAGCAGCCGCGACCGGCCGTTTTTACTACCGGACCGGGCCATGCTGTAAGTTCCACTCCGATGCCGTGCAGATCACCGCGAACCACGTCGTCCGGCGGAATGCGAACAGGAGCTGGTATGACCGGATGACCATCCGGTTCAGCAAGAGAAAGTCCGTCACCATCAAGTACGAGCGGATTGACGGCCTTGGCTTCTGGAAGACGGTGGCTGGGTCATTCCCGTAAAGGACCTGCTGCCGCTCTCTGGCATCCAGAGAGCGGACTGCGCCGGTCACATCGCAGAGCACGTCACCCGGCTCGGCTGCTGCGTCTTTGTGCTGCACGCGTCGATCAGCGAGCGCCGCGATGCGTAGTTACTCATTTAGAGACTCAGCGCCAGCTCAGCGCTGACTGCCGAAAGCCTCATATGAGACTTGACCTGGTCGGGTGGCCGGATTGAACCGCCTCTTCATCCTGACCTAGCGGCAGTACCGGGCCGATGGCGACAGTCGCAGCTAGCGCGGGCTGCTGACGGCGGCTCGGTCTCGTAGTTGTGCGGGCTCGTTGCTGTACCTCGGTGCTGTACGCCACCCTGCTGACCGGATCGGAGGTGGCCCCGGCTGACCTGGGCTCTGGGGCGCGCTGGCGGGGAGGGCTTCCGGCTCGTAGTCGTCAACAATTGAGGAGGCTGAATACCTGAGATAACACAGATTTGCGTTATCTCAGTGGGTTGCGTAGGCTGGGCGGCATGCCAACTGACGGTGAGATCACGTTCGCCGACCACGCCGGGCGCTTCTATGCGCGGCGCTTCGGGATGGCCCCGATGGTGGGCCGGCTGATCGGGTACCTGGCGGTGTGCGATCCGCGCGAGCAGAGCATCAGCCAGCTGGCCGAGGCTCTGCTGGCGAGCCGGAGCGCTATCGCCGGCGCCGTGAGCTACCTGGAAAACCTCGGGCTCATCCAGCGGTCCAGGGCCGCGGGCGAGCGGATGGACCGGGTACGCATCGACATGTCGTCGTCTCATGCGATGGGCTTCGACGTCTCCGAGCAGCGGGAGGCGGCCGACCTCGCCCGAGAGGGCCTGCACCTGCTGGCCGATGCGCCACCTGAGCGGCGAGCGATCTTGTTGGAGTGGGCCGCGTTCGCCGATTTCTTGGTCGAGCGGATGCCGGTCCTGGAGCAGGAGTGGAAAGCACACCGCGAGGCGCTGCGTGCCGCGGGCGAGCTTCCCGACGACTCGGCCACACGGCAATGAGGGAGAAGGCCATGACAAGCGTGCCTGCTGCGACAGGGATCGTCGCCCAGGACGTGTGCAAGTCGTTCGGCGACCACTTGGTGCTCGACAAGGTGAGCCT
>JBEKIF010000163.1:0-4247 GCA_050011895.1 Streptosporangiaceae bacterium | reverse complement strand
GCTCTTCGACGACAACGGCGAGCTTCTTCCCGGCCGCGTGCCCATGCCGAAGACCCCAGGCGGACGCCCGGTCGCGCTCGTTCCCGGCCCCCAGCGCGACACCTAACCGCAAGCCAATGCGGGCACCAACTCCTGCTCACGGCTGTTCGCCAGAGCCGGGAACTGCCCGGCCACGCCGAACTACCCGCAGAGTCCGTACGGGTGATGGAGGAGACATGAACAACAAGGCAATCGCAGCGATCGGAACGCTCGCGCTGGCAGCGGGCATCGGACTAGCCGCGTGCGGCGGCGGTGGCTCAAGCTCACCGTCAGGCACCAGCGGCACCGAGACATTGCACGGCATGATCACGGGCTCGGCTGCCATGGCGTTCCTCAACTCCAACAGCAACGCGCCGTTCGTGTTCCCGTCGTTCACGTTCAGCGGGTCGGTCAACACGACCGTCAAGGCCCTCAACCTCGGCGGCGGCGGCAACGGCGCTGAGCACACGTTCGTGACCCCGGCTGGTGACTAGTAGGCGCACCAGTCAGACCAACGGAAGGAAAGAGATCATGGGGACCACCAGTAACACCAAGATCGATCGCGCGTTCGTACTGGAGCACGCTCAGCCGATCAGGCTCGTCGGCGCCGGGGTCTGCCAGCTCTTGGCATTCGTCCTGATCATCGGCTCATCTGGCATCATCTACGGCGGCAAGGAAACGTTCATCGTCCTGCTGCTGCTTGCTGCTACCGCGCTGGCAGGCATCAGCCTCTACCGGTTCCTTCGGCCGGGGCACGCCAGCGAGTGACGCCGATCCTGTGAGGCCGCGCGGGTGGAATACGATCTGCCTGGTTGCGCTGGCTATCGGCGTCGCCGGGCTGGTCGTGTTCATTCATCGCGAGAGTGGGTCGGCCGCTAACCCGCTGCCGATCAAGGGAATCCTGGCTAGTTCCGTGCTGGTCATTATCTGGGCAATCGGACTCATCAAAGGACCATCATCACCAAAGGACGATGACGATGAATAGGAAACTACTGCTAGCCTCGATCCTTCTTGCCGTCGTCAGTCCGGGCATTGTTGATCTTGAGGTAGCCCTTCTGGCGGTTACGGGCGTGTGATCGTATGCCCAAGGTTCGGCTTCGCGCCGGATGGCGGTTTCCGGGTCCTCGGGTCGGGGGGCAGTGACGGTGGCGGGGTCAGGCGGGCCAGGGGGCGGCCCGCAGTCGCGCGAAGGCGCTAGCGAGGTTATCTGCCCAGGGCCAGTCCTGGTCGAGCCTGAGCTGCCAGCGCTGGCCGGTCCGGACCAGGCGGCCGGCCATGTGGGTGATGCGGTAGCGGAACGCGGCGGGCTCGCAGCGGGCGAGGGAGCCGGTGAAGCACAGGGCCCGGGCCCAGGTGAGCAGGTCGGCGGCGGCCAGGGACAGCTCGAGCCAGGCCTGGTTCTGCTCATATGCCCTGCAGGGCAGGTTGCGCAGGCCCGTGGCCTTGCCCGCCCGGATCCTGTCCTCGACCCTGGCATGCGATCTGTGCCGGACTTCCAGGTCGGCGAGCTGGCCGCCGGGGGTGTCGGTGAGGAACGCGGTGAACCGATGCCCGCTGGCGTCGGTGAACCGCAGCTGCGCGCCGGGGTGCGGCCGTTCCCGGCGGATGATCAGCCGGGACCTGGCCGGCCATGCCGCGAGGTTCACGCAGCCGGTGATCTCGGCGATCTGCGCGCCGTCGCGGGGCTGCCCGCTGATGTCATAGGCCGGGGTCCAGGCCCGGGCCGGGACGCGCAGGATCGCGTCCCGGGTCTGCTCGTCGATGCCGAACCCGAGGGAGAACGCGCAGCCCCGCTCCCGCAGCACGGCGGCGAACACGTGGGTGGCGCCCGCGGCGTCGGTGCGGACCAGCACCGCTGGCGACCCCGGCTCACCGGGGCGGGGCCGGGCGCGCTCCGGCAGCGCCGCCAGGGCCATGTCCAGCACGATGACATGATCGGCAGCGGTGTTGCTGCCCGAATTGCCAGGCCGCAGCAGCCCGGCATTCCACGACCTCGAGCCGCGTCATGCACACAATCGCCGCCGCTAGTTCGAGCAGCGGCATCGGCATCTGGGCTTACCTGGCCGTCTTCGCCGCCACCGCGGCCGGGTACATGGGTACCCCTTGATCGGGACTGCCGCCATCGGCGCCGCCGCCGTCCTCGCCAGCCAGGGCCAGCTGAATATCGCCGCCGTGCTCATCGTGGCGGCCATAGGCAACGAGGTCGGCGGGCTGCTGGGCTTCCAGATCGGCGACCGGTGGGGCCGAAGCGGCGCACCGACACGACCTGGCGGCAGTTTCTCCACGCGCAAGCTGCGACGATGCTGGCCGTCGACTTCTTTCACGTGGACTGCGCGGTGATGCTCCGCCGCTTGTACTGCTTGTTCGTGATGGAGGTCGGCAGCCGCTACGTGCTACCGGAATCTGCCGTTTGCGGTTAAAGTCTGTGGCCATCCTTATAGGAACCGGCCACTATACGACCCCCGCGCGCTTGACCTGGGTCGGCCATGCCGGGAATCCTGAGTCGCGTGCCAGATGCCGAAGCGGGGTTCTCGTCGTCGGTGGTGCTTCCCACGCTGCGCGAGGCATGCACACTGGCAGGCCTGGACGGCGAAGCCGCTGAGCTGCTGAGACTGGGCGAGAACGCGATTTACCAGCTGGCCGCCGCGCCAGTTGTGGTCAGGATCGCCCGCTCGGCTGACCGGCTGCGCCGGGTGGAGAAGGAACTGTGCGTCGCCCGCTGGCTGGCCGCGGCGAGCGTTCCGGCGGTCCGCGTCTATGAGCAGATCGATCAGCCGCTGCTCGTGGACGGGCGCCCGGTGTCGTTCTGGCATGCGGTGACGGGCGGCGATCCGGCACCGACCTATGCGGATCTGGCCCGCCTGCTCGCGGCGTTCTACGAGCTGGGCGACTGCCCGTGTGAGCTGTCCGGTTTCGATCCGCTCCGGACCTTGCACTCACGCCTCACCGCGCCGGGCGGGGTGGCCGCCGGCGACCGTGACTTCCTGCGGGCCCGCTGCGGCGAATTGAACGAGCAACTTCAGGAGCTGACGTATGCCCTGCCGACCGGGCCGATCCACGGAGACGCCCATCCCAGGAACCTGCTGACCGACAACGGGCAGGTCGTGCTGCGATCGGTCCGCGGGAATGGGATCTGCTGCCCACGGCGATCGCGACCGAGCGATACGGCCTCAAGGAGGCGCAGTACCGGCAGTTCGCCGGCACCTACGGCTTCGACGTGCGGACCTGGCCCGGCTATCCGGTGCTGCGCGAAATCCGGGAGGTGACCATCACGACATGGATCATGCAGAACGTCGGTGAGAACTCCACCAGCACATCCCGGCCTGACGAGCCCGCATTCCTAGAGCGCAGCTCACCCGTTGAAGGAGCCACTCCGTGAGTTATCCGTCGCTCTGATCCCGGACGACTATCCGATCAGGCATGTAACGGCAGGCTCACGGCTGCGGGGTTTGCTGTCCGAAAGGCCCGCAGCTTGCTTGCTACTCGCGTGGCCTCGCCTGCAAGCGGAACCGCCGACACCATGTCAATGGACGCGACTTAACTGCCCCTCAAGATGATCTCCTGACGGCCAGCCGCTTGCTTACTGACATACGCGCAGGAGCGCGCAGTCCTGGGCTCGCCGCCCGCTCGCCGGAATCCTTTCCCTGGCGGCCGAAGGCGCGCCCTGTGGGCGCCCACGGAAGCGTGGTCAGCTCGCCTCCAGATAGTGCTCCAGCGCATCGCGGGCAAGCGCGGAGAGGCTCTTGCCTTCGGCTGCGGCACGCTGCTCTGCTTGCGCGCGGATGTTTTCCGGCACCCGGAATTGCACGCGCGGCGAGTGCACGCCACCGCCGGTCAGCGACTTGCGGCCGGGGACGAGATTCCGGCGGCGGACCTCGGCGAGCGTTTCGGCCGCGATCTGCTCGGCGCGCTGCTCCGTGAGCCGGGTGCCGTCACGCAGGTAGATTTCCTCGTCGTCAAGATCGACGTCCTCGATTACCGCGTCGGGTCCCACGACGTAGTCCTTCGGGTCGGTATTCACCGTCAGTCCTCCCTCTTCCCCAGACCGGTCGACATCGAATGGATAACAGCAAGGCCGCCCGGATCGCGGTTGTCCGGCACGGCGATGATGAGCAGCTCGATCCCGCGGTCGTCCCGGCCTACCTACAGCAGCTGGTCCATCCCGGGAACCAGGACAGGCTTGCCCGCATTCTGCATGGCGGCGAGGATGTGCGCGTTGCCGATCTTGT
>JBEKIF010000162.1:0-4322 GCA_050011895.1 Streptosporangiaceae bacterium | reverse complement strand
CACGTCGGCTCTCCTGTTGTTGGGCCAGCCGGGCGAGCCCATTTAAGGGTCACTGCGCAGACCGACACGCTGTATGTTTATGCGTTGCCGACCGCACCGAATACTTCCTCTTCTGCCGCGATGAGGTACGTCACGCGGTTACGAGCGCTGTGGTGGCGGGCCGGGCCCACGTAGATACCGGCCGGAGCCCCAGCTCGTGATCACGTGCGGCTCGCGGGTGCTCACTTCGGCTGATGCGACCGCGTACACCAGCCTGACGTCGATCACAGGGCGTAGCTGGCGCTCGGAGACCGAGGCGCGCAAGTAGCCGCCGATCTGAGTGATGATCATCATCTGTTGGGGTTGCCCCGCTTTGACGGACAGGGCTGATGACTTGGTCAGGCTATCTTTCTGATCTTGTTGTGGTGGTCATTCTCGAATTCGGCGGGGCTGCGGTAACCGAGGGCGCTGTGCGGCCGGTTCTCTGGGGCTCTGGCCGGGGCGCGCGGCATGTTTCTCGTGTTTGCGCAGCTCAGCGGCTGTTTCAGTGAGGTTATCGAGCGCGACAGGTGTGGTGCAAGCATGGTCAGCGGCGTGTCGGCGCCGTGCTGCCGGGAGCGTTGATGCGGGTGATCAGCTCGCGGTTAGCTGCGCGGGCGGCGTCGAGGTCCTGGTCACGTTCTTCGAGCTGGAGACGCAGGTCTGTCACGTGCTGTTCGAGGTGGGTGATCTTCTGGTTGAGGGCATCGATGTCAGCGGGAGCGCCGAGTCCTGATTCATTCCATGCCTGCTGGCCGAGTTGCTCGGACAGGCGGTGTTCGAGCTGCTGGATGCGCGCGGCCAGGCTAGAGGCGCGCGGCTGCGCGGCGAGCAGGTCGGCCAGCAGGGACGCGCGGCTGACGACGGGCCCGATGCCGGGCGTATTAGGTGGCTGGGCTTCGAGGGCGTGGATCTGTTCGAGCAGGTCGCGGTGGCGGTAGAGGAATGTGCGGTCAACGCCGGCCTGCCGGGCGATGCTGGTGACACTGATCTCTTCGCCGCTGGCCGCGGCGGCGTTGAGTGCTTTGAGGACACGCTGGCGGCGGCGGGCTGAGTCGGCTCTGCGGCCCTCGGCCATGACGGCGGCGGGGGACGCGGTGGCCTGGGTGCTGTTCATGCGGTGTCCTCGGCGCGGATCTGGGTGGCGGCCGGGCGTATGCGGGGCATGCCGAGCATGGTGGCGCGGTGCCGGCGGACAGCGGCGACAGCCTCGTCGATCTGGGTGCGGTCGGCGGCGGTGAGCTGGCCGAGGTCGCCGGTTATCTTCGCGATCAGCCGCCGGATCGCGGTGATCTCTTCTTGCGAGGGCATGGCGTCGGCTTTGGCCCATTCCTCGACGTCGGTGGCGGCGAGGACTCGTTCCCGGTTGCGCAGCAGGTCATCGAGGTAGGCGTGCAGGTCCGGCAGGTAGGAGACGTCGGTGCGGAAGTGGTCGCAGCCGGCGCAGCGGAACCGGTAGGGCAGGCCTTGCCGCCGGCCTTGACGTTCGACGGCTCGGCGCAGACACCGAACGGGACGGCGACCTCGCCGACGGACCGGCGGATGTGCTCAGAGTCCAGTAAGGCCTGGGCGGTGCGCCAGATCCGGTTGCCGTGGTGGTCGAACTGCATCGCAGCGACCCGGTCGACGGCTTCGCGGCGGCGTTTCTCGCCGACGGACTCTGGCGACGTCGGATATTGCAACTGTCTGAATGCCCCTCAGGTTTGGGTGGGCCGGGTGTCTGCCGCTGGCTGAGCGGGACCGGTGCCGCGGCGGCTGACGTCGGCTGCGTAGGCCATCCAGTCTCCGGCCGAGGCGCGCTGCCATGCGACGGCGACGCTGATGTGGATGCCGAGCATCCGGGCGAGCAGCGCGGCGGGCAGGTCGGTGGCGAGCTGGAACAGCGCGGCGGAACGGGACTGCCCGGACTGGACGCCGAGGTGGCGGAGGCGTTCGGCGAGCTGGTAGGCGCTGATCGGGCGTCCTGGCTGCCCGCCGGGGAACAGCCACGGGGAGGTTTCCTGGCCGCCGATGGCGGCATGGCCGTGCCGGGCGGCGACGACCTGCAGGACCAGGGCGTCGAGCGGCTCAGGCAGGGCGACCGGCTCGCGGCCCAGCCGGATCGAGACGTTGCCTCCGCTGGCCTGAATGTGGCCGGTGGTAAGACGGCTGACCGCGGCCGGCCATTGAGCGTAGAGCAGGACGAGCAGCCCGGCGACACGATCCTCGGGCTTGAGAGTGTCGTCGTGAAGAAGCCAGCGCGCCTGCTCCCAGCGGGTTTCGGTGTCGATCACGCCGGTCGGCCCGCCCCAGCGGACGGCCGCGAAGTCCATGCTGGTCAGCTTCTGCTTGCGGGCCCAGCGGACGAAGTTTCCCGCGTCGGTGCGGTGGCTGGGCTGCGCGCTGGCCAGCCATGCCTCCAGGTCGCCTTGCCGGGCCGTTGCCAGGGTGAGGTCGTGAGCGGTGAGCCAGTCGAGCAGGGCGACGGCGGCCTTGATGATCCGCTGGGCGGCCACGACCTGGCCGTGGGTGGTATGGGTGCCGCCGAGCCGGCCGCGGAGCCGCCGTATGACGTGCCAGACGGCGTAGCGGTGCAGCTGCTGCTGCTGGCCGGGGTCGGGGCGTTCGCCGATGACACAGGCGATCCAGTGATTCAGCCGGGTCATCTGCTCATCGCGTGGCGGCAGCGTTCCGATGGCAACCAGGACGCTGCGCAGGTGCTCGACGGTCTTGCCGGGCGGCAGTTCGTCGAGGACCTGGTGAGTGAGCTGCTTGGCGGGGTCCAGGCCGTCCAGGATGGCCGGGGCTGCGCTCTTACCGAGCCAGGCGGCGACGGTGTCTGGCCGGTGCGCTGTGGCGAGGGCGTGGTAGAGGGCCTGCAGCTGCGGGCGGATCTCCCCGTCCCCGTCGCCGAGCTGGTCACGCAGCCGCTGCTGCACCGTGCAGCGGGCGCATCGGCCGGCGTGGATGCGGCCGGGCTGCCCGCAGCCCGGGCAGCTGCGCCAGAAGCCGGGGTCAGGGCGGGTGCAGGCCGAGCAGAGCGGCTCGCCGCGGCCCCGCGGGCGGGCAGGCGGCGGGCTGAATCCGCCGCATGGCTGATGTCTCGGCCGGCCGCGCCGCCGACGATGGGCATGACGCGGCGGGCACCGGGCTCGCCACCGGACGGAGAAGGATGTGACGTTGCCATGAGCGGTGGCCTGAGCGCGCCGGGCGGCTTCTTCGCGGACGCCAATTTCGACTACGAGGCACGAATCGCGCTGGGTTCCACGGTGTCGGGGATCGGCGATGTCGGGCTGGTCCTGGCGACCCTGGACCGGATCACCGACGGCGACCCGCAGAGCTGGTTCGATTCCTGGACGGCGGTGGCCGCGGACCTGGCCGCTCGCGGCGAGCGGGCGCTGGGGCGCGGGCATCTGGCCACCGCGAGCTGGGCGCTGCTGGCCGCGGCGGAGTATTACGGCAAGGCGCTGATGTTCGTCGATGGGCTTGCTGACCAGTCCGTGCTGCTGCCTGCCTTCCGGCAGGGCCGGGCTTGCTGGGAGAAGGTGATCGACGCCTCGGCGGGTCGCTTCGTGCGGGTGCAGGTGCCGTATGAGGACACCACGTTGCCGGGGTACCTGCTCCGGCCGGATGCGGGCGGGGCAGCGCGGCCGACGCTGGTGATGACTAACGGGAGCGACGAGTCGCTGCCCGGCCTGTTCGGCAACGGCGCGGCCGAGGCGCTGGCCCGGGGCTGGAACGCGTTCGTGTTCGACGGGCCGGGGCAGCAGTCGATGCTGTTCGAGCGGGGCGTGCCGTTCCGCCCCGACTGGGAGGCGGTGCTGACGCCGGTCATCGACGTCCTGGCCGCGCGGCCCGACGTGGATGCCTCGGCGCTGACTGGGTACGGCGTCAGCCAGGGCGGCTACTGGATCACCCGGGCGGTCGCGTTCGAGCGGCGGATGGTCGCGGCGGTCGCCGATCCGGGCGTGGTGGACGTGTCGGCGGGCTGGACCGTGCACCTGCCCAAGTCGCTGCTGGGCCTGCTGGACTCGGGCCAGAAGGACGCGTTCAACGCCGCGATGGCGAAGGCGCAGGCCAGCGCCAGCCCGGCCGCAGCCCGGACGATGGCGTTCCGGAGCAAGCCGTACGGCAAGGCCGACCCGTTCGACCTGTTCACCGAGGTGCGCAAGTACCAGGTCCGCGACGTGGCCGGCCAGGTCACCACCCCGCTGCTGATCCTGGACCCGGACGGCGAGCAGTTCTTCCCCGGCCAGCCCCGGCAGCTGTATGACCTGCTGCCGGGGGAGAAGGAGATCATCGGGTTCAGCCGGGCGCAGGGAGCG
>JBEKIF010000161.1:0-4330 GCA_050011895.1 Streptosporangiaceae bacterium | reverse complement strand
TGAAGCGTTGTCGCAGAGCCAACCTGCATACATGGTGGTTCTCCACGACGCGCAAGACGTACCGGTCATCGGCACCCCGGTTACAGGCGAGCCCCTCGACAAGGTCAAACGGCAGGTGAGCGTCGCCGCGGAACTCGAGGGCGCGCTCACCGCGATTGTGAACCAGCTGAAGAACGCTCACAATCCCGTGCTCCTGCCCACTGCGCTCACCGCGCGCTATGGCCTTCGGGACAAGATTGAACAGTTCATCGAGACCGCCAACATTCCCTTCGCGCTCTCGCCGATGGACAAAGGGTTCCTCGATGAGCAGAGTCCTCTCTACCTCGGTCTGTACTGCGGCAAACAGTCGACTCCAGAAGCGGTCACGCACGCTGTCGAAGGAGCTGACGTGATCCTCGACCTCGGGGGCGTTGTCATGGAAGCCGAGAACACGGGCTACTGGACGGATGCACTGCCCGAAGAACAAGTCGTCCACATCTACGACAACTGGGTGCGAGTTGGAACCAAGGTGTTCGTAAACCTGAGCCTCGAAGACGTCATCGACGGGCTGATTGCCAGGACACCAAAGTTCGCGGTGAGACACGATTCGTTCACCTACGATCTCATGCCGTTGGTCGGTGACGACACTGACCCGATCTCGTCCGCTGCGTTCTATCCAAGGGTGCAACGAATGCTGCAGAACGACGACGTGCTCGTCATCGAATCGGGGTCGGGGCTGTTCGTCGAAGCTGCCTTCAGATTGCCAGGTCGGGTCCGCAGTGAAGCAATCTGCCTCTGGAGTTCTATCGGTTGGGGCACCCCGGCAACCCTTGGCGTGGCAATGGCTGAACCCGAGAGGCGGGTGATTCTCGTCACGGGCGACGGCGCTCACCAGATGACCGTCAACGCCCTCGCCGACATGGGCCATCACGACGCCAAACCCGTCATCTTCGTCCTGAACAACGGTGTCTATGGCTGTGAGATCACGTTGCACAAAAGAGGAATGTCCTACAACAACCTGCCAGAACTCGACTACTCCAAGATTCCCGAAGCATTCGGCTGCGGAGGATGGCTCACCAAGCGTGTCGCGACCGTCAAGGACCTCGACGAAGCACTCGACGAATTGAAGGGCCATGACAACGGCGCCTACATCGAGGTGATGATTCCCGAATCGGAGAGTGTGCCGCTGCCCGCCAACGTGCTCGACGCGATGTACAAGCTCAAGACGCCGACTCCTTGAGCTCTCAAGCTCAGGAAGGAATGGGTAACCCCGCCCGGTACGCGCGATACCCATATTGGGTGCGTCAGTCCTGCAGGCTCGGACCGTCATGGCGCAAAGGGCGGTAGACGGCAAGATCAATGAGATCACCCAGTTCACGCCGCTGCTGGCCCCGCTGGACCTGGCGGGCTGCGTGGTCACCGCGGATAAGGGTCGTTCGAGTCGGCTGGCGATCGTATAGTGACTGCCATGTCGGCCGCCCTGCCTACCCCGGATCTGCCGGTGACCTCGGTGGCCGGGGCGATAGCCCGCATGCAGGCAATCGGGGCGGCGTTGCCCGCGGCTGATGGGTTCGCGTGCTTCAACCGCATGTACCTGGATGTGACCAGCCAGGTGAACAGCGAGCTCGACCAGGGCTTTTACGCCGACCCCGCGTTTATGACCCAGCTCGACGTGAATTTTGCGAACCTGTACTTCGCGGCGGCCGACGTAGCGGGCAACCCGGCGGCTGTGCCACTGGCCTGGCGGCCGCTGGCGGAGCAACGCGCCGAGGCGGGGATCGAACCGATCCAGTTCGCGCTGGCGGGCATGAACGCCCATATCAACCATGACCTGCCGGTGGCCGTGGTCAGTACCTGCACATCCCTGGCCACCTCACCTGAGGCCGGCCAGCATTACGCTGACTATCAAAAAGTGGACCAGTTGCTGGACGCCGCCGAGCAGTCCATCCGGCAGTCCTTCGAATCCGCCCCTGAGCTGGCCGTTGATCATCATCTGAGCGCGGTGGCCACCTTAACCTCCAACTGGACCATGAACAGCGCCAGGGACCTGGCGTGGAACAATTCCCTGCTGCTGTGGGCGCTCCGCGATGATCCGTTCGAGCGCGGGCTCCTCCTGGACAGCCTGGCCGCCACGACAGCAGCCGCGAGCCGGATGCTGCTGGTGGCGGTCTGAGACCGCGGCGCGAGCACTCCTGAACAACTGCTGACTCCTGGCGCCGCCCGTTCCGGAAACCAGTGACCATTCTCCAGTACCGGAAATTGCTGTAAGAATAGGCCGATGGCGCAGGTCTTGTGCCCGGTCGTGATCGGCAGGGACGCCGAACTAAAGGCGGTCGACGCGGCGCTGACGGCCGCCATGACGGGGCACGGCGGGTGTCTAGTGATCACCGGGGAGCCGGGGATCGGCAAGTCGCGGCTGGTGCTGGAGACGGCCGGCCGGGCGGCCAGCCGTGGCATCCGGGTCATTACTGGCCGGGCGGTGCCGCAGTCAGCGACCGCTGCTTACCGCCCGCTGACGGATGCGCTCGTGCAGCTCCTCCGGGACCGGGCCGTTCCCGGTGACCCGACGATGGAGCCCTGGCTGCCCGCGCTGGGCGCGCTGCTGCCGGGGATGGCTGGGCTCGCCCCGGCCAGTGGATCGGCCAGTGGAGAAGTATCACCCGGGCTCCGCGGTGAGGCGCTGATCCAGCTTCTCCGGCGCCTCGCGCCTCGCGGGCTGGTCATCGTGCTGGAGGACCTGCACTGGGCCGACCCGGACACCGTTGCCCTGATGGAATACCTGGGCGAGCACCTTGATGGCGAGTCGGTGCTGTGCGTACTTACCCTGCGCGCCAACTGGCCGTCGGCCGCACTGGAAGTCGCCCGCCGGCAGCGGGGCCGGCCAGGCGTACTTCACCTCGAACTGGATCGGCTCAGCGATGAGGACATGGCGCGCATGGTCCATGCCTGCCTCCCGGAAGCAGAGCCGGAACTCCTACGCCGGGTGCAGGCCTCCGCGGAAGGAGTACCGCTCCTGGTGGAAGACCTGCTGGCGTCTCCCGGGCTGCCGGAGTCGTTCACCGAGACGGTCCGCGAGCGCCTGGCCGGGTTCAGCGAACCAGAGCGATCGGTGATCGAGGCCGCTGCCATCCTCGGCCGCCACTTCGACTGGGAACTGCTGCCGGCCGTGAGCGGCCAGACGGCGGACCTGGTGGCCGGGACGCTAGGGCTCGCAGTTGAGCAGCTGCTGGTGAGCGCCGACGGCACGGCCTTTCGCTTTCGCCACGCGCTGACCCGCGAAGCGCTGCTCGATACCATGCTGCCACCCCGCCAGCGGGCCCTGGCCTCGGCGGCGCTCGCCGCGCTTGACGCCGCACACCCGCGCCTGGAAGGCGGCCTGCGCGAGCTGGCCGTCGACCTGGCGAACCGGGCCGGGGACCGCCGCCGCGCCGGAACGCTGCTGAGCGAGTCCGGCGGCCAGGCGCTGGCCTGGGGGGCGCTGGCCACCGCGATCGGCACCCTGCGGCGCGCCGCTGACCTCCTCGAAGGCACTCCCGAGCGCGACCAGGCGGAACTTCTGCTGGTGGAATCCCTGGCCCTGGCCGGGCGGGTCGAAGAGGCCGCGGCGGCCGGCGGCCAGCTCATTACCCGGCTCGGGACCGAGGCGGCAGACCTCCGGACGGAGGTCCATCTTCGCCTCAGCCAGGCCGCGGTGGCCGCCTCCCGGTGGCAGATGGCACGGCACCATCTCGCCGCCGCCCGGCGGCTGGCCGGAACCAGCCCACCGGCTGGTGTGCGCGCCCGCATGGGCGTCCTCGACGCCGAGGTGGCCTTCGCCGCCGATGACCTCGATGAGGCCCGGCTTCTCGCCGAGAAGGTCCTCGCCGCCGATGACGGTGCTCCGGACGTCCGCTGTCACGCGCTGGAACTCATCGGCCGGAGCCACCGGCTGCGTGACCTGTCCGCCGCCCGCTCCGCGTTCGAGCGCGCGCTGGTCACCGCGGAGACCGCACATCTGCCGTTGTGGCGGCTGCGCGCCCTGCACGAGCTGGGCACCATCGACCTCTTTGATCACGCCGGAGTGGAGCGGCTGTCCGAGGCGCGGCACGCCGCCGAGCAGATGGGTGCGCTCAGTACCGTGGCCATCCTGGAGCTCCAGCTCGCCGCGGGCTACACCTGCCGCTGGGAACTGGACACCTGTGATGCGTACGCCCAGGCCGCCGTCGCCGGTGCCGAGCGGCTCGGTCTAAACCAGGTCCGGGCCAAGGCGCTGGCGGTACTGGCCGGCAGCGCCAGCATGCGCGCCGACGCGGAGCAGGCCGAGCGGTACGCCGCCCAGGCCATCGCGGCCGATCCGGACGACCGGATGCTC
>JBEKIF010000160.1:0-4717 GCA_050011895.1 Streptosporangiaceae bacterium | reverse complement strand
CGCTTGCGTCGCGACGCTGTACTTGGTGATCTGCAGGAGGTCACCAGTTGACGCGTCGCGGGACCCGGATCACCCGGCGGCGGACGTACGGCTCTATGCAAGATCATCTGCGCGTAGCGTGCTAATGGGAACCATCATGCTGTCGGGTGCGGCGACGGCGGTCTCCGCGATCCGGCAGCGCGTTGGCCAACCGGGCGGCCAGCAGCGAGGGAACCCAAACTGACGGGACACCGGGCATCGGTTACCGCACACACCGATGAGCGCGCCTACTGACGCAAGGCCGTGGAGGCGCACCGAACCCGATGTCAGCGCCAGCGATGAGTCCGGCCATCCTGGTCGGTCTATTTCCAACGCTGCATCCGGTCACAGAAGGAGTCGTGATGCCCCGCACCCGGGTCCACAACATGAACGTATCCATCGACGGCTACGCCGCCGGCGAGCATGTGACATTCGACGCCCCGATCGGCGGCGCCGAGCAGCTGTTCACGTGGTTCGACGGCCGGGTAATCCATGGCGTTGATAAGGCGGATGCCCCCATCACGCTGGACCGCGCCCTGACCAGCATGTGGAGCCAGGGCATCGGCGCCGAGATCATGGGACGCCGCAAATTCGGTCCCCCAAGCTGGCGATTGGCCCGACGACGGGTGGCGGGGCTGGTGGGGCGACGAGCCACCGTTCCAGACACCAGTGTTCGTCATGAGCCACCACCCGCACCCCACGATTGACTTTCCCAACGGGACGAGCTTCCGGTTCGTGGACGGGCCGCCGGACGAAGTGCTCCGCCTAGCCCAGGAAGCTGCGGGCGACCTCGATGTCCGCATCGGCGGAGGACCCTCGACCGTGCGCCAGTTCCTCCAGGCCGGCCTGATCGACTTTATGCACCTGGTGATCGTGCCGGTAACCCTCGGGCGCGGCGTATCCCTCTGGGAGGGAGCAAGCGGCCTCGAAGACCGCTTCACCATCGAGTCAGTCACCTCGCCCAGCGGCCTTACTCACCAGCTGTGGAACAAAACGACCACGCCTGAACCCGAGTCACTATTGCCCCCGCGCCAGACTGCCTGATCTGCACACCTCAAGGGCAAGCGGCAATAGTGCCCCAGGCCAGCAGAACGGCGGTTCTGGTGTGGCTCGCCGCACTCTCATAGCCGCGTTGTGGGGCGTATGCCTGCACATCTGATCAAGGCGCGGGGTCTGCTGGGCGGCTGTCGAGCCAGAGCGCCCAGGGCTCTATCGTGCCGATCTGGAGCAGTCCGGCCAGCGCCCAGGGATCAGCGGCCAGGCGCGCCCTGATCTCGTCCTCATCCGCAGCTCTGATTAGACATCCCAGGAGCTGACACGAAACTGGGCCCTAACCGGCGCGCGGCAGCGAACTCTGGCCCGTGATGTCGGCGAGGGATCGGGCGATGTGTTATGTGTGCAGTGCGAGAGCGCGCGTGAGGGCGATTCCCCTGATCAGGCGGTAATGGCGCGCGCGGCATGGCGCCAGTGGTCAGGCGGCCTCCGCAGGGGTGATGGTGATTGCGCAGCCGGGGCTGAGCTTTTCGAGCTGCCGCAGCAGGTAGGCGCGGCGCTGGTCGGGGGACTCCCGCCTGGCGTAATAGTCGGCGCCGAGGTCCTGGTAGGGCTTGCCGCTGCTGAGCACCTGATAGGCGATCTTCAGCAGGGTGCGGGCGATCGCGAGGATGGCCTTCTTCACCGCGGCCGGGTTTTTCGGCCCGCCGAACCGGCGCACCAGCTTGTGGTACCGGGCCCGCAGCCGTCCCTCGGTCCTGACCGCTGACCAGGCGGCCTGCACGAGCATCGGCTTGATGTAAGTCCCGGCGTTGCCGGTGCGGCCGTGGGAGCGTTTCCCGGCGCTCATGTGGTTGCCCGGGCACAAGGTGACCCAGGAAGCGAGCTTCTCGTAGCTGGCGAAATACTCGTGCGGGGCGGGGCCGATCTCGGCCAGCCACGCCTGCGCCACCGCGTCCCCGAACCCGTGGATCGATTTGAGCAGGTCCAGCTCCCGCTGGTAGGGGGTGACCTTGACGGCGATCCTCTGCTCCAGGCCGCTGACCGCCGCGTTGAACAGCGCGATCCGGTCCAGGTGCAGCCGGCACAGCATCGCGTGGTGATCGGTGAACCGGCCGGCCAGCGCCTGGGACAGGTCGGCGAGCTTGCCCGCGGTGCGCATCCGGCCGATCGCCAGGTCGGCCAGCACCTGCCCGCGCCGCTCGCCGTCGATCAGCGCCTCGATCATCAGCGTCGCGGACTTGCCGGTCAGGTCTGACACCACCGAGTCGAGCTTGATCCCGGCCGATTCCAGCGCCTTGGCCAGCCGCTGGATCTCCGACGTGCGGGCCTGCACGGTCTTGGTCCGGTACCGGGTCAGGTCCCGCAGGTCCTTCAGCCCCTGGGCCGGGATGTAGCTGCCGCGCAGCAGCCCGCACTCGAACAGCTCCGCCAGCCGCAGCGCGTCTTTCGCGTCGGTCTTGTGCCCCTTCAGCGCCTTGGCATGCGCCGGGTTGATCACAACGACCTGCTCGAAGCCCTGCCCCGCCAGCGCGTAATACACCGGCTCGGTGTACACCCCGCTGGCCTCCATCACCACATGGGTGACGCCCCGCTTGCGCAGGTCAGCGGCCATCGTCAGCAGAACCCCGTAGAAGGTCCGGTACTCCAGCACCTCCGAGGCGCGGGTCCACGCCCGGTGTCCCGGTGCACGGATCCCGACCTTGATCATGTCCTTGTGGACATCGATCCCGGCGACCCGCTCATACATCACTCTCATACGCCGTCCGCCTCCTGCAGCAGCTCACTTCGCGAATGGGAAGACGGCCGCCTGCCGGAGCCCCAACATCAGCACAGGAGACTGACACACGCGCACGCAGCGGCAACGGGGGGCACCCGACACAGGGCTCCAGCACCAAACTTAAGCACGGCCTCGAACGGACCAAAGCGTCTCGGTGACGGCAGGCGGCACGCCACCATAAGCTTGCCCACCTGCACAACCGCTGTCAGCCAATTCACCGCTCACCGCCAAACCGGCCACAGCCCCCGGGCGGGGAGCGGGCCCGGCAGGGCCCAGTTTCGTTCCCCCGGGTGGGCCGCGAAGCGGCCGATGTATTCCTTAAATGTCAAGCCGCAGTCTTGATTTCCTGGCTGGTGAGCTGCGGCCAGGCGGTTGCCTCGTCGTAGAGGGTCCGTGTTTTCAGGCAGCCGTGCAGGATGCCGACCAGCCGGCTGGCGAGCTGGCGCAGCGCGGCGCGGTGGCTGACCCCGCGGGCGCGCTGGTGATCGTAGTAGGCGCGGGCGCCGGGGGAGGCGTTGAGGGCGGCGAAGGCCTGGCCGCCGAGGGCGTCGAGCAGCCGGTCGTTGTGCACGTACCGGGCCATGACGGTTTTCCGCTTGCCGGACTGGCGGGTGACCGGGCTGGTGGCCGCGTAGTTCTTGCGGGCCTTCGCGCTGGCGTACCGCGCCGGGTCATCACCGAACTCTGCGAGCACCCGGGCGCCGAGGATGAGTCCCAGGCCGGGCTGGGAGGTGATGATCTCAGCGTCCGGGTGCGGACTGAAATGCGCCTGCACCTGCCCCTCCATGATCGTGACCTGCTCGTTGAGGGTAGTGATGACCGCGGCCAGCGCCCGCACCGCCGCGGCGCAGGCAGCGGTCACCGCCGGGGGCTGGGCCAGCTGCGGCGTGCGCAGCGCGGCCCGGATCGCGGCGGCCTTCTCGGCGATGTTGCGGCGGCGGGCGCGCTTGAGCGCGGCGCTGATCTGCGCATTGGTCAGCCGGGCCGCCGATGCCGGGTCCGGCGCCCGGGCCAGCAGCTCCAGGGTGTCGGCTGCGGCCAGGTCCTCGAAGGCCGCCAGCGCGGCGGGGAAATAATCGCGCAGCTGGTGGCGCAGCCGCTGGACGTGCCGGGTCCGCTCCCAGATCAGCGTCTTATGGGCGCGGGCCACCACCTTGACCGCCTGAGCCCCCGCGCTGTCGCCGGCCACCGGCCGCAGCTGGTGGGAGTCGGTGCGCACCATGTCCGCGATCGTGTGCGCGTCGGCGGTATCGCTCTTGGCGCCCGATACCGAATGCCGCTCCCGGTAGCGGGCCACCTGCAGCGGGTTGATCCCGTACACCGTGTACCCCGCAGCCGCCAGCGCCACCACCCACAAGCCCCGGTCGGTCTCGATCCCGATCCGCACCTCCTCCGCCTCGCCGTCAGGACCCAGATGCTCGCCGATCATCGCGTGCAGCCCGGCCATCCCCGCCCCGCCCTCGCCCAGCCGGGCCCTGGCCAGCACCCCGCCCGCCGAATCCATCAGCTCGACATCGTGATGATCCTCGGCCCAGTCATCTCCCGCGAACAGCATGCTTTCTCCCGTCCCAGATGCCAGTCAGCCCCTAGCAGCCTGCGGGAGAGCCATCAGCGACCTAATCAACGAGTGCTCACGCCACATCGGCGGGCACGACATCCCAGCAGCGATCTACTCTCCCGGTCCACCAGCAGGGGCACGATCTGTGGGTAGGGCTTCCCGAGGGGCCCTGGGTTAAAAAGTGCTCACCTGCCGGCGGCTACCGGACCCGAGTCTGCCGGACGGCCGGCTCGTTAGCTTTGATTAGGGTTGCCGCTGATCGCATAGTTAATTTCCTACGGGAATGACCGCGCCCATTCGCAAAGGGCGCTGGTCGTTGTTCGCCGATTACCGATTGCCATTGACCTTGCATTCTGATTTTTTGCAAG
>JBEKIF010000159.1:0-4800 GCA_050011895.1 Streptosporangiaceae bacterium | reverse complement strand
CCCGGCGGCCTGCGCTGCGTCCTGTGCCGCCGCGGCGAACCGCGGGCCGCAGGTCGCTTCCGCCCAGGACAGGAGCTGTGAGCAAGTGACGAGGACCTGGCGGATGCGGGCCGCGTCGGCGGCGGGCACGAGGGCGTCCTGCTGTGGCTGGCGCAGTCCCGTCATCGTCCCGCCTCCTCGGTCCCGAGCCGGGCCCAGCTGGCGGTGCCGGGCTGGACCGAGTGGGCCTGGTCGGCGATGACGACCTCGCCGGGGGCGCGCTCGGCGGCCAGGTGGTCGATGATCGAGGCCAGGTCGCCGTCGGCGAACCGGCCGGCGATCGCCGCCAGGCCGAGCGCCGCGTCGGTCCGGCCCGCCCCGACCACGGCGGCGAGCTCGACCGCGCGGGCCATCTTGGACCGGATCCGGGCCGCGCCGGACGCGGCGGCCTCGGCGAGCCACCGCTGCGCGCCGTCGCCTATCGCCAGGAACGCGGCCTCGGCTTCGGTCCGCGGCCGGGGCCGGGGCTGGCGCGGCCCGTTCCCGCCGGGATGGTGCGGGTAGTGCTCGTCCAGGATCTGCGGGCTGCCCGGGACCGACAGCCGGTGCCGGGCGATCTCGGCCGCGCCGCGGCCGGTACGGGCGGTGATGACCAGTTCCTCTCCGGCGGCCCGGCACCACACCCGGGTCCCGGCGTGGCCGGGCGGGGTGGAGTAGCGGACCGACCCGAACCGGACCGTCTGGTCGTCGCTGACCAGCCGCTCCTCGCCCAGCGCCAGCGCGTACGGCTCGGCCGGCAGCGGGTGCAGGCGCTCCCGCTCGGCCGCGAGCCTCGCGGCCGGGGCCGCCGCGGTCTCCCGGTGCACCCGGGCGTTGACCCGCCCGCAGAACTCCCGGCAGGCCGCCTCAAGCTCGGCGAAGCTGCCATAGGCCGGCAGCAGGTTCGCCTCCGAGGGCACCAGGTCCGCCTTGGCGATCTTCACCGTCGCCTCGACCCCGCCCTTGGACTCGGGATCGAACGGCACGCACGTCTCCACCTTGCAGCCGTAATGCCGCCCCAGCGCCACCATCTCCGGGTGCCGCACCGGGATCCCCGCGACGTGGTCCATGGTCACGGTCCGCGCGTTGTCGGTCAGCAGGTACGTCGGCGCGCCGCCCACGGCACGCAGCGCCTGGTCGATGCACCAGGTCAAGGTGCCCATCTGCTGGTCCCAGACCGGAACCACCACCCGGAACCGGGACCAGGCCAGCCACGCCGCGAACAGCTGCGTCTTCCGGCCCCCGATCAGCGGCCCGTCTCCCCAGTCCCACTGCAGCCACATCCCGGGCTCAGGGACCCAGGGCCGGTAGCGCCTGCGCCGCCCTGCCTGCCAGGCCTGCTTCACCTCCGCGACTGCCCGCCGGGTCGACCGCTCCGAGCCCCGGTAGCCCATCGCGGTGAGCTTCCGGTGCGCGACATCGGCCCGGATCTTCCCCCTGGACCGGTCGACCAGCTCCTCGACCTTCGGCATGAACACATCGATCAGCCGCGGCCTGCCCGTCTTCGCCAGCGGGTCTCCGCCGGCCTGCCTGATCGCCACGTAACGGGCGACCGTCTTCGCGTCATACCCGGTCAGCTGCGCCGCCGACCAGGCCGTCCCGGTGAGGTCGAACGCCTCGAAAATCTCCATGATCTCCCTGCCAGACTTGGTCACAGGTCCCTCCGGACTCCGATGGGTAAGGCGAACCACCTCAAACCCATCCACACCGGAGGGACCACCAGCATCACGACACGCCGTGAGCCGGCACAGAACAAGACCAGCCACCTGGACCATCAATGGCCGCAGGACTGGAGAAACGATGGCCGCGAACCTGGAGCTAACTGACCGCACACCCGTATTTTCTCGTGGCCGCTAGCACTGGCTGAGGCTGGTGATAGGCGGCGCCGACTGGCCCGGTTGCAGTGTCCCGTCGCTTATCCGCTGGCGGATCAGCGTTGCCAGACGCCGGTATGCCCGCGGGTCCGTCAGATTCAGCTCATTAGCGGCCACGGGTCGCCCTCCCTTTTACGCTAGATGATTCCTTAGCATAGTCGCCTATGGTCGTCTAACTCAACAAATGCTTGTTAAGGTAACGGCTGGGCGGACGCCCATGGTGCATGTATTCCCTGCGACGGGGCTGGCCTGATGTCAGATCAGCCGGTCTTGCGCCAGGGATCGCCGACAGTCACCCCATTCAGGCCCAAGACGCGGGCCCCGAGCAGCGAGACGGCCGCCTCAGCAGCTCGCCGCCACGGGTCAACCTGCTCCGCAGGCGCGCTGTCGCCGTCCCCGGTGACCGTGCACCTGATCCCGTCCGGATCCGGGCGGACGAGCAGCTTGCTGCGCACCGGGCCGGACGAGGGCGGCCCGAGTTCCACGGGGGCGGTGCCATCGGTTCCGCGAGCAGCCATGTGGCTGTCCCCGGTCAGCTCCACGCGCAGGTGGTACGACCACTCGTCGCCCTGGCCGGCGAAGTCGACCGCGAAGAGGCCAATGTCCTGCTCCCACACGTGCAGCACTCCTCCCTGTGGGCCGGCGGGTGCCCGCGAGCCTACTGGCGCCGCGAGGCGATGGCACGCGAATATCCGGTCTGCGCTTCCCTGGGCGGGCCGGCATGCACCTGCCGGCATAGCCGGCCTAAGGGAGCAGGCTTGCGTTCCGGAGCGTGCGAGCAACGTCCTGGGCCGCGTATCCACGGAGCCGTATGCGGTCCAGAATGGTTTCCCTGCGGATCACCCAGTTCATGGCCTCAGGCGGGATGCCGAGTGCTCGGAGTTCCACGATCAGGTCGAGGTCGTCGCTGCGAAGGCCGCTGGCCAGCCAGGCTCTGACCTCGCTCGGCACGAACAAGTGCTGTGCCCAGCGCCACGCTAGCTGCGCACTGGACTCCGGGCCATAGTGCTCGACCTCGTAGATGACCGCCGCGATAGTGCCCGGCCGCGGCTGGGGCACCGGTTCTGGCCGACGGCGCCGAGCGCGGACGGCTGCCGATGATGGCAGCATCTCGTCTCGCCGGCCGGGCTGCGCGCCGGGGCTGGGCTTGAGCCAGCCCAGGATACGCTGTTCCTCTTCGGAGAGACAGGTAATATTCGATCGTGCGGTGGATGTCATCTGTAACCGTCCCGCCATCAGATTGATGTCATTATCTGGTATATCTGATAGGACAGCGCATGTCAAGACGATCTAAGGGCACTATCAAAGATGGCGCAGGAACCTTGCCGGTGCGATCAATCCGATATCATGATGAACTATGCCTGATGACCGGACACCCACGATGCCCACAGCCGGGCCTATCGGCCGCACCCTCATAAAGGCGCTGGAGGAACTGCTGCAGGCGAGCGGCCTGTCGCAGCGCCGTCTCGCCGCCGAGCTGGAAGCCATCGGCCGGCCGATTCCCGCACTCGGAATCTCCCGGATACTCAAGGGCGAGCGCCGTGTCGACGTCGACGAGCTGGTCGCGCTGGCGGTCCTGTTCGGCGTCAACGTGTCGTCGCTGGTGCTGCCTATTCACGCCGCGGCCGACGACGTCGTAGAACTCACGCCCGAGGTGCGGCAGCGCGTCAATGTCACGTGGAACTGGGCAGACGGGCACTGGCCGCTGCCGGCCGAGCTCCTCCCGGAGGGCACGACCGCGGTAACCACCCCCGGCGAGCGGGCGGCCTTTTTCAACAAGCACGGACGCCCGGATTACGAGGCACCCAATCCCGACCCGACTATCCAGGAGCTGGAGGAGCTGGAGCGGATGATCGAGCGTGTGCTCGCTGAATCCGACGGCGTCAAGGCGTGGGCCGACTGGCGGGACGTGATCCTGCGCCGCTCCCGCCTCGTCGCCATCCAGCTTGAGGAACTGTTCGACCGGCTCGACCGCGATGCGCGGAGGGCTACCGGGATTGAGTACGACACTGCCGCCGCGATCGCCGAGATACGCGATGCCTGGGAGCGAATCCGCGAGCCGCTCATACCGTACGTGCCCGGCACGACGGAGAGGTACACGGACAATGCCCGCGCAGACCGCGAGCGGGCGCCGGGCCTTCGCAGGCCGCCGACGACCCGCGACCCGTCCGGCGACAGAAGCTAGCGGCGAGCATTCACGATCGCGGGGCCGGAGCAACCGTGGTGGTCGAGAGACGGGGCCAGCAGCTGCCCGGCGATTCCGGCCAGGTCCTGGGTCCTGCGCGGGCGGAACATGACCTTGCGGTGGCGAAGGCAGCCTCTCGGACGTGCGTTCGCCGAGCGCTAGCTTGCACGAACCCGTAGAGTTGCTTTTATGCCTTGAGGCCCTTGGCCTCGGCATCGCCGCGACGGCGGATTCACACGGCCCGCAACGGGCGGATCCCATCAGCGCCCATAGTCGGGAGCATTGCATGCTCGTCTCATCATCTACCCACCACCCCGACCAGCGGCCTGCCCCAGGCGAGACCTGTGGCCACCGCTACGCCAGCCATCCCGGCCGCATCTCATGCCAGAGGCCTCCCGGCCATGACCTGGAGTACGGCCACCGCGACAGCGCGGGACCCGACGTGCAGCGCGTCTGGCAGGATGACGGCCGCAGCAGCACCCGGGCCGCACCAGGTGTCAGTGCGGGCAGTTCAGCGGACAGGATGACAGTGACCAGATCGGGCTTAGCTCTCCTGATCATGTGCGGCACGCCGCCAGCGTGGCCCGTCCGTGGCCGTCCGTGGTAACGCCGACGGTGCGCACCGACCGTCCTAACGGTGCGCACCGACCGTCCTGACAGCACGGACGCCCGTCCGCTATACGTCCGTGGACAGCGCAACATGACGGTCTACAGCGCGACAAG
>JBEKIF010000158.1:0-4818 GCA_050011895.1 Streptosporangiaceae bacterium | reverse complement strand
AGCCGCACCGACAACGCCGCCTGCACCACCAGCACCACCACCAGCGGCCAGCCAGCCCACGCCCACAGCCGACCGCCGCGCACCCCCCAGCCCCGCACCCCCGCCCCGGGCACCGCCGGAGCGGGCACGTCAGCAACAGCAGACCCCACCGACGGCCCGCCAGCCGCAGCACCACTTCCCAGCCCCGACGCCCCGTCATCCGGACCGGGTATCTCCGCCTGCGCCGCCGCCCGGCCTTCAGCGCCAGGCACAGCCAACCCGTGGCCATCAGCCAAATCCGCCCCCGACGGCAACGGCGGAATGACCTCCCAGCCTGTCGTCGTACCGTGGTCCAAAGGTCGCACCTGCTTGCGATCAGGGGCATGCCAGGGGCGGCTCGGAACCCCCGTCGCAGCCCACACGAAGTACTGGCGGCGTCACACTACGTAGCGATAGCCCCGGAACGGAATATCGCATACGAAAGGGTACTGTCCAGAGTCCTGAAGAAGTGGTGTTTTACCGAATTTCCCCAGGCTGAGGCCTGTCTGGCGGTGCATGTCATCGCCGGTGCGGCAGGAGTTGTCAAGGATGCGCCAGGGTCAGCGTGGCTGCGCCGAGCCGGAACGCGGCTTCGGCGGCTGGGCTGTCTTCGATGCGCCAGTCCTGCTGGTAGATCCCGTTGTGCTGGGCCCGGTCGAACCACACCAGTCCGAGCGTCCCGTACTGGTGCAACCCGGCGAACAGGTCTCCGATCTTGACCGACTGGCCGGCGGTGGGCCCGACGGCGGTCTCGGACAGCAGTACCGGCTTGCTGGTGAAAGCCCGCACCTGACCAATAGTGCGGCCGAAGACGGTGGCGAACGTGTCAGACGGCCAGTAGTAGTAGCCGTCGATCCCGACCCAGGTCACATACGAGCTGCCGGGCCACCAGGAGGCCACCGGGCCGGTATCGGAGCGGTCCTGGTTGATGGTCCACAGCCAGGTGACATTGTCAGCGCCCTGACCGCGGAACACCGTCACGATATGCCGCCACGCCGCCACGAAAGTCTTCGGCGGGACGTGCCGGTACCCCCACGAATACCAGGGGGCATTCATCTCGTGCCCGAAGCCGATGACGACCGCGTGGCCGAAGTCCCTGACACTGTCGGCATACGAGCGCAGGTAACCGTCGTAGGTACCGGCTGCGATCGCTGAAATAGAGGCGTAGGTGGGGTCGATCTGCACCATCGTAACGGCGCCGTGACCGCGGACCTCCTCCGCGAACGAAGTAGCGAAGGGCTCTGCCCAGCCGCTGAAATACCCGGCGATGTTCGGCTGCCTGCCTGCTGCCTGCGCGAAGCTCGCGATCATCGGGTAGCCGGGCGGCGACCCGGCCTCATAGACGCCCAGGTAAGCGGCCGTGCTTGGCGGGAGGGACGCGTTTCCAGCCGGCTGGCCGGAAGAAGACGAAGAAGCAACCCGGGTGACCGCGAAGATAACGGCGGCTACGGCGACCGCAAGGATCGCCAGCATCACCAGGCGGGATCTCAAACTGTCCTGTCCCAGGGAAAGCTGACGCAGCCTCACGAAAGCCAGGTTAAGCAAGGCGGCGCTGCTCGTGTGCTTATTGTCACTGAGAACTCAGAAGCTCTACGTATGATGCTTTGCCCTCCCGACGGGACGTCCCGAGGTCGGCTGGATACCTTGCCGCCCTCAGCGCCCGGTAGTTCCACCCGCCATCGCGCCACCGGGCCGGATCCGTCACTGCCATCCCCCGGCGCAGGAACTCGGGACTCCACAAGCTCGACCCCCTCGCAGGTACCAGCTGGCCCACCTTCGATGGATCGGTGTCCACACCGAGGACATCGAACCCGAGGCTAGCCATGCAGGATACCCGGTGCCGAGCACCCTGAGACGCAGCTGTCCATTCATGATCCCGGCCACTTGTAGGTCTTGGCGCCCTGGCGGAAGGCTGCGACAGCGGCGGCGTTACCCTCGATCTTGAAGTCCTGGACGTCGGTGGAGTTGAACCAGACGAACCCCAGCAGCCCGTAAGCGTTGATGCCAGCGAACAGGTCGGCGATCTTCGCTGGCTGGCCTGCGGCAGGCACCGCGCCGGTCTCGGCAATAAGAATCGGGGCGCGAGTCAGCTCGCGCACGGCAGCGATGGTTGGCCCGAACAAGGGAGCGAACTGCCAGGAGGGCTTGAGGTAATAGCCATCAATCCCCACCCAGGTCACATAAGAGCTGCCGGGCCACCAGGGGGCCGGGTCGGGAATGGCGTCCTTCTGCTTGTCGATGATGTTGATCGTCCACAACCAGGTCACGTTCCCGGCTCCGAGCGCGCGGAACAGACTGACGATGTGCCGCCATGCGGCCACGAACTCCGCCGGGGAAGCGTGCCGGTGGCCCCAGGTATACCAAGACCCGTTCATCTCGTGGCCGAAGCTCAGGATGACCGGGTGCCGGTAGGACCGGACGGCGGCAGCGTAAGCGCTCAGGTAGCCGTCATACTTCCCAGACGCGATCGCGGCGAGGCTGACATGTGTCGGCTCGATCTGCACTAGCGTCACCGCGCCCTGCTTGGCCGCGGTCGTGGCGAACCTGGTTTGGAACGGCTCATACCATCCGCTGTAGTACGTGATCACATTTGGCCTGACCCCAGTAGTGGTCGTGAACGATGTCACCCCGGCGTACGAGACCGGCACCTGGGCCGTATAGACGCCGAGGTAGGTCCCGGGCGTGTGCGGCAGGGTGCCGGGCACCGGCTGCGCGGTGGGGTCCGAGGGTTTGTCGTGGCGCGTGGCAGCCACAGTGAGCGCCGCCAAGACAAGGATCACTGCCCCGGTTGTCACGACCCGGATGGGCCTAGCACGCAGCATTCGGCGTCCCTGGACATGCTTCATCTGATCGCTCCTTTGTGATCCGCGTAATTCCGCCACCCGCCGGGCACCATTCCGGTGATAGGACAGACGGGCCAGGCGGCAGCGAGTAACGGGATTGACGCTGGCCACGTGCACAGCAGCTTGGTCCTGGGACTGCTCATGCGACTTCACCTGCCAGATCAGGCCCTTCCACCGGCGGGACCACCGCCGGGACCACCGCCGGGACCACCGCCGGAGCTCTATCCCGCATGCACGTCATCAGCGGCATGACCATGTAGAGCTGGTATGCGCTGAGCAGGAGCGTCGCCCAGTACGGCCGCCATCCGAACTCATGCATCCGCAGTTCTAGTGCCGACCACAGCAGCGCCTGCTCTAGCACGATCCAGGTGCGCAGGATGCGGCTTACCATCCTGGGAACCAGATCCTTGCCGCGGGAGGCACCTGTCGGCACCCACTCCGCGACACGACCGCGGATTGCGTACCAAATCGCATATAGGTGACAGCAGGAATTTATGATGCAGACCCGGTAGATAGTCGGGCGCCAGCCGCTGGTCAGCATTGGGAACGCGAACATGGTCGCTGCCAAGGCAGGCAGCATCGCGAGGTAGTTGCGCGCGTGGACCTGCTGCGGGAAGAACCACAACATCGTCAGCGTCGGGAACGGCCCCGTGAACAGCAGGGCCGCCGACGACATATAGTACAGGAATGCAGCCCAGAACGCGGCTCGCTGCTTCCAGCTGAACGGCGCCTCGCGAAAATGCTTTTCGACCATCAGCAGCATCGACGAACGACACCATCGGGTCTGCTGGTTGGCCAGCGATGCGAAGTCGCCCGGCGCTACCCCCTTGGCGAGGCACAGCGGCACGTACCGGGTCTCGTAGCCGGCCCACCAAAGCTTCACCCCGGAATGGACATCCTCGCCTATGGGCACCCGCGCGAACCCACCGGCCGCCACAAGTGCGCTGCGTCGGTAAACGAGGTTCGTCCCGGCGCAGATCGCCGCCTTGAAACGGTCTCGCGATGGCTGGATGAACCGGAAGAATATCTCCTGGAGAGCCCCGGAGTAACGCTGGATATAGGAGAACGACCGGTTGCGGGTGTCAAAGAACTGGGCGGTCTGGACTATGCCGATCTTCGGGTCACCAAAATAGGGCATCGTCTCGTACAGGAAGTCGGGGCGCACTGCGAAGTCAGCGTCCAGCACGACGATGAACTGGCCGTCGCTCAGGCCGAACGCGTTGATGAGATTGCCTGCCTTCTTCAGCTCGCCCCGGTTGGCGCGCACGATGTAGCGGTAGTGATACCGCGCAGCCAGGGCGCGCACCTCCTCGCGGGCCGAGTCGTCGAGCACGTATACCGTCTTGGTGCCGTGCCAGCGCATTCCCATAACACAGCGGAACGTGTTCTCTAGCATTTCGACCGGCTCGCCGCAGCTGGGCAAGAAGACGTCCACGGTCTCGTAGCCATGCTGGTGGGCGCGCGTTATGGCGTGATGCGCGGACAGCGTCAGCCGCGGCTTGCCAGTGCGTAGCCAGAAGTTGACTAGGACTGGCGGCACCATGACGACTAGCAGCAACAGTGCTGGCGATGTCGCCCACGACTTGGTGGCGACCTTCACATAGCCGTAGATGATCCCTGCCGCCGCTATGAGCAGCCAGGCGAACACCATGGGTCTGCGGTGCCCGAAGTAGCCGTACTTCTCGGCGCGGGTGGGCGGTTGCGGCAGGTATACACCCGTGTCAGGGAGGCCGACCGCTTCGTCCTCGCCCCCTTCTTCAGGCCAAGCTATCGACAGCAGCGCCCGCATTCCGTCCGCCTGCCGCCCATCCGTGCTGAGCCCCGCCCGCGGACGCTTCTCGCCGTCGTCAGGAGGCAGCGGAAGTACCGGGCCGGGCTGCTGGTGCTGGGTGGTTGTTGCGGTGCTGGTGCTGGCGGGTGGTTCCAGCGATGCTTGCCCGGTGGCGCTCACAGGCGG
>JBEKIF010000157.1:0-4874 GCA_050011895.1 Streptosporangiaceae bacterium | reverse complement strand
GGTGACCAGTGACCGCCGGGCGGAGATCCTCGTCGGCCCCGCAGGGTCCGGCAAGACCCGCACCGCCGCGGCGGTCGCGGAGATGTGGCGGCGGGCTGGCATGGGCGAGGTGTACGGGCTCACCACGTCGCAAGCTGCCCGCAACGTGCTGCGGGACGCCGGGGTGGAACTCGCGGCCAACACCGCGCAGTTCCTCGGCCACCTGAGAGGCAGGCGAGGAGCCAGGGCCGCGAGCACGGTCCGGCCGGGAACCCTGCTGCTCCTGGATGAGGCGTCGATGATGTCGATCGCTGACCTGGCGGCGATCATGCGGCTGGCCGCCGAGGGTGACTGCCGGGTCCTGATCACAGGCGATCATGAGCAACTCGCTGCTGTCGAAGGCGGCGGCGGGATGATGATGCTCGCCCGGCGGATGGGGTACGTGCAGCTCCCCGAGCCGGTCCGGTTCGCTCAGGAGTGGGAGCGTGACGCGACGCTGCGGCTGCGGGCCGGCGACGTGTCGGTGCTCGCCCGGTACGACGAGCAGGGCAGGCTCCGCGGCGGCGACCCGGAAGAGGCCATGGAGCAGGCGTGCCGGGCGTTCCTGGCCGATCACCTGGCCGGCAAGGACTCGGTGCTGCTGGCTCGCACGGGCGAGCAGGCACGGGAGATGTCCCGCCGGGTCCGCGGCTACCTGATCCGCTACGGCATCGTGGCGGCCGGCGAGGAAGCCATGCTGCGATATGGCGCGGCAGCCAGCCGCGGTGACCTGATCGCGGCCCGCAGGAACGAGCGCTCGGTCGTCGCCGGGGAGCCGGGACGCTGGCTGACCAACCGTGACGTGCTCCGGATTGAAGCCGTCGGCAGGCGGACCGTCACTGTCCGCCGCCTGCTCCGCCGGGGTGCCGCCAGCGGCCAGCCGGCCTGGACCGCGCCGTTTGAGTTGCCGAGAACGTACCTTTTCTCAGACTGCGATCTGGCCTATGCGGCCACCACGCACGCTGTCCAGGGCCGGACCGTCGACACCACCCACGTGCTGGTCGACGGGCTCGGCACCCGGCAATGGCTGTATGTGGCCATGTCCCGCGGCCGCGAGGCGAATAATGCCTTCTGCGTGACCGGCTTCCCGCGCCTGGCCGACCCCCGCGCAGGCTCCCGGCCAGCCGCAGAGCTGCGGCGGGTCCGCAGGCTGATGCGCGAGCACGCCGGCCACGACCAGCGACAGGACGGCGGGGGCCCGGCTCGGCCTGAGGCTGTGCACAGGGATCCGGTGTCGGTACTCGCTGACGTGCTGCAGCGTGACGGCGGGGTCATGTCGGCAACCGAGACTCTGCGCAATGAGCTGTCCAATGCCGATCACCTCGGCGTTCTGGGATCGATCTGGTACGACCTGGCCCGCAGCGCGCAGGCCCGGCGGTTTGAGCGGTCGCTCCACGAAATCCTTCCCGCGGCCGCCGCTGGCGAGGCCAGCAGCGATCCCGCGTGCACATGGCTGTGGCGGTCGCTGCGCGAGGCGGAGGCAGCCGGGCTGGAGGCTGGCGAAGTGCTCCGGGCGGCGGTCGCGGCCAGCCCGCTGGAGGGTTCCAGGCATCTGGCACGCGTCATCGACGCGCGGGTCCGCCGCAGGCTGAAGGACACCGTGCCACAGCTCCCCGGGTCATGGGCCGGGCGGGTCCCGGACATGGGCGACCCCGAGCTGGACCGCTACATGGCGGACCTGGCCGCCGCGATGGACGACCGGGTCCGGCGGATCGGCGAGCACGCCGCCCGGGACCGCCCGCGGTGGGCCATCCGGGCACTCGGTGACGTGCCCGCGGACCCGGCCAGTCGGGCGGGCTGGGAGGCACGAGCAGCGCAGCTCGGCGCCTACCGGGAGCTTTACGGTTACGGCGCTGACGACGACGCGATCGGCCCGGAGCCGGGGAAGACGTCGCCGGAGGCCCGGGCCGACTGGCATGCGGCGTTCGCGGCCCTCGGCCGGGCCGAGGGCATCGACCTGCGCGGGTGCAGCGACGGCCAGCTGCGGCTACGCCGCGCCATGTACGAGCGGGAGACCAGCTGGGCGCCGGGTTTCGCCGCAGAGGACCTGCGGCTCGCGCGGCTGCAGGCCCGCACCGCCTGGGAGAACGCCATCAGGGAAGACCACGAGGCCCGGGCCGCCGCAGGCCAGGATGTGGCCGGGCGGCATCAGGCACTGGCCGGAATGTGGCGGGCCATGGAAGGCAAGGCGACGCACATCGCCGGCATGCTCGCCGAGGCACAGGAAACCCGGCGGCAATGGGAAGCGCTCACCGAGCCGACCCGCCGGATGGCCATCGCCGCCGACCTTGAGCTCCGCCGCCGCCACCCGGACACGGCGCTGGACCCACTGCGATCCGCCGAGCCCGCAGCTGCCCGGTCTAGTCCTGACTCGCCGCCGGCCGGCCGGGAGGTGTGGGTCCAGGACACCCTGGATGGCGCCGTCCACCTGACCCGGGAAGGCACGGCGGCCGCCGCGAATCTGGACGGCGAGCCTGCGGCGCCAGGCCGCAGGGAAGCGCGCGGCCAGCAGGCACTCGGACTCACGCCGTCGGCCGTGCACGACGAGGTTCCTGAGCAGGTCCACCGGATACGGGAGAACGCCCGCAAAGCGCAGGCGGAGATCGACAGGTTGCGCGGCACCCCGCAGTACGCCGAGGACGATGACGCTGTCTACCTCGGCGCAGCGTGGGGGAATCTCATCCGTCGCGACCGCGATGCGATCCTCCAGCCGCCCAAGCCCGACGTGGTGCCGGCCAGCGCGATTCTTCAGCGGGCAGGGCACCGTGGAACGGACATGGAACCCGAGGCAGGATGATCAGGCAGCTGAATGACCGGCACTGAGGCCCCGTTAATCCGGCCGTTAATCCCGGATTTTCCAGGCCTCCTCCCCGGCGCGGCCGGGGTTCTGCGCTCCGTGACTGGCCATGACGGCGCTGTACAGGCGGCGTATCGTGCGGTCGTGGGGATGATTCAGGTCCTGGACTGCGTGCCGGAAGGCATCGTGCAGCGCCCGGGGCGGATCTGGAACGTATTTGCGCGCAGCCTGGGCGAGCAGGGCGCCAGCGGGCGCACCGCGCTGGCGTGGCGGTGGGCGCTGACCGGATCGTGCCCGTCCCCCGTGACGCTGAGCGCGCCCGCTGGCGGACTACCGGATCGCGGCGAGATTCTTGCCGAGGCAGGTGCGGTCGCGGAGCTGGGCGGCGATGGGTCTGATCCCGGCGGGCAGGTCATGCACGCCCGGTTCGTGCTGCAATGGCTGGCCGGGGACCTTGCGGCGCTGCCGCTGTGGAACGTCGGCCCGCAGAACCCGCACGTCACCGACGGCGCCGACTATGCGCACGGCCGCGCTGAGATCGAAGAGGCCTATGGCTGGACGCTCGCGGCCCGGCTGCGTTACCCGTGGCCGGGCGAGTCCGCGCCGGATGGCGCGTGGCTCGGCTTCGGCTGGGCCTTCGGCGCGATGCAGCTACTCGCCTGGGCGTGCGGAGAAGCCGAGGAAGGGCCGGTGTCCGGCATGCGGGTCGCCGGACGGCCGTCGCTGTATCAGGTCTCGCTCGACGTCCGTCAGGCAATGACGGCCCTCATACATGCGCGCGAGGATGGGCAGCCGACCGGGACCGGCCGCCTGGAGGCCGTCATGGAAACGTTCTTGTGGCTGGCGGGGTGGAACCAGCAGCCACCGGTAGACCGGCACGGCCATGGCTTGCTCGAGGATTGCCCGGAACGGGAGACGCCATGCCGGTGTGGCGGTTCCGGCGGGTGCCTTCGCGGGCGATGCCCGGCCTGCTGGCGTGTCAGCTGCGCCGACGACAGTGCGGAAAGCGTGCCGGCCGCTGACGTCGGAGGCGGTTAATGCACTGGCTGCCTGGCCGTCCCGGGAGGCCGGGCCCCAGTCCGAGGATCTTGATCGCCTGGCTGGCCGCCGGGCCGGCGAGGAGCCGTCCGGCCGGGCTGTAACGGCGGTACCGGGCCGGAACCCGGTCTGCGACCGCCCAGCCGAGTAGCTCCGTGAACGTGTCGCTGCTGGCGGCCGGATCGGCCAGGAGCACCGTGATGTCTTCACCTGCCGTGATGGCCGCGAGGACCAGATCGCACCAGGCGGCCGTGGACAAGTCAGCGACGAGGGAAGGTTCGGCCCCGGCGGTCAGCAAGGCACCTTCCAGCCGCTCCAGTTGCGGGATGGGGACTGACGCTAACGCGCATGATCCGTCTGCCCATGACCGGATCGTGTCCGCGCTCACGCCCGACGCTCTGGCTATGAACGCCTCGCTCATCCGTGCTGACAAGCACGCGGCGTGCAGAACGGCGGCCGCGACGATCCCTGGCCGGGATTCGCCCGCCCTGGCCCGGCCCCGGTCAACGGCGTCCATCACGCCGCCCGCTCTGCAATGACTGCACGGCGGCGGCGCCGGCGCCGCACTGCGGCGTCCGCACCCAAAGACCTGTGAGCCGGCGGGAGCCGGCGGCCGCGAGTGTCGGGGCCTCTCCCCTCAGGGAACCGTCCCGGTCATCACGACCGGTGCCGAGCCACAGCACGGCAAGCGCACCGAGGAGGGTGCCCGCGAGGAATGTAAACACAAGGATCACGATGACGATCATGAGCCCACCTCCTGTGCCGGGTCGCCCGCTGACAATCGGTGCTCCTGCTTGCCAGACGGGATTCCGCGCTTCTCCAGGCCGTCTTTGCCGCTTCCGGCTTGCTATTCCTGGAGCGTAAGGAGAAATAGGCTGAGATTTTAGGACAGTTTGTCTGCTTGGATCGGCGGACTATGACTGGTTGTCATATCCAATGGCAGGTATATCTGCTGCGGCGAGAATCTGCCGCTGTCTGGCATTCCTGTCAGGAAATTTAACGGGGCCTCGGCACAGAGCAT
>JBEKIF010000156.1:0-4952 GCA_050011895.1 Streptosporangiaceae bacterium | reverse complement strand
CCGAACGACCCGGACGCGTAGCCTTCTGGCGTCTTGGCCGGCCCCGCGTAATAGACGGCATGGTCGCGCAGGTAGCCGGGCATCGGCTCACCTGCGGCCAGCCGCTCCGCGATCTTGGCATGCGCGATGTCACGGGCGACCACCATCGGGCCGGACAGCGCGAGCCTGGTCCTGATCGGGTATCTCGACAGCTCGGCGCGGATCTCGGACATCGGCTTGGACAGATCGATCCGGACCACCTCCTCATCAAGATCCTCGCTCGCCGTGTCGGGCAGGTACTGCGCTGGATCGGTCTCCAGCTGCTCGAGGAACACCCCCTCGGAGGTGATCTTGCCGAGCGCCTGCCGGTCGGCCGAGCAGGAGACGGCGATCGCGACCGGGCAGGACGCACCATGCCGGGGCAGCCTGATCACCCGCACGTCGTGGCAGAAATACTTGCCGCCGAACTGCGCGCCGATCCCCGACCGCTGGGTGATCTCCAGGACCTGCTGCTCAAGTTCCAGATCCCGAAAGCCGTGCCCGGCCGGCGAGCCCTCGGCCGGCAGCGTGTCGAGGTACTTGGCCGACGCGTACTTGGCCGTCTTGACCGCGAACTCTGCGCTGGTGCCGCCCACCACGATCGCCAGATGGTACGGCGGGCACGCGGCGGTGCCCAGCGACCGGATCTTCTCCTCCAGGAACCTCAGCATCGCGGCCGGGCTCAGCACCGCCTTGGTCTCCTGGTAGAGGTAGGACTTGTTGGCCGAGCCGCCGCCCTTGGCCATGAACAGGAACTTGTATTCGCCGCCCGCGGTGGCATACAGCTCGATCTGCGCGGGCAGGTTGCTGCCCGTGTTGCGCTCCTCCCACATCGTCAGCGGCGCGAGCTGCGAGTAGCGCAGGTTCAGCTTGGTGTAGGCGTCGTAGACGCCGCGCGCGATGTGCTCGTCGTCGCGGCCGTCGGTGAGCACCTGCTGGCCGCGCTTTCCCATCACGATCGCGGTGCCGGTGTCCTGGCACATGGGCAGCACGCCGCCCGCCGCGATGCAGGCGTTCAGCAGCAGGTCGGAGGCGACGAACCGGTCGTTCCCGCTGGCCTGCGGGTCGTCCAGGATCGAGCGCAGCTGCCGCAGGTGGGCCGGGCGCAGCAGGTGCGCGATGTCCCGCATGGCGGTCTGGGTGAGCAGCGTGAGCACGTCCGGCTCGATCTGCAGAAATTCACGGCCGAACGCAGCTCCGGTGCTGATCCCGTCAGAGGTCAGCAATCGGTATTCAGTGGTGTCTGGACCGGCCGGGAGCAGGTCGGTGTAGGAGAACTCGGGCATCGTGGCACATCCTCGTGCGGCTGACTGCGATGTTCTCATCGTAGATCGCAGGTGACCGTGGCTGACCCGCCGCGGGTGCGGGAGTCGCATGAATGCGGCCCGCATGCCAGGGGTAGAGCACTTGCATCCCGGCAGCCGTCGCGGCCCAGCGCCCGGCGTAGTGAGGATGTGGGAACGTGAGCATCTCTGAAGCAGGCCAGAGCGCGATCGACCTCAGCGAGGCCGTCCGCCAGCTGGAGCAGGCAATGCACGACGCCAGGGTCGCGTCCGACTGCATCAGCCTTGGCGAGCTGGGCCGTGCGCACACTCACGCGATCATGGCGCGGGCTGCCATAGACGCCGCGGAGACCGTGCTGCGGACCGCCACCGGCGCGGATGGAAGCCTGGCCCCCGACATCGACATCTGATCGGGCTCACCGCACGCCCGCGTTCCTCGCCGCCAGGGCGCGGGCCCGCCGTAGCCGGGCGGGGCCGGGCGGGGCCGGGCGGGGCTGCCTGTTAATGTGTGACGCATACACATGTTCTGCCTGGACGGGAGGGACAGCATGACGGCACACGCTCAGGGGACATTCACCGTCAAGTCCTGGGACGAGAAGACCTATGAGGAGCTCGCGGGCAACGCGAAGCTGACCAAGGCCCGGATGGCCTTTACCTACGCCGGTGACCTGGAGGCGGAGGGCACCTCCGACACGCTCATGTGCTACCGGGACGACGGCACCGCCATCTACACCGGCCTGGACCGGATGACCGGGCAGCTGGGCGGCCGGTCCGGAAGCTTCATTCTGCGCAGCGACGGAGCCTATGAGGGCGGCGAGGCCACGACCACCTGGCAGATCGTCGAGGGCTCGGGAACCGGAGAGCTCGGGGGCCTGCGAGGCGCTGGCAGTGCCGTGTCGTCGAGCGCGCCGGGCGGGACTTTCAGCCTCGACTATGACCTCGGCTGACGGAGCCCAGCTGAACCTGGACCCGCGGCAGACGCCGGCTTCGGCTGCCTGCTCGGCCGACGGGCGCAGATGAGCCTGGACCGGGCAGCTAACCTGTTCGGCGCGCTCGCCCTGGTCATTGCCGATCAGGCGGCGGATGCCATGACGGACGCCGGCGGCCGGTCGGAGTCATCGGCCGCGGCCCTGTCGGCGTTGCTGCATTTCCTTGACGCGCCGTCGGTGGATCTGCTGCGCCAGGTCCTTGGCCTGTCATCATCGGGCACGGTACGGCTGCTGGACCGGCTGGAGGAATCCGGCTATGTGCGGCGGGGGCCAGGCGACGACGGCCGGTCGGTAGCGGTGACGCTCACCGAGTCCGGCCGCGCCGCCGCGGAAAGGGTGACCGCCGCCCGGGCTGGCGTCCTGGAGCGCGCGCTCGCGGTGCTGTCGCCGCCGGAGCGCCAGGCCTTCGAACAGCTGGCCGGCAAGGTGCTCGTCGGCATGATGCGCGGCCCTGGCGCGGTGCGCTGGATCTGCCGGCTCTGCGACACGGGCGTCTGCCGTGGCGCGCCGGGCGGCTGCCCGGTTGGCAACACAGCCCGCGAACGTTACCTGTCCTGACGTGGTCCGTGAGTGTCCGCTGATGGGCCGCAGGTGACTGCTGCAAGATCACGGTTGTTAGGTGGGGTCCGAGCCCCACCAGACGCCCATGATCATGAGGCCGACCGGCTCAGCCCGGGCCCGCCGTCGCGGCTTCCTTGGTCCGGTGTGCACTGCTGTACCATGCGGGGCATGGCTACCAGTGGAGCCGGGCCCGGACGAGTGATCAGCTACCGGAGTGGCCCAGGCCGCGAGGAGCACCGGCGCCATCTGCTCTGAGCGGCGCACGTCCTGGTCTGAGAGCACCCCGCCGAGCCGTATGTGATCTTTGCGGGCTTACCCAGTGCTTGACGTTTAGAGCGATGCCGGCCCGGTCGTGGCGGCTTTGGCGGGGCGCACGCGATCCCTGGGCCACGCGGCGGACATCGAAGCCGTCTGCCTAGTCCAGCCATCGCAGTCACTCGGGCGTTGCATGGAGCATGGCGTTGTCGCTTCCTTCCGCGGTTGATCGGTGGCAACCCAGCCCCCCGATCGACCGCGATCAAGGAACGCGGGTGTCACGGGCGGCTGGGTGCGGGGCGGCGCGGTGTGGGTTGGCTAGGTGCGGGCGGCGAGCTGGTAGGCGCGGGCCGCGTTGCCGCGGGCGATCATCGAGGCGACCCTGATGGCGTCATCCTGGCTCCAGCTCCCGTTGTCGACCCAGGCCCCAAGCACCCGGGCGGTGGCTCGCCGCCACAGCAGCGCGCCGAGGTAGTGCAGCTCAGGGGGCCCGTACGCGTCGGATGAGAAGAGGATCTTGGAGAACGGCGCGAGTTCCAAAGTCTCGGCGACGATCGCGTCAGCCCGGGCGCCCGTGTAATGCAGCGCCAGGCCCACGTCGAAATAGACGTGCGGGAAGATCTGGGCGAGCGCGCCCGCGTTCCGGTGGAATGGGTAGCAGTGCAGCAGCATGACGGGCACGCCGAGAGGTTCGACCCGCTCCAGGAATCCGGCGGTCAGCAGCGGGTCGGCGCGATGCAGGTCCAGGTCCCGGTCGCCGAACCCGGTGTGCAGCTGCAGCGGCAGGCCGCGCTGCGCGCCCGTCCAGAGCAGGTACCGCAGCAGTACCTGGTCGGTAAGGCGTACCCGGCCGGTGCGCTCCGCGTCGCTGAGCCAGTGGCCGGCCGCGGCCGTGATCTCCGCTGCTGATGGCGGCTCGGGATCGAAGTCCAGCCCGAACCGGTAGGCGACAACGCTCTTCAGCCCGACCGCGGCCGCGGACCGTTCCCAGAGCGCGTCGCGGAACCTGGCGCCGAACTCCGACGCGCCGCAGCCGGAGGCCGCCAGCTGCTCGGCGACCGTCTCCAGCCGCACGATCTCATCGATCTGGCTGCCGGAGACCTCGGCCATCTCGGCGAGGCTGAACGAGCCTGGCGCCTCGAAGCCGGTGTCGACGAGAAAGCGCGTTATGCCGCTGCCCCGCAGCAGCCGCCGTGCCACCTCGGCACCGCCCAGCCGGGTCCGGCGTTCCAGGTAGTCGGCAGGCGCCGCGAACGGCTCCAGGTCGAGCAGCGGAGCGCACCAGCGGCGGATCGCGAAACCAACCTGGGAGTCGAACTGTGTCGTTCGCGGCGCGGCAGGCACATCGCCTTCGGTAATCAGCTGCTCGAATTCCGCGCCGGTAGGGCTAGCTGCCAGCGCCTGATGCACGTGATGATCGGTCAGCCCAAGGCTGCGGATGGCCGCGTCGAGATCCATAGGCACCAGGAGATCAGATCCGGTGAAGTGGCGGAAGGGGATCAGGTGGCTGCCGGGGCACGAGCCATACGGTCCCCGCCGTCACGCACTCCGGTAACCACGCCTGCAAGAACTGACCGGGCCGTCGTCCTCGCGCCAGCCGTTCTGTCGCCGCGCGAAGATCACCGCCAGACCTCGGCACCTGTCCGGAGGACGGGGAGATCCAACTCGGGCTGTAAACCGGGTATTGCGGTATCGCGTCAAACGTTAAAGCTGGCCATGCGGCGCGGGCAAAGCCGAACTTCTCGGCATCAAAGAGAGTCAGCCTGAGTCGTGACGTCTTGACGGCTGGGGCGTGGACGAGAAAAGGCCAAAGGGGGAGATATAAGGCGTTCAGCAGCATGTTCGC
>JBEKIF010000155.1:0-5137 GCA_050011895.1 Streptosporangiaceae bacterium | reverse complement strand
GCCTGCGCCGAGTTCGGCTGGGAAGAGATAGCCAGCAGCGTCGCGGCAGTGGCCCAGGGGCGGGTCGCGGGGCTGCCGCCGGTGCCAGCAGGCTGACCTACGTGACGAACCGGAATCTGACCTCCCGCTACGGATCTGGTCGGTCAATACGCGATAGCCCTCGCTGGATCATGAACTCAACCGCCTTGTTCATATTGGCCGGCGTGACAGTCTTGCCAGGATGAGCCGCGGGCCATACACGCAGCAACTCATCCACAAATCCCTGGCCGACATCTGCCACGCCGGAGAAGTCGACTTCGACAGTGTCAAAGTCGGCATCTAGCCCTTCCAGCAACCGCCTCGCTTCGCTACGTGACACGAAGACCGTCCCGATCTCGAAGAGCTTGACCACCGGCCGCGTCCGGACGAACGCATGGTCCTGGCTGAACTCCTGGAAGAGGCCTGGGAGCGTCCGGCCGGTCTGCGGATCAATCTGGCACACCACAGATGTCCCCTGGGCGGCCGGAACCACCCCCAGCGCCGTGTCACGACGGAGGTTGTCTACTGTCCAGCGCACTCCTGATGACGTCAATCGAAAGAGATCCACCGCCTTCGAGGTAAAGAAGATTCCCTCTCCCGTGTGTCGCAGTCGGTCAGTAGTCCGCTTTCCCTTAGACAGCTCCTGGACGGCCTCAAAATCGCTTGCAAGCCGTAGCCCTTCGCGAAGCTTCAGGAACGCCCCAACACCGTAGTCCCGCACCTCGAAAGTCCATTGACCTGCGTCAGTCCACCAGCTGATTAGCACACTCACGCTATCGGAATGATCAATAGCGTTGTTCAACATCTCCGTGAAGGCGTAGCCGATGAGCCGGCCAGCGGGGCTTTCCCGGTCTAGGTCTAGATCTTCGGCCGCGCTGCGCCATACCACATCTTCGGAGAGGCCAAGCAGCGTGAGCTCGTTATGCCACGAGGGTTCAGCGTTCATGATCGCCGTCAGCGGGTCCTGGGGCAACGTGCGGCGTGCCACTGCCGCCCGCACGGCCTCCAGATCGAACAGCCGGTGCCCGCCATGAGTTCTTGATGATGGGATAATTCCGGCATCTGCTAGCTGCCTGATCCTGGTCGCAGACAGCCCAAGTTCGCGTGCGACTTCGGCGATCCTGACCGGGCCCTCAGCTGACTCCGCCATCCCTGCCCCCGGAAGAAAACCTAAACTTGCACTGTAGATTCTAGCAGAAAAACTACAGTGGAGGTGAAGATTCTCTTGGTGCGATACGCACGTGCTCGGGCTCAACCGGGTCGTAGCTGGGTACGCGAGCCTATGGAGGACGCTCAGTGAGACGACTGTTCCTACATAGCCCGGCGGCCCGCGCGGGCGGCCTGACGGACCAGGTGGTCGCGCTCGGCGATGTCCGTGGCCCGGCGGGCGGCATCCGCGTACGCCGCGGCGGCGGCGGGCAGGTCGCCGCCGAGCTCGTGCAGGTGGCCGCGGACGGCGTGCCAGCGGTGCCGCTCGCCGATCACCTCGCGCAGCCGGTCGGTCTCGCGCAGCCCGGCGGCGGCGCCGAGGACGTGGCCGACCGCGACCGCGCGGCCGAGCACCGCGGCGGGGTCCTGGCGCACCGGGTCGCCGGTGAGGGCGACGAGGTCGTCGTACCAGGCGAGGATCTGCGGCCAGTCGGTCTCCCCGGCGCTTGCCGCGTCGTCGTGCAGGGCGGCGATGGCGGCCTCGACCTGGTAGCGGCCGGGGCGCGCAGCGGCCAGCGCCGACTGCAGGACGCGCACGCCCTCGGCGATCTCGCGGGTGTCCCACAGGCCGCGGTCCTGCCGGTCGAGCGTGACGATGCGACCCTCTGAGTCGAGTCGCGCCGGGAGGCGGGCGTGGTTGAGGAGCATCAGCGCGAGCAGCCCGCGCGCCTCCGGTTCCTCGGTGGCGAGGGTGAGTTGGCGGGCGAGCCGGATCGCGCCGCCGACCAGGTCGACCCGGCCCGCGTGGCCGGCCGTGTAGACGAGGTAGAGCACGCGCAGCACGACGGCGAGGTCGCCGGGCTGGTCCAGGCGGCGCCCCTGCAGGGCGCGCTTGGCCCGGCTGATCCGCTGCGCCATCGTCGCCTCCGGCACGTAGAAGGCGTCGGCGATCTCCCGGGTGGTGAGGCCGCCGACGGCGCGCAGGGTCAGCGCCACCTGGGAGGCGGGCGCGAGGTCGGGGTGGCAGCAGCAGAAGAGCAGGAAGAGGGTGTCGTCGCCCTCCTCGGTGGCGGCGGGCCGCGGCTCGGCGTACGTCGCCTCCTCGCGGCGGTGACGGGCGGCCTCGCTGCGGCGGACGTCGACGAGCCGCCGGGTCGCCACCGTCGCCAGCCACGCGCGCGGGTCGCGCGGCGGGTGCTCGGGCCACACCCGCAGCGCCTCCAGCAGCGCCTCCTGCAGCGCGTCCTCGGCGGCGTCGAAGTCCTCGCCCCGCCGGACCAGGCCCGCGAGCACCCGCGGGACGAGGGCGCGCAGCGCGCCCTCGTCCCGCCGTCGCGTCGGCTCGTCGATCACGGCGGGTCAGTCGTCCGAGGGCGCCTGGGACATGACCTCCCGGACGTCGATCCACTCGTACAGCGGCTCCCCGCCCGGGCCGGGCTCGGAGGAGACGTAGGCCGCGAGCTCGACCGCACGCTCGTGCGACTCGACGTCGATCATGTACCAGCCCGCGACGAGATCGCTGGTCTCGGGCAGCGGGCCGTCGGTGGTGACTGGCGCGGCCTCCGGGCCGCCGTAGCGCACCCAGGTGCGCGCCGGCGTGAGCGCCTGCGCGTCGACGTACTCGCCGTTCTCCTCGAGCAGCTCGCTGACGTGCTTGAGGAAGGCCATGTGCGCATCCACGTCCTCGGGGGCCCACTGGTCCATCGTGGGCACGGGACGGTGCGGCTCCGGGCCGCCGCGGTAGTGCTTGAGGAGCAGGTACTTCGGCATGGTGGTCTCCTGGTGTCGTTGACCGGGCCTGTCGTGGCCCTTCTCCTGGTGAGCGGAGCCGGTCGGAGCTTCTCGACATGAAATCACTTACTCATCTAGCTCCGAGACCGTCGCGCTGGAGGAAACCTTTTACGGCAACCCCGCAGGCCGGGAGGGGCGCACGCATGAGGACGCCCGGTAAGACCCGCCCGGTGAGCATTCCGCAAAGCGGCGTCACACCGGACACCCCGGCAGACGCCCGTCGGGGTCCCCGCAGCCCAGCTGGCAGGTCATCCGCCGCGCCCTGCGATGCCCGCAACCGCCAGCCTTAGCGCGGCCGAGACGCGGGGACAGCCGCGAAGGCGCACGCCGTGGCCTGCAGAACAGCCCGTTCGGGAGCGGCGTTGGCCGATCTCCTCCAAGTCAAACAACCGCCGCCGCGTGAGCTATCCGGCTGCCACCTGTCCGTTCACGACGATCTCGACACGGTGCTTGCCCTGGCCCGGCGTCTACCAGAGCGCGATATACCGCCTGTGCCGGTACCGGCCAGTCGGCACCGCACCGACAACGGGCCCTGATACGGCTTGCCGTGCCTGCTCACCGTAGTGAGCAGGCACGGCGTCTGGTCAGAACCGCGGGCCTGGCATGATCCGGTCCGCGGACGCGCTACATCACTTCTTCGCGGTCGTCCGCGGCTTCCTTGCGGTGCCAGTCTTCGCTGCAGCGCTGGTGCTGGCCTTGGCGGCCGGGGTGCGGGCCGGCGTGGCCGGAGCCTTGGCGGCCGGCGCCTTGCTCGTCCCATCGCTCGCCGTGGCGTACACGGTGCTACCGGCCGGGTGGTCGTCATCGATATCAACGACGGCGGTCAGCGGTGCCGCGGCCGTACGCACCTGGTCGGCCAGCGTTGCCGTGGCCGTGCGCACCTGGTCGGTCAGCGGGGCTGCGGCCTTGCGAACCGGCTCGGTCAGCGGCGCTGTCGCCTTGCGGACCGGCTCGGTCAGCGGGGCTGAGGTCTCGCGGACCTGGTTCATGTGCTCGGTCCACGGCACGTGGACGCGGCGCATCTGCTCGGCCAGCGGCTTGGCGGCCTCGCGGACCTCCTGCATGTGCTCGGTCCACGGCGCGTAGGCGCGGCGCATCTGCTCGGCGGCCTTGCGGACCTCCTGCATGTGCTCGGTCCACGGCGCGTAGGCGTGGCGCATCTGCTCGGCGGCCTTGCGGATCTCCTGCATGTGCTCGGTCCACGGCACGTGGACGCGGCGCATCTGCTTGGCCAGCGGCTCGGCGGCCTCGCGGATCTCCTGCATGTGCTCGGCCCACGGCACGTGGGCGTGGCGCATCTGCTTGGCCAGCGGCTTGGCGGCCTCGCGGAACTCCTGCAGCTGCCCGGACCACGGCACATAGGCCTCGCGAACCTGGCGCATCTGCTTGGTCCACGGCTCGGCGGCCTTACGGACCTGCTCAGCTATCCGCTGCTGGGCAACGCGAGCCTGCTCGGTTACCTCGCTGGCGTTCGCGACGATCTTGTCGCGGCCGGGCATGCTGGCTGGCAGCGCCTCGGACAACTCCGGCAGCTTCGGCCGCAGCGACTTGGTGGAATCCATCCAGGTCTTGATGGCGCTGTTCATGTTCTCCTGGCTCTTGCGGAATTGCTCGTGGCTCTTGCGGACCTGATTAGCGATCTTGTGCTCAAGGTCCTGGCTGACAATCCTGTTGTCCATCATTGCTCCTTCTCGTTTTCTGTCTACTGCTAACTATATCAAGCAAGCGCGCTATATGCCAAGCGCGCCCCGGGCGCTAGGGGCGCAAGTGGCGGCAGGAGGCAGCAGGGGCCAGTGAGATGCAAGGGACAACGGGCTCGCCGGAGCGCGTGCGGGAGGGCGTGCGCGCTGCGTCCGGCCGGGACTTGGAGGGATAACGGATCGCGCGAGATGTCAGGGATCGTGCACGCTGCGCAGCGACGAGCGCATCTCATTCACGACCGAACGGGCTGAATGCCGTCGCGGTCGTGAATGAGATGTGCAGGTAGTCCATGAACTTCGCGACACTAGAACATGCGGGGCGTGACCGTGGCCCCTTTGCCCAGTGCCAGGCGCTCGGCTGCTTGCTCGCTGTTGACGACGTGCATGACGGCGTTGATGAGTGCCAGGTGGGTGAACGCCTGCGGGAAGTTGCCCAGCTGCCGCCCCGACCGCGGGTCGATCTCCTCCGCGTACAGCTG
>JBEKIF010000154.1:0-5281 GCA_050011895.1 Streptosporangiaceae bacterium | reverse complement strand
CCGGCGCGGCCTGCCCCAGCCCGGAGGAGATCTTCACATAGCCAGCCGGGGCGTCGGTCACGACGATGGGCTTCTTGGTCTTCGCCACCTGGCCGACCAGCGACTGACCGAGCCGGAACTGGCTGGGCGCCGTGATGTCGGCTTGCAAGCCGTAGCCGGCGATAAGGCGCAGGATCGTGCCTTCGCTGGTGTCGTCGGCGATGAAGAACGTCCCGTGCTGCGCCCCGACCAGGGGGATGAGCTCATGCATGATCAGCTCGCCGACGGTGGCCAGGTCCCGGTGACCCTGCAGCAGGCCGGCGATGCGCGCCAGGTTGGTCTTGAGCCAGTACTGCTCCTCATTGGCCTTGGTCGTCTCCCGAAGGGACTGAACCATGGCGTTGATGTTGTCCTTGAGTTCGGCGACCTCGCCCTCGGCCTCGACGGTAATGGAGCGCGTCAGGTCCCCGGTGGCGACCGCGCTGGTCACCTCAGCGATCGCCCGGACCTGCCGGGTGAGATTTCCGGCGAGCTCGTTGACGTTCTCGGTCAGCCGCTTCCAGGTGCCAGAAACGCCCTCAACTTCCGCCTGGCCGCCGAGCCGGCCTTTGCTTCCCACCTCCCGCGCGACGCGGGTGACCTCGGCCGCGAACGACGAGAGCTGGTCAACCATCGTGTTGATGGTGCTCTTCAGCTCCAGGATCTCCCCGCGCGCGTCCACGTCGATCTTCTTCGACAGGTCGCCCTGAGCCACGGCAGTGGTCACCTGGGCGATGTTGCGGACCTGGCTGGTGAGGTTGCCCGCCATGAAGTTCACCGAGTCGGTGAGATCGCGCCAGGTCCCGCCCACGCCTGGCACCTGCGCCTGGCCGCCCAGGCGGCCTTCCGTGCCCACCTCGCGGGCCACCCGGGTCACCTCGTCAGCGAACGCCGACAGCTGATCGACCATCGTGTTGATGGTGCCCTTCAGCTCGAGCATCTCGCCCTTGACGTCCACGGTGATTTTCTGGCTGAGATCGCCCCTGGCCACCGCGGTCGCGACTTGTGCGATGTCGCGGACCTGACCAGTGAGGTTTCCCGCCATGGCGTTCACCGAATCGGTGAGGTCCTTCCACGTTCCCGCGACGCCGGGCACCTGGGCCTGACCGCCGAGCTTCCCGTCAGTGCCCACCTCGCGAGCCACCCGGGTCACCTCCGAGGTGAACAGGGCAAGCTGGTCGGTCATGCTGTTGAAGACGGTGGCGATCTCGTCCATCAGCGGATCACCGGTGTTCGGCAGGCGGGTGCTGAAGTCCCCGCCGCGCACGGCGGTCAGGCCCGCCAGCAGTAGTTGCAGCCGCGGATCGGCGGGCTGGCCTCCCGGCTGCTGCGCGGCCTCTGTCATCAGGCACTCCCTATGGATTCCGGCCGCGAGGCAACCGCCGCCGCGCCGCGCTTGTGCGACAGGCCGATACTCCCACGGCCGTTAGGAGAACAATGGCCAGTACAGACGGATCGTGGCCGGTAGCGTGGTATTCCGGCCGCTGGTAGGCCGGTCCCGGGAAGGCTGGTGACCGTGTCAGCAGCGAGCGGCGGCGAGTTCGCCAGGCTGAGTGGGCTGATCACACGTCAGCGGCGCGACCTGGACTGGATGCAGTCCGAGGCCGCCGCGCGCTCGGTCGTGGATCTTGCCAGGGGAATGCTGATGGAGCGGCTCAGCTGCTCAGCTGCCGAGGCCCGGGCCCAGCTCTCGCACCTGTCGGCGGAATCCGGGATGGGCGTGCCAGAACTGGCCGCCCAAATCGCCAGTCAGGTACCGCCGGCCGGGGCGGCCGGGCCAGGTATGCACCGGGTCGCCCTGGCAGGCGCGGCCGTAGAGATGTCCTCCGACGGCGCCGACATCGCGGCCGCGCTGCTTGAGGAGGCCCTGGCTCCGGCGGGTGCGGTGGCGGTGGCGCTCTGGCTGACCGAACCCGACGGCGGCCTGGTACTCGCCGGCGAGGCTGGCTTCGGGGCACGCGACGCCAGCCGCTGGCGGCGCATACACCCAGACATGCGCTCACTCGCCCAGCGGGCAGCACGCGACGGTCTCGAGTTCTGGTGGCCTGCAGGGCGCCCGGAGGAGGACCGCACACCCCTGATGGGCCGCTGGCCGGCCGGGGCCCGGGCGGTGCTCCCGTTGCGCGGCGCCGGGCTGACACTTGGCGCCCTGGAGATCTGCTGGCCGGAGCCCGGTGAGATTCCAGCCCCGCTGCGCCGCCAGCTCACCGCGCTCGCGGAGGTGTGCGCGCAGGCCCTCGGCGCCCGGCTTCCGCATGGTGACCTGGCCGCCGACCACCGGGCAGCGTGGGCGTTCGGGCTCCTGGACGGCCTGCTTGAGTCGGTCCTGTTCGCGCACGCCCTCCGGGACGATGACGGGCATGTGGTGGACTTCCGCATCAGCCATCTCAGCGACGGTTTCCGCGACCCGGCCGGCCGGAAGGCAGCGGACCTAGCTGGGCGGCCCTTGCTGGAGGTGTACCCAGCGGTGGCGCTGCCAGGCGGCCTGTACGACCGGGCCGTCCAGGTGCTGGTCACCGGGGAGCCGCAGCGCGTGTCCGGCGAAATCATCAGTATGCCGCTCCGCCACGTCGCCGTGGCGCCCGTGATGGAGGTCCGCATCGTCCGCCTCTTCGACGGCGTCGTGATCGCCTGGCGGCGGGCAGACGAGGTCGAGCGCCTTGCGGCGCTCCTCCAGCATGCCCAGCGGCTTGGTCACATCGGCGGCTGGGAGGAGAACCTGCTCACCGGGGACGTGCACTGGACCGAGCCGACGTTCGCGCTGTTCGGGCAGGAGGCCGGCGCCCCTGTCCCGATCGCGTTCCTGCACACCCGGGTGCCCGCCGACGACATCGCCGGAGTCGAGCGGTTCCGCGGCACGCTGCTGATAGAGAAGAAGGCAACTGCCGCGGCCTTCCGGATCATCCGCTCTGACGACCGGAGTGTGCGGCAGATGCGCGTCTTCGCGGAGCCTGTCACCGATCAGGCGGGCAACCTGGTCGCCCTGCGCGGCGCCTATCAGGACGTCTCCGCCGACTACCACACCCAGGTGGCGTTCGCCGCAACCCTTGACCAGCTGGCCGACACTCAGGAGCGGGCCGAGGAGGAACACCGCCTGGCACTGCGCCTACAGCAGGCCATCACGCCGAGGTCAGCGCATCCGGTTGACGTGGCCGGGCTCGAGATCGCCGCGCGGTACCGTCCTGCCGGGCCCGGGAACCTGGTAAGCGGCGACTGGTACGACACCGTCCCGCTGCCTGGCGGGGAAGTGCTCCTGGTGGTCGGGGACATCGCCGGGCACGGGATAGACGCCGTCACCGGGATGGTCGCGCTACGGAACTGCCTGCGCGGGCTCGCGATCACGGGAGCGGGTCCCGCGGCGCTGCTCGGCTGGCTGAATGGCGTCGCCTGCCATCTCACCGACGGCATCATCGGCACGGCCGTCTGCGGATTCTACAACCCCGCAAGCCGGGAGCTGCGCTGGGCACGCGCGGGTCACCTGCCGCCCGTCCTGGTGCGCGCTGGTGAGGCGCGGGAGCTCAGCCTCCCTCAGGGCCTGCTGCTCGGGGCAGACCCGGGCGCCTCCTATGAGGAGGTGACGACGTCGCTGCGGCCGGGCGACGCCTTGCTGCTGTTCACCGACGGGCTGATCGAACGCCGAAACGAAGCCATCGACGACAGCACGGACGCGCTGCTCCGCATCGCCAGCCGGCCGGTCAGCAGCATCACGCACTACGCCGACCACCTGCTCAGCCACGCGCCATCCGATACCGGCGACGACGCATGCCTCGTCGCCGTCCGGGTCCTCTGACGGCGCGCCCGGCCGCAGGATGTTGCTCGGCCTCCTAACCACAGTCTGCAGCGCGCAGCGGCCCGGGCGCGGCCCGGCTGGGGCTGCCAGCGATCGCTATGCGGGGGCGGCGCCACCCGACCTCATCAATGACTGCGACGGCACGAGACCTGCCGAGCGAAACGCTGGGGCTGGCCGCTCACCGGAACTGATGCGCCTGTGCATACGCACGCGCCGATGCGGGCCCACGCGGTGTACGGGCAGATCTGGCGTGCCGTGCACGACGGGATGGCAGAGGACTTCGGCTCGCTGCCGACTGCACAGCTGTACCGGCCGCCGAGCGCGCCCTACAAGATCGTGGTCGTGAACGGGACCGCCCTGTTCCCCTGGCGGTACGCGCACGACATGGTCACCGACCTTGAGCACCCTGTCCGCCTGACCCAGGCCCGCCTGCTAGCTGGCATGGCCAAGCAGGCACTCGCGACCAGCCTGGACGTGTCCCCGGCCGCCATCGGGCAGTTCGAGGCCGGGGTCAGCAAGCCCCGCCCGGACCACCTGCCGAAGCTCGCGTTCACGCTGCGGATACCGGTGAGCTTCTTCGCCGCCGGGCGCCCGCACGCGAGAGTCGACGCCGGCGTAGCGCACTTCCGCAGCCTGCGCAGCACCCGGGTCGCCGAGCGCGCCAAAGCGCTCGCCTACGTCGAGCAGGTCTGGGAACTGGTCAACGCGCTCGACCGACACGTCGAGCTGCCCGAGCCGCGCCTCCCCTCGACCCGCGAGCCCGCCAGGCGTAGCAGATTTCATGAACACCAGGTCAGATGGCACGCGACTAGTTTTGGAGCGGTACAGGCAGTTGGCGTTGACCTCGAGCGGAACAGCGACGCCGTGGCCGGCCCGGTGGCGACTTCAGTGGGTGGTACCCCGGCGCTCAGCCGCAGCGACCCTGCCGCATGCCGCAGTCGTAGGATCGGCGGCCCGGGGGTAGGCCTGCTGGAGTTCCATTCGGACTACGTACAGGGTCCTCGCAGCACCGAATCGCCGACCAGGTATGTTGGCGGGTTGCCCTGCAGTGCCTGGACATTGATGCTGTTGAAAATATCTGCGTTCACCGTTTGCGACGGGTCAGCCAGGCCCTGCGGGTAGATCTGTACGTTGCATTGCTGCGGATTCGAGGCGGTGATCTGGACCGGGAACGTCTCGTACGTGCCACTGGCGCAATTGGGGTTGCACTGATCGAAGTACAGCGTGCCGGTGCCAGTCAGATCGCCTTGACTGCCAGCAGCCCATTGAAGATTCGTGAGGTAGTCATGGTTATCAATGCCGATCTTCGAAGGTCCTGACGGGTACTTGTAAAGCGCACCGGGCGTGAACAGGGTACCGATGTACAGTTCGGGCTGTGCGGTTGTAGCACTGAGCAGTCCCGCCGTCTGCAGTATCAAGTGCAGCACCGCCGGGGGCGGCAAGGCATAGCCAGGGCAGAAACCAGCGTGCAGG
>JBEKIF010000153.1:0-5282 GCA_050011895.1 Streptosporangiaceae bacterium | reverse complement strand
GTGTTAGGTTGCATGGCAGGTCCTGTCGAAGGGCTGTGCCCCCTGGGTGATCTTGGCGGATGGTCCAGGGGGCCTTGTTGTGCCTGGGGTCGGCCTGGGCACGCCGTCACGGTGACGGTAAGAGCAGGGTACGAAAAGTGCCCGGCATGATCATTTGGGAAGCGGCGTTACCGGGGCGCCGGCGGGGGCCTTTCGGGCCTTGGCCATCGCCGCTTACCTGCGGATAAAGAACTTTCGGCGATTGCCCGGAAACGGGGCACTTCGTGCTGCCGGATGACGGTCCTTGCGCCGTCCCAGGGTCGGCCTGGGCACGCTGGCCCGCAAGGCCGCGATCGTGGCAGCGGAAGGCATTACCCGGCGCCGCACTCCAGCGTGGACGGTTGTCCGGACACGGCATGTCCCGGCGGCGAGGCGGCCCAGCGGCATCCTCCCGCAAGCGCAACGTGCAGTCGGCTGCGCTGGGTTTCTCCCTTCCGAGATGCGAACGGCCGCAGCCCTGCCGGTCAGCGACGGTGAGGTAAATCCGCAAAACGTGCGGGGTTCCCGCTTACCTTCCGTGTCGTGATCGAAAAGCATCGGACACAGGCATCACGAACGATGAACGCGGAACCGGGCACTGGTGGTAACGGATCATGTCCACTCTTGTGACCCTGCACGTAGGCCACGACGTCGCCTACTTCACCTCCGGGCAGGACCGCGGCGGCTGCGCCGGGGCCATGTCGTACTACACCGCAGCCGGCGAACCGCCGGGCGAATGGGCCGGGAAGGGCGCCGCGGCGCTCGGGCTGGCCGGGCAGGTCGACCCCGACGTGATTGGCCTCCTGTACCAGCAGAACATCGGACCGGGCGGCGAACTTCTGGTCACGCGGCGTCGGTCCAAGGCGGCCGGAGAGGGGGAGCAGGCGGCGGTGACGGCGTACCTGGCCGCGCACCCGTACGCCAGCGTGACCGAGCTGGCCGAGGTCCGCGCGGCCGAACGCGGTCAGGACCCGCATCAAGTGCCCCATTTCGACCTGACCGTCAGCGCGGTCAAGAGCGTCTCGGTGCTGCACGCCTCCTACCGTGTCTCCGCCCGCCAGGCCCGCGACCGTGGCCAGGACGACCAGGCTGCCCCGTTTGACGCCCGGGCCGATGAGCTGGAGGACGCGCTGCTGGAATCGGCGCGGGAGGCAGTGAGCTGGCTGGACCGGCATGCCGCCTACACCCGGACCGGGCACCATTCCAGCATGACGGGGGAGTGGCGGGACGGCGGCGGCCTGGTCGCCAGCTTGTTCCTGCACCACCTGTCCCGCGACGGGGACCCGCAGCTGCACGTGCACGTCGCGATCTGGAACCGCATCCAGCGCGCCGACGGAGCCGACGACAAATGGCGAACCCTGGACTCCCGCTCCCTGCACGGCCAGCGGCTCGGCGTCGCCTCAGTCGCCGACCGGGGCCTGGAGACCAGGCTGACCGCGCTCGGGTACGTCATGGTGCCCCGGGCCGACGGCAACGGCGCCGAGATCGGCGGAGTCAGCCAGGACGTGATGGACCTGTTCAGCTCCCGCGCCGTCGCCGTCACCGGCGAGCTAACAAGACTGGCGCGAGAATACGAGGACCAGCACGGCAAAGCGCCGTCCCGGCGCACGCTGTGGCTGCTGCACCAGCAAGCCGGGCAGCACACCCGCCGCACCAAGGCCCAGGCCCGCCGCACCCTGGCGGGGCAGACCGGCGCGGCCGAGCCGACCGCGGCGCAGCGGCTCGCCGCCTGGCAAGCCCAGACCGTACACCGTGAACTGGCCGCGCTGTCAGCGGTACGCGAGCAGGTCGCCCACTTCGCGGCGGCGTGCACGGACCGTGCACCGGCGGTGCTGGATGACGCGGCCAAGCGCACCGCCGCCCGGATCGCGGTGGCCGAGGTGCAAAAGCACCACGCGGTCTGGTCGATGGCTCAGCTCCGGTTCGAGGTGCACCGGGCGCTCCCGGTGCTGCCGCCCGGCGCCGACGGCGAGGCGGTGGTCACCGAGGTCGCCCGGCTGGCCGTTTCCGGCCGGGCCGGGGCCGACGTCGTCCAGGTGACCGCGCCGGACATCGCGGATGTGACCGGTCTCGGTGTCCGCGCCAACGACGGCGGCAGCATCTTCCGGCCGCCGAACGAGGAACGCTACTGCACCCTGGCCCACCTGGACGCCGAAGAGCAGATCCTCGCCGCCGCCCAGCGGACCGTTTCGCAGCTGGTCAGCGCCGGGCAGGCACGGGCGGCCGCAGAACGTACCGGGCTGACCGGCGAGCAGCGCGACGCCGTGGTCACGATGCTCACCGCCGCCACCGCCATGACTATGCTGATCGCCCCGGCCGGGGCGGGCAAGACCCACACCATGGCCGGGTTCGCGCAACTGTGGACCACCTTCACCGGCCGCCGGGTCATCGGCCTGACCACCTCCACCAACGCGGCCCGGGTCCTTGAACACGAGGGCCTGGCCGAGAGCTACAACATCGCCGAGTTCCTCGGCAAGACCGAAGGCTCCGACGACCTCCGCCGTCCCGTCCCGCTGCACCGGGACGACGTGCTTATCCTGGATGAGGCCAGCCAGCTCAGCACCTCAGACCTGGCCATGATCAGCGAAGCAGCCCGGCAGGCCGGGGCGCGGATCATCGCCACCGGCGACACCGCCCAGCTCGGCGCCGTCGAGGCCGGGGGAATGCTCGCCCTGCTGGCCCGCGAGGTCCCCGCCGCTCAGCTGCATGAGGTCCGCCGGTTCGCGGCGCAGTGGGAGCGGGAGGCCAGCGTCCGGCTCCGTGACGGCGCCCCGGCCGCAGCCGCCTCCTACGACCGGCACGGCCGGATCCGGGCCGCCGATGAGGAAGCAGCCTATGAGCGCGCCGCGTCGATGTGGCTCGCCGATCACCTGCACGGCAAGGACGTGCTGCTGCTGGCCGGGTCCAACGCCGAAGCCGCCGAACTGTCCCGCCGGGTCCAGGCCAGGCTCGCGGCCACGGGCGCCGTCGGGCCGCCGCAGGCGGTGCTGGCGGACGGCAACCACGCCGGGACCGGCGACCTGATCCGCGCCCGCCTCAACACCGAGATCGACGCCGGCGGCCGCACGCTCACCAACCGCGACACCCTCAAAATCGCTGGCTGGCGGGGACCGGACGCCGAGGTCCGGCGGCAGCGCCCCGACGGGACCTGGACCGGGCCGTTCCGGGTCCCCCGGTCTTACCTCGCCCGGCACGCCGAACTCGGCTACGGCGGCAACGTCCACGTCGCCCAGGGCCGCACCGTCGACACCGCCCACCTCCTAGTCACCGCCACCTTGTCCCGCCAAGCCCTGTACGTCGGCATGACCCGAGGCCGCCAGGCCAACACCGCGCACCTGGTCACCGGCACGACCGCCCCGGCCGGGCACGAGCCCTACCAGCAGGCCGCCCCGGAATCGGTGCTCGCCGATGTCCTGCAGCGCGACGGGCACGACCTGTCCGCCACCGAGCAGATCCGCCACGCCCGGGAATGGGCCGGGGGAACCGGTCACCTGCTCCACCTGTGGTCCGCCGCCACTCGGCAGAATTTGTACCTGGACATCGATGAGCAGATCAAGGCCAGCCTCAGCGACCCCGACGCCTGGCGGTACGAGCGGGAACCCTCGCGGGCGGTGCTGCAGCACACGCTGCGGGAGGCCCAGCTGGCCTGGCACGACATCGGCGCGGTCATCGACCGGATCACGGCCGGTCCGATGGACGGCGCCCGGTCGATCGCCAGCGTCCTGCACGGCCGCGTCCAGCGCCTCCACCTCCACGCCCAGGGACACGGCGCGACGTGGGCCCAGCGGACACCGGACAGCGCCTCAGCGGTGGCCTACGAGCTGGCCGCCGGGCTCGATGACCGGCGCCGGGAACTCGGCGAACGCGCGCTGGCGAACCCCGAGCCGTGGCTGACCCGGCACCTCGGGCCGCCACCTGGGCCGGATGCCTCCCCGGTCCTGCGGGAAGACTACGCACGGCGGGCCGGCACCGCCGCCACATACCGGGAAGCGCAAGGGATCACCGACCCGGACCGGGCAGTCAGCTTCGCCCCGCACCTCGAACCCGGGCTCGAAGCCCTGCGCAAAGACACCTTCCACGCTCTGGAGATCGCCGACGAACACGCCGAGATCCGGGCACTGAGCCGCGGTGAGCTTGAGGCCCAGGTACTCGAAGCCGACCGCGCGCAGGTGACCGCACCACCGGACACGAGCAGCCTGCTCCGCCTAATCGCCCAGACCGAAGCCGACGCCTGGCAGCAGTCAGCCGACGCCGCAGCAGAGCGTGACCAGGTGCGAGCGGAGAACGCCCGGTCACTGGCTGCCGCGCTGGCCGCGGAGGCGAGCCGTCTCGAAGCCGGGAACGCCCGGTATGAGGAATGGTCCGCCCGGACTGCCAGCACCCGGGAGATAGCCGGGAAGGCGAAAGCTGAACTGCAGCGCCGCGGGCACCAACCATCCGACCGGGGAACAGCGGAAGCGCAGAGCATGGCCGCCTGGTGGCGGGACTTCCAGGCGCACGCGGATGCCGTGGACCGCGCGATCGAGCGCGAGCACCAGGCCGCGATCTCTAGCGGCGGGCCGTGGCCGCTAAGGCGCAAGCCAGAGGCCGGGCACGAAGGACCGGACGCCGCCGCGCCTGAGCTCGAACCGCAGCCCGGGCAGTTCCGGCCAGCAATACCCCAGGCCTCGAAGGAGCCTGAGCCCTCGGCATCTAAGCCAGCAACTCCGGAGTCCGAGGCTGCCGGACCTGTCTCCGCTGATGACGGGCGCGCCGCCCGGCTCGATGAGCTGCAGACCCGCGCGGACGAAGCCGCGCGCCGCATCGACGCGCAGCGGGCACAGCTCGATGCCAGCAGCAAGCACACCGCGCGGATCGAGCGGGAAGCACAGGCCGAGCCGGAAGCTGCTCGGCAGGCAGATACGTCATGTGAAATGGGCCGGTAGGAGATCAGGCCGCGCTCGCGTTAACTGGACGGGCCGATATCTTGCGATTTCAACGGGCTAACAGACGGCCTAATGAGTGATAGTCGGTCTGGTCAGATGGCCATGAGCGATCCCCGCTGACCGCATCTGGCCGCACTGGGCTGCATCTGGTCACCCCCATCTGGCTCGCAGAATCGGACATGACAGACCGGGCATGGCGGAAGCCGCTGCTGCAAATCTCCGGGTAGGCTCAACATGCCCTCTACACGCGCACAAAGGTGATGATTCACGTGGTCGCGTTTCAAGTGTTTACTTCAGAGTCTGAACCTTATCTGTATGTAACGGATTCCATATGCTTGA
>JBEKIF010000152.1:0-5436 GCA_050011895.1 Streptosporangiaceae bacterium | reverse complement strand
CCGGTCCAGCCGAGCGCGCGGCCGGCCTGGCAGTCGACCTCGGCCAGCACCCCGTCCACGACGAGGTCGCAAAGCTGCTCCTTGCTGCGCACGTGGCGGTACAGCGCGCCGGGAACGACGCCGAGGCGGGCTGCGAGGGCGCGCATGCTGAGGGCGTCCACGCCCTCAGCGCTGATGACCGCGAGGGCCTCGGCGACGACCCGCTCGCGGGTCAGCGCCCGGCGGCGGGTCTCATTGTCATCAGGGGCGATGAACCACAGCGGGCGCTGGCCCGCGGTGGCGGCTGCCTGCGATGGGTCTGCCATGCTCCCCCGGCCCGTGAGTTTGACTGTGAACAGTGTTCACTGTATCGTAAACAGTGTTACCTTGGAAGCGAATGTCGTTCACTCGAACCGCATTTTTTCTCGGGTCGCCGGGCCGCCGGCCAGGCGAGACGCGTGAGGGAGAACGACATGACAGTCATGACAAGCTGGGATCTGTTTGATGACCTGCGCAGCGCGCAGGATGAGCTGCTGCGGATGAGCGGGATGCCTGGCTATCGGCTGACCGGCCGCTTCGGCCAGCAGTTTGACACTGCGGGCATCCAGGCGTGGGCTCCGGCGGTCGACATTTCCGAGCGCAAGGACGCTTACCTGGTTGCCGTGGAGCTGCCCGGGGTCGGGATCGAGGACCTGGAGATCACCTTCGAGGACGGCCTGCTGACCATCCAGGGTCAGCGGCGCCCCGCGGACCAGCCCGCCGGGGTGAAGGTTCACCGGGCCGAGCGCCGCTACGGCGCGTTCCGCCGGTCGATCACCCTTCCCAGCCACGTGATGGCCGATGCGATCGAAGCCTCAGCCCAGGACGGCGTTCTATTGATCCTGGTACCCAAGGCGGAGGAAGTGCAGGCCAAGCGCATCCAGGTGCGCCCCGGCAAGGGCAAGGCCGCAGTAACAGCCACAGCGGTCAAGAACGGCGCCTGACAGCACGGTAAAGACGCCTCTTGCCGTCACCGCTAGCGGTGACGGCAAGAGGCACATCCACGCCCGCCCGGTCCGCCAGGGTACCCAGCAGTCGCATACGAGAGGGACGCTCCGGGGCCTGGCAGTGGCTGACGTGGCCGGCTCGCTCGGTTCGCTGCGCCGCCGACCAAGGTGTCCAAGGATGCCGAACTCCTGGTCCTCAGGCACGAGAACGCGGTGCTGCGCCGCCACGCCGGCCGGGTCCGGTACCGGCCAGCCGGCCGACCGTGGCTCGCTGCCCCGTCCCGGCTGATCCCACCGCCGATGGGGCGCGGTGTTCGCGGTGACCCCGGCCACGCTGCTCGCCTGGCACCGGCGACTGGTCGCGCGCAAGTGGGACTACGCCAGCCGGCGGCGTCCCGGACGGCCGCCAACAGCAGCCGCGATCCGCAAGCTCGTGATCCGCATGGCGACAGACAATCCGACGTGGGGGCACCGGCGCGTGCAAGGCGAACTCGTCAAGTTCGGCTCGCACCAGCTCAAGCTCCCAACGGGCCAACGGAGATCAACCTCGCCGAATACTGGATCAGCCGAAACACGTCCTCGGCGGACTCATACACGAGTACCAGATCGCCGCCTGACAGCTCCAGGCCGCTACCAGAAAGACGCAGGTCACCACCGCGATCGTGTATTCGAGCCCAACACCATCGTGTCCAGCCTGTCGGCGACAGTGCGGATGAAACACGACAATCGAGTATTCGAGCGCCGCAAGCTATTAGCTGCGAACGAGAGCTTCAAGCTCGCAGCGCATCTGCGCCAGTCGCTCGAGGAGTTCCGCGGGGAAAGCGTCCTCGAAGGTCCTGCGGAAGTACTCCTCGACCTCATTAACCTCTGCCAGCCACTCACCGATTTCGACCGCGGTCAGAGCCGCCATGTCTGCAGGCGTCACGTCTAGGCCGTCAAGGTTGAAGGCCTCCGGCGTTGGGATAAGTCCGATCGGGGTCTCGGTCAGACCCACTTCCCCCTTGAGGTATCGGATAAGAACGTCGATCACCCGGGCATTATCGCCGAAGCCTGGCCACAGGAAGTGACCGTCTTCTTCCGACCGCCGGAACCAGTTTACAGCCGCGATCAGCGGCAGCCTGTCGGCACCGTGCTCGGCCGTGATCTTGGCACCGATTCGCAGCCAGTTGCGGATGTAGTCGGTCACCGCCAGACCAAAGAACGGGGCCATAGCGAACGGGTCGTGCGCCACCTTGCCGACCTCGCCCTCAGCCGCTGCCGTTGTAGCGGAACTGATCATGGCGCCGAGCAGCACACCCGCTTCCCAGCCTCGCGCAACTCGCACGAGCGGGATGGTGGTCGGACGACGTCCTCCGAACAGGATGGCGTCGAGTGGAACGCCCTCAGGGCTATTCCAGATCGCCACGTCAGCCGTGTCGCAGGATGCATACGGCGTCGTGAACCGCGAATTGGGATGGACCGCAGTGGCGACATCGACTCCCGACTCCCGCAGCCACTCCTCACCCTTCCAGGTGATCAATCGCGCAGGGGGCGGTGACAACTCCGGCCACCAGGCCTCGCCCGAGTCCGGGTTGTAGGCCACATTGGTGAGCAGGCTGCCCCTCTTGATAGCCTCCACAGCCACTGGATTGGTAGCCGGACCGGTACCGGGCGCGACTCCGAAGAATCCCGCCTCGGGGTTGATGGCGTACAGCCTGCCGTCATCGCCCAGACGAATCCAGGCGATGTCGTCCCCGATGGTCTTGACCGTGTAGCCGGGGATGGTCGCTTGCAGCATGGCTAGGTTCGTCTTTCCGCAAGCGCTGGGGAAGGCCGCGGACACGTGCCACTTCCGGCCCTGGGCGTTTTCGGTAATCTCGATGATCATCATATGCTCTGCCATGGCCCCTTTGGGGTCTACGGCTGCCAGAGCGGTCGCCAGGCGAAGTGCCAGGCACTTCTTGCCCAGGAGGGCGTTTCCGCCGTACCCGCTGCCGAAGCTGATGATCAGCTCATGCTGCGGGAAGTGGCAGATGCTGAGCTTGTCGGGGTTGCACGGCCAGGCCATGTCGGCCTGTCCAGGCTCGAGCGGCACACCCACTGAATGAATGGCCTTCACGAACGCGCCGGCCGCGCCCAGCTGGTCTAGTACCAGCTGGCCGCAACGCGCCATTGTGAGCATGTTGAGTACCACATACGGGCTGTCGGTCAGCTGCACGGCGATGCGTCCTAGAGTGGACCCCAGGGGGCCCATGCTGAATGGTACGACATACATTGTTCGTCCGTGCATGGCGCCAGCCAGCCAGTCTTCTAGCTGAGGCAATGCCTCAGCTGGGTTCCACCAGTTGGTAAGCGGGCCGGTGTCGTCGGGACTGCAAATGTGCGTATCCTTGACGACGCGTGCCACATCGCGTGGGTCGGACCTTGCAAGGTACGAGCCAGAAAATGCTCCCCTCAGGGAGATGAGCGTGCCGTGCGCTACCAGCATCTTAGTGAGATGCTCGCGCTGAGCGTCGGAACCTTTGACCCAGACCACTTGGTCCGGCTCAGTAAGATCTGCGATCTCGTCGACCCATGCGTTCAGGGTCGCGTTGGACGTACATGGGCGTGATGATACCGCAGTGGCGGTCATGTCTCCTCCAGAATGTCGGAGTTCTACCGGAAACTAAGACAGCTGCCACCATCGGCAATGACACTCAGCATTGCTCCTATTATGCACGACCTAGATCACACTTGCGGTCGCGACCGCATTCAGGCAGCTGATGTCGCCGATGATATCCGAGCCTCCGAAACCTAGCCAGCAAGATCAGCACCGAGCGGCCAGCTCCAGGGGAAGGAAAACCCGGTTTGTAGTGCCGGGCAGCACCTGGCCGCCCGGCTAAGCCGCGGCGGCACTGCACGGTGCCGTAGCGCACCCTGTCGACTTCACAGAATAGCGTCCTTCCTCGCGCTGCCAGTTCCTAATGATCAACTATCATCCCGTTTTGCTACCTATGGATTTCGGCAACGTCACACATTTGTAAACACGTCTCAGCGGGGCCCCCCGTGCACCTACGATCGCGGGGAAATCCCCGGTGTCGCGCCAGTGTTCGGGCTGGTCAGTGGAACCGGTGCTGGTGCCTGGATCGAGGGCGGGCCGGCCCCTGACCTGCACTTCCTGGTGGGCCGCCGACAAAACTCGCTGACCAGCGGTTCCGGGGCGGTTCTGGTGTGCTGTTCCCGTGTTAAGCGGGCTGATCTCCCGGCGTTTCGGGTGGTTTAGATGGTTTCGGTGCCCGGATGAGCCTGGTACGCGCCGGCGCCGCGCTGCCCGGTGTGATCTTGGGCCAGCCCTCGGCCCGGGCCATCTCCTGCAGGGAGATGGCTTCGAGCTCAGCGGCCAGTGCCTGTCTCCGCAGCCGCCGGGCGCTGGCGAACCAGGGGGCGTAGGCCTGGTATTGGGCGGGGGTGAGCTGCCTGGTGACGGTCTTCCCGTTCACGGTGCGGGTCCACTGCCCCGGCGTGAGGAGACGTGGAAGACCGCCGAGATCTTGATCCTGCGCCACCGGCTCGCGGTCCTGCAGCGGCGGCAGCCGCGCCGCCCGAAGCTGAACTGGGCGGGCCCTGCTCGCGGCACTGCTCGGCGTGATACTAAAAGCCCGCCGCCACGGGCTGCGGCTTCTGGTCATCCCGGACACGATCCTGCGCTGGCACCGAGATATCGTCCGCCGCCGCTGGGCAGCGCGGTCCACGCACGGCAAGACCGGCCGGCCGGCCACCCGCCGGAACATCAGGGCCCTGGTCCTCCGGCTGGCCCGGCAGAACCCCGAATGGGGCTACCGCAGGATCCACGGGGAACTGGCCGGCCTGGGAGTGCGGGTCTCAGCGTCGACGGTGTGGGAGATCTTGAAGAAGGCCAGAATCGACCCCGCGCCGCGACGAACCGGGCCAACCTGGCCGCAGTTCCTGCGTTCCCAGCCCGAGGCGATCCTGGCGTGCGACTTCTTCAGCGTCGACCTGCTCGACGGTACCCAGGCTCACGTCCTGGCCGTGATCGAGCACGCCACCCCGGCAGGTCCTGCACCAGTACGAGACCCATTTCAATCAGCACCGGCCTCACCGCTCCCTGCACGCAGCCGCCCCGCTAACGTATGCGGGGGAGTTCTCTCCTCCCTCGCGGCGAGGCCGTGCCTCGGTGACGATGTTCATGACCGGCCCGTTCCGGGGCCGCCGACACGCCGCGGTCCAGGACCGTTACCCGCAGCGTCTGGGTCAGCGCCCCGTCGGCCTGGGGCGCGATCCCGTCCCGTCAGCGGATAAACGATCGAGCTCGCGCGGATTCCCCCGAAAGCCCGGGGCCAGGTGCGGGGCCTTCGGCTCCGGGCGGTTTGTGCGTTGTCCCTGGCGGTCTGGAACCGCTCCGGGTTTGGCTGGGTCAGGCACCGCGGAAGATCGGCGGGCGTTTCTCGGAAAAGGCCTTGAGGCCCTCGAGATAGTCACTGCTGTCGTAGGC
>JBEKIF010000151.1:0-5877 GCA_050011895.1 Streptosporangiaceae bacterium | reverse complement strand
CCCTGACGGGGGCAGGCGGACCGGGTATCCTTGGGCAGCCGTCGCGCGGGGCTATAGCTCAGCTGGAAGAGCACCTGCTTTGCAAGCAGGGGGTCAGGGGTTCGAGTCCCCTTAGCTCCACTCGCCGTTTTCAGGTATCTGGCCAGGTCAGCCGCGGTTAATTCCGGTTCTCCGCGTATCGCGAGGGTGGCTCGCGCGGGCCCGCCTGGGTGGTTGGGAGGAATTTGGGAGATCATCTTCTCCCTGCCTCCTGGTGTCGCCTGATTCCGGTGGGTCATCTCTGCTGTCAGCAGCTCGTCGAGCAACGGGAGGGGTGAGTGCGGGGCGATGGCGGCGCGGTCGCGGAGCGAGTTTCCAGCGAAAAACAACGCGAATAATTCGGGCATTGATCTTGCTCTGACCAGCCGGTAGCGGCACCTGCCACCTTGGCGGCGTTGTCGGCGGTGGTTCTGTCGATCGGCTCGGCGGTGACCAGGAGCCGCAGGTAGATCGGTGCGAGAAGGGTTCTGACCAGCTCGGCTGGATCGGTGTCGGCGGGAAGTTGGCCGCGTGCGATGGCGCCGGAGACGACTGGCTCAGCTTGCCGGAAGAGGGCCTCGAAAAAGCGGCGCTTCGCGCCAGCGACCTCCGGTATACGGCCGGCATCGGGCATCGAGGCGGCGGCGACGGTCCCACCCGCCGGGCTTGTCAGGAACGCGACGGTCATCCGTGCGAGCCTGAGAAGATCGGTGCCGATGTCGCCGGTGTCGGGGAAGGGCATTTTCGCCGTCGTGGCGAGATCGGCCACCGCGTCGGCGACCAGGCCTTCGCGGTCTTTCCAGCGCCGGTAGATCGTCGTCTTGTGGACTCCGGCCCGCCGCGCCACGTTGTCGACGGTCAGGGCGGCGTAGCCGGTCTCCCTCAGTTCGGCGAGCGTTGCGGCGAGAACTGCGGCACGGACCCTCGGGCCTCGCCCGACGGGCCGGGCGCGGCCTGCCGAAGCGGACTGCGGCGTCATTGCAACTCCAAGTTGCGTTTCTCGCTGGCCTGTGTCACTCTGACAATATCGCGACAAAAAGTTGCGATATCGCGCGGTTTACCGCTAAGCGCCGGCCAAGGCGCTCCGGCTCTCGCGCTTCCCGGGCTTCTGGGAAAACTTAGGGAAGCTGGATTCATGGGTACTCCGGCCATCCGCACCGAGGGTCTGTCCAAGCGCTACGGCTCCGCCGATGCTCTGCTCGGTCTCGACCTCGAGGTCGCCGAGGGCGAGGTCGTCGGTTACCTGGGGCCTAACGGTGCCGGGAAGACCACCACCATCCGCCTGCTGCTGGGGCTGGCCCGGCCGACGGCGGGGCGGGCAGAGATCTTCGGCCTCGACTGCCAGCGCCAGACCGTCGAGGCACACCGGCGGCTCGCGTACGTCCCCGGCGAGGCCAGCCTGTGGCCCTCGCTCACCGGGTTCGAGACGATCCATCTCCTGGGGCGGGTCCAGGGCCGCGTCGACACCGCGTACCGCGACGACCTGATCCAGCGCTTCGATCTCGACCCGTCCAAGAAAGTGCGGGCTTACTCCAAGGGCAACAAGCAAAAGATACTGCTCATCGCCGCCATGATGACGCGCCCTGATCTGCTCGTGCTCGACGAACCCACCAGCGGGCTCGACCCGCTTATGGAACAGGCGTTCCGCCACAGCGTGGCCGAGGCGCGCTATGCCGGGCAGACAGTGTTCTTGTCGTCGCACATCCTGAGTGAGGTCGAGGCCCTATGCGACCGGGTGGGCATCCTGCGCGAGGGTTGCCTGGTCGAGATGGGGACGCTGGCCGAGATGCGGCATCTCTCGGCGTTGATCGTCGAGGCCACGTTCGATGGCGTGCCCCCCGATCTGACCGGGGTGGCGGGCGTGAGGCGAGCCGTGGTGGACGGCCGCCGTGTCCATCTTGAGGTCCAGGGGCCGATCGAGCCACTCGTCGATGCCCTGGCTCGTACCGGCGTGCGCGGGTTGCTCAGCCGTGAGCCCTCGCTCGAGGAACTGTTCCTGGCCCAGTACGGGCCCGGTGGCGCGGCACCGGGCCCGACCGGAGTCGCAGCGGCCGACATGGCTCGGTCATGACCGGCCGGCTGCTTGAGCAGCCACCACTCGAGCTCGCCCCTGCAGGCCGCTACCCGGGATCCGTCCTCGCCCGTCAGGTGGCGCGCCGCGCCGCTCGGTCGGGCGCTCTGTGGGGCCTCATATTCGGCTTCTTCATCATCCTCGAGACGCACGCCTACACCTCCACCTACAAGACCCAGGCCTCGCGCAACCAGCTAGCGCGCGCGTACGGGTCGAACACCGCCATGAACGCGCTCCTCGGGTCGGAGCGCGGCGTCAACACCGTGGCCGGCTTCGCCGACTGGCGCTTCGTCGGCATCTTGAGCCTCCTCGGCTCCATCTGGGGCCTGCTCACGGCCACCCGCCTCATGCGCGGCGAGGAGGAAGCCGGGCGCAACGACCTGCTCCTGGCCGGTCAGACAACACGCCGACGCGCCGCGGCCCAGGCGCTCGCAGGCCTCGGCGCCGGGTTGGTGGTTTTGTTCGTGCTGACGGCTCTCGGGGCGATTGTCACCGGCCGGTCCCCATCGGCCGGATTCAGTCTCGGCCAGTGCCTCTACTTCTCTGTCACGCTCGTGGCGACGGCCGCCATGTTCCTCGCCATCGGCGCGCTAGCCAGCCAGCTGGCCAGCACCCGTCGGCGCGCCGCAGCCATGGCCGGGGTCGTCTTCGGCCTGGCGTATGCCCTGCGCATGGTGGCTGACACGAACCAGGGCCTGCACTGGCTGGTGTGGCTGAGCCCTCTCGGCTGGGTCGAGGAAAGCAGACCTCTAACCAACCCGAACCCGGTGGCACTGCTTCCCGCCCTCGTCTTGCTGATTGCGGTCACCGCAGTGACGCTGCACCTGGCAGGCACCCGCGATGCCGGGGCCGCCTCGTGGCCCGGACGCGACTCATCACAACCGCACGTGGTCCTGCTTAGCGGCTCCGCGGGCTTGGCCGTGCGCCTGATGCGGCCGGTCGCACTTGGCTGGCTGTTCGCAGTCGCTGTCTTCGCTGTGCTCATCGGAACCACGGCCCAGTCGTCCGCCAAGGACGCCATCGGCTCGCAAGGGATCAGCCAGGCGATTGGACGGCTCGGCGGGCATGGCTCAATCGTGGCGGACGATCTTGGTCTGACGTTCCTGATCCTCGCGCTCCTGATCGCGCTGATCTCGGCCGGCCAGATCACCGCGATGCGGACCGAGGAGGCCGACGGTTACCTGGAGAACCTCCTTGTCCGTCCCGTGAGCCGGACCTCGTGGTTCGCCGGACGGCTAGGACTCTCCTCTCTTCTCGTCCTTACGGCTGGCCTGCTGGCCGGGATCGGGGCCTGGGCGGGCGCCGCCAGCCAACACAGCGGGGTCCGCTTCGGCTCGCTGGTGACGGCCGGCCTGAACGTCGTCCCGCCGGGGCTTTTCCTCCTCGGCCTCGGCGCGCTGGTGCTCGGCGCGTGGCCGCGGCGGACCTCGACGGTTGTCTACGGATACCTGGCCTGGTCGTTTCTCATCGAGTTCGCGGGCGGAGTGGTTCACACCAGTCATTGGCTACTGGACACATCCGTCTTCTTCCACATGGTTCCCGCCCCCGCCACGAGTCCCGACTGGTCGAGCATGGCGGTCATAACCGGCCTAGGGATCCTAGGAGCCGTCCTCGGCGGCATCCTTCTCTGCCGTCGCGACCAGAAGAACGCATGACCCGGCGCAGCGCCGGGCTCACCGCAGACGCAGCTGGTCATCACAGTCGCGCTGGTGACCCTGGCGTCCCTCAAGGCGATCCTCCAGAGCGAACAGGGCTAGACCAGCGACCAGCCGGAGGCGCGGGCCGAATGGCCACACCTCGAACCCGAACGTATCCAGCACCTGGGCCAGCCCGCCGCTCATGACCTCACGCGCGCCCTGGTACTCCCGCCACCGGTCCCAGTCGATCGAGAGCAGGTCGTGCGTAGTCCACGAGATCACCACCCCACCGCGGCCGCCCGGGTCGTGATCACGGGCGACGGGCACCAGGCAGACGCCGCCCAGCCGGTAAAAGCGGATGGCTCTGGGCACAGTGATGCAGGGCGAAGTCAGGCTCGGTCAGCGCCCGGGCTATGTCGTGGGCGAGCGGCGCCAGGGGATCATCGGGGGAAGCGGACGACCATAGGCATCGGCCAGCCTGGCTGCCGCCTCGGCGAACTGTTCCTCTCGAGCAACCCCATTTACCTGTTCGTTTTGTTCATCTGTGTGGTGGGCCTGATGGCTGGGCGGCGCAAGGGGCGTTCCAGCGGCCGGCCGCCACGGCGGCCAGCGCCGGGCGAGGGTGGCAGGAGGATTCGAGGCGACAACCGTGCATATCGGCGGCAATGCGCGCGTTCTTCTGAGCCCCTCCGCCACTCAGCCTCATGCTGGCTCGCACTCACCGCAGCAGAATCGCGTTACTTGTAGTGGAATCGGGCTTGCAGGATCACGAGGTCATCGCCGTCTACGAGGTAGACGAGCCGGTGTTCTTCGCTGATCCGCCTGGACCATGCGCCCGCGAGCATGTGCCGCAGCGGTTCGGGTTTCCCGATCCCGGCGCCTGGGTCGCGTAGCGCGTCGTCGATCAGCCGGTTAATCCGCTTGAGGATGGCCCGGTCCGCGGTAAGCCAGTAGGTGTAGTCCTCCCAGCCGTGGGGGGTGAAGACGAGCCTCACCGGGCCAGGTCGTGCTCTTCGCGCTGGCCGGACAGGGCTTGCTGCAAGCTCTCGATTAGCCGCCTGGCGTTGGCCGGGACACGGAGCAGATGCGCGGTCTCCTCCAGGGCTTCGTAGTCCGCGCGGGACAGCAGCACGGCATCGCCGCGGCGTGAGGTGATCTCGATCGGGGTGCGGTCGTCGTTCACTTTCTCGATGAGCGGGAATAGGTTTTTGCGGGCTTCGCTGGCAGTGATCGACACGGGAGCCCTTTCGTCTAGTGGTACTGGATATTGTACCACTAGCTCCTGTCAGGCCACGTTCGCTCTTCGGGAGGAGAGGAAGATCAAACAGGAGGCACGCGGTTACGCTGCAGGCGCGGGACCCACTCGCTCTCTTCGCGGGACGGCCGGAGGCCAGCAAGGGGCGCAGCAGCGGAGTCCCGCAGGTTCTTCTGAGGGCCGTGGCTCAGGGGGGTGAGTACAGCACGGAAGTACCGCAACAGGTACGGATCTGGAGGGACGCGGATACATGCTCCGGGACGGTGGCCTGCGGGGATGGACGTCGGTAGACGTGCTGCCTGTTGTTTGCAAGCAGGGGGTCAGGGGTTCGAGTCCCCTTAGCTCCACTTCGTGGTCTTCACGTTTCAGTGGGGGCCATGTTCACGTTTAGGTCTGACATTCTGGCCGCCTTGGGGCCTGGACCTAGTTGATCTTGCATTTTCTTATTGCATGGCCACTGCCTGGCTGCGGATGGTGCTGCTGGCCTGGGTCTGGGGTGGCAGGGCGCCGTGGCGGCATGCTGGTAAGCGATGGGCTGTGGCGCAGTGCGGCGTCGTGGTTATGGCGATGCGGTGAGGCTGGCGAGGGTGGTTTTCCGTCGGCGTTTGCGGGTTCTGGGCGGCAGGCCGGCGGCGGCGCGGCGCTGGTTTTCGGCCTGGCGGGTGTTCCAGGCGTCCAGGATGCGCTGGTTGCGGACGGCGTGCAAGGCGGCGAGCCAGAGCGCGGTGGGTGGCAGGCCCATGAGGCGGCACCAGCCGCGGCTGATGGTGTTGGTGGCGGGGTCTTTGATGGTGGAGAAGCCTCGTTCGGCGGCGGTGCGGCGGGCGTAGGAGCGGCGGTGCGCGGTGGAGGGGTAGTCGTGTTTCTGGAAAGCGCCGGGATAAACCGGCATGGAG
>JBEKIF010000150.1:0-5503 GCA_050011895.1 Streptosporangiaceae bacterium | reverse complement strand
TCGTCTATTACGACGCCGGCATGCTCATCGCCCTGCTGGACGAGAACGTCCGTGCTCGAATCACCCACGAGGCGCTCACGGCATCCGCGCACCGGCCCGTCATCACCGGCCCGGTCCTGGCTCAGGTATGGCGCGCTGGCCCGGCGATCGTGCACACGCTCGCCGGGATCGCCGGCGAGTGCACGATCCTGCAGGCCAAGGATGACATCGGGCCAATCCGCGGCCTCGAAGAAGGAATCATCGGCTGCCTTCCTTGTCATCGTGTCTACCGGCGAGCCGACTTCCAGCGCGCCGGGAAGATGCTCGGCAAAGCCGATCTGCCTGCCAAAAAGGAACCTGACGCGGTAGCCGCCCTGATCGTAGCCGCAGCCGCCTGGCACGGGCCCTCCCTGATCCTCACCAGCGACCTAGCGGACCTCATCGCCTACCGGGCGGTACTCGACATACACCAGATAGAGATCGTATCCGTTAACTGAGCTGAATCCGACGGTGCTGTCATGGCATGTGCAGGATGAGGGCGTCGTCGACGGCACGCAGATCCTCTGGATCGGAGGTGACGACATGCATGTGATTGCGCTGGTCACTCGACTCCGAGCGCCCGCCGAGCCCACGCGTAATCTTCCTCGCTCGGCTGCCCGTCTTCAGCTCGCATGTCAGCGACCAGGCGGGAGATTGACCTGGTCCGCGCCGCCTGCCTCATCGCACCGGCGATGTAGGCGCACGGTCGCGTGAGGTGGACGAGGTTGTCGGCACAGCACAGCCGGGCAGGCCCGCATAATCCAGTGACCCGACTCGTCAGCAAAGTATGATAGTTGTATGAAACGCATCACGGTGAGTCTTCCCGACGAGCTGGTGGAGAAGGTCAAGCGCGCTGCCGGAGGCGAGCGGCGGGTCAGCGCGTATGTGGCCACGGCACTCGAGGACTACCAGGAGCGCGAGAACCTGGACGACATCCTGGCCGCCTGGCGCGCGGAAACCCCGGTGCCCGAGGAGGTCCAGCGCCAGGTCGAAGCCGAGCTGGACCGGGCCGGGCTGACCGGCCACCACCGGCGGGGCGGCAGGATGGCCGGGTGAGCGCGGCCGCGACGACCGGGCTCACGCTCGACGCCGGCGCGCTCCTGGCTCTTGACGACCCCGCCAAGGCCGTGGCCATGCAGGCACGCCTGGAGGCAGCGCGGCGGCGCGGCGGAACCATCTGCATCCCCGCCGAAGTCGTCGCGCAGGCGTGGCGCAGCTCCCGCCAGGCTCGCCTCGCCCGGCTGCTCAAGTCTCCGGACATCGAGGTCGCAGCCATGACGCTCAGCGTGGCCCGTAGCATCGGGCTGATGTGCGCGGTCACTAACCACGATGATGTCGTGGACGTCCACGTCGTGCTCTGCGCCCGGCAGCGTCATCACGCTGTCGTCACTAGCGACCCCCGCGACATCGCTCGCATCGACCCGGCGGTACCGCGAATTCTCGTCTAGCCTCGACTCGTTCCCGCGGACAGGTGACTGCATCAGCACGCCCTAGGCGTCCCGGACCGTCTCCCGGCTGCGGCAGCAAGCCGCCCTGCTTCGGCCGGCCTGCCGGCGCGGGCGGCAGCACAGCCGCGTCCTGGTGGCCTCGGGTAAGACTGGGTGGCGCACGCCGCGGTCATGAACCAGAGGTCCCGCTCCAGCTGGAAGCTGTAAGTCCCGCCGGTTGCTGACTGGTTGGGCGGCACCGGCGGTTCCTTCGGCAGCCTGATCAGGTACTGGCTGTTGTTCCCCGAGCCAGGCCGGTTGCTGTAGAACAGCACCGAGGGCGGATCGTTCCCGGTATACGTGCCGTCGCCGGCCGGCGCCGGCTCGAAGACGGTAGGGCAGTCCAAGCGGTGCCTCTCGCCGCCGCATTCGGCCGGTGGCGAGCCTTTCGCTGCGGCCGGCGCAGACGCGGACGCCGTTGCAGACGCGGACGCCGTTGCAGACGCGGACGCCGTTTCAGACGCGGACGCCGTTGCAGACGCGGACGCCGTTTCAGACGCCGACGCCAGGGCGGTCACCAGAGGACGGCCGCCGAGATGATGACCATCCAGCCCCGTTGCTTGATCCTCATTGAGTGCCCTGTTCATTTGCCAATCCCGCTGCGCTTGCAGCGGGTTCCGGTTATTGCTCCAGGCTTTCCCGGACGCAGGACACGATCCTGCTGACGTCGGCGCCGGTGAGCGCCGGGTGCACGGGCAGCGACAGGACCTGCTGGGCGGCGGTCGCGGCGCGGGGCGTCTCGTCGGCGGCAACCTGCGGGTGGCCGCGGTAACAGGGGTAGTCGTGGACCAGCTTCGGGTAGTGGGCGAGCGAATCAATGCCCGCGGCGTCCAGGCACTTGGCCAGCTGGTCACGGTCCAGCCTGGCGTCGGACGTCACCTGGACGGTGTACTGATGCCAGGCATGCAGCCGGCCAGCCGGGGCCGGGGGCAGCACCAGGCCGCGCAGCCCGGCCAGCCCGGCCGACAGCAGCGTCGCGTTGCGGCTGCGGTCGGCCTGGATGGCGGGCAGCCTGCCCAGCTGCGCGCAGGCCACCGCGGCCTGCAAGTCGGTCAGCCGGTAGTTGCTGCCCGGCAGCGCGTAGTCGTAGCGGGCCCGCATGCCATGGTTGCGCAGCAGCCGGAGCCTGGCCGCGATCTCGTTGTCATCGGTCGTGATAAGGCCGCCTTCGCCGCAGGTGATGTTCCTGGTCTCATTCAGCGAGAAGGCCGCCGTCGCGCCGGAACCCACCGGGGCCCCGCCCACCCGCGCGCCGTGCGCCTGCGCGGCGTCCTCGATGACCGCCAGGCCGTGCTCGCGCGCGACAGCCGAGATCTCCCCCATCGCCGCGGGCAGCCCGTACAGGTGGACCGGCAGCACGGCCCTGGTCCGCGGCGTGATGAGCGCCTCCAGCGCGCCCGGGTCCAGCGTCAGGTCCTCGGCCACGTCAGCGAACCTGGCCCTCGCGCCCGCCTCCAGGATCGCGTTGAGCGTCGCGGCGAAGGTCAGCGGCGAGGTGATGACCTCATCGCCGGGGCCGATCTGGTGCGCCCGCAGCGCGGCGACCAGCGCGACGCTGCCGTTGCTGACCGCGATCACGTGCGCGGCCTCGTGCAGCCGGGCGAACGTGCGCTCCAGCTCGGCGACCCGCGCCCCGCCGGCCAGCTGCCCGGACCTGAGCACGGCGAGGACGGCCGCCTCCTCGTCCGCCCCGACCACCACCTTGGCCAGCGGGATGCGCCGCCCCGGATCGCCGCCCGCCGGGCCCGCCTCGGCGGCCCAGCCGCGGCAGCCCGCGCAGCGCAGCTCGGCGGGCCGGTCCCCGGCCCGCGACAGCACCACCCCGCAGGCGCACACCCAGCCGTGGTGCCTGGCCGGGTTGCCGGTCACCACCTGGTGCGGGCGCACCGGCGCGGTGACCACCGCCCCGGCCCCGACCATGCCGTGCTCGCCGATCTCGGTCCCGCACACGATGGTCGCGTTGGCGCCCACCGACGCGCCCCGCGCCACCTTGGTCGGGCTCAGCTGCCAGTCCGGCGCGACCGCCCGCGGCCGCAGGTCGTTGGTGAACACCGCGGACGGCCCGACGAACACCTCGTCGGCGAGCTCGACGCCCTTGTAAACCGACACGTTGTTCTGGATTTTCACCCGGTCGCCGATAAGGACCCCCTCATCGACAAAGACGTTCTTGCCGAGCGTGCAGTCGCTCCCGATCACCGCGCCCCGGCGCACCTGGCTGTGATGCCAGACCGCGCTGCCCTTACCTACTAACGCACCTGGCTCGATCATGGCCGTGGGGTGGACGAACGACGCATCCGGCGCCACTGGGGCCCTCCTGTCATTGGGGATGATGTCAGCTGCGGCTAACGCGAGCCGTCATGGCGGCCGATGAAAGGCCAGCCGCAGGCACGGAGCACGATTATTGAATAACGAGGTCCCCGCCGCGCCACATTCACCAATAGTGCCTGCCACGGGCCAGGCCTGGCCGGTGGCCGGTCGTGATCGTGACAACTTTCACGTTATATGTACTGAGAAATCGTCACGCTGATGCTCACGGGCATGTGTCGCGCAGACGCTCCTGAGCGGCGTGACCGGTGTTAGTGTCTGCTGACGATAATTACTTCTCGCATATGCTCCGGGGGCTGAGTGACGTGCGCAATCAATGCTTCGGAAGGCTGCTATCCCGCCCGGTTTCCGGTGGGCTCGTGCTGGCGGTGGCAGGCGCACTCGCACTGAGTCCCGCCGCGGCCAGTGCCGCCGCCACAACGGCCAGGCCGCCGACGACCGTCTACGCCGTGACGCACGCCGCCAACAGCGCGCTCTACCGCCTCAACCCTCGGCGGCATGCGGTGATCTTCGAGGGTCACGCCGGAACATACCTCTCTGACATCGCCTTCCGGCGCAAGATCCTCTACGGGATTAGTTTCACCGCCCTGTACCGGCTGAACGCCGCAACCGGTGCCGCCCGCCCGGTCGGGCCGCTCGGCCTCAACGGCGCCAACGCCCTTGCTTCCCAGCCGGGGACGGACACCCTCTATGGCGCCAGCCACCAGGGTGACCTGTTCACGATCAGCGCCCGGACTGGCCGGGCCAGCGTGATCGGCACGTACGGCCATCGCCTCAATTCGGCAGGTGATCTGACCTTCGCGCACGGCCGCCTCTACGCGACCGTGTCGAGGCCGGGTTCGGCCAGGTCGTTGCTCGCCGTCGTGAACGCCCGCACGGGCGCCGCGAGGATCATCGGGAACACGGGCTACAACGATGTGTGGGGGCTGGTCACCGGATCGCGCGCACTATACGGGGCGACCTTCAGCGGTAACTTCCTCGCCATCTCCCCCGTCACGGGACGAGCCAGGGTGATCTGGAGAGACGGCCTTCCGGTCAGCGGCCTGGCGGCACCTCAGCCGTAGCCGTCGGTTCCGGCCGTCTTCATGAGTGCCGAAGGCATGCTGCGGTCACTTGCGCCGAATCTCATGTTGGGCCTCAAGGCTTGACGTAGGTACCGCGCCCCGGTGACACAACGGCAAGCCCCTCGTCCACCAGGATCGACAGGGCCCGCGCCGCCGTGCCCCTCGCTACCCCGTACCGCTGCTGCAACGTCGCCTGGCTCGGCAGCGGCATGCCCGGTGCTATCCGGCCCGACCTGATGTCCTCGCGGAGCATGTCCGCCAGCTGCCTGTGCAGCGGAGTCGGACTGAATGGGTCGACTTCTGTCACTTGATCAACGCTACGTGCCCGTGACCAGCTAAGACGCTCTGGGTCGCCTAGTGCTGCACAAGTCGCCTTAGTGGACCAGGTAGCCTAATGCTGGTCAGGCACAGACCTTGCTGAGGTCGCAAGCCGCCCACCGTGCCTGTCCCAGGAGGAATCGTGCTCACCAAGGAAGAGGTAACGAGCCTGACCTGGCTGCGGATGCACTGGGAAGGCCACTACAAGATCAGCTTCGAGGATGGCGTCTGGCAGGCGCTGCCCGTATGCAGCTCCGCAACCGAGATCCTCACCGCTGACAGCGCCATGCA
>JBEKIF010000149.1:0-10235 GCA_050011895.1 Streptosporangiaceae bacterium | reverse complement strand
CCGCGCAGAACACCAGCGCCTGCTCGCCCCGGGTCACCCCCGGCACCGCCTACACCCTCGGCGGCTCCTACCAGTCCAGCCAGCCCGCCCACATCGTCGCCTACTACCAGAACGCCAGCGGCGCCTGGACCTACTGGACCGAGAGCCCCGCCGAGCCCGCCTCCAGCACCTGGGCCCAGGCCACCTGGACCACCCCGGCCGTGCCCTCCGGCGCCACCGCCCTGTCCTTCGGCCTGGAACTCGCCGCCGCCGGCTCCCTCACCACCACCGGCTACACCATGACCGCCGGCTAGCGACGGCGACGGCGTGCGTGGCCGGCCGCCGCCGGGCCGGCCACGCACCTGGCCGACTGCGCGCCTGGCCGGCCGCGCACATCGGTGGCGGCGCACCTGTCGGTGACCTGTTGGTTGCAGAGGAACGCTTTGACCTGGTGGCCAGTTAACTGAAAACGATAATCACTGTCGTTCGATGGTCAGGCTGAACGGCCGGCAGATCGGCGTCTCGCCGGCCGGGCTGCCTTCCGGTTACCGGGCGATCTCGGGGATCCCGGGAGCCGTCACGTCCAGCTTGCGGAGCCGCAGGCTGTTCCAGACGACGAAGGCCGAGGACAGGGTCATCGCGGCGGCGGCGATCAGCGGGTTGAGGAACCCGAGGGCGGCCAGGGGTATCGCGGCGATGTTGTACCCGAACGCCCAGGCCAGGTTGCGGCGGATGGTCCGGTAGGTGCCGCGGGCCAGCTTGATGGACTCGGGAACGACCATCAGGTCGTCCCTGAGCAGGATCAGGTCGGCCGCGCTGATCGCGACGTCGGTGCCCGAGCCCAGGGCCAGCCCTAGGCTGGCGGCGGCCAGCGCGGGGCCGTCGTTGACGCCGTCGCCGACCATCGCTACCGAGCGGCCTTCGGTGCGCAGCCGGGTGATGACAGCGGCCTTGTCGGCGGGCAGTGCCCCGGCGATCACCTGATCAACCCCGGCCTGGGCGCCGACCGCGGTGGCGGTGGCCTGGTTGTCGCCGGTCAGCAGCACGCAGCGAAGGCCGAGCCGCTGCAGTTCCGTGACCGCGGCGGCGGCGGAGGGCTTGATCGTGTCGGCGACGGCCAGCACGCCGCGGGCCTGGCCGTCCCATCCCGCCAGGACGGTGGTGCAGCCGGCCTGTTCCCAGCGGGCTGCCTGCTCGGACAGCGCGGCGGGGATGGGGATGGCACGGTCGCGGAACAGCTTCTCGCGGCCGATGATGACCTCCAGGCCATCCACAGTGCCGCGGGCGCCCAGCCCGGGCAGGGCGGCGAACCCGGTGGGCTGGCGGAGGTCCCCGGCCTCGGCGCGGGCTGCGGCGGTGATGGCGGCGGCGACCGCGTGCTCGGAGGCCTGCTCGACCGAGCCGGCGTAGCGGAGCAGCGCGGCGCGGCTGGTCCCGTCGGCGGGCAGCAGGCCGGTCAGGGACATGGTGCCGGTCGTCACGGTGCCGGTCTTGTCCAGCACCACGGTGTCGATTGATTGCGATGACTCCAGTGCCTGGTAGCCCTTGATGAAGATGCCCAGCCGGGCGCCGCGCCCGCAGGCGACGACGAGGGCGGCCGGGGTGGCCAGGCCGAGCGCGCACGGGCAGGCGATGATCAGCACCGCGAGGGCCGCGCTGAAGGCATGCTCAGCCGGGCTTCCGGCCGCGAGCCAGCCGGCCAGGGTCAGCGCGGCCATGGCCAGCACCGCCGGGACGAAGATGCCGGAGATCCGGTCGGCGAGGCGCTGGATGGCGGCCTTCTGCGCCTGGGCCCGCTCGACCAGCCTGATGAGATGGGAGAGCTGGGTGTCGGCGCCGACCTTCATGGCGCGGACGATCACCCGGCCGGTGAGCGCCACCGTGCCGCCGACGACGCTGTCGCCTTCGGCGACCTCAGCCGGGACGGATTCCCCGGTCATCATGCTCCGGTCGACGGCCGACTGGCCGAACAGGACGGTGCCGTCGGCGGCGATCTTCTCGCCCGGCCGGACGACGAAGACGTCGCCAGCCCGGAGCTCGGCGACCGGGACGCGGCGTTCGGTGCCGTCGGAGGCCAGGACGCATACGTCCCTGGCCCCGGTCGCGGCAAGCTCGCGCATGGCCTCGCCGGCCGTGCGCCGCGCGCGTGCCTCGTAGAACCGGCCGGCCAGCAGGAAGGTGGTCACCGACACCGCTACCTCAAGGTAAATGCCCCCGCCGGAGGCATGAAAGAGCTCGTACCTGCTGCTCACCCGGGTGCTGCGATCGAGGACGAACATCGCGTAGATCGACCAGCCGCAGGCCGCTGTGATGCCCAGCGACACCAGGGTGTCCATGGTCAGTGACCCGTGCCGGGCATTGCGCAGCGCGGCGCGGTGGAACGGCCAGGCTGCCCACAGCACGACCGGGGCGGCCAGCGCCACGAGGACCCACTGCCAGCCGGGGAACCGGAAGGCAGGGAACAGCGATAGCGCGACGGATATATCGGAGAGCGGGATGAAGAAGACAACGGCGAGGATCAGCCGGCGCCGCAGGTAGGCCACGCGGTCCTCGTCCTGCCTGCCGTCATCGCCCGCCGTCGCAGATCCGGTTTCGGGCCGGGCGTCCGCGGCACCGTACCCGGCCTGCTCGATCGCCGCGATCAGCATGGGCACGGTGATGCCAGGCGGGGCGGTGATGCTGGCCCGCTCGGTGGCGAAGTTAACCGTGGCGCGGATGTCATCGAGGTTGTTCAGCTTCCTCTCCACCCGCGCCGCGCATGCCGCGCAGGTCATGCCCTGGATGGAGAGCTCGATGCGGGTGGTCCCTGACGACCCGTCAGCCACCGCAGCCGACGCCATCACGGCCCCCTTCCGAAGTGCCGCCGATCGGGCAGGCAGGAGGTTTCACCTGCCTGGCCGGAAGGTTACCCCGCCCCGGCGCTACGATGCCGTGCATGGACCAGAGCGTGATCACCGTCACCGGTATGAGCTGCGCGCACTGCGCCGACGCCGTCCGCTCCGAGATCGGAAGAATCCCCGGGGTGAGCGACGTCGACGTCGACGTCGCCTCCGGCGAAGTCCGGATCGCCGCCGGGTCCCGGCCGGACCCGGCGGCGGTCCGGGCAGCGGTCGAGACGGCCGGTTACGAGCTGGCCGGCTAGTAGCACCAGGCCGGCCCCGTGGGCCCGGGCTTTCCCGCTCCGGGTCACAGCATCAGGATCAGCGCGTAGCCCATGGTCACGCCCATGGCTATCTCGCAGCACGCCGCGAGGCGCGGCGACACCGGCGGCCCCCAGCCCCGGCCCGCCGGTGCATGGTCCCCGGCCGGAAGCGTGCTTCCGCTAGTGTCGCCCGCGGTGCTCGAAGTCGCGGCGGCTCCGGTGAGCACGGGCACCGGCACGCTAGGGGCCGCGAAGGCGGCCACCGGCGCCAGGGACGGAAGCCGGTCCGTCGTCCAGACCACGTAGCCCAGTAGCGCGAAGGCCAGGACAAGGGCCAGGGTCGGGAAGTGCGCGGCACCGCCGGCCATCCCGCTCATCGCGGATCCGGCCGCTACTGCCCTGCTGGCCGAGGCCGCCGCCAGGAACATGTACAGCATCGCGAGGCAGGCGAGCGCGTGCTGCAGATGATGACGCTGCCCGCGGCCGATGGCATCCTGGCTACGCAGCCCGCGGATTGCCTGCCAGGTGAACCAGGCGGCCGCGGCGCCGAACACTATCTCCCAGCCGCCAGCCCAGAAGATGCGCAGCCGCGGCACCAGCATCCCGGCCATCGCCACGCCCATCAGGACATGCAGGGCGTCGACCTGGTGATCGGTCGGCCGGTGCCGCCGCCGGGCAATCACCAGGCGGCTCACGCAATAGGCCGCGGTAATGATCATTACGCCCGCGAACGTGTACGCGAGCCAGGACGGTCCCGCCATGTCAGGCTCCTTCAGGCGATGCAGACTGGGTAATGACAGGGCTACGGCCGGCCAGCGGCCAGTATGCGACGGCCAGCAGCGCCAGCAGCAGGCCGGAGTTGGGATCTGTGCCGCCCCCCGTCAGCATGCCGCCGAGTCCTTCCGCGATCCAGATGGCAGCCGCTGCCACGACGGCCAGCACTATGACCGCCCTGGCGGCGGGGCGCGGCAGCCAGACGCCCACCGCCACGACCGCCAGCACGACCGCCAGCACGACGGCCGCAGCCGGCCCCCGGTGGCCCAGGAATGCGCCCAGGTGGTTATCGACGCCGGCCAGCCAGCCAGGCTCCCCGGACGCCATCCCGGAGATCATGCCGCTCAGTGCCTGCGGTGCCCTGGTCGCGGGCTGCAGCGCCAGGTAAGCGAGGCTGCCCCACAGCACCAGCCAGAGCGACCGGGCGAGCGCAGCTCCGGTGAACCGGCCGGCGACGAACGGCGCAGGCCGGCCAGGCCGGCCAGGCCAGAGCAGGACCGCGAGCAGCGCGTAGATGATCACCGCGCCCGGCGCGCCGTTGACCGGGCTCGCGGCGCCGTTCAGTATCCCGCCGAGGCCCTCGCCGAGCCACCACACGGCCAGCGCCCACGCGATGGAAGCGCCGAGCGCGAGCCTGATCGTGGGCCGCCAGGCGATCCCGAGTGCGATCAGCAGCTGGATGACGGCGAAGATCGCGTTTGCCGCGGTGCCGTGCTGGCCGATGAGCCGCGCGGACCAGCTGATCGGTCCGGCGATGACGGCAGGGTTGTCCGGCGCTGCCCAGCGCTCCTCCCGGGCCACGCCGATGCCGCTAAGCCACCGGCCACCGGAGCTGGCGCCCGTCGCCTGGATTGTCATGGATATCTCTTCCGTGTCGTCTATGCCGCTTGCGTGGCCGGGATGAGGTTTACGGCGCCAGGAGCATCCGCGCGGGTCTTGAGCCGGGCGCCGGGAACGCCTGCCGGGCAGGGACCCGTAGCGGGATGAGATTAATAGCGTAACGCTGGTCTGCACAAGCTCTGGATTCAATTTGCGGAACATGATTCGCCGGATTCTTTCGTACCCGTAAACCCCGCATAGGTATCCGGGAACCCGTGCCCCGGTATTCGTTAAACCGGGGAGGGGTATATAGCAAACCCGCCAGGGGTATTGAGAAGACTCCGGCCCCGCCCTGCCATAGCCCGGCGCGGTGCCTGCGGGGGCACAGCAGCACGGCGAGCAGCGCGTAGATGATCACGGCACCGGGAGCGCCATTGACCGGGCTTGCGCCGGGTGTCAGTACCTCCCCGAGCCCTTCCCCGAACCACCACACGCCCAGCGCCCAGACGATCGAGGCGCCCAGGGCGACCCGGACAGTGGGCCGCCAGGCGATCCCCAGGGCCAGCAGCAGCTGGATCGTGGCGAAGACCCACCCGGCGATGAGGGCCTTGCCGCCAGCGACAGGGCGACCTCCGCGTCGCATCAGCCGGTCGAGTCGAGCAAGCGCTGACCCACCCAGTATCCAGGGCCTGCCGCCGCTGGCGGAATGGCTACGATCGCACTGCCGGTGTGGGTAGTGAACTGGCGCAGCGGGTCGTTGCAGGCCAGCCTCCTGAAGATCGCGACGAACGCGAGCAGGGGATTACGCTGGTAGCAGGCGAACAGCAGCCCGGCATCGAAGGTCGGTCGCCTGCTCGCTGCCTGGTTACTGACCGTGTTCACCCCGTCGTCGTAGCTGTAGCTCCGGCGCAGCATCATCGCGCCCCAGTTCTCCTGGGGCGAGGCCAGCCGGACGTGCGAGTCAGCCGGGATGAGCAAGTTGCCCTGCCCGTCCTTCGCCTGCAGGTCGAGCGAATCAAACTCGCCCGGCTTTCCGAGCGGCGCACCGGACATCTTGTAGCGCCCGATGACCTTCTCTTGTGCCCCGAGGGTCTGGGTGTCCCAGCGCTCGAGTGAGATTGTGATGCGCCGCAAGACGAGGTAGGTGCCTCCGGTCATCCAGGCTGGCCCCTCATAGCCAACCCAGACGTACTGATCGAGCTGCGCCCCGGTCTTGGGGTTAATCGTCCCGTCCTTGAATCCCGTGAGGTTTCTGGGCGTCCCGGCCGATGCCGGGGCCTCGCTGAACCCAGCCTGGGACCAGCGCAACGATGCGACGCCGTCGGCCGCCCGGACGAGCTGGCGTACGGCATGGAACGCCACCTGGGGATCGTCGGCACACGCGTGGACTGTCAGGTCGCCGCCGGTCCTGGACTCAAGGAGCTGGTCGCCGGGAAATTGTGGCAGCTCGGCGAGCTCATACGGGTGCTGGCTGGCCAGGCCGAACCGGTCATGGCCGTCCTTGGCGAACAAGGTGGGGCCGAAGCCGAAGTTGACCGTCAGGCGAGCCGGGCCAAGGCCGACTGCCTCGCCGCTGTCCGGTTCATTCTTGTCGGGGTCGCTGGCCAGCGGACCTGCAGTGGCGCCGGCCGACAGCCGGGCCGCGATGTCCGTCCAGTGCCGAAGCAGGCCCGCCAGGTCCTGCCGGCGCTCGGTGGTGACGTCCAGGGCAGCCAGGTACGTGTGGCTCTGCTGCGAGGTGAGGATCCCGCCCTGGTGTACGCCATAGAAGGGCTCGACGCCGTCGAGATACCCGCCGCCTGGCCCAGGCGCCTCGCTGGATGCGAGCGCGGCCCCCGCACCGGCAGCTGCCGCTCCGGCGGTGAGCCCGCCGACCGCGCCAAGGAGCCTGCGGCGCGATACAGGGAGCCGGCGGCGACTGTCCGCAGCCTGGCCGGAGCCGCCGCTTGCCTCTGGCGGATGGGCGGTCACCGCAGCACCGTTATCGCGATGCCGTCCATCAGTCACCGCTCCAGCAGCCGAGAATCACTGCTGCCACGACGAGCGCTATCTCTCCTGGGGAAGTCGGCGGCACCCCGACTTTGCCGTGCAGCCCAGCGGTGTTGACCAGCAGGACCTTCCAGTCCTTGCGGACCACTACCGACCCGTCGGCCACGCTGAAGGCACCCTGGCCAAGGCCCAGGATCGGAGCTTTCTTGTGCAGTGCCCCGGCCAGCTCGCTGAAATACGCGTACGTCTGATCCCAGCTGGACAGCTCCTTCACCGAGAGCACCATGGTCCCCTCGCGGTAGCGGTAATCGCAGGAATACAGGTGATCAGTCCAGGTCGGTACGGTCACCGAGGCCTCGGCTCCCAGCGTCTGGGCGATCTCCCCGGCTGCCTTCTTCTGGCAGACCATGCGGGCAATCGGAGAGGGCGTCTGGCCGGCCGGCTGCGGTGCCAGTGCCGCTGCCGCGCCCCCCGCGCAGCCGGCGATTCCCAGCAGGACGGCCAGCACACTTGCGGCAGCTAGGCCATGTCGTGATCTGCGCTGCATCTTTCCCCCGTCCTCGCGCACTGTCCGTCCCGGGGCGTGGCCGATGACGTTGCTGCACTCGGCAGCTCATGAGACGAGTAGATGGCGGCTCTGCTCATGAGATGGTGCGCTTCACGTCAAAGGACTCGATCCGGCCGCCGATACGGGCCGAGATTCGGAAGATCCACTTACCGGGAGCCAGCAGCACGTAGTTGACGTAATGGTTGGACGCGATCCGCAGGTGCCGGAGCAGCCGCCGCGACCCGTTACCGAGCGCATCAGTGACGTCGACAGCGCCGATCGCCGCGTGCGGCTGCGGCGGATAGATGAACACGTGCAGCTCGTTGAGTCCTGGCGCGCCGGGATTGAGGTAGACCTGGGCGCTCCCGCCCAGAGGCAGGCTGATAGTCGAGATCGATGGAAGCTCGGGCAGCAGGGACTGGCCCCTGGCGGGCGAGACAATCTGCCCGGCCACGGTCAGCGCGGCGAAAAGCACCACTGGCAGCACTACCGACAGCGCGATGCCCCACTTGCCGGCCTGGAGCCTCCGCAGGCGCGGCACGTCGGCCAGGCCCACACGTCCGAGCCGGGCTAGCCGCAGGCTGTTCGCCACCACGAGCAGGCTGGACAGGCCCATGGCAACAGCGGCCACGAGCGGGTCGATCAGCCCGGCGGCGGCCAGGGGCAGCGCGGCGATGTTGTAACCCATGGCCCAGCCGAAGTTCTGCAGCATCACCGCGTAGGTCGCGCGCGCCAGGTTAACCGCGGCTGGCACGCCATTCAGGTCATTACCGAGCAAAGCGACGTCACTGCTGGCCAGCGCGGCTTCTGACCCGCTGCCGATCGCGCACCCTATTGCGGCCGCGGCGAGCGCCGGAGCATCGTTGACGCCGTCGCCCACCATGAGGACGGTGCGCGACGGGCTGCGCTCGGCACGCAGCGCCGCCACCTTGCCCGCGGGACTCAGGTCTGCCTGCACTTCGTCGATGCCGAGCGCGGCGCCGACCGTCACCACCGCCGGCCTGCTGTCCCCGCTCAGGATCTGCGTCCGCATCCCCATCTCGTGCAGCCGGCCGATACCGGACCTAGCTTCGGGGCGAAGCGGGGTGGTGACCGCGATCGCTCCGATGACGTCGTCCCCGCGCTCGACGAGCACTGCCGTCTTGCCCTGCGCGCAGCGCGCCTCGACTGCAGCCGACAGTGACTCGGGCAGGCGCGGCTGATCAAGGCGGCTCACCCGCACCAGCAGTCCGTCGACCCTGCCTGACACGCCCATGCCGGGAGTGACCTGGACATCTGACCCGCGCAGCGGCGAGCCGCTCGCGGCCATGATCGCCAGCGCGATCGGATGATCGCTCTCGGCTTCTACTGCCGCAGCGGCCGCGAGCAGTTCGTCCGGCCCGATGCCCGGTGCGGGGAGCACGTCGGTGACGACGGCATGGCGTTCAGTCAGCGTTCCCGTCTTATCGAACACGACGGTGTCCACCTTGGACAGCCGTTCGAGGGCGTCGCCGTTGCGGACGAAGATCCCGAGCGCCGCGGCGCTGCCGCAGCCGACCATCATCGCCATCGGCGCGGCCAGTCCCATCGCGCACGGACAGGCGACAAGCAGGACGGCCAGGGCACCGAGCACCGCCGTGCCGTGGTTGGCCACGACGAACCACCACACGACGAACGTCCCGACGGCGAGCAGCAGCACCGCGGGAACGAAAACCCTGCTCACCCGGTCCGCCAGTCGCTGCAGCGGCGCCTTGTCGCGCTGCGCTTCCTCGACCAGCCGCTGCAGACGTGACAGCACCGACTCCGAGGCCAGGGCCTCGACGCGCACCACCAGCGTCCCCGAGCCGTTACGCGTGCCGCCGGTAACCAGGCTGCCGGGGCCGCGGTCAGCAGGCAGCGGCTCGCCAGTAAGCATCGACTCATCGACCGCTGACCAGCCGCAGATCACGCTGCCGTCGAGCGGAATTGCCTCCCCTGGCCGCACTCGCACCAGCGCTTCCACCGGCACGCTTTCGGGCGCGACGAGCTCGCCCTGCTCATCGTCCGGATCGGTGACCACGCGGGCCGTGGGCGGGCGCAGCGACAGCACCGACTGCATCGCGCCCGCGGCCCGCCGCCGCGCGCCGGCCTCGGCGGCCCGCCCGCTGACGAAGATGGCGACGATGAGCGGCGCCATCGCGAAATGCAGCCGGGCCGCGAATGCACCGCTGCCCGTGCCGATGTGGACGTGGCGGCCGTCGAGGGCAATGATCTCGACGGCCTGCACGGCGACGGCAGCTAGCGTGCCGAATGCGGTCAGAGTGTCCATGTTCACTGCGCCACGTCGCAGCAGGCGAGCTGCGTTGCGGAGAATCGGCCAGCCGCCGGCGAACTCAACCACCACGGCCAGGGCTAGGACAGTCCAGCCCTGACCGGCGGTCTGCCCTAGCAGCAGCGAGACAAGCAGCGCGGCGATGGCGAGCGGCCAGGAGATGAGCGCACGCAGCACCCAGTGGTCACTGCGCTGGCGGTCGGCCGATCCGGCTGCGGCGTCGACAACCTCGGCGCTGTAGCCGATGTCGGCCACAGCCGCGCAGAGCTCGCTGACGCTGATCGCCGAGCCGTCGTAGGAGACGAACGCCCTGGTGGTGGCCAGGTTCACTGAAGCACTTGCCACAGCGGGCAGCCGGCCGAGCGCTCGCTCGATCCGCACAGCGCAGCCACCGCAGTGCATGCCACCCAGCTCAAGCTCCGTGGTGGCGAAGGGCACCTCACCCGCCTGCGCTGGCATCGTCTTCGCTGAAGTGGCCAGCATTACGACTGCGGAGTCGCGGCCGAGGAGAGGCCGTAGCTGGCGCCGAGGCCTAGCGCGCACAGCACATCTGCCGTCACTGCCGACGCAGCGAATGCGACGGGCTCGGTTGGCATTCTCACCTCAGCGGCAGAAGGATCAGGGTCAGCGATATCCTACGATTCTCCTGCTCAGGCCGGCCCGGCGAGTTGCACTTCCGCTACGCATCGACCTGA
>JBEKIF010000148.1:0-5613 GCA_050011895.1 Streptosporangiaceae bacterium | reverse complement strand
CGCGACCAGCTCGGGCTCACCGTCGCCGGCATCACGCCGGTCGGGCTGGAGTCCTCAGCCGGCTCCACGCCGCTGCGGCTGCGGACCGAGGGCGCCCAGCAGGAGTACCTGTTCGCCAAGCTTTACACCAAGGGCCACGTCCGCGCCGACCGCTGGTACAAGATGTGGCGGACGATCCTGTACGGTTCGCTGGAGGACGAGCACCCGTTCCAGACCGTGCGGCGGCTGGCCGAGTACGAGGACTACGCGCTGCGCCTGCTGCAGGACATCGGGGTCGCGGTAGCCAGGCCTTACGGCATCGTGGAGATCACTCCTGAGCGGGAGTACCTGCTGGTCACCGAGTTCTTCGACGGCGCGGTGGAAATCGGCGGCGCCGACGTCGACGACCGGGTGATCGACCAGGGCCTGCTGCTGATCCGCACGCTGTGGGATGCGGGGATCGCCCACCGCGACATCAAGCCGGGCAACCTGATGGTCCGCGACGGGCAGCTGCTATTGATCGACGTGGCCTTCGCCCAGGTCCGCCCGTCGCCCTGGCGGCAGGCGGTCGACCTGGGCAACATGATGCTGGTCCTCGCGGTCCGCACCGACCCCGGCCGGGTATACCAGCGCGCGCTGCGCCATTTCACCGAGGCCGAGCTGGCCGAGGCCTTCGCCGCCACCCGCGGGGTGGCCAGCCCGACGCAGCTGCGCGCCTTCATGAAACGCGATCCCCGCGACCTGCTCGCCGAGTTCCGCCAGCTCGCCCCGCAGCGCCAGCCGATCGTCCTGCAGCGCTGGAGCCCCCGGCGGGCGAGCCGGGCCGCGGCGATGCTCGCCATTATCGTCGCGATCACCTATGTCGGCTACAGCTTGTTCACCCCGGCCCACAACCTAGGGGCACAGGCGCCCGACTGCGGCACGGGCCACCCGATGATCCTGGCGGCCCAGGCGGTTCCCTCGGCGGCCCTCCTGCCCTGCATCGCGGCGCTCCCGTCGGGCTGGACCGCGCCCGGCACCGACGCCGAGATCACCAGCGGGCAGGCCACCTTCTGGCTGGACTCCGGACAAGCCGGAATACAGGCGGTGACGATCACCCTGACCGCCACCTGCGACACCTCGGGCGCCCAGCAGATCCCCTCCGACCAGCCCGGCACCCGCCGGTTCGAGCGCCCGCTGAGCCTGGTCCCGCGATATTCCGGCGTCCGCTACTACACCTTCCCCGGCGGCTGCGCGACCTATCAGTTCGCCTTCGCGCCCGGCGCGTCCCCGGCCCTGGCCACCGCCGTCGACACCGCGGTGGCGTTCATGCCCCGGTCGGCGCTGGCCGGCTACGTCCGGCGCACCGAAGGCCTGGCCCTGTGCGGACGAGGTGCCGCATGCCCGGGATGACCCGGCCAGCCGCGGCCCGGCCGGAGGAGGACCCGCTTCTGGGCCGTCCCCGGCAGGCCGCCCTCCTCACCGCCGCGGTGGTGGCGCTCACGGCCGTGGTGTTCGCCCTGGCCGCCGATCACGGCACGCTGGCCCGCATCCAGCCGCTGGACGATGCGTGGCTGCGGCTGATGATCTCCGGCCGGGCGCCCCCGCTAACGGCCATCGCCAAGGTCTTCAACGTGCTCGGGCTGGTGTACGTCACGCTGCCGGTGCGGATCGCCCTGGCCGGGTTCCTGGCCCTGCGCCGCCGGTGGTGGCACCTGGCCGCCTTTGCCGCCGCTATCGTGCTGTCGGAGGTGCTGATCGGCTCGCTGAAAGGCGTCTACGACCGGACCCGGCCGCCGGGGTCGCTGGTCGCCACCAGCGGCGCGTCGTTCCCGTCGGGCCACGCCATCGCCGGATCGGTCACCGTCGTCGCGGCGGTCATCGCCCTGGTGCCTGCGGGGCGTCGCCGCGCCCTGTGGGCCGCGGCCGCAGTCATGTTCTCCATACTGATGGGGCTCTCCCGCGCCTACCTCGCCGCCCACTGGCTGTCCGACGCCGCAGCCGGGATCCTCCTCGGCACCTCCTGCGCCCTGGTCACCGCCCTGGCAGCCGACCAGTTCCAGCGGCGGCACAACAGGCTGCAGCGGCCCGCCGGAACGCAGTACCTGGCGGGCATTCCCCCGGCCCACCGCGCTGAGGACAGGCGATGACCGGCAGGAATCCGGACGGCGCCGAGGACTTCCCGTCCGAGGTCGCCTACGGCCCGCAGCGGCTAGACACCATCATCGGCGCCTACGAGGACTTCCGGGACCGGGTCCGCGGCACCGACGACCGCCGCTTCCACTTCGTGCTAGAACTGCCCGCCACCGAAACCCCACCAGTGCGCCGCAGCATGTGACAGGCGCGCCGCGATGCAGGGCCCGGCGATACGCGCCGTGCCACCGGCACCGTGCCCGGCGCCGCGCTGCGCGCGGCGCGATGGTGGCGCGCCTGCAGTCGCGCCAGTCAGTCAGCAGCGTCGTCGCGCGTCAGCTTCGCTGGAGATCTGCGCCGGCCCGGCGGCGCCTGGCATGGCTGGCCTGACCCGTTGCACGGCCGCAACAGGCATATACAAATGGATCTTGCGGAGCCATGCCGACGGGGTGTCACCTCACTGACACGGCGGCCTTGCGCCGCTGCAGGAAGAGTCTCGTTTTGCCTGGTCAGGTGAACTCTGCGCTTACTTCAGGCTCGAGCCGCAGCCGACGAGGCTGCCGCCTTCGTCCGCATGGACGACAGATCCCGAACTGGCGTGCGATGGTTTTCGCTGCGGCTGCTGCTGTACTTTGCTGCTGTACATGTGCCTGGAACGATGTGATCAGATTTTCGAATTATGCTTCTGACCTGGTGTGGAGCTATGGGGATTCGAACCCCAGACCTCTTGCATGCCATGCAAGTCAGGCAACCCGCCTGCCAGCGGCATCACCGGCTTCTACCTGCCGATCTGGTGCACCCGCGTCCCTGTGAGTGCCTGCCGGGCGCTGGGTGTTGGCTGTCCACTTGGCTGTCCGCTGCTCCTTATGAAGCAATCTGTTCGAATGCCTGAAGGCCCGCTGCGCGGCACACGTTGGGAACGCCGAGCGATGCTCCAGCGGTAAGAACACCGCCGCCGCCGCCGTGATCGGTGACGTAGCCGGCGTGCCCCGATCCGTCACCCGAGACCGCTTCGCCGCCTTCGGCGGCACCCGCCGGTCGAGGGTCTCCCCCGGCGACTGCACGACCTCCGGCAGGCGCCGCGCGAGCACGGGGCGACGCAAACGACCTACGCACATGGCCGCGATCACCCAGATCCGCCACCGGCACAATGAAGGCCCGGCGACCAAGATCATCCGCGCAGTACTCCAGCGCCGGAAGCCGCGGTCCTCCGGTTGCTCTCGCTCAGCGGTAGCCCAGCCCCAACCGGCAGCAACGCGCACAAGGCTCTCCAGGCGCCGTGCCCCCGCGGATGCCTGCGCAAGGACCACAAACTGCTCGGGTTCGGCTACCAGCCAGGCTCCGCGGCGATAATACTGGTTCGCGGCCTGATCACTGACCGGGGCGGAACCTGAGCACGGACGGGCGCGCCGAGCCGCTCTGGCGCGAATCCCTGCCGCCCGGCGTGGCTGACCGCGGCCTGCGAATCTGGGTGCTCTGCGCGCCCACCGCGTGGTCGGCACGATGGCGTTATTGCGATTCTGGCAGGTTCCACTGTCGAACAACGGATGCCGCCGAGCGCACTCATGGGTGCCGCTGACGGCGCGGTTTTGCCGCGGCCCTGCAGTCGGCTGTGCTATGGCGCGGTGCGCCCCACGCTGGTATGGGGCAGGATGCGGTTGTGACCGAAGCCGGGACACCGACGTGGCAGCTGGTCTTGGCCGCCGCTGAGCGTCTCGCGCTCACGCAGGGCGAGTTCAGGCTCCAGGAGCTGGTCGCCGCAGCCCTGCGGCCTCCGCACTGGACAGCCACTCCTCTATCTCCGCGTAATACACCCTGGACCGGGCGAACGCCCCGCCGGCTGATTCCGGCACGTACCCTTGCATCGGGCTCCTTCTTTGCCGTTCCGGTCGTCGAACAACCAGGAACGTAACGGGAAGGAGCCCCTCAAGCACTCAACGACACGGACAATCCGGGCAGAAACGCCCGCAGGGTGTTATCTATTCTCCTGCACCCTTCACTCCAGAAGAGCCGCACCCATATGACAAGGCCCGGGAGGACCGACAAAGAGGGGACTGATGTCGAGAATGCGCACCCATTATGGCAACTGGGTGGTCGGGGCGGAGCGTTCGTACCGATGGTTCAACCACGGACCGGGAGAGTTCGAACAAGACCTCATCGTCGTCGTCCCAGGATGGGACGGAGCCCCCAGCTCGGGACAGATCGAGAGGTTAGTCAAACGGCTCGCTCCGCACGGCGCCGTTCTCGTGCCTCTGCTTCGTGGAACTGACCGGTATAACCCCGACTGGTCGTTCTGGACGATGCGCCGCCACGCCATGGACATTGCAGCGCTGCTGACGAGACAAGTCGCGCACGGGATCATCGACCGAACGACGCGCTTCAGCATGGCTTCCCACTCACTGGGTGCGATGGCGACGTTGACGTTCGCGTCCGCAGCCTCACGACTCGCGCCGGACGTCCCCGACCTCGACCTCATGGTGTTGTTCGGTACGTCGCTTGGCCTCCCCAATCCCCTCCCCAAGCAAGCGCCGTCCTCGGTGCCGGAGCCGCCGCGAACGCTGATTATTGACGGCGTGGACACGAACACGAAGGCCGCACCCACGAGGGTTCAGGCGAGCAATCCTGCACATGACAGAGCGCGCCATATCCGGCAGGTGCTGGCTTTGCTGACGTTTCCCCATGGGGGCTTGGACAACATCCGAGCAAGAACCGTGATCATTCACGGAACGGAGGACGAGATGATCCCCGTGGAAGCCGCGCGGAGAATGGAGCATGCACTTCGTACGCGCGGCGTCGACTTGACCTATATAGAAATTCCCGAGGTGGGGCACACCGATGTGCTCGATCATCCTGAGGCCATCCGCGCGCTCACCGCAGCGTTTGCACAGCCTTCCCGGGGCCACGTACCTCGGACACGGCTCTCACGGAGACACGTGCGAGCCATGGATGCTCGCTCCACCGCGGAGTTCACCGGCTTCCTCGCGGTATCCGTCGCGGGAAGGCTGGTAGCGCCGCAGGTCAAGAAGTTGGGATGGATTTGGTCCAGTGCTAAGGAACGTGGCCCAGGGGGCAAACTAGCGGCAGAGTGATCCGAAAGGAACTCGTTTCGGAGCGCCAGATTCGGGCTTTGGGCCGCATTGTCCAAGGCTTCCAGGAACCGTACCAGCGACCTTTTCGTGTCGGAAACCTTGCGTTCTGCTGAAAGCTTTCGCTCTTCAGCCTGCGGGATAAGCGCAACAATTGCGGCCATTCGGGCGTTAAGCCTGTTAGTTTAAAATGGATACCCAACCGTGGCTCTGCGTTCCCGCTGCCGAACCGTTTACGGCCCCGCGCTGGACACAGGCTCTTAAATCGAGGCACATTTTCCCGTCCCCGTAGCGACGGAAGTCATTTACCTGCTCATTTAGACCTACGGCCTGATTCGGTGGCAGAAGTCTAAGTCTTTCGAAAACTCTTTCTAAGTGTTACGCGTAAACAGTATTTGACCTGCGAAAACACAAGAAAATATGTCCCGATTTTTCT
>JBEKIF010000147.1:0-5615 GCA_050011895.1 Streptosporangiaceae bacterium | reverse complement strand
GCCTGCGCTACGCCGCCCGCTGCGCCGGGCCGCAGCTCGGTCCCCCGCCGGTGCCGCTGCCGCGCCGGCGGGCGAAATCGCCCTACAGCGCCGCGGAGATCGCCGGATACCTGGCCCCGGCCGGCGCCCAGCCCACGCTCGCCCGCAGGATGCGCGCGGCCGGGCTGATCTGCCTGGCCGCCGGTGCCGGGCTGACCGGCGCTGACCTGCGCCAGGCCCGCGGCAGCGACATCACCTGCCGGTCCGGCGGGGTCCTGGTGGAGGTCCGCGGCCGCGTCCCCCGGGTGGTGCCGGTCGCATCCCGCTACCATGACCTGCTGCTCGCCTCGGCGGGCTTCGCCGGAAGCCGCCTGATCACCGGCGGCCGCGACCCCGGGCGGCGGAACGTGACCACCCCCTGATCCGCTCGCTGGCCGGCGGGACCGGCCTGCCCCGGCTGGACACCGGGCGGCTGCGGGCCACCTGGCTGGCCGGCTGCGCCGAGCGGCTCGGCCTGGCCACCTTCATGCACGCCGCGGGGATTAGCTGCTCCCAGCGGCTCGGCGACCTGATCGCCGCCCTGGACCCCGCAGACGAGGCCAGCGCGGTGGCTCTGCTCGGGGGACCCGGTGACCGCGCCGGTCCCGCTGCAGCACCTGGAACAGACCGTTGACCACTCGCGGGTGGCAGACAGGATCGAGGCGCCGTTACGACTTCGCCGCTCCCCCGGGGATCCTGCAGGCCTTTGTTCGGTCTTTGATTACCGGGCCGTGCTTTCGGGGCGTCGAGTTCCCAGTTGCCCGGCGATTCGGCAACAAACCCACAAGCTACGGCTGCCGTACCAGTGCGCCCCCACGCGATCAGTTGCCGGGTCCGCCCAGCCGGATTGCTCCGACACCGGTGTGAGCCACCGTGTAGAACGTCGGATCGGTCTGATAGAGCGACTGCTGGTCGTAGTAGAAGCAGCGCCACGCTGCGACATTGACGTCGCACAAGGTGGACATGGGAGCGGCATGCAGGTTGCTGGCGAACAGCCCGTCTCCCATTTGGCTGAGCGGAGGCACACCATTATTGGCCGCCACTTCACCGAACCATTGGACTTGCTGGGAGGTCTGGAATTGCCCGTTCCACAGCGAACCGGGGAAGTAGCCCAGCCACTGGTCATTGAACCACGTCCACCAGCTGCCTTTGTAGAAAACGTACCCGTCGTACACCTGCTGACCGACCAGGCTGGAGAGGTCCATACCCGGGTAGTAGGTGTTGCTGTACTGCTGATAGCCGCAGCCGTCGTAGCACGTCGGGTTCCAGTTTACCCAGTGAAAGACGAAGAGCTCGGGATCCGGATTGCCGGAGGACACAATCGAACCGATCTCAACGATATTGCCGTCGCTCTTGCCCGCCTGCACCGATATCTCTTCAAGAGAATGGCCGGCTCCGACGACGCTCGGCTTCTCGATGGTCATCGTGTGACCGCCGCCCTGGTCCGCCCTGAAATCGGTAGCCCCGGCCCAGTAGTAGCAGTATCCGTCTTCAAATGTGCCGTCACACGGCGGTCCTGCGGGTGCCTGCGGCCCGGGAGTTGCAAGGACCCGGGCGCCCTCCCCAACGTGCCGAGCCTGGTCCGGGTTGCCGTTGGGAAGGCCCTTCCGCAAGCCCTTTACCACCGGGACCTCACCCGGCGGGCACACCGGCTTGATCTTGATCTTGGACACCGCAGCCTGCAACGGCTGTCCGGTGGCGTTCCGTGCCAGCACCGCCTTCAGCACGCCAAGAGGGGGCGGCTGGACCTTGGGCCGCTTGGTGCAGGTCACCTTGCTGCTGTTAACGCTGACGTCGCTTCGCGCCGATGCCGAGGCTGCCACCGAACCCGGCACCACGGCGGCCAGGCTGATGGCGGTAACCATGGCACCGGAGGCGACTAGCGCGCCTGCCGTCCGGGAACGGCTCCGACACTCGGGCTTGGCTCGTCCGACGGGTCTGATGATCTTGTGTATCCACCACTGGGGCGAACGTAGGTTTCCGGACATCATTATGTTCCTCTCTGCCGTGCCCTGGATGTTCCTGGCTCGTCTACCTCTAGCGCGCTGCCGCCACCGCAGGCCGCGACCGGTGCGCACCGCGCGGTCACACAAGTGACCAGCAGATCGTGCGGGCTTGAGCTTCCCGGCCGCGCAAGAAAGGACCTTCCCTCCCTACCAGAGCAGCCAGCGCTCATCCAGATACAAATCCATGTGGAACGCCACGTAATCCCCTGGGGTGATGCTCAGGTAATTCCCCAGGTGGGCCTGGCCCATGTGCTGTTTTACATGATGGCCTCCTTCCCCGGGGGATGGCGCGCTGAGGGGCAGCCGGGGCGTTTGTTGGGGCAGTAGCTGTGGCCGTTCATGACGATCTGGTGGCTGGTGTTGATGAGCCGGTCTAGCAGCGGCGCCGTTATCTGAAGCCCGTCTGCCAGAAGTGCCGGTAGGTTGGGGCTCTTGCGTCGTAGACATGCCGCTACTGAGCAGTACGTGCGAGGCACGGACCCCAAAAGCAGCAACGACAAGGAGTCTGCGTCGTGGACAGCGCTTCAGATAACGTGTCTATGCGAACAAATACCCTCCGTCAGCTACGTCGTGGACACCCAAACCGGGCTAGAGATAAATTCGGCGACGACCGCCGCAATAATGCTTTAGCGACGTTGCGGCTCCTTCACTACCTGATCCGCATATTATGTTAACTGGTTCTTCTTTGCAGCCTCGCCATGGCCGTATAGGCATCAACTCTCGGCAGGGAACATGTTCCAGCATGAAGCGAGCCATCGTACGACGAACTGTCTCCAGAAGCCGGCTTCGTCGGCATCGGATCGGCCAGGGAACGCTGGGTGTCGCGCATTGGCCTGTCGTGAGGAGGCGTCAGGCCAATGCGCCATCCGCAGAAAGAGTCCTCAAATGACGCAACCAGGTATCAGGACGACGACCGATGCAGGCGCCCCGGTTGAGAGCGATGAGTTTTCGCTGACCGTGGGCACGGAAGGCCCGGTTCTTCTCCAAGATCATTACCTGATCGAGCAGATGGCCAACTTCAACCGGGAGCGGATACCCGAGCGCCAGCCGCACGCCAAGGGCGGCGGCGCGTTCGGGCACTTCGAGGTGACCGACGACGTCAGCGCGTTCACCAAGGCTGCGGTGTTCCAGCCCGGCACCAAGACGGACACGCTGATCCGGTTCTCCACCGTCGCCGGCGAGCGGGGCAGCCCCGACACGTGGCGTGACCCGCGCGGGTTCGCGCTGAAGTTCTACACCTCCGACGGCAACTACGACATGGTCGGGAACAACACCCCGGTGTTCTTCATCCGCGACCCGCTGAAGTTCCAGCACTTCATCCGGTCCCAGAAGCGCCGCGCCGACAACAACCTGCGCGACCACGACAGGCAGTGGGACTTCTGGACGCTGTCGCCGGAGTCCGCGCACCAGGTCACCTGGCTCATGGGCGACCGGGGCATCCCGCGGTCCTGGCGGCATATGAACGGCTACAGCTCGCACACTTACCTGTGGCTCAACGCCAGGGGCGCGAAGTTCTGGGTAAAGTACCACTTCAAGACCGACCAGGGCATCGAGTTCTTCACCCAGGACGAGGGCGACCAGATGGCGGCGGCCGACACCGACTACCACCAGCGCGACCTGTATGAGGCGATCGGCCGCCGCGAGTTCCCGTCCTGGACGCTGAAAATGCAGATCATGCCGTCCGAGGACGCCAAGACCTACCGGTTCAATCCGTTCGACCTGACCAAGGTGTGGCCGCACGGCGACTACCCGCTGACCGAGGTCGGCCGGCTGACCCTCACCCGGAACGTGACCGACTACCACACCGAGATCGAGCAAGCTGCGTTCGAGCCGAACAACCTGGTGCCCGGGATCGCGCTGAGCCCGAACCGGATGCTGCCCGCCCGGGGGTTTTCCTACTCCGACGCGCACCGCGCCCGGCTCGGCGTGAACTACAAGCAGATCCCGGTGAACTCACCCAAGGTGCCCGTGCACGCCTACAGCAAGGACGGCGCGATGCGGATCGTAAACGTAACCGACCCGGTCTACGCGCCCAACTCGAAGGGCGGCCCCAAGGCAGACAGCGAGCACAACAAGCCAGCCGTGCCGCGGCGGACGCGGGGATCGTGGTGCTTCGGCACGTAGTCGCCAAATTGTGCAGGCGGGATCTCGCCGGGTACACCTGCGGGCCCGTCGGCTGGGCGATGCGCCGTCGGCTACCTCGGGATCGCTCGGTCGCCGTAACACAGCGCTAGAGACGGCAGCCCGCTGAGTTGCCGTTCGGCTCGGAGCCCGACCAGTGGCGCTCGTCAGATGCTCGCCGAGGACAAGGTTGATGTGGCGGTGCGGTCCCTGCGGGCGTTCCTGGATGACCGGGACTCACCTGGACGGCCGAGCGAAACCCGGGTGCCAGCCGCAGGGAGGGCCTTGAACTGTTCAGCAGGAGTCGCCGCCGCGTTGAACCGGCGGGCCATCGAGAGTCAATCTGTGCGGCTGAGTGCCAACTCTTAACGTCCAGAACGACGGTCAACTGACGGTCAGGTGATCTTGGGGATGACGCGAGACTGATCAGAAGCTCCGCCTGACCTGCTACTTTGTGGGTGGAGCCCCCTTACGGAATCGAACCGTAGACCTTCTCCTTACCATGGAGATCAGACACCTTTCGAAGCAGGAACGACGAGAGTGGATGTGCCATCCAACTGCGAATATAGTCCGTGCGAGTGCCAGGATGTGTTCTCAGTTATCCGGCGGTTGTCCCCCCGATTGTCCCCACCTTGGGGTAGCCTGCCGCTATGGCTAACCGGCGTCTGCATGGCGAGGGCGGGATCTCATTCGACCACCGTGGTCCATGCCGTGACAGCCAGCGGCACCGGAATTGCCCGGGCCGCTGGCGCGGCGAGGTGACGCTCGGGTTCACCCCGGAAGGGAAGCGTGACCGGAGGCGAGTCACCGGCCGCACCAAGACCGAGGTCCAGGACAAGCTGAAGGCACTGTATGCCGATCTGGACATGGGGATCACCCGAAAGGCCGGTGACTCCGCCTACACCTTGCGCCAGGCCGCGGAGGACTGGCTGAGAGACGGCCTCGACGGCCGGGCGGCCAAGACGATCAAGAAGAACGAGAACGTGCACGCCCCGATCCTGGAAGCCATCGGCAGCAAGAAACTGCGGGAACTCAACGCGGCCGATGTACGCCAGGCATTGACCAAAATGGCCGCCAGGTACTCCACCGCCGCAGTGACGATGGGCCACAACGCACTCACTCGGGCGATCCGGCACGCTGAGTCCCGCGATCTGGTGGCGCGTAACGTTGCGACGCTCGTCGAGACGCCCAAGGGACAGGCAGGACGGCCAAGCAAGAGCCTGACCCTGGCGCAGGCCGCCGCCCTGCTCCGGGCATCCAGCGAAGACCATCCTCCGCTGGAGCTGCACCCGGGACTCGCGGACCATCGACGCCCGGTATCCCTGATGCACGCCTATATCGTCTTGAGCCTGACGACCGGGCTCCGGACCGAGGAAATGCGGGCCCTCCGCTGGGACCACGTCGACCTGAAGGGCAAGCCCGGGACCGAGCGGCCAACGCCACCGCATGTGTCCGTGTGGCGTTCGGTGC
>JBEKIF010000146.1:0-9661 GCA_050011895.1 Streptosporangiaceae bacterium | reverse complement strand
CCGGACGGTCATCGTGGACGAAGATCCATGCCGTCGGCGAGATGATACGGCTCGCGGGCACGCGCCTGGTCTGCGCCGTGCTCGTCGGGGCCGACAAGACCGACGAGAGCCTCGGCGTGACATCCACGCCCGGAGCAAGCCGCGATGCCGTCATGGCATCGGGCATGCAGGCTGATGCGGAGGGTTCTCTCGCCGGGGCTCGACGTGGAAGGCCGTCCGACGACAGCGCCGCATCCAGGCTGCAGCCGGATCCGCCCGAGCACGCGGGCCAACGTCGGCGCACCGGCCGATGAGTTCGTCCGTCGTCGCATTCCGCAGCCGCCACCGGGTATCCACGCTGAGACCCGCGGAGGCGCGGGCACGCTCGGTACGACGCAGGGTTGGCGTGGCCTGGGGCCTAGTGGTGCTCAACTGCCTGACTTACTACGGCTCTGCCCTACCTGTCCCGCATGCAGTGGGCAAGGTCCTCACGCAGGGAGCCCTGCCGGCGGCCCTGCTTGTGGCATTGACCGTCAATCGCAGGGTCGTCGTGCGCCCGAACGTGTTCCTCTGCCTGGTAAGCCTGCTCGCCCTCGAGGCAGTCGTCACGACCCTGCAGCCACAGCATTTCGGCACCGTGTACCGGTTCTTCCGGCTCGTCGAGTTCGTGGCCGTGCTCTGGCTGCTTTCGCCGTGGTGGGGCCGACGCGACCTGCTGCTCGTCCGCGCTTACCTGGCATCACTCTCGGTGGCACTAGGCACGGTAATTCTGGGCCTGCTGGTGTTGCCCGGCCATGCCCTCAGCGGGGGCAGGCTCAGTGGCGTGCTCTACGACATACCGGCCACAGAGGTGGCGCACTACGCGGCGGTCACGGCCGGGCTGATAGTTGTGCTCTGGCTCAGCGGAATCACGAGCGGCCGGGTCGCCGCGCTCGCGGCCGTAGCCGGAGTAGCCATCATCCTCCTCTCCCACACGAGGACTGCCCTGATAGGCATGGCGGCAAGCCTCCTGGTCGCAGGCCTGAGCCTGATCGTAACCAAGGCGCGGGCCCGCAAGTTCTTCGCCGCCGCTGGCGTCGTGGTATCGATCGGGGTGGTAACGGCGGCAGGCGTGGCGACGACCTGGCTGGCACGCGGGCAGAGCGAGTCCCAGCTAACATCTCTCACCGGACGGACCGACTTCTGGAGCCTGGTTCTCAACATGCCGCGCACCGGGTTCCAGGAGATCTTCGGTTTTGGCCTCTCCAACGGGTCGATCAATGGCCTCCCGATCGACAGCAACTGGCTCGTAGCGTATTTGGAACAGGGTCTCATCGGGGTGATTGTATGTGCAGCGATGGTGCTCTTCCTCCTTGTGGCCGCCTTCTTCCAGCCACCCGGCGCCAGACGGGCTCTCGCCCTGTTCCTCATCACATACTCTCTGGTCGCCTCGTTCACCCAGGTCGGGTTCGCTCAACCGACGACATACCTTCTCGAACTCATCTTGGCCGCGTCGTTGATGGTGCCGCCCGTCGAAACAGGTGGCTGGGATGAGGGTAATGCTGGTGCACAACCGCGATCGCTCTAGCCGTGCCCGAACATTCTGACTAGCAGCCTGCCAAACTCGCGTGAGCCCGAACGCCCGGACCACAGTCCCTAAGGAGATCTACCGCAATGCAGTCGAAGCTTCGGCGCCGCATCGCTACCTTGCCTATTGCCCGCGGCGCGGCGTTTCCGTTGCGTACCATGATCGTGGCACGTTACGACGCGCATCTCATTGGACGATCAGTCGATTGGCTTGTGCACGGCCGCGAGACCACTAACTTCACCTACGACTTGGACTCGCTCAACCGTGACCAGCTCTGCTGGTTCATTTCGGCTGTCACCGGAGCCGAGATCGGGCAGGCCCGGGCCTGGATGCAGGAACTGGAGGACGACAGCGACCTCGCCAACCATCTGACCAGGCGGTTGTCGTCCAATCCGCGCCGGAGGATCTGCGCGAAGGAGCCGCACTGGGCACGGCGGTCCGGGTGGTACGCGATTGTCCGTGCCGCACAGCCGGATCACGTCGTCGAGACGGGCACTCACCTTGGTCTCGGGTCCTGTGTCATTGCCGCTGCCCTGCTCCGAAACGGACACGGCCGCCTCACCACGATCGACATCGATCCGGAAGCCGGATATCTCATCGCGGAACCCTGGGCGAGTGTCATTGACCGTCGCGCCGGTAATTCCATTGACATGCTTGGAGAGCTCAGGGACGTAGACATGTTCCTGCACGACAGCCTTCACACTTACGACTACGAGACCAGGGAGCTCACGGCGGTCGAGCCGAACTTGCGCGCCAGCGCGATCATGCTTTCAGACAATGCGCATGACTCGTCTGCGCTGTCCGACTGGGCAGAACGAAGCGGCCATCATTACCTGTTCTTCAGGGAGCAACCCCTTGACCATTGGTGGCCCGGAGACGGTATCGGAGCCGCATGGGCAAGCAGCACCACGAACGGGCACCAAGATGAAGTATAACGATGACGGACCGTCCCATTCGGGCGGCGGCCGATTCCAGGACGAGGCTTCACTACCGCTGGTCATCGCGACCATCCTCCGAGGGGACGGCATCACCGGCGTTGACACACACATCCGGCAGCTACGCCAGTATCTTGAGGAAAGCGGTCAGGGCAGCACGCTCGTCACCCCGTTCTCGTGGGGCCGACCACTTACCTACCCTGTTTTCGGCTTCCGCCAGCTCGTACTGGAACGATGCAGCCGGGCTGCGAGCGTCGCCTGGTATCTGTACTGGCATGAGGTGTTCCTCCGCAACGCGCTGCGCCAGCGACTCGCCGAAGCCGGTGACTGCGTCGTCTACACCCAGGATCCCCTGGCCGCCCGGGCGGCCTTGGGCACGCGGAGAGGTCCACACCAGCGCGTGGTAATGGCAGTTCACCTTCGGATCTCCATGGCCGACGAATGGGCCGACAAGAAGCAGATCAGGCGGGACGGGACTGTATTCCGGGCGATCCGGCGGGTCGAACGGGAGGCAATCCCACAGGTCGACGGCCTCGTATACGTGTCCAGGTGGGCGCAGGATGCGCTCGTGACCTGGCTCCCCGAGGCCGCGGCAGTGCCCTCCGCCGTCATCGGCAACTTCGTGGCGCCATTGCACGTTGAGCCCGGCCAGGAGCCGCTCGGGGACCTGGTCACCATCGGCAACCTTGATCTTGTCAAGAACCACCGCTTCCTGCTGGAGGTCCTGGCCGAAGCCAAGCGGGCCGGACGATCCCTCACCCTGGATGTGTACGGTGAGGGGCCCTGCCGGGCGGACCTCCTGCGCCAGGCCCGCTCCCTGGGCCTGGAAGGACAAGTCCGCTTCCGCGGCTTCCGGACCGACGTCCGCGGCTTCCTACCGGGCTACCGGGCCTACGTCCACGCTTCGTACTCCGAATCGCTACCACTGGCCATCATCGAGGCAATGGCCGCTGGGCTTCCCATCGTGGCAGGTGACACCGGCGGCATCGGTGAGCTCTGCGACGACGGCGTCGAGGCCCGGTTCTGGTCCCTCGACAACCCAGCCCAGGCCGCGGCCGTGCTGATCGGCTTCCTCGACAGCGAGCCGACAAGATTGAAGGCAGCGCAAGCGGCGCGCGAGCGATTCCGCCGTGACTTTGACGCGGACGTCGTCTGCCCAGAACTGCGGTCCTTCCTGCTCGGGGTAACCTCTCGGGACCCGCAGGCTCCAGCGCCGTCCTAGAACCCCCGGTACTTCCATGACCGGCGCCTCAGCCACCACCGCACCTTACGGGCGAAGACTGCGGACTCGATGAACGGCTGCACGGAGAGCATGGCGTGCGGCCCGATGTTCTTGCGCAACTGTAGGCTGCGGTACAGCGGTCGCTTGCTCACCTCCGGCCAGCACTCGACGGCGAAAGCCAGGAGTTCGTCGACGGACGTCTGCTCAGTGGATCCCTGGTGGTAGGCCTGTCCCGCCGCCCAGAGCGCTTCTCGGCCCAGCGCATGGCGGACAAGGTCAGACAGGCGCGCTGCTTCTGACAACCTCTCGCCATAGCGCTCAAGCACCGCTTCAACCTTTCTCATGTTTTGCTCATGTAGACGGTAGTAGGCCTGGTCTACCCCGCGTATGAAGCCAACATCGGCGTTCGCCGCCAGCCGCATCCACATCTCCATGTCTGCGGCATGGGGCAGTCGCGCGTCATATCCACCTACACGCTTCTGCAGCGAGGTGCGTACGACCACCTCTGGCGACGTAATGAGGTTCTCCGCATCACGGAATCGACGCTCCAGCCACCATTGGCCAGGCCACACCGACCAACCCCGTACCCTCGTCCGAGCCGTCGGCAGCGGCGCGCCGTGCATGATCCACAGCGGATGTCCATAAACGAATCCGACGCCGGGGTGGGCGTCCAGCAAATCCCTGGCGCGCCGCAGGGCGCCGGGCGTGAGCCGATCATCTGCCGACATCAGAACGCAGTAGTCACCGTCAGCCCACTCGAGCAAGCCTTCGTTGAAGGTGGCGAGGTTCCCCCTATTGGCCGCGTGGACGGCCACCTCCACGCGAGGGTCGCCAGCCGCGATCTTCCTGGCCACCTCGGCGCTGTCATCGGGCGAGGCGTCGTCGATGATGAGCACGCGTACATCCACGCCCTCCTGGTCATCCAGCACGCTGGTGACCGCGTCCTCAAGAAAATGGCCGTAGTTGTAGCAAGGGATGACAACGCTGACTGAGCTCATCGCACGCTCTCCGGCCCGCACGGGTACGCAACCGACCGCCGCAGCCTGGTCACAGTCGGGGTCCAGCCTTCGACGCCGCTGCCGCCGTTGCCGTCCGGGGCCACCTTCAGCCGCCCACCTGACGCCCGGCCGCGCGCAGCATCAGCACCGGATCGGCCCCTTTCGCTCGCGTGCAAGACCTTCATCTCAAGCCCTCAGACTCTCGGAAGACGACCAGCCACGGCAGTCAGGCGACTGCCCGTACTCACACAAGGGCAGTCTCAGCACCGTCCTGATACATCCATCCGCGGGGAGATGTTTTGAGGTCGACCTCTTGCCCGGCCTGATCTCCCGTATCACGGTCACCCTCCCGGTGCTCATATGTACAAGCCCAGGGTGCCCCGCCACAGAACCGGTGAGGTGATGCGATGGACTCTACGCGGGCGGGCGTGTCGCTGGCACGTCCGGAACGCTTGAGGCACGGAGTTCATGTCCGCGGGCTGGAATCCTTCTCAATCGCGACGCCGCGCCGTCCGCTGAAGCCTCCTGGACATGCGGGAATCGCGCGACGTTGGGGGCTGAGTCGCAGGCTTTCGCCGGGAAGGAAGTGATGCATTGAACTAGCCATCCGGGCCTGCTGGATGGCCGCTGATCGGCTCCGTTGCATACAGGGGAGCCGTCATCGATACTTCAGGGGTACCGGGAGAGGAGGTGGTGGGCAAATCGGCTCCCACGACAGGTCTGAGCGGCGGATCATGATTCACAATCTGTCGTGGCCGGTGTGGCGCGTCTGCGCAGGTGAAGGAGCTGCAGGCTTCTGGGCCCTGCCTGAGACACCTGGCTGGCCATGACGAGCACATCCGCTCCGCCTCGTGGCAACGTTTCCGATGCCGCACCTGCCGCCAGCGATTCAGGCTCGCTTTCTGCGAGCGTGAGGAGGGGAGCTCTCTGGGTCGTCGCGAGCAATGTCTTGCTGCGCCTAGCTAATGTCCTGCTCACGGCCGTCGTGGCGCATATTCTTTCCCCGCACGACTTTGGCGTTTTCGCTGTTGCCCTGACCGCATACGTCATTGTGGCCAGCATCGCTGACGTCGGCGTCTCATCCTGCTTGTTTCGTGCCGACCTTGATATTGACAGCCTGGCGCCGACTGTAACAACCATCGCATTGGTATCGAGCGCGATACTAGCTGGCGCAATGGTAGCCTTTGCCAGGTCGATCGCGGTTGCGCTTGGCTCGGCGGCGGCCGTCGGCCCGATCAGGATCATGGCGTTGTCGGTACTTTTCACGGGTGTTTTCGCCGTTCCGAACGCCCAGCTGATCAGGGACTTCAGGCAGGACAAGATTTTCCTGGCCAACGCCATCAGCTTCGTCCCGTCCACAGCTCTGCTCATCATCCTGGCAGAAGCCGGAGGTGGCGCCACGGCCTTTGCGTGGTCCAGGGTGGTCGGGCAGTTTCTCTTGGGCTGTGTGCTGATCGCCGCGGCGCCGCGGCACTACCGGCCCGACCTCACGCGTAGCGCCCTATCCGTGGTACTCAGGTTCGGAATGCCGCTAGCCGCCGCCAACTTTGTGAACTACACACTCCTGAACGTCGATTACGCATTCGTCGGCCACCTCTTGGGCGCCGCCGCGCTCGGTGTGTATATGCTGGCTTATACACTGGCGTCCGCACCATACAGTGTTCTGGGCGCAGTGATCAACAATGTGTCGATGCCCGCATTCTCCCGGGTTAAGCACGACCCCGCCGTGCTAAAGAATGCGTTGGCCGCCGCGCTGCGCACAGTATCACTGATAGTAATGCCGATGTGTGCCATGACGGCGGCGCTGGCCCGCCCGATCATACTGACGCTGTACGGTGCAAAATGGGCAGCGGCCGCTAATGTTCTCGTTGTTCTCTCACTCTATGGCGCAATTTTCGTCGTATGCCTTCTATTCGCAAACGTACTCACCAGCTTCGGCCGGACTAAATTGCTCCTTGTCCTTCAGCTGACCTGGATTGGCGCCCTGGTTCCAGCCATGGCGCTAGGCGTGCACAAGGATGGCATCGTAGGTGCAGCGTATGCTCACATCGCGGTAATTGTTCCTATCGTCCTGCCGAGTTACCTGCTGGCCCTGAAGCGCGTAACGGGCATTCGCCTCACAGCGCTGTGGAAGGCCCCGCTCCCTGCACTTCTGGCTTCGTCGGCGGCGGCTCTTGCGGCTCGTGGCGCGGCCTCCCAGCTCAACGCCCCGCTCGCCCAGCTCACAGCCGGGCTCGCGGCAGGTGGGCTGATCTACCTCATTTGCGCCGGGCAGCAGGCTGCAGCCCTGCTCGGGCGGGGACAGGCTGCTGAGCGTGTGCTGCGCTTCTACAGCTCTGCGGCCCGGCTGGTGAGGCTACCGGCTCGCGGCGGGGCCAAGCACTCTGCCAGGTACGGCAGCGGACGTGCCGCGGAAGCGCGCCCGGACACCGGACCTGCGCACGAGAGCGACCTGGCAGGCCAGGGAAGGCAGCCGGGCACTGATCCCTTCGAGGACCTGGCATCGGGCGCTAACCTCACGAATGCCAACCGCCAAGGAGGCTGGCTGGCCCAGGCAGTTGCGTTGCTTGAACGTGCCCTCGCCGACCGGGAGCGGACGCTTGGCCCTGATCATCCCCACACGCTGGCCTTGCGCGCGAATCTCGCCTACGTTTACGGCCAGGCAGGCTGGATGGCGAAAGCGATCCCCCTCTACGAGCGAACCCATGCCGGCTGGGGGCGCATCCTCGGCTCCGACCACCTCAGGACGCTGCGCGCGAGCAACTACCTCGCCTCCGCTTACCGCGAAGCGGGACGCCTGGCCGAGGCGATCCGCCTCTACGAACGAACTCTCGCTGACCGGGAGCGGCTGCTCGGCTCCGGCCATCCCAGCACGCTGCGCTCGAGCAGCTACCTCGCTGGTGCCTACTGCGAAGCGGGACGACCCGCCGAAGCGATCCCCCTTTACCAGCGAACCCTGGACGGATGGCGTTGGCTGGTAGGCTCTGACCACCCCAAGACCCTGCTGTCCAGCAGCTATCTCGCTGGTGCTTACCGTGAAGCGGGACGCCCGGCCGAAGCGATCCCGCTCTACGAACGAATCCTCGCATGCAGTACCCGGGTGCTCGGCAACGATCACGCTCTGACACGAGACGTGCGCCACAACCTCAGCGTGACTCAGGAGCTAACCGCCAGCCGAAGCCGTCACCCAGGTCCTTCCGTGGAAAGGGAACAGGCTCGTCATCAGCGTGACGCCGAGACGGTCGAGAGCCGCCGGTAGCGGCCCAGCGTTACAGCGAGCAGTAGCGGCAGCCGAACTGCCTGGTTCAGCGATCGATTCCGTCATGCCGCCGCTAAACAGGGAAACCGGATCCGGTTGCTGGCGAGGTAGCTCATGACACGCCCTAGCCCGAGGAACCGTACACGATCGGTACGTTGATCACCTGGACCTTAGCCCAGGCCGCTGCGCCCAGCCGCCACACCGTGAGCTTCGACCCCGAGACGGCCAACGCTTCGTACCCGCCGCCGGTCCCGGGCGCGAGCGTAGCGGTTCCCGCCGGAACGGGCTGCAGCGTCCGCCAGGATCCCCCCGCCCCGGCCACGGCCGCCGCCCGGCCGCCCCCGAGCAGTACCCAGACGCCCCCGCCCGGCCCGAACCCCGACGCGGAGACGCCCCCGGCCGCCGAGACCGGAGCCGACACCGTCCAGCGCGCTCCGTCCCACCACGCCGCCAGCAGGTCAGGCCCGGCCAGCAGCAGCGCCGCGTCGCCGCCAGAGGTCCGGGCGAGCCCGAGGACCTGCACCTGATCCCCGCCGAACCCCGCGGGCAGCGTCGGCCCTGCTGCTTGCCAGGTCCCGCCGCTGGCGGCGAATACCCCGGCCGTACCCCGCCGCCGGCAGCTTCCCGCCGCCATCGGTGTGTCATCGTGGCCGAACGAAACCGCGTTCACCGCCGCCAGCCCGCAACCGCGGCCCGGGGCTGATGCCGCCAGCGCATCCAGCGTGGTCAGCTGCGACCACTGACCGGCGGTCGCCGCGGAGGCGGTCGGCGCCACCTCGATGGTGCCGTCGCGCAGCAGCGCGAGGGCCCGGCCCGTCGTCCCGACCGCCATCGCGTCCGGGACGTCGGCCAGGTCCGCGTCGAGCAGCCCGGGTGTCCAGTTCCGCCCCGCGTCGCTGCTTATCGCCAGGGGAGAGAAGGCCAGGTGCTGGCTCGGGCGCACCCCGACCAGCAGTGACGTCCCCCCGGCGCCGCCCGCCGCGACGAGCCCGCCGTTGTCGGCCACGCCCGGCGGGGTGACCAGCGACCAGATGCCGGCGCCCGCGGGACGCACGAACAGCTGCCAGAAGTTGTTCCGCGAGCCGGCTGGCCCGCCCATGACCGCGATCGCCCAGGCGCCCTGCGGGGTGACCAGCGAGGTGCCCAGCGGCGCGGTGCGGACCACGATGCTCGGCAGGGCAACCGGAGAGGCCTGCGACCCGCAGCCGGCCACCAGGGCGGTCAGCAGCCCGGCGAGAACGGCACGCCGGATCACGGGCTGGCCAGCGCCTGGCGGGCGTACTGACTGAGCAGCACGGAGAACGAGGACTTGGTGCTCGCGGTGCCGGGCCCGGGCTCGGCACCCATTTCCTCGCGGATGTTGCCGGACCGGTCGATGATCACCGCCACGTCGTTGTGCGCAGCCATCGAACCCGCGGGCAGGTTCGCCACGGTGATCCCGTACTGCTGCCAGACCTGGCCCAGCTGGCTGGGGGACCCGGTCAGGTACAGCCAGTTCGGCACGGTGTTGAGCCCTTCCTCGCTGTCGAATGCCCGGGTGAACGTCACGGCCCGGTAGGTCGGGTTGGCCACGACGGCCACCAGCTCGACCTTGGAGTCCGCGGACCCGAGCAGGACTCCGGCGTCCCTGAACTCCTGCCCGATGAGCGGGCAGTCCGTGGTGCACACCGGGTCGAGGAAGGTCATCAGCACGACCTTGCC
>JBEKIF010000145.1:0-5710 GCA_050011895.1 Streptosporangiaceae bacterium | reverse complement strand
GGTCACAGTGACGCTCGGGCCGCCGGTGGACCGGAACGGCGAGCCGGTGAAGATCAGCCGCGGCTCGGCCAGCAAGCCCTGACAGCCGAGGTCTCCTAATGGCAGAGCCGTGGCCCCGGCCGGCCCGGGCCGGGGAGGTTCTTCATGGCCAGGGTTCGGCGACGCCAGTGGGGACAGACCGCTGGGCCGCCGGATCGGGCTACCTGATCGGCGGCAGCATGGTGCTGACCGCTGCGCACAACGTGGGCTACCGGCAGGATCATGACGACGGCGGGCAACTGCTCATTCGCACGATCGCTGGGGCCGAGTTCCGCGCCCGAGCGGTCCTGGTCTGTGCGGACCCGCCGGGGACCGACCTGGCGCTGCTCGAGATCATCGACCCGGCGTTCGGCGAGTCCGTGCCGCCCGTGCTCCTCGGCCAGGTCGACCGGGATAGCCCGGTACCGCTGCGGGACTGCTGGGCGGTCGGCTTCCCCCGGTTCGGCGAGGCAGGCCGCCCAGTCCTGTCCGAAGGCAGCCGCAGGGAGACCTGGCACGTCACCGGCGAGATCGCGCCCGGCACGAAGCTGCGGGCAGGGCTGCTATCGCTCCGAGTCACCAGCTCCCCCGAGCCGCTGCCGGGCGCGCTGGCCGGATCCCCGTGGGCGGGCATGTCCGGAGCCGTCGTGTTCGCCGCTGACCCGCTCACCGGCGACCAGGCTGCGGTGGGCGTGATCAGCACGCATCACCGGCCGGAGGGACCATCGGAGCTAACAGCCGAGCCGGTCGCTGCGATCGCCGGGCTGGCTGCGGCGGAGCGGTGGTGGCAGGAACTGGGCGTCGCCGGGCTGGACGCACTCCGGACCCTACCCGTGCCGCCGGCGGCCGCGGCCCGGCGGTCCCAGCTAGCGGGCGCAGGAGCACTGCGGCAGCACTGGGATCCCCGCAGCCGCGGGGTGGAACAGGCCGGTCGGCCCGGCTGGTTCTTCACCGGCCGCCGCCGGGCCATGTTGGAGCTGGTCGCGTGGCTGACCGCAGCCCCGGACGTGGATGACAACGTGCGGGTCGTCACCGGCGGTCCCGGGTCGGGCAAGTCGGCGGTTCTGGCCCGGCTCGTGACGCTTTCTGATCCGGGCTACCGGTCCGGCATGCCGCCGCCCGCCGACGCCGATCCTGCCGGCGGCCTGCGGTCCGGTGCCATCGACATCGCCGTTCACGCCCGCACCGCCACGGCCGCCGAGGTTACTGCCGCCATTGCCGCGGCCGCCAGAGCGCCGCGCGCTGATCTGGACTCCCTGATCGACATCCTGCTCGCGCGGAACCGGCGGTTCACGCTCGCGGTCGACGCGCTCGATGAGGCTGAGGACCCGCGCGCCATGGCCCGACTGCTGCGCACGCTGGCCAGCCAGACCGCCGACGCCGGCGTCCAGCTGCTCGTCGGGACACGGCCCGGCGGGCCGGGCCGTCCCCTGATCACTGCTCTGGGCTTGCCGTCCCGGTACAGCAGCCCGACGCTGATTGACCTGGACAGGCCGCCTTACCTGTCGCGCGATGATCTCGTCGAGTACGTGCGGCGGCGGCTGGTGCTCACAGGAATCCCGCCTTCCCCCGGCCGACCGGACACCCCATACCGCGGACGTGGTGAGCTGGCCGGCCAAGTCGCTGCCGCCGTGGCTGACGCCGCCTACCCGGCGTTCCTGATCGGCCAGCTGGTCAGCCGTGCACTGGTGCTGCGGCCGGACCCGGTCAGCCCGAATGACCCGGACTGGCAGCATTTCCCGAAAACGGTCGCCGAGGCCATGGACCGGTACCTCGGGAGCGCGGTCGATGAGGCCGGGCTGGACCGTGCGGAAGACCTGCTCCGGCCGCTGGCCTACGCCCGCGGCGACGGCCTGCCGCTCGACGATGCCGCGCTCTGGCCGCAGCTAGCGACCGCGCTGGCCAGGCCGGGCCGCAGCTACTCCGCCGCGGACGTGGCCGGGCTGCTGAATACGGCCGCGGACTACCTGATCGAGACCGTGATCACCGGGGAGGCTGCCTACTACCGGCTCTACCATCAGGCGCTGGCTGACCGACTCCGTGAGCGGGACGAGCAGCACCCCGGCCCGTACAGCACCGGGCAGAAGATCTATCGCTGCCTGCTCGCAAGCGTGCCACCCGAACCGGACGGCACGCGCGCCTGGGCTGGTGCGCACCCCTACCTGCAGCACGAGCTCGCCGGATACGCTGCTGAAGCCAGCGAGCTCGCCAGCCTGATTGAGGATCCACGGTTCCTGACCGCCGCCGATCCGCCGGGGTTGTTCGCGGCGCTGCAGCGGCCCGGCCAGCCGGCTGGCAGCAACGCCCAGGTTTACCGGCTCGCTTTTCCGAGCCTTTCCCCCGGGATCCGCCAGGCCGGCGAGCGGGCCAGTTATCTGCAGCTAGCCGCCAGGCGCCTCCACGACGGGCTTGCGGATCAGCTGGACCAGCTCCCGCTGGGCCAGGAGTGGCGATCAGCTTGGGTGCGGGGCCAGCGGCACTACCCGCACTACATCGCCGGGCGCTGGGACTGGACAATGCGTGCCGTGGCGGTCGGAGTCCGCCGGGGCAGGCCTGTCATCGTCGCCGGCGCAGAGGACGGGTCCGTGCTGGTATGGGATCTGGAGACGGGCGAACTCGTGCTCGGCCCACTAGCCGGCCACGACGCGATGGTGGGGACAGTCGCGATCGGAGTCCGGGGCAGTCGGCCGGTCATCGTCTCCGCCGCGGACGACCGGACGATCCGCGTGTGGGACCTCGACTCGGGCGAGCTGGTGCTCGGCCCGGTCACCACCGGCCACGACAGCGGAATCACGGCAGTCGCCATCGCCGTCAGCCAGGGCCAGCAGGTCATCGCCTCTGCCGGGCATGACGGCACGGTCCGGGTATGGGACCTCGACTCGGGCAAGCTGGTACTCGGCCCGGTCACCGGGCACGACGGCGGCGTGGGCGCGCTTGCGGCTGGCAACCGCCATGGCCGACCCATCCTGGTCTCGGCTGGTGATGACGGCAAGGTCCAGGTGTGGGATCTCACAACGGGCGAGCTGACACTTGGGCCGCTCGAAGGACACAGCGCCCGGGCGTGCGCATTGACGGTCGGCGTCCGGCAGGGCAGGTCCGTCATTGTATCCGGTGCTCGCGACGGCACGGTCCGGGTATGGGACCTCGAAACGGGCGAGCCGGCACTGAGCCCGCTGGCCGGCTCGCACGGCATGGTCTACGCCGTCGCCCTCGGCGTCCGGGGCGGCAGGCCCGTCATCATCTCCGGCCAGAGCACAGCCGTCCGCTTGTGGGATCTCGACACCGGGAAGCCGGTGCTCGGCCCCCTAATCGGGCACGACGACTCGGTGTTCTCAGTAGCCACGGGCGTCCGGCACGGGCGGCCGGTCATCGTCTCCGCTGGGGCCGACAGAACGGTGCGGGTATGGGACGTCGAGCCGGTCGCGCAAGCGCCCGGCGCCCCGGCCGGCCATCAGGACAGGGTGCTCGCGGTGGCGACCTGTACCCGACGCGGCCGCTCGGTTGCCGTGTCTGCCGGGGACGATATGACCGTGCGGGTGTGGGACGTCGATACCGGCGATCTGGTACTAGGCCCGCTCACCAGCCACACCGACATCGTGACCGCCCTCGCGGCCGACACCCGCCACGGCAGGCCGGTCATCGCCTCCGGCGGATACGACAACACGATCCGGGTATGGGACCTCGACTCGGGTGAGCTGGTACTCGGCCCGCTGACCGGTCACGACGGTGCCGTGCGCGCGCTTGCCGCCGGCGTCCGGCACGGCCAGCCGGTCCTGGTCTCCGGCAGCGATGACAGGACTGTCCGGGTATGGGATCTCGAAACCGGCAGGCCTGCGCTCAATCCCCTCGCCAGTGACAGCCCGGTATTCGCCGTGGCAGCCGGCTTCCGGACCGGAGTTCCGGTGCAGCTGGCACTGTTCGGGCAGCGGGAGCAGGCCAGCCAGCCGGTTATCGTCGCCACCGGGTACGACGGCGGAGCGCTGCGGGTGTGGGACCTTGATACCGGCGAGCCGACGCACAGGCCCGGTGGCGATGGTTATCGCAGCGCCGTGTTCGCCGCGGCGATCGGCGACCGGGACGGTCACTCGGTCCTCGTCTCCGCCGGCGAGGACGAGCTGGTACACGTGCGAAGCCTGAAGGTCGGCGCACCGGTTCTGCCGCCTCTTGCCGGCCACCAGGGCAGGGTAAAGGCCGTCGCGCTGGGCAGTCATCACGGCCGGCCGGTCATTGCGTCCGCCGGGGAGGACCGGACGGTACGGATCTGGGACTTGCAGGTAGGAGGCAACGCTATCCTCCGGATCGACATGCAGCACAGCGCCGAGGCCGTCGCCTTCGCGGCCGACCGGCTCATCGTCGGCACGTCGGCCGAGATCCTCCGGATCGACCTGCTGTAGCCGCGGCAGTGTCCGGCCGCGCTGCGCGGGCAGAACCGTTACCGCCCTGTGAGGCGCGCTGACGGGCGCCACGGCTTTACCGGAATGGCGGCAGGCCAGGCCCGGGGCGGCGTCCAGGTGCGCGGCTACGGCCGGGAGCTTGCTGGCCAGGGCGTGCAGGACCGGCCGAACTTGGGCGTGCACGGACACGGTGTAAGGCTGGTCATAGACCGAGTACAACGGCGTCTCACTCAGCCTGTGGCGTGCCAGAACTCGTACAGAGCATCTGACCTGAGCTTCTAGCCTCGGCACTCGTGCTCTTCCGCCTCGCCTACCTGCTCATGATCCGGTTGTTCGGATGGCTAACCCTGCTTGGGCGCAGCGGCGCCTCGAAGGACATGGAAAGGCACTGTTGCATTAAGCGATCCCATGATCATTGGACAGGAAGATCTATCGTCGGCGGGTGCTCCACGGCCACCAGATGCCCGATTCAGCTTGCCTGACGGGCTTCGTGCCTACACCTGACAGGAAGATTTGCGGCGCCATGATCATGTAGCGGCTCAATGCAACAGTGCCCGCTGGGTTGCAGCTCGTCTCAGAAGCCGTCTGCCCCCTGTGCGATAAGCAGTGGGACGACATGGGCGCCCTGCGGGTGCACCTCGCCGACAAAATCGCGCGGTCTGACGCTGCCGCCGAGCTGCAACGTCGCATCCAGACCACCGCACAGTCGGTCGTGCGCGAACTGCAGACGGTCCGGCAACTGATCCGCACCGCTCAGCCACATGCAACCCCCATGGGGGAGACGAGCTGCCGCACCGCCTGCAAGCCTGGTCAGACGACCTGATCACTCTCGAAGGCCAGCTCGTCTCCGTAGACGGCGCCGCCACTCAGGCAGACCGCCTTGCCCGTGACCCCCTCGCCATGCCGGCCGGGATCTTGACTGACATCGCGGCGCTACTCGCAGCCCTGCAGGCAAAGCCGGACCAGAGCGCCACCGCTGCAGCCCGGAGCTTCCTGACCATCGCTCAAGAACGATGGACACGAGTTCGCCTGGCCCGGGCAGGTCACGCGAAAGCGGCCGCCGCACAGGCAGCTGCGAGCACGGTCTACCGGAGCTACTGCAATGCTTCGGACGAAGCGCTCACCACGCTTTACAAGACAGTCGAGGACGAGTTCAGCAGCTACTACCGTGCCATCAATGCCGACGACGAGTCCGCCTTCAAGGCCGAGCTCGGGGCAAGCGCCGGCAAGCTGGATCTGCTGGTCGACTTTTACGGCATCGGGATGTTCCCCCCGGGGCGTATCACAGCGAGGGTCAC
>JBEKIF010000144.1:0-5831 GCA_050011895.1 Streptosporangiaceae bacterium | reverse complement strand
TTCGGTGCCGTTCGACGTGCTCAGCGGCCGAGGAGTGGCCGACCTCGAACCCTGACTGTTCTGAGCAGCCTGTCTGGACTCACCCGAGCAAGGTTCTCCGGGCCCAGTCCGTGGACCGATAGCCCAGATCAGTTGAAGACGCGCCAGTGATCTTGCATAAGCATGCGGTCCAGCTCGCGACCCGGACTCACTCATCTGACCCAGGTAGTAGTTCGCTGGCGGCATTCTCGCACTGCAGGCGACTCAGCTGGTCCTGAACACCCGGCTATATGATCTTGGTGCATGGGCCGTGACTACCAGGGCCTGCCCCTCGTGCAAGGGTGCAGTATGCGATCCCTTCGGTGCGATACCGGCTCACGGCCCATTCGATCGCAGCCGTCTCCGGATGCCGGATATCGATGCGGTGACCGCGAGTGCTCGTGGATGACTGGCCTTGCTGGCATGCAGCAGACACCGGCCATGAGGTACTACCAGGAATGACAGGTTCGGCCGCCCGGCCCGGCCCGGGAAGACATGCCGGGAGCCCTTCCGGCGGAATCGGGGAAGGCCGATGAATGCGTCTTTGCTCGCGGTCCTACCAGCTCGCCGCGCTTGACGAGGACGCGGCTATCGAGCTGGAAGCCCGGATCAGGCGCGCCCGCAACAAATACGTCAGCCAGTACTGCCGGGCGCCAGCGCCGCCGTGACCGGTAAGGGCGGGCGCGACAAGGCGTGGCCGGAGAACACACGGCCTCGGATGAGGGCCGAGACGTTCGAGGAGGCCTTGTCCCGGGTGAGCCGCCGGGTCGCGGTCCTGGCCCGGCAGGCGGCGGCGGAGCTGCGGGCAGAGCGGCGTTGCGGCAGCCCGGGCCGCCAAGCAGAGCCGCGGGCCCGGTGGGCACGCCGCAGCGCCCAGCGCGAGCCGGATGGGCGCCGCCGCCGGAGCAGCAGCTGCTGCCGCTCGTACCGTCCGCTCGCCCAGGACTGAGAAGCAGCGCGCGGGCGCCCTTGCCATGGGTGCCCGCCGCCAGGCGAAACGGGATAGCCGGTAGCCCCGGCCGCGGCCCGCGACTGGCGCCCCGGACCTGTGGCCCGGTGTTCCGTATGCGCGGATGGTGAAGACGTCGTCGGGCAATAGCCGATCAGGTCCTGGCGGAATCGCGGAGCACCCGGCGCAGGACCTTGCCGGCCGCTGACTTGGGGATCGCGTCGATCACCTCGAGCTGCCGGATCTGCTTATAGGGCGCCACCTCGCCCGCGACGAACCGCATGATCTTCTCCTTGGAGGCCGCGGAGGCGGCGGCCCCGGACCGCAGGACGACGTACCCGGCCGGGATCTCGCCAGCCTCGTCATCCGGCAGGCCGATCACGGCGGCATCGGCCACATCGGGATGGCGGAGCAGGACCGCCTCCAGCTCGGCGGGGGGCACCTGGAACCCCTTGTACTTGATGAGCTCCTTCAGCCGGTCGACCACGTACAGGTGGCCGTCCGCGTCAATGTAGCCGAGGTCCCCGGTGTGCAGCCACCGGTCCGCGTCGACGGTCGCCGCCGTGGCCTGGGGGTTGTTCAGGTAGCCCGTCATCACCTGCGGCCCGCGCACCCAGACCTCTCCCTCCTCGCCGGCAGCGAGGTCCGCCCCCGTCACGGGATGGACGATCCGGGTCTGCGTGCACGGCGCGGTGACCCCCACCGATCCAGGCTTGAACGAGCCGGGCGGGGTCAGGTGCGATACCGGCGACAACTCCGTCATCCCGTAACCCTGGGTGACCTCGCAGCCCAGGCGCTTGCTGCACTCGGCGGCTAGCTCCGCCTTCAGCGGGGCGGCGCCGGAACTCACCAACCGCAGCTGACTGAGGTCGAAGGTATCCACCAGCGGGTGCCTGGCCAGTGCCAGCACGATGGGCGGCGCCACGAACGACCGGGTAATCCGGTAGTCCTGGTGAGCGCGCAGGAATTGCTCCAGGTCGAACCGCGGCAGCGTAACTACCGTCGCGCCCGCCCGCAGGCCGCAGTTCATCATGCACTGCATCCCGTAGATGTGGAAGAACGGCAGAACGGCCATGAGCCGCTCATCGGGCGCCGACGGCACCGCCCCTAGTGTCTGGGCGACGTTGGCCACCAGGTTCTTGTGGGTAAGCATTACGCCCTTGGCCAGCCCGGTGGTGCCTGACGAGTACGGCAGAGCCACCACGTCGTCGGGGCTAACTAAGACATGCGCGGCCAGCGGCGCCCCCGCCAGCGCGCTCAGCGCCCTGACCGCCATGGTCCCGTCGGCCTCGCTGGTCTCGCCGAGCAGGTAGACCTCGGTGACCGCCGTCCCCTCGCAGGCGCGGACGGCCATGGCGGCCAGCGGCGCGACCGTCACCAGGATCCGGGCGCCGGAATCAGCGAGCTGGTGATGCACCTCAGCCTGGGTGTAGGCCGGGTTGATCGTCGTGACGGCCCCGCCGGCCATCGCGGCCCCGTGGAACACCACCGCGTACTCCGGGCAGTTCGGGGCCATCAGGGCCAGCACATCACCCCGGCCGAAACCGGCTGCCGCCAGCCCGCCGGCCAGCGACCGGATCGCGTCGTCCAGCTCGCCGTAGGTCATCACCCGCCCGGAAGCACCGTCGATCAGCGCGGGCTTGCCCGGCTGGCCCACGCCACCCGCCAGGACATACTCGGTCAGCGGGAGATCAGGGATCTCCACATCAGGCAGCGGGCTGTGATGAATCATGGGTCTTCTCCCCACCGGTGACCCATGAGACGCACCACGGGATGCCCCATTGTCGGCCCCGCACTGAGCCCGCGCAAGAGTCGCCACCGGCCGGCTCAGGCGCCTCAGCACGGCACGCCACTCGCCAGGTACTCACGATTCCCCCGTTTGCTCGCGATCGGGTCGCAGACCCCACAGAGCGGCCGATCCAAGCAGCAGCCGATAGCGTCGTCAGACCGGCGGGTGGACACGCAATTGTCAAACCCGAGTTGGCTCATTCAGTGCGTACACAGTCAGAGTCCGGCCTGGGAAAGGCACAGAAAGGCTGATGCCCCAGTGGCCGTTGACGGTATTGCCAAAGTTGGCCGAGATCGATCATCACATCGTGGATGCCGTCACCGACGACCGTAGTGGTCTTCAGTTCTAACTGTACGGCCTTCCCTGGCCTATCTGGCAGCCAGCCGAAGTCGATGTCTTCTCCTCTGGCGGGCCACCACAGCGCGACCTTGGGAACGGTATCGGTACGTTATGTACTGGCTGGACCAGTGCTCCAGCGTCTTCTCGGGAACCGATACGGAGTGAGGCATAGACCAACGATAAAGGGCCCGATGAACCGAATGCACAGCCTTCGATGCGTATACGGGCGTAACGCTACTTCTGCGCCGCCCACGCCATCACGCGATGGCCCGCACCGTCGCTCAGGCGGCCCGGCCAACGCACTGTCATAGCCGCATACGGCGCGCCAAAACGGAAGCGAGGTGCCACGTCGCCGTCGTGCGCTGCGGCAGGCCGGACTTCATCCAGTGATCCACTGTGGCTTCCGGCGCGGGTGGTCGTACCGCTCAGTCGGGGATCTCGACCTCGACTACTGGATCTTCGGCCTTACGCTGAGCGACGAAGAAGGTCAGGGATAACGCTCGCCGAGCCGCCGCTATGTGCTGCATCCTGATCGGTCCCATGGCCGGTTGCGCCGCGCCCGAAGTGGCGGATCTGTGTGCGTACGGACGCCGGGTGATGCCGAATTGAGTGCATCCTTGTCCGGCTTGCTGAATTGCCGGGCGAGCAATCGCTTGCCGCTTGTGTTGATAGTCCCAGAATGGGGCCGGCTGCGCCGGTGGCGGGATCATCCGGTCCTCGGTGGCGACCAGATACCAGCTGGGCTTGGCCCGCCATGCTGGATCGGTCACCGCGCCGCCCAGCGCGCCGACGCTCCACGGGACCTGAGCGTCGGCCATGAAGGCGGCCAGGCCGGCGGGCAGGTCGGCGGCGGGCGATCCGTCGCGGCTGGGCGAGTCGTAGACGCCCGCCGGGTAAGCGGTGAGCGTGAGCAGAACTAGTGCCCCACATCGGCACGGCCGGCTGGTTCACCCAGCACAGCTGGGAGGGTATCGAGGTCACCGCCGGGCAACTTGCCCGGCTGGTGAGGCCCGGCCGAGCCTCACACCGAACGCCGCGAACCGTGGCAGCGCGGCACGGAATACCCATATTGGGTGATCGTGTGCTTTCGATCTCGCCCGCCTGGGCCCTCGTGCTCGGAATGCTCAGCCGGCGGCAGATGTACGGGCATCAGGTCCTGCGGGAAGCCGGACCTTGAGAGAGGACCGAGTAGGCAGGGAGCTCGCCGGGCACCCCGTACGGGGTGCTCAGCTGCCTGGGCGACGTAGGGCTCATCCCGGCGATCTGTACCGAGCAGGAGGGGCGGCGGCCCGCCCGCTGGCACACCGAACTCGGCGAACAGCTGCGACATTGGCGGGCCGGCCCCGGCTGGTGTCTGATCAAGCCTCGGCGCGGTAATAGTGGTTCAAATTTTTTCCGGCTTCGCGCCGCGGGGGTGTCCTCTCCGGGCGGGCCCGTCCGTCCTTCCCCCGGGTGGCGCTCGCCACCACGCGGAGAGAGACGAGGAGACCGATGACCAGCAAGACCGCCACGGCAGGGTCCGACGCCGACCGGCAGGCCGTTCTTGACGTGCTAGCGCGCTTGTACCGGGCGTGGGAAGCCGGCGACGCCGAAACGTTCGTGGCCGACTATACCGAGGACGCCAGCGTGATCCAGCCCGGCGTCTACGAGAAGGACCGTGAGGAGATCCGCACCAATGTAGCCGCGGCGTTCGCGGGCCCGCTCAACGGGTCGCGGGTGGCCACCCGCCCGGTGAACGTCCGCTTTCTTACCGGCGACACGGCCATCGTGGTCAGCGAGGACGGGATCATCTTCCCTGGGCAGGACGCTGTCGCGAGCGAGCGACTGGTGCGCGCGACCTGGGTGCTGGTCAGGCGCGACGGCGGCTGGCGCATCGCCTCCTACCACAACAGCCCCGCCAGGTAAGGCGCAGTCTTCCGGGTACGGGGCGCCTCCCTTCCGGGGGAGCCGCCCCGTACCCGGATCCAAACGGGTTCCAGGGCCGTGGCAGCGGTTGTCGCAGTCGTGATCGCCCAGGTAAGACGGTACGGCATGGTGGGCTGAACGGAAGGAGCCTTGACGATGACGCTGTATGTGGCCTTGTGCTACTACGACCGGGACCACCACTGGGACTCGGTGCCGGATATGGAGTTCACCCCCGAGTACACGGAGTTCGCCCGGCGGGCTACCGAGGCCGGGGTCATGCGCGGCGGTGAAGCCCTACACCCGGTGACCATGTCGACCACCATCACCGTCTCGGGCGGCAAGGGCGGCGACGTCCTGGTGACCGACGGTCCTTACGCTGAGGCGAAGGAGGTCTTGGCCGGGTACTTCCTGCTGGAGGCGGCCGACCTGGACGAGGCCATCGCGTGGGCGGCGCAGATCCCGGCTGCCTGGCGGGGGAAGATCGAGCTTCGCCCGGTAGCGCCGGCCCACGCCTAGGCCTGGTATGGACGCCACCGGCACTCTGGCCGAGGTGCTGAAGGGCGAAGGTCCCAGGGTGCTGGCGACGCTGGCCAGGACCATCGGCGACCTGGCCGTAGCCGAGGACGCGCTCTCCGAGGCCACGATCACCGCCCTGGATGCCTGGCCCAGAACGGGGATCCCTGACAACCCGCGGGCCTGGCTGGCGGTGGTCGCCCGCCGCAAGGCGCTTGACCTGCTGCGACGCGAGTCAGCCCGGGCGGCCAAGGAGGCCGCCGCGTTCCGGTGGGGAACCGGGGCCGCACCGGACCAGATCGAGGAGGCGATCGAGGC
>JBEKIF010000143.1:0-5959 GCA_050011895.1 Streptosporangiaceae bacterium | reverse complement strand
CGGGTAACGAAGAGGCAGCCCGCCGGGTGGCTCTTTGCGTTCCGTAGGGCGTCGCGGCGGCCCGAACGTGCATGCGCCACGCTGTCCGCGGAGCCCTTGCGGCTGCGCGGAACCTCGGGTCTTGTGGGGTGCCAGAAGTCGGCCTGGCCTGTGAACTGCACCGATGCGCCGGGCGCACCTGCCCGGCACGACAACCGACGGCGACCCCATCGCAGCCGGCGGCTGCACCCGGCCCCGCTCCGGCCATCCCGTCGCCGCCTCTCGCGGGAGCGGATCAAGCCCCGGCCGTACGCGGCGGCCTCATCAACCAACACCAGCGGGCTGCGTAAAAGCTCTGGTCAAAGATGGTGGCCGAGTTCTGGCACCCCAGTGCGCCACGAGCGCAGAGAGCGAGGTTGATAGGTAGGGGATCTCGTTTGATGCGGTGCTGCGTGGAAGATGAAGGATTTGTGGCCCTTCGGCGTCGCCCTGGAACGCACCTCACGCAGATCCCGCACGACCGCCAGACTCACCAGGGCCTCCCCGCCTTCACCGATCCAGCAAGATCATCACTGGAGACGATAGACCCTCGGAAAACCCGAAATCACTTCAGAAGACAGCACCAGCCCGACTGCAGGAAGAACCCCCTGGTCCGGGGGCTAGAGAGGCTGAAGGGACCTCAGAGAACCCTGGGGATATTTATTACTGAGATGCCCCCGGCTACCCGACAATTCCTTCACCTGATGCGACCGGCGAACACTCATGGAGGAGGCCGCCAAGCCGGTCGCGTCGCCGGTTGGCGGCAAGCATCGCTGCGGCTTGCGCGCGCGGGAACTGCCGCCTCGGCGGCCGTCACGGTAGCACCGGCCTGCAGGGGCGGTTCCTGGCCGATTTCGCTGCTGGCATCGGCCCGGATCGCGGTTACGCTCGCAAGACCAACCCAGATTGCGGAACGGTGCGGGGGGGGCTGTGTGGCTGACCGGTGGCGGTGGCCGGGCAGGTGGCAGAGCCGCCGGCCCGGGCGGTACCGCTTCGGTCCCGGCGGCTGCGGCGGAGCGGGCGGGCGGCTCGCGGCCAGGGTCGGCGCGCGGCGGCCTGGCGTTGCGCTGGGCTGTACCTGTGGCGCTGGCGGGCGGCATTGCCCTCGCGGCCGCTTTCCCGCCTGCGGGCGTCTGGCCGCTGGCTATCGCCGGGCCGGCACTGCTCACGGTGGCGCTGTGGCGCAGAAGCGTGCGGGCTAGCCTCGTCGTGGGGCTCGTGTTCGGCGCCGCTTTTTTCGTTCCGCTTACTTCCTGGCTTGTCAACGTCGCCTGGTATGTCTGGGCGGCCCTCGCGGTGGCCCAGGTGGTGAGTTTCGCGGTGCTCGCTGTGGGCCAGCGGCTGCTGCTGCGGCTGCGGGCGTGGCCGGTAGCGGTGGCGGGCTGGTGGGTGGCCGCCGAGGCGGTGCGGGACCGATGGCCGTACGCGTTTCCCTGGGGCAGGCTGGCGATGAGCCAGGCCAGCGCACCTGCAGCGCGCTGGGCCGCGATCGGGGGCGCCCCGCTGCTGACGTTCCTGCTGGCCCTGGCCAGCGCCTGCCTGGCCTGGCTGCTGCTCGGGGCGGCGCAGCGGCCGGAGCAGCGGATGGCACTGCGGCGCCAGCAACGGCCGCTGGGACTGCGCGGCCGCGCTCTGCCGGCGCTGGCCTTCGCCGGCGCCGCGGGGCTGGCGCTGGCTGGCCGCCTGCTTCCGGTAGACCAGGGCATTCCCGGTGGCCCTGATGTCACCGTCGCCGCGATCCAGGGGGATGTGCCGCACGCGCGGAACCTGCCTGACCTGTGGCGCGCCGCTAGGGTCACGCAGTATCACGCCGAGGCCACGCAGGAACTAGCCGCCGAGGTCAGGGCGGGTTCCCGGCCGGCGCCTGACGTGGTGATCTGGCCGGAGAACTCCGCCGACCTGGACCCCAGCCTTAACCCGGCCATCTACGCCACGATCCGGGGCGCCGTCAACGCTATCGGCCGGCCGGTGCTGGTTGGCGCCGTGCTGCACAGCCCGCGGCGCAACGCGGGCCAGCTGTGGCTACCGGGCCGCGGCCCCATCGCCGTCTACGTCAAGCGCCAGCTCGTCCCGTTCGGCGAGTACATCCCGTTCCGCGGCCTGCTGTCGCACATCACGTCGCTGACCGCGCTGCAGCCAGTTAACTTCACCCCCGGCCACAAGGCCGTTGTGTTCCGCATCGGGAAGATCAGGCTCGGCGACGTGATCTGCTACGAGGTCGGGTTCGACGGCCTGGTGAGGTCAGAGGTGACCGCCGGGGCGAACCTGCTCGCGGTGCAGTCCAATGACGCGGACTTCGAGCTGGACGGCCAGCTGGGCGAGACGCAACAGCAGGTAGCGATGGCGCAGATCCGCGCGATCGAAAGTGACCGCGCCGTGGCCTACGTCTCCACGACGGGACAGAGCGCGATCATCTCGCCAGGTGGATCCCTGATCGCCCGCAGCGGGATCTGGCGCCGCGCCGAACTCGACGCGCGGGTGCCGTTGCGCACGGACCTGACCCTCGCCGACCGGCTGGGCGGATGGCCCGAGGGCGCCATCAGCGTGACCACAGCGGCCGCGCTGGCCTGGGCGCTGGCCAGACCGGCACTGGCCCGCAGGCGTCCGCGCCGCGGCCGGCTGCCGCCAGCAGGCTGACCTGCCCGCGGCCTGCCGCGCGAGTGGTCGCCGCCGGGTGCCCCGCGTCAGGTCCCAACAGGACAGTGGCCATCCCACCCGGGCTGACTCACGCAGCTCAGTTCTTCTCCACCGCAGATGCCGGCGGCATCGCGGGTCCATTTCTGAGCCCGGACGTAGGCGGCTGGAATAACGGCCCGCAGCAAGTCCGACTACGTTTCATCGACAGCCGTGCTCGAACTGAAGACGGTCTGGGGAACAGCCGGAGACATATTCGGGGTGCAGATGACGATGGGCCCAAGCGGCCAGCCAGCCGCACAGCCGGACGAAGATCAGGTAAAGCAGGCGGAAGGTCACGAGAGCTGATCGTGCCGGAGTCGAGGTTGGCCCGGTGCCGTTCGCCCAGATCAGTCCGGTGCAGGAATCCCAGGTCAGGTGCGGGTGCCACGATTTCCGGCACCCACAGGCACGCTGCTCGCCTGGCACCGACGCCTTATCCAGCGCAAGTGGACTTACCCGAGCCAGCCAGGCCGGCCCGCCGACCGTCCTCGGCGGCCTCGCTCAACGAGTACGAGCGAGCCATGTAGAAGCCCAGGTCAGGATCGGTGGCTGAGTTCTGGAACCTCACAGGCCGGCCAGCTCGCCGTGGATCCGGCGGTACCCCCCAGCTGGGGTTCTCGCGGGCCAGCCGAAGGACCAGGGCCCTGATGCTCCGGCGAGTCGCCGGGCGGCCGGTCTTGTCGCGCATGGACCGGGCGGCCCAGCGGCGGCGGACGATGTCGCGGTGCCAGCGCAGGATCGTGTCCGGAGTGACCAGCAACCGCAGCTCCTGACGACGCGCTTTCGGTATCACGCTGAGCAGGGTCGCGAGCAGGGCCCGGTCCGCCCTAGGTCAGCTTCGGGCGGCGCGGCTGATGGCGTTGCAGGACGGTGAGATGGTGGCGCAGCATCAAGATCTCTGCGGTCTTCCACGCTTCCCCGCGCCGGGACAGCCGCACGCCTGCTGCTAGCCGCGTGATCAGGAGGAACGCGAACCGCAGGCACATGACGGTGATCATCACGGCCGGACGCTGGGACAGCAACTCTGCTGGTCAGCGTTGTGGACAGGGGTCTCGGCACGCACAGGGTCAATCCCGGCGCTCTTAAGGATCTGCCACACCGTCGACGGAGCAACCGTTATACCCAGTCCGGCCAGCTCGCCGTGGATCCGCCGGTACCCCCAGGACTCGTTCTCCCGGGCCAGCCGCAACACCACCGACCGGACCTTCCGCTCCGTGGCCGGGCGCCCGGACCGGCCCCGGCGTGACAAGCGCGCCCACCGGCACCGGACGATGTCACGGCGCCAGCGCAAGATCGTGCCGGGAGTGACGATCAGCCGCATCGCCGCCATTCGTTCGATGGGCAGCGTCCAGGCCAGCAGCGCCAGCCACGCCCGGTCCGGCCACGCCAGCCGGACATGAGCCTGCGGCCGCTCGCGCTGCGCGACGGCGAGCTGGTGGCGCAGCATCAGGATCTCGGCGTCCTTCCACCACGCTTCCCGCCGTGACAACCCGAGCAGCGACACGGCACGGGACACGATCAGAAAAGTCAGCTTCAAGCCCACAAGCCGAAGATCATCGCACGGCCTGGTCACGCCAGCATCGCCAGCAATGTGCCGGACACTGCACTGCGCGGCCGACTTGCAGAAGACGCATCTACCCAGGTGGCACAGGTTTTCGGCACGCACAAGGTCCTGCCGACGGGTGGTTCCTGGTCGAGGGTCCGGTGCGGCCTGTGAGGTTCCAAAACTCGGCCGTGGGTCTTGACCTGGGTATCTACGCGGCCCTGCGTCGTGCGGTTGTAGCGCCCGGTACAGCGTCGACCGGCCAACCTTGAGGTGCCGGGCGATGGCGCTGACTGGCTCGCCGCGGGGCTGGCGGGTGCGGGCGACAGTCAGTACGTCGTTATCGGCAGCGGCCGGGCGGCCGCCGTGCCGGCCGTGGGCCTCGGCGGCGCGCAGCCCGTCGAGGGTGCGCTCGCGGATCAGATCGTGTTCCTTCTCGGCAGCCATCGCGGTGGCCATGAACAGCATCTTGCCGGCGATGGCGGCACCGTGCGGGCGGACAGGGCGACGTCGCCGGTGCCGAGCGCGGTGAGTTCGCCGGCGCGCAGGCCGGTGCAGGACAGCAGCCGGCCGATCGCGCGGTCACGGGCCAGCGGCCGCCGCCCGGCGGCCCGCAGGTAGCGCTTCTGCTGCCGGGCGTCCAGGGCCCGGGGGGCGCGGCGGGGTGGTTTGTCACGGCGCACCCGTGGCCGGTCCAGGCCGAGATGGCGCACGTAGATGCGGGTGCTCGCAGACTCTGGCCTAGTGCGGCTGGTCAGCGGAGTGGGGTTGGTCAGCGGAGCGCGGCTGGTCAGCTGTGTGTATAGAACGGGATGCCGACACCCGGGCTGATCGCGTCCACGTCCGTCGTGGACTTGTGCCGGCTGTGGAGTGCCAGAACTCGGCCATAGGCGCTGAGCAGGTCTTTTACGGACAGTTCGCTCGGGTCAGGTCACGAGGCCGCCGGGGTCAGAACCTCCGCCGCGGCCCTTGCGAACTCCCCGCTGGCGTCCCCGCCCGCCAGCGGATCCGCGCAGCATCTGGCCAGCTCGTAATAGCCATCTGGCAGCCGGTCATTCCGTCAGCGCGCTCCGGGACAGGCATCGATCGGCCAACGCAGCACTGCCGGTCGGGCCGGGGTGGCGGCCGACCGGTAGGCGGCCTCGAAGAGTGTCATGCACAGCGATCGACCGATGCGACGCTGCCTCCGCGGTCCTCCGGCCGTCAGCGGTCCGGGCTATGCTGACCTGCATGACCGCGCAGCACCATGAGCCTCCGCTAACGGACCGCCCGGCGGAGATGCCCGCGGCGATCAGGGCCGCGCTGGCGGCGAGTGCCGTTCCCGAGGTGCTGGCGCAGTATGAGACCGAGCTGGATGCCGCGTTCGCGCAGGCTCGTGAGACCGGCGACCTGACGGTGCTGGCCTCCGCGGTGCGGCGGTGGTGGATCGAGGCGCTCGAGTGGCAGCGGGACCCCGCCGGGCAGCGGGACTTCCTGGCGCGGATGGAGCGGTATGTCGCTGAAGGGCCGCCTGGGCCTGAGCATCGGATTACCCGTGAGGAGTTCCGCGCGCAGCTCGGTGTCTGAGCTTGTTCAGATGGGAGCTGGAGGATCTGGCCCGCGAGCAGCTCGCCGGCATGCCAGCCCCGGTGCAGCTCGCGCTGTCCGACTTCATGGACGCCGTGGTGATTGTTGACCCGGCGGAATACCAGCGGCTGCCTGATGAGCCCGAGCGGCCGCTGC
>JBEKIF010000142.1:0-7513 GCA_050011895.1 Streptosporangiaceae bacterium | reverse complement strand
CTGCCGTCCTGGCCCGGGTCCTCCCGGTCTACGCCGCCCATCCGCAGACCACGCTGGCCGAGCTCGCGGCAATGATGCCGGGGTCTTGATCGGGCGCTCGCCCGGGTGCTTGCCGATGCCGCACCTGGCACGAGACGGGCGCGTCATGCCTGCCCTGGCGCGCGAAATGCGGCAAATGAGGATGATCGGCTGAAGCGCGCCAATGTATAAACATACGGCCGGGACCGCCGTCCGCGAGGCTGGGTAACCGTGACTGCCACACAGCGCAGAGGATCTTGGTAACCGCGCGCCGAGCCGCCTAACTGGCGCGTGGCTCCTGCCGCTCGGGTCGCAGATACCGGCGTGCAGAGCGGGGTGATCTGCGCATGTCCAATCGAGCGACTGGAAGTGGTCGGCCTGACGGCCCATCTACTGTTGGAGGGATGGCCGCCGCCGCGCAGCTGACTTTGGCTGGGAGCGTTGCGCCTGGGCCAGCGACGACAGGCCCCCCGCCGCGGCGGGGGGCCTGTGTTTGGGGTGCATCGTCCGCACGGTGAGGGACGGGTCGGACCGTTAGCGTATTAACTCGGCGTGACCGGGTTGCAGGGCACTGCCGCCGGTCCCGTGCCGTGGGCGTTGGTGGCTGTCATCGTGAAGGTGCAGCCGTGTCATTTCCGGCCACGGGCGTGGCCGTCTTGGGAGCCTGGGTTCCGCGATCTAGGGCGTCTCCGTGATGGTGGTCTGGGCGCGGGCGATGGTGGAGTCAAGGCTGTTGCTGTAGAGGTTCAGGTAGAACGTGTGCCGGCCTGGCCGACGTAGCCGTAGCTGGTGCCGTAGCAGGCGGTGCGCGACGAGGTCGTGCCGGCCGGGGTGTCGTAGTACACCGTCACCGGGCTGGTCCCGGGAGCGGTGAGCGTCACCGGCAGGTCGATGTAGCCGTCGGTGGCACCGACGACCACGTCGGGGGGTGCCAGGATGCCCGGCGAGCTGACCGGGGTGGCGCCGCTGGCCTCGATGGTGACCACGCCGGTGCCGTCGGCGACGGTGGCGTGGGTCGGGGTGCCGAGGGTGACCGAGAAGCTCCGCGCCTGGGCCGGGCCGGATCGGTGCAGGATCGGCACGGTGATGTTCTCGGCGGTCTCCCCGGCCGGGAAGACGAGCGTCCCGCTGGTGGAGGTGTAGTCCGTCCCGGCCGCGGCCGAGCCGTTGTGGGTGGTGTAGGGCACGCTGACCGGCGAACCCGAGGCCGCGCCCGAGGGGCCGCCCAAAAGCACCGGGACGTTGATGGTGCCGGCGCTGTTGTCGACCACGGCGTCACGGACATACAGCCCGGGCGTCGAGGTGGCCGCGGCGTCACCGGTGATGTCGATCTGGGTCTGGGCGCGGACGATGGTGGAGTCCGCGCTGTTGCTGTAGAGGTTCAGCGTGAACTCCTGGAAGCCCGAGGTGCCGGCCTGGCCGACGTAGCCGTAGCTGGTGCCGTAGCAGGCGGTGCGCGACGAGGTCGTGCCGGCCGGGGTGTCGTAGTACACCGTCACCGGGCTGGTCCCGGGAGCGGTGAGCGTCACGTTGAGATTGACCGAGCCTCCAGCGGCACCTACGACCACGTCGGGGGGTGCCAGGATGCCCGGCGCCGTGACCGGGGTGGTGGCTGCCGCCACGGAAGCCGTTGCCCTGGCTGAGGCTGCTTGTGAGGCAGACGCCAATCCTAGGACAGCGCCGCCTGTGAGGGTTGTCGTTATCAGGGCCAGCGTCCCGACCGCTCGCCAACCCCTTCGCATCGATCCCATGTTTGCCCCTTTGGCTCGCGGTCCCGCCCAGGTGGCGGAGCAGTAGCCCCAGCGTGAGCCCGGCCGGAGCTTGATGGCAGGGGCCGGGCGGCCCCGTCGAGCGCGCCAGGTGTGGGCCGAACGGCCCCATTCACGACCCGGACGCCGGTCACGCCGGGCCGGGAGGGGCCGGTTCTCAGGTGGAGGGGGCGGCCGGGTCGATGCCGGCCTGAATGGCGTAGCGGACCAGTTCTGGCCGGCGGCGTGCGCCGGTCTTCTCCCGGATCCGCTCCAGGTGCGATCTGACCGTGTTGACCGACAGGAACAGCCGGGCGGCGATCTGGGCGTCGGTCGCCCCTCCGGCCAGCAGCGCCACGATCTCCCGCTCTCGTTCCGACAGCAGAACAGCTGAACCGTCCGCCGTCGCCTCGCCGGGGGCGGGAACGGTGCCGGCGGGCGCAGCCCCGGGATCGGCCCCGGCTGCTGCGGTGGCCAGGGTGATGGCGTCGGCCTGGCTGAGCGTGCGGCCGCGGGTGTAGGCGGCCTCGAAGGCGGCATCGCCCAGCCTGGCCCGCAGCTGCGCATGGTCGCGGTCGCGCAGTCCCGCTTCGAGGGCCTCGAACGCCCGTCCGGCCTGCTCGTACTGCTCGTCGGCGGCACCGTGCAGGGTGGCGGCGAAGGCGGGGTCGCCGTCGGCGCCGGCCACCAGGGCCAGGCCCAGGAGAGCGCCGTGAACATACGGCTTGACACCGGTGATCCGGGCGGTGTCCAGGCTTTCGTTGAAGACGCGGCGGGCGTGGTGCGGATCGGCGTCGAGCAGGTCGCCGAAACCCAGGTTTTCCCGAATGCCGGCTGACAGGTGCTGGTAGCCAAGGTCGTCCGCGAGCATGCTCGCCTCCTGCAGGTGCGCTCGGCCCGCTCGAAGCTCACCCGCGGCGAGCTCGTAGACGCCGAGGTTGCTTAGCGTGATGACGAGCCGGAAGTTGTCTCCGGCCGCCCGCGACAGGGTCAGGGATTCCTGGTTGTCAGCGAATACGGCGTCCACATCGCCCGCTTCGCCTTCGAACACCGCGCGACGGGAGAGAACGTAAGCGATCAGCCGGGGATCTCCGGTTGCCCGGGCCAGCCCGACCGCCTCGTCGATCTGAGCCAGCGCGGCAGGCAGGTCGCCATGCAAGAACCGGAACCAGCACAGCTGAGAGAGCGCGTCAGCGGTGACGGCGTCATCGGCGAGGCCACGGGCGATCGTGAAGACCTCGCCGAGCATTGAGGGGACCGTCGAGTCGTCGCCGAAGCGATCGAGCAGGTGGCAGCTCACGGTGAGGGCTAGCGCCCGGGCCTGGGTGGGCAAGCGGGCGTCGGGCCGCTCAAGCAGGATGCTGAGCGCCTCGAGGACCTCGCTGCCATGACCGCGCATGTAGCAGAACCAGCGCAGCCCCGCCGCCAGCCGCAGGCCGGGCTCGGCACGGTCAGGATCGGCGACGCTGAACGCCAGTGCGGCACGGATGTTGTCGAACTCGACCTCCAGCCGGTCCAGCCAGACAGTCTCTTGCGGGCCGCGCAGGTGCGTGCCGGCGGTCTCGACCAGAGCCAGGTAGTGATCGCGGTGGGCGGCGCGGGTTTCATCCCGCTCGGAGCCGGCTCGCCGGGCGATGTGCTCGGCGGCGTACTGGCGGACCGTCTCCAGCAGCCGGTACCGGGTCGAACCATCGATCTCTTCGGCCTGGACCAGGCTCTTGCCGACCAGGGCAGCCAGATGGTCCAGCACCTGCCATTCCCCGGTATCGCCTGCGCCGGCGACCGCTTCGGCGGCGTCTAAGGTCCAGCCCCCGGCGAACACCGACAGCCGGTCCAGCACGATCTGTTCCGCGGGGGTGAGCAGGTCATAGGACCAGTCCATGAGGGCGCGGAGGGTCTGATGGCGGGGCAGAGCGGTCCGGCTCCCCCCGGTCAGCAGCCGGAACCGCTGATCAAGCCGGGCGCCGACCTCCGATACAGACAGCGAGCCCAGCCGCGCCGCGGCGAGCTCGATGGCCAGCGGGATCCCGTCCAGGCGCACGCAGACCGCCGCCACCGCCGCGGCATTGGCATCATCAAGGGCGAAGCCCTGCCGGTGCATCGCGGCGTGCTCGGCGAACAGCTGCACCGACTCGAAAGCGGCCAGCCGCGCGGGGTCGGCGAGACCGGCGGGCGGGACAGCCAGCGGGAGAACCCGGAAGACATGCTCCCCGCTGATGCCCAGCGGCTCCCGGCTGGTAACCAGCAGGCACGTCCGCGGGCAGGACCGTATCATGGCGTCGGCCAGCTTGGCGGCCGCGCCAAGCACGTGCTCGGCGTTGTCGAGGACGACCAGCAGGTGCCGGTCGCCGACCGCGTCGACCAGGGTATCCAGCATGGGCCGTCCCGGCTCCTCGCCGACACCGAGCACGGCGGCCACGGTGCGCGCGACCAGCTCGGGGTCGGCCACCGGCGCCAGCTCGACCAGCCACACTCCGTCACCAGAGCCATCCAGTACCTGGGCCGCCACCTGCAGCGCCAGCCGGGACTTGCCGATCCCGCCCGGCCCGGTGACCGTGACCAGCCGACACCCCCCGGCCACCAGCGACCGCAGCTCAGCCAGCTCGCCGGCCCGGCCCACGAAACTAGTCGCCTGCGCCGGCAGGTTATGGCGCAGCGCCGGGTCATCCAGCGACCGCAGCGGGCCGAACCCCCCGGCCAGGCCAGGCCCGGTCACCTGGAACACCTGCTCAGAGCGGCCCAGGTCCTGCAGGCGGTGCTGGCCCAGATCCGCCAGCCCGATCCCGCCGGACAGCCGCCCGGCCAGCAGCTCAAACGCCGCCCCGGACACCAGGACCTGACCGCCATGCCCGGCCGCCAGGAGCCGGGCGGCCCGGTTCACCACCGGACCGAGATAATCACCGTCGCGCTTCGTGCAGGCGCCCGAATGCAACGCCATCCGCACCCGGACAGGCAACCCAGGCGGCCACGCTTCAGCGCTGACAGCCCGCTGGATGGCCACCGCGCACGCCAGCGCGGCGGCCGGATCAGCGAACACCGCACGAAACGCCTCGCCGACCGTCTTGAAGACCCGACCGCCCGCACCCTCGATTTGCTCGCGGACCATGCGGTCATGGCGGGCCGACGCCTCAGCCATCGCCTCGCGATCGGCCTCCCACAGCCCGATGCCGCCCTCGACATCGGTGAACAGCAACGTCACCGCGCCAGAGGGAAACCCCATCCGCTCATTGTGCCCCCGTTCCGGGCCTTTGCCTGCTTGAGTGACGCGATACCCGCCAGTGACGCCAGCGCCGACGTCGCTCCCGACGTCAGTCGCGAGCACAACCCGAACCCCAGCAGAAGCCGCACCAGCAAGACCGATACCGGTTCATCCAGCCGGTCGGCTGAGAGATCGAACGCGATGCTTCTCCGTAAACCGGCGCGCGGCGGATATTGTGGCTGGTCGAGCTGCCGCGTAACAGCTGAAGCCGCGGCGCCGTGCGAGCAAGTCAGCCGCACCGCTTCGCAAGCTTTAGGAGGCCCCGTAACGACGGGGCTGACAGACGTGACCATCCCGAACACCGCGGCTTGAGGGGATGGGCCCACTCGGCGGCCGGGCGCTTGGTGTCTCAAGCGGGAGGATGGCGAGATTGGCGTATTCGTGGCCAGCGACTGGCTGGATCGCGGCGTCGCAGCCGCCCTCGGCAATGAGGACGTCGCGGCTGGAGGTGAGGTTCCGCTGATGTCAGGGAACTCGTCGAGCGACGATATGACCGCTACCGCATCCTGAACCGGAGCCGATGATCGCGCCGATTCATCGCGTACCAAGTGTCTCGCTCCCGTCAGAATCGAGCCGCTGGCTCGGGGAATGCTCGCGCCTGTTGCCTGCGGGCTATCTGGCGGACGGCGCAAGGAACGGCACCAGAACTGGCCGTTCTGCGCCAGTCGGCTGCGCGAGACTCGCCTTCGACATCCAGTGCATACTCGGCAATCTGGCCCACTCATGGGGGGGTTACTAGTGCAGCGCCGCATTAATCCTTGACGGGTTGGGCTGCTGGCCTGGGCGGGGTTACGCGGCCATCGGGAGGCCGCTTTGTGGGGTGGGCCGGGTGGCTGCGGAGTCGCTGTGCCGGGCGTGGCGGGCGAGATGGCGGGCGTGGTCGGCGCGGGCGTCGTAGGTCCAGGTGTAAGGCCGGGCGGTGCGGTTGTAGCGGATCGCGAAGTCGGTGATCTTAGCGGCGAGGCCGGCGCGGGAGGTGAACTCGCCGCGGCGCAGCAGGCCGCGGGTCAGGGCGGAGAACCACAGCTCGGCCATGTCCAGCCAGGAAGCATGCTTCGGGGTGTGGGTGACCGTGATCCGCGGGTGCGCGGCGATCCAGGCTCGGGTGGCGCGGGAGGTATGGGACGACCCGTTGTCCATGACCAGGTGAATGGTCAGGCGCGGGTCGATGCACTGATCTAGGCGGTGCAGGAAGCCGGTGAAGGTCGCCGAGTCGTTGCGGGCGATCGGCTCGGCGACGACCTGCCCGGTGGCTACCTCCAGCGCGGCGACGATGGAGACGGTGCCGTTGCGGACGTACTCGAATTCCCGGCGGGCCGCCCGGCCCGGCCGGGCGGGCTGCTCAGGGTAGCGGCGGTACTTGGCCTGGATCCCGGTCTTCTCAGCCCGGCCAGTATCCGCCCCGCCTGGCTCGCGGAGATCCCGGTGCCGGCCAGCTCGCCGGCGATCATGTCGTGCGTCCAGGCCGGCTCGCCGTCCGGCGGCGCGGAGGTGGCGGTGGCCACGATGGCCAGCCGCACGTCCGGCCCGTACACCTCAGGCCGGCCGCTGCGCGGCCGGTCAGCCAGGGCCGGGATGCCGTCGCGGACGAAGCGGCGCCGCCAGGTCCGCACCGTGCCCCCCGAGCAGCCCAGCTCCGCGGCGATCCGGGCGTTCGCGCAGCCCTGGTGGGCCAGCAGCACGATCCGGGCGCGCCGCACCAGCGACTGCGGCGAGGACGGCCGGCGCGCGATCGCCTCCAGCCTTGCCTTGCGACGCGATCCCAGGACCACGATGTCCTGGCTGGCGGCACGCGCCATGCCCACCTCCGGGGTGATCAGTACCGATCGCCCGACAATGCCCCCATAAAGATCACAACTGGCGGCGCCGCGCCGCACCCAGCGACAATGACCCCATGCCCGTGCCACCCCGGCGCCTGAAAGACCTCATCGAAGGCACCGTCGACCACCACGCGTCCCAGCGCTGGCCAGTCCTGGAAGAGGTCACCATCCGCTGGCGCGGCTCCTACGGCTACCTGACCGGCTACCTCAGCGAGAACGACGACGATACGATCCCGCTCTGCCGCATCCAGTACCTCGGCGACCCCGATGAGTGGGCATTCGCGATCTGGCAGGCCAGCACCGGCAGCTACGCCGAATCCGTCCTGCTAGACGGGCGGCTGACAGGCCACCCCAGCACGGCACTCGACACCGCCTGCACCCTCTACCTCGCCGACACCAGCGACCACCCTGCGCAACCCGGATGAACCCCTCAAGGACTTACGCGGTGCTGCACTAGTGATCCGCCACGTGTATCTCATGGCATTGCTGATCACGAATGGAGATGCTGACCTGTGCATAAGGATGCGCAGGCGGAGCTCGCTCACATCGGCAGAATCGGACGCAGGGCGACAGCCATGACCTTGCTCGCCGAAGCTCGATCCGGCGGTCCGGCGGGAAAGATGCACAACGGTTGTCGGCGGTTGCGCGAGCCCACCTGGGCGTTGCCC
>JBEKIF010000141.1:0-6097 GCA_050011895.1 Streptosporangiaceae bacterium | reverse complement strand
AGCGCCAGGCCGTTCATGTAGCCGATCATCGTCGGCTTGGAGATCAGGTCGGCGATGAAGCCGAGCTTCGCCACCGCCGCCACGATCATGATCGCCGCGACCATGATCGCGAGCAGTGACGCCAGCGCGACCGCCCGCTGCTCGTCGCCGTTGGCGGCGAGCAGCGGCAGGATTGTCGCCGCGATCATCGGCCCCAGCGAAGAATCCGGGCCGAGCACCAGGATCCGCGACGGGCCGAACACCGCGTAACCGGCCAGGCACAAGATCGAGGTGTATAGCCCGGTGATCGGCGGCAAGCCCGCCAGCTCCGCATACGCCATGCCTTGCGGCACCAGCAGCGTCGTGAGCACAATCCCCGCGACCAGGTCCTTGACGAGCCACTCACGGCGGTAGGACGTAACCGCCTGCAGCCCGGGCACCAAGCGGAACATGGACACCACCCCCCGACCGTGGTAGGACACCGAAACTGCAAGTCTCCCGCCCGGACACCGGCAGGCGCATCACCCGCGCATGGGTGAAGGCGGCGACTGGCCGCGCCGGGTTCTACGCCACCCGGCAGGGTCTCGGCGAACACGAGCGCGGCAGCGGCTTCAAGTACGCCCCGGAGCGGGCCGGCGGGGCCGGTCGCTTCGAACGCAAGGGACCACCAGGCCTCGCCGCGCGTGCGGATCTCGGTGACTTCTACCGCGCACTCCGGCTCCTTCCCCAGCTCTGTGCCGCGCGCCAAGATTCATCCGCTGCCCAGCGAGAACCGGCTGATTAGCCGCTTTTTGCTGACGGGTCTCCAGCCAGCTGGGCGGCCGCTGTCCTGGCTAGGGCGGTCAAAGGGAAAGGCCCACTTCTGCCAGACCTCCAGGCGGCCGCGGGCCTGTCCTGCCACATCGAGGGTTCCCGGGCTCCCGCGGTACACCTTCACGTCAAGTGTTCCGCCCGCGCGGAGCTTCACCGAGACCCCGCGTGAGCGCGGGTAGAGGAGATAGGCGTCGTCTCGTGCTCCTGACGCTGCCCGGTGCTGCCAGCCGCGCACCCAGCCGACCAGTTCGCTCGGCCGCTCTCGGGCCAGCGCGGGCGGCCGGCGAAGGCGCCAGCCGCCCTCCGCCGCAGGACAGCCCTCCAGCGAACGGATCCCGCGCCCAGATCTGCACGAGATCATTCATGGCTCGGCTGGCGGCGCCAGCAGCCGCAGGTGGATCAGTTCAAGCCCGAGGCCGGTGATCCGCTGCACCAGGCCGGTGAGGGCGGCCTGATCTGGCAGCTGTGCGCGGAGGGTTGTCGTGCCTGAGCCTGTGGTGACTTCGCAGTCGTCGAATTCCGCGCGCAGCGTGGTGCCTGCCTGGCCCGTGAAAGTGATCTCATATGTGTGTGATCGCACTGGGGTTGCGCCTCGCAGTCCGCTGGTTCAGCGTGCCGCCAGCATGCTCGCCGGGCGAGGTCTGCGTCATCACCCGCCTGAGGGTGAGACGGGACCATCGCCACGCCCTCGGTGACCTTCGTCACTTGCCCCAACATTCCATGACGGATTCACTTACGGATGTCTCTCTCGGACCAGCGGAAATTACCGGATCGACGTGTTGTGATAGAGGACGCGGCGGCTCGGCGCGGCGCACGTTTCGCGCTGACCAAGTTCCGGCCGACGACGCTGCCCGCGACGCTGGTCACAAGATCGGTGTTGCATGCCCGGCTGATGGCGGGGGCTGGCAAGCGCCTGACCGTTGTCGTGGGGTCGGCCGGAGCGGGCAAGAGCGTGCTGCTGTCGAGCTGGGCGGCGGCCAGGCCACCTGGCCTCACTTCCTGGCTGTCTTGTGATGAGGCAGACGCTGATCCGGTCCGCTTCTGGGCCGGCTTCATCGAGGCCGCCCGGGTGGTGGCGCCGTGGTTCGGCGCCGATGCTGCCGGCCTGCTGGCGATGGACGGTGTCATGTCGGCGGACGTCACCGCGTCGATTGCGAACGACGCCGGCAGGCTGCCCGCCGGGTCGGTGATCGTCGTTGACGACTTCCATACCGCGGCAGCCACGGCCGGCCGGAGCATGACCGATCTTGTCGAGCGCTGGCCGGCTGAGACCGCCCAGCTGGTGCTGTCCAGCCGGTTCGACCCTCCGCTGCGGCTGCACAGGCTGCGGATGGCCGGCGAGTTGTGTGAGCTCCGCGACCGTGAGCTGTATTTCTCGCTGGCCGAGAGCCGCGGCCTGCTGGCGAACTTCGGTGTTGAGGTCGCCGATGCTGACCTGGCGCTGCTTCACCAGCGAAGCGAGGGCTGGGCCGCGGCCCTGCAGATGGCGGCGCTGTCCCTGCGCGGTGCTAGCGACCCGGTCCAGGCCGCACAGGCGCTTGACGTCCGTACCCATGCGATCGCCGAGTACTTCATCTCTGAGGTCCTCGAGCGGCAGTCACCCGAGGTTGCCCAGTTCATGCTCGATACCGCCGTGCTCGGCGAGCTGACCGAGGGCGCTTGCGCAGCCGTCACCGGGAGGCAGGACGCGGCGGCGCTGCTGCGCAGCATCGACGCGGCCAACCTCTTCCTGGTGGCTCTCGATGAGGAGCGGACCAGCTTCCGGTATCACCATCTGGTGCGCCAGGTGCTGCGCGCTGAGCTGCGCGCCAGGGACCGGGATCGCGAGAAGGCGGCCCAGCTGCGGGCCGCCGAATGGTGCGAGTCAGCCGGTGACACGCGGCGTGCGGCCCGCCACTTCATTGCGGCGCAGCAGGCCGACCGGGCGCTGGCCATCATGCAGGACCGGGTCGTGACCGACTTCCTGCACAATCCGGTCCTCCCGGCCACCCTGGATCTCAGCACGGTCGATCCATCGCTGCTTGCGGATGCCCCGGACCGGCTGCTGGCCCTGGCGGCTGACCTGCTGACGTCAGGTGACACCGCCCGCGGCGGCGAGTACCTTGACCTGCTCGAGCACGCGCAGCCGCCGATCCCGCCCGAGTCGAGGCTGGCGGCCAGGTTCGCGGCGATGCGGTCATTTCATTACGGGCAGATCGGCCAGCTCCACGAGGCCGTGGGCGCGGCCCTCGCGGCACGCGCTATCCAGGAGCGGGCGCGGCTCACCGACGATTGGAACACTGCTGTCCCGCTGATCTTGCTGCGTGTCTATCCGTGCCTGGAAGACTTCCAGGCCGTGGAGCGTGAGGCAGCCGCGGCTCTGGCGATGCCCGAGCTCAGCGAACCGGCCAGGCTGGTGCTGGTACCCGGCGCGCGGGCGCTGGCCTGGTTCGAGTCCGGCCGCCTCGCTGAAGCCGCCACTGCCGCCCGGGCCGCCGAGGTAGCTGCCCGGCGGCTGGGATTTGACCAGCATTTCTTCGCCGTGGATTACCTGCGCGTCCTGGCCGGCCTGGCGCTGGAGCGGCGGGACCTCGGCGCCGCGGAGCAGCTCACCGAGCGAGCGCTCTCGATAACCGAGCGGCGGCGGCCCATCTTCGAGTTCCTCGCGCTGCTCGACCGGGCCGGGATCTGGGCCGCCCGCGGGCAGGTCCGCGACGCGCTGGCCACCGTCGAGGCGGCGCGTCTTGTCCTGGCCGGGACCGGGCCGGTGCTGCTAGCGCGGGCCGATGAGCTTGAGGCGCTGATGCGCCTGTCGCTCGGCGACCTGCGCTCCCCCCTTGAGCTGGCCGCCAGGCTGCCCGCCGCCAGCCGCGATCTGCTGCTGGCCAGGATCGCGCTTGGTGCGGGCGATCACCACGCCGCGCACGAATACTTGCAGGCGCCGTCACTGGGCGGCCTGACACCGCGGCGCGCGCTGGTGCGCCAGCTACTCCTGACCGCGGCGGCGATCGAGCGCGGTGACCCCATGACCGCCAGCATCCTGGGCGGTGCCGTCCAGATGGCTCGCCAGGAGGGCTTCGTCAACACGGTCGTCACGACCGCCCCCCAGGTGACGAGCTACCTGGTCGAGCATTCGACACCAATGCGACCGGACCCGTTCACCGAGCACCTGATCGTCGCGGCTCTCGAGGTGCGCGCCGTCCAGGCGGACGCGTTCTGGTCCGGTCACGTGCTTGCCGAGCCGCTGACCACTGCCGAGTTGCGCATCCTGAAGCTCCTGCCAGCCAGCACCTATCTGCAGATGGCCGCCACTCTTTACATCTCGCGCAACACGGTAAAAACTCATCTCCGGTCGATCTATCAGAAACTCGGGGTGACGTCGCGCTCGGAGGCCGTCGAGCGGGCCGTCGACCTGCGCCTGCTCTGAGCCTGCGCCTGCCGTGAGTCAGCAGCTGTTCCAGATGGTTCTGCACTGAGGTCTGCTGCAGCGAGCGGCGCCGCCGTGACCGCCAAAGCCGCTGGAATGGGCGGGAATCACCCTCGCGAGGGTGACGACACCCCGAGACGGCTCGAAAAAAATCAGGAAAGGCGTCTCGAACAGGAGCGGCAGCACATGACGGTCACGCGGCAATATGCCGCACGGTCCTCGCCGGGCAAGCCCAGAGCGCAATATCAGCGTCCCGGAAGGGAACGATCATGGATAGGCGTGGCGGAAGGTGGGTAGCTGTCGCGGTCATCGTGCTGGGCCTGGCGGGCGTTGCCCTCGGCGCGCTTGTGATCTACGCGCTCGCGGCGTACGGAGGTAAAGCCGAGGCTGCGTAGCACGGCAGCCGGCGCGGTCGTCTCGGCGTTCGTATTCGCGGCCCTGGTCCGCGAGCCCCGCCTCAGCTGTGTTGTGGCGCGTTCCGGTGTTGCTTGTGGGCTGGGCGGGGCCCGAGGCATGTTCACCCGACGGAGAAAGGACTGACGACGATGGCCGACAAGAGAGCCAAGCGTATCGCGGAGTTGATCAAGCCGCTGCGGGTCAAGCCGGGGTCGAAGGTGGACCTGGCCAAGGACTTCGACCCGGGCTATAAGGCGGGCTTCCTGAAGAAGAAAGACGGCAGGCAGCTGCTGAGGACAGGTATCGCGCTGCTGGCGGACTATCAGGCGCGGCTGGCCGCCCAGGATACCTACGGCGTGCTGATGTGCCTGCAGGCGCTGGATGCGGGGGGGGAAGGACGGGACGATCCGCCATGTGATGAGCGGAGTGAACCCGCAGGGCGTGCACGTGAGCGGCTTCAAGGTGCCGTCGGCCGAGGAACTTGACCACGACTACCTGTGGCGGTATGCCTGGCGGCTGCCCGCGCGTGGCGACATCGGGATCTTCAACCGGTCCCACTACGAGGAAGTCCTCGTGGTGCGGGTGCACGCCGAGAATCTTGACCGGCAGAAGCTGCCGGAGGAGGAGGACGACTACCAGAAGGCGTTCTCGGAGATGCTGTCCGCCACTAGCACGCCTTGGGCACCGTGGTATGTGATACCGGCCGACCGCAAGTGGTTCGCCCGCATCTGCACGGCTGCGGTTCTCGCGCACACCCTGATCGAGATCGATCCGCAGTACCCGGAAGTGACCGCGGACAGGCGGCAGCAATTGCTCGTGGTCAAGAGTGAACTCGAGACTCAAGCGCCCAAGGGCACCCCTAGCGACCCGTTCGCAGCCAAGCAAGCCAAGGCGGAAGCCAAGCAAGCCAAGGCGGAAGCCAGAGGCGAGGCGAAGGAAGAGGCCAAGGCGGGCGCCAGCCAGGTTGGCGGGGACGCGCGCCAGGCTCAGAAGGCTCGGAGCCACGATCAGCCGGCGCAGGCGGCACCACGGGCCAGCAGGGCTCGGCCCAAGGGCCAGCCGGGTTAGCCTTTGTCTGGATCGGAGGGCATGGACATGGCGGTGCAAGCCGACGCCATGGGACAGTCGGCCGCGGCTGCCGGAACTGGTATTCGCGTTCCCGCGACGAGGTGATCGCGGCTTTGGACGTCGATGCGGCCGTGGGGCTGACCGCTGCGCGGGCGGGAAGGCGCACGCTTGGCGATCGAGCATGCGATCCACGGCTCTGCCGCCTAAAGAAGAAGAACTCACCCGCGAGTGGGTGAGGACTGGACGGGACGCCGATAGCAGGGTTAGGCCTAACAACGCATGAGAAAGGGGCCTAATCATGGCTGATCTGATCGCTATCGGATACCCGGATGAGACGACCGCGGAAGCCGCCGCCGGCGAGGCACGCCGGCTGGCTCAAGACCTGATCATCCAGCCGGACGCGATCGCGGTGATCGTGCGCGACAAAGACGGCAG
>JBEKIF010000140.1:0-6268 GCA_050011895.1 Streptosporangiaceae bacterium | reverse complement strand
ATCGGGTATCTCCCCCCGGGCCTGCTCGACGATCTCCGCCGCCGCGGACACCAGATCACCGGTCCGGGCGTCAACCAGACCAACCTCCCACTCCACACCCAGCGTCGGCCGCGGTGATGGCCTGAATTCCACCACCATGCCGGTCAGGCGACCTGGCTGAGGTTGCCGGCCGGGGCTCCGAAGACGAGACCGCGCACAGCGCCGACGCGCGGGAACGCCGTGGTCACTGGCCGGATCACTGCGGCGAGCGCCTCCGGCCGGCCGACGGGACCGAAGACCGTATCGATCCCCGGGCGCCGCAGTGACACATAGGGGCGGCCGCCCGCGTGCAGGGCGCGGGTCCGGAGGCCCCTGAGACGATCGTCCACGATGTCAATCGTATGAGCCCCAACGGGTTATTGACAATATAGATCGGTTTTATGGACAATGCAGCCACCCGGTCCGTCCTCGGCCCGTGGCCGAAATGATCCGGCTGAGCGCACGCGCAGTTCGGCTTCCCGCACTTCCGGTAGTTCTCGCTCACCGACCCGCACCGGAAACCACCAACGGCGCTGAGCTGCGCGTACAGCCGTTCCCGCTCGGCCTCCAGCTCCGGGAGCGACGGCTCGGTCATGGCGCGCACCCTGTCAGGTGTCCTCGGATCGTGCGGGCTTCGGGGGCGCCGAGATCGGTGTATACGGTGAGGGCCTCCCGCCAGTAGCTGCGGGCCTGGTTTAGATCGTCGACCGCATGGTGGGCGCAGCCGAGGCCGCTCAGGGCGCGAGCCCGCTGGTACTGGCCGCCGATCTGGCTGGCCAGGCCGAGCGCGGCGGCGTGCCGGGTACGGGCCTGGCTCGGCTGGCCGGCCGCGAGTAGCGTTTCGCCGAGGCCGTTCAGTGCTTCTGCTTCGCCGTGGCGGTCGCTGATCTCGCGGAACAGGGCAATGGCCTGGCAGAGGTAGCCGACCGCCTGCTGATAACGTCCCTGCCGCCCGCTAATGACGCCCAGTTCGGTCAGCACATGAGCCTCACCAACCCGATCACCCGTCTCCCGGCACAGGGCCAGGGCCTGCCGCTGGTGGCCGGCGGCCTGCTGATAGCGGCCTAGCCGGCTATCCACACAGCCGAGGTTGCCCAGCGCGCGAACTTCACCAACCCGGTCGCCAGTCTCCCGGCACAGGGCGAGTGCCTGCTTGAGATGGCCTGCGGCCTGCCGGTAGTGGCCCAGCCGCTCAGCCACGATGCCGAGGTTGCCCAGCGCACGGGCTTCACCCACCCGGTCGCCAGTTTCCAGGAACAGGGCCAGGGCCTGCCGCTGGCGCTCGGCTGCTTGCTGGTAGAGCCCAAGCCGCTCATCGACGATGCCGAGGCTGATCAGCACGCGCGCCTGCCCGGCCTGGTCACCGGTGTCGCGGAACAGGTCCAGTGCCTGCTGGAGGTGGCCTGCGGCCCGCTGGCATTGGCCCTGCCGCGCGTCGACGGCGCCCAGATTGGTCAGCGCGGTCGCCTCGGCCGCGCGGTCGCCGGCCTGGCGGGCGGCGCTGCGGGCGTGGCCGTGGATGATAACGGCCTCAGGGTAGTGGCCGCAGGTATCGAGGTAGTGGTAGAGGGTTGCGGCCAGCCCGGTGGCGTGGTCTGGCCAGCCATGTTCGGCGGTGTGCGCACTGACCGCGACCAGGGTAGCCAGTTCGGCATCCAGCCAGGCTTGTGCCGTTACCGGGTCGGTCACCGTGGGGGCCGGGCTGGCAGTTGCGGGGAAGCGGGGACGGCGGTGCAGTTCGGCCGGGTTGAGAGTGTCTATCGCGGCGGCGGCGGTGTGCACGTAGTAATCGAACAGGCGGGTCAGCGCCGCCCGGCGGGCCAGTTCGGCGTCATCGCGGGCGGCTTGCTCGGCGCCGTAGTCGCGGAGCAGGTCGTGCATGCCATAGCGGCCCACACCGGCTGGGCGGATCAGGTGTGCGCGGGCCAGCAGACCGAGCATCCGATCGGCCCGATTGACGGTGATCCCGGCGAGCGCGGCGGCGGCATAAGAGTCCCAGTCGGAGCCGGGGTGCAAGCCAACCAGCCGGAAAGCCCGGGCAGCGTCGGCGTCCAGGTGTCGATAGGACCAGGAAAACACCTCCCGCACCGCGGTTCGGGGGTCGCCGCCGGCATCCAGCAGTTCCAGCCGCCGCTGCTGATCAGCCAGTTCGCCGACAAGTTCCCTCACGGGGGCCGGGCTGCGCGCAGCGGCCAGTTCGGCCGCCAGCCGCAGTGCCAGCGGCAACCGCGAACACCGATCCGCCAGTGCCGCCGCTGCCGCCGGATCATCGTCCACTCGGCTGCCGATAAGCGCCTGCAGCATGCCGACCGCATCGGGCAGCGGGAGCAGGTCCAGGTCCAGGCGGGCTGCGCCGTGTCGAGCCACGAGGCCGCCCAGCGAATCGCGGCTGGTCACCGCCACCACACACCCCGCGGCGCCGGGCAGGAGCGGCCGGACCTGCTCTACCTCACTGGCGTTATCCAGGACCACCAGCATCCGTCGTCCGGCCAGCAGACTGCGGTACAGCGCGGCCCGCTCCTCTTCCTCCGCCGGGATGTCCCGGCCGGGTACGCCCAGCGTGCGCAGGAACCCGGCCAGCGCGTCAGGCGCGGGCATCGGCTGGCCGGGGTCATATCCGCGCATGTTCAGATACAGCTGCCCGTCAGGGAAGCGTTCGGCTACCTGATGCGCCCAGCGCACTGCCAGCGCCGTCTTTCCGACCCCCGCCGTTCCGGTGATCGCCGAGATCACCGCAGGTGCAGAGCCCCCGCCCACGTCGCCGCGCTCGCCGACGGCGAGCAGCCGGTCAAGCTCGGCCAGTTCACGGGCCCGCCCGGTAAATGCCGTTACATCGGCGGGGAGCTGGCGCGGCACTACTAGCGGCGCATAGCCGACGGTCCCAGCGAGCTTCACTAGGCCCGCTTCGGGGGACAGCGCCAGGTCCCGCTTCTGATTCCGGCCAAGGATGCCCTGATGAAGCCCCCGGATCTCAGCCCCGGGCTCCACCCCAAGCTCGCTGATCAGCAACGTGCGCGTGGTCCGGTAGGCCTCAAGCGCCTCAGCCTGGCGGCCGCACCGATAAAGAGCGAGCATCAGCTGGGCATGGAAGTGCTCCCGCAGCTGATGGGTGCCGACCAGTTGCTGCAGCTCGCTGACCACCTCGGCATGACGGCCCATCCGCAGGTCGGCGTCGATACGCGCCTCCACCGCCTGCAACCGCAGCTCAGCCAGCCGCGGGACCTCACGCGCCGCCAGCACATCCGACTCCACGTCCGCCAGCGGATCTCCCCGCCACAGCGACAGCGCCCCGCGTGCCTGCCTGGCCGCGGTGTCCCACGAGTCTTCTCGCGCTGCGGCGCGCGCGGACTCCAGCAGCGCCTCGAACCGGGTCACGTCCAGCTCACCCGCGTCCACGCTGATCGCGTACCCGCGCGGCTCGGTGCTAATTCGAGCCCGGTCAGCCTCCCCCATGGTGTGCCGCAGCCGCTTGACATGGTTCTGCACGGTCACCCGCGCAGACGGCGGCGGCCGGGTGCCCCACAGCACCTCCGTGAGATCATCCACCGAGACGGCCCGGCCGGCGTCCAGCAGGAGTGCCGCGAGCACCGCGCGCTGCTTCCCCCGCGCCACTGGCAGCACCACCTCGGCCCTGCGCACTATTAGCGGCCCGAGCAGACAAAACTCCATCCCCGTTGCCACCGGCCCGCACCACCCTGCTGAAAGCGCCATCAGTCCCGTGCTGGCCGGATACTAACACGAGCATCACGCCCAAAATGGGCAATAGGTGCCAACTCCGTCTGAGCGGCCATACCGCCTCCAGGGCCCAATGCCGCCTAGCTTTCGTTGATCATCTATCGGTCATGCTGCGAGGGTGGGCAGGGCAGGTTGACGAGCTTTATTGTGGCTGGCCGCCGCGACGGCCTCATCGACCGCGTCCCGCGGCACGAACGGGGCCAGTACCCTCAGCGCCAACAGTCCGTCAGCCGCCGGCGGCCACCACGCCATTGTCTGCCATAAGCTGCGATCAGGCCGGCCACCAGCCAGAACAACCCGGAGCGACACGCCCCGGAAACAAAGATCTCTGCCGCTAAGCGGTATTGCTTTCGGCCCGCTGGTGCTGACGCGCCGTTCCTATAAGAAGGCGCTATTGCGAGCGGAGAGCGGGCGCCCACCTGCGGCGCTCGCTCTCCTGTGACACTAGTCGAACCTAAGTACTGCGAGCTCCCATTTCTCCGAGATTCAGCGCGAGAGCCATTACGTTGGTGTCACCCGAGGTGCACACCATCGTCGCATGGCTTGATATTAAAGGTGGGCTGCCAGTCACCGTACGACCAGCCTGAAACCCATTCGTTCGTGGGCTTTGGTTCCCAGTACCTGTATTGGAAGATAGGGCGATATTCTGACGCCGGACCCTCGGCGCAGAGACGATTGGCGAGATGCGCCGAGATGTTGCCGTGACCCGAAGCAGGGTCCAGGCCCGTTTCCCCTACCACCTGGATCCCGCAAGCTGGTACGATGCACGACTTCATTTCAAGTATTACCTGAACGATCTCCCTCTCCACGCTGCCTCCATCCATCGACGCCCAGGTCTCGAATTGAGTGTCCTCACCATGCGGCAAAAGCTTGGAATGGAACAGCGACCTCAGCAGCCACTCGCATGTGGTGATGCCCTCATGCCGTTTTTGACACGTCCTGTCGATGACCGTCGACGTGGTCACGGACGTGACTCCGGGTGTGCTCGCTGACGTGACCTTAGCCGTGCTCGCCGAGGCGCCCACTGCCCCAAGTGCCATGGTACCGCTGAGTAGCGTTACGCAGAGGGCAGCTGACATGTACGCCATGCGGCCGAGGGGGCGTCCCATGAGTATTCGCATCTGTGCCTGGTCCTTTCGCTCGTTGCTGACTTTCATTGCTCGCTAATCATGCTTTCATCATCGCGGGCCGCGTTAGCATTCTGCTAGCATTCCGTTAGCATTGACTATTCGTGCGGCCAGCAGAGCGTGAGGTGATGCTGTGAGGCAGCAGCAGATCTTGCTGTTCGTAAGCTCGTCGTCGCGGGCGTTGATCCACGATCTCATCGGGCTCAGCCCAGCTCATCCCTGCGCCCGGCGCCCCGGGCTGCTGCCCGCCTGATCAAACGCAAGTGGACGTGCCTGAACCCACCAGGCCGACCGGGGACCAGCCACCAGCTCCGCGACGTGGCGCTGCGGCTGGCGCAGAGAACCCGGCCTGGGGTACCGCAAGGTGCACGGCGAGCTGACCGGAAGCGGTACTGCGCGTCGCTGGGCATCCGGGATGTGTACCGCACCCGATTCTCACCTTCTTCCTGGCCAGTGCCTGATCACGAGTTCACATCACCGTTACAGCACGGAAGCAGGTCGGCAACCAGGCGGAGGGACATTCGTCATGCGAGAGCGACCGGATGGGAGAGATCCGTATGCCGGGCTGACCATGTCACCAGCTGACTTGCACCGCGGTCCACCCGGGGCCCGATCCGTTCAGCGGGATCTATTCCGGCCGGCGACGCACGACGTTAGTTCGCTCCCGGTCAGATGGCGACCGTCCCGCTCGCGTCGCCGCCAGCCGGCCTGTTCGGATGCTTACATGAAGCTGGGGCGGAGAAGGGATGCCTGAAATGGTGCCACGCGGATCTTTGAAGGCATTGCCACTTCCTGCCGAGATTCCTGCCCTATCGCGCACCTCGCAGTTGCTGGTGCTCGGTGACATGGACGCGGTGTCACATGGCCTGGCCGAAGGCACGGCCGGCGACCGGGCCTCCGATGCGTACGTGGGCGCCGTGCTAGGGCAGGTGAGGATCTCCGCCGGGGCATTCGGCCCCATCACCAGGATCCGGCTGGCAGCATCGAGCGCGACGGCTAGGCATCACCTGGACCTGGTCATGCGTTCGGCCAACAACGTGTGGTCTATCCGACAAGGTCTCGACGGAGCCGACCATGCGCTGGTTGAGGAACTCGAAGATCTCGCCGCAGCCCGGCTGGCGCCGCGGAACCACAAGCACGCCCCACGAGACGCCGGGCTCGTCGTGCTGCTCGCGCAGGACCACATTTACGGGCCCGCAGTTCATCAGCTACGGCTGCTCGGTGTTCCGACCTGGGTGCTGCAGCCCGGCCGGTACATCGCCGCCGAACTTTACAAGGCGGCCACCGCGGTCACCGTACTCAGCCAGGGCTCGCAGCTTGAGCCTGGGCCTTTGCGGGTGCCGGAACCGTGCCGTCTGCGCATGAGCGGGGTTTCCTGCTCCCGGGCG
>JBEKIF010000139.1:0-6277 GCA_050011895.1 Streptosporangiaceae bacterium | reverse complement strand
CTGCTCCAGCTCGGGCAAGGACAGCTCAGTCACGGGACCCTCCCATCTGGAAGTCTAGTAACTTCCAGATTAGAGTCGCAACCTGCGCCTTCCCAGGACCCCTACGCTCGTGTCGCACACCCAAGTTGAGGACAGAGGCGGCCCCTGGACCGCAGCCACGACCGACCCCGACCGCTACCACGGCCTGGACATCATCCGAGCCCTCGCTACCGACTGGGGCATCACCGGCGGCCACATCGCCCATATCATTTGGGCGCGCTTCGATTGGCCCGACTCGGCATAGCCTCGAGAACGTCTAGGCAGCCACCGGTCGCTCGGAGTGCTGCCCGCAGAGGCGTGAGGACTTTCTTTACGGTTATCAAGGGCGCGCCTTCGGCGCGCCGGAACCAGGCCGCAGCGGACTTGACAAGGGAACCCTCGCGGCGGCCCACATCGGGCTAGTGCGGGCAGGCCAGGGGCCGCCCGATCGCCGGACAGCTTAAGGGCCGCCGCCCCTTGTCAAGTCCGCTGCTCTGTTAGCGCGCGGGAGTGCCGGAAGCCGGTAGTCCGGGCGCGAAAGAACGGCGAGACGATGACCACCAGGGCGACGGCTCCAGCGGTCAATGACGGGGGACTGCCCCGCGCCGGGGGCGTCGGCAAAGGCCGCGCCCTGCCGGGCGGAAGCCCTACGGGCGCGGCGAGCCGACGCCTAGCAGCGGTCCCCGCTTCCCTGGGCCGGTGGTGGCCCGCCGTTACGCGCCGATCGGCACCGGCACCGCGCGTAAAGCAGCGGTCGACGGGAGCTGCCGTCCAGTCCGCGTGCAGCAGTGGACTGCCATAGCCGGGCACCCGAGGTCTCATGCGGGCACTGCGGGGCAGCGGCCGAGGAAGGCCAGAATGAGCGTTGCCGCAGTTCAGAAGACGAATAGCCAATCAGATCGAGCGATCAAGGCGAAGGTACGGCGAGGCCCGGAAGAATCTCGTAAGGCGCTGGTCAGCCTGCTACCCATGTACTCGCCCTTGGATGAACTGCCCACAGCGCGACGTAAGTTCATTATATGCATCTACCGCATTGAACCATGCCGTATCCGCTTGAGCGGGGATAGCGTCGGCTATAGAGCCGAAAAGGTATCCTGAGAGCTTATTGCCTAGCTTTACTATTGTTGGATCTGCAATGTCGCTAAGGTCCGTCTCATAGGCTAATGATACTGTGCTGTAAGTTGGGGCAGGCTCAACCTTTATGTGGCATTCGCCCCAAGTCCCGTGATGTGCGGCGTAGCATGAGCTGTATGAGGAATAGGCACTCTGGGTAGCCACGTATAGGCCATCAGCATCTGTTTCCAGTTTCCCAACTTCCTGCACCTGCTGCGAGGTGGTCTGGCTGGCTACTTGAGCTCGCACTGCGGCACGCGCCTGGCTGGCCGCATCTTCATCCTGGAAGTGCGTAACTAGAAATGAAATGAGCCCGGCAACTACAGCAGAAACAACACCCGCAACGATTGCATTATTAGCCAGATCCAACTTCTTCTTTTCTTTCTTGACACCCGAAGCTGCTAGTTCTGCCCGTCCGCCCGCCATTTGGCAAATCTCACCTTCGTAGTCTCACTAACTAGTAAGTCTGAGCATAGTGGCACGGGACTGCCCGCGCCGTGATACCGGGGCCGTGACGCTGGCAGATTGCCGACCTGGGCAGCGCACACCGCCGGGCCATGTACGGACCATATGCCACGAGAGACTGAGGGCATGTACGGTCATCGGCAGTCGGCAGCGCCATAGAAGGTAGGCGGTCCAGCGGTCTAGCTTCGGATCGGGCGCCCTAGTGCCGGGCTTGCGAATTGGCTTTGGGAGCAGGAAGCCCTGCTCACGACCGGGCCACTGGCGGCGGTACAGAATGCAGCGCGGTCCATGCGTGGTCCAGACACCGTGGTCTGCTGACCGTTTTCGCAGCTTGCGGGGGCTGATCGCCAACCGCCTCCGGAGCTGTGTGACGTGTCAACCGCTGCTTGACACGCAGTCGACGATCAGCTCAGCATGCTTGCCTAGTCACGTTGGCCTTAATTTGGCCTTACGGCAGCGCGTAGAGTCGCGAAGCAGCGCGAACCAACGATCACCATCTGAGCAGGTCATCGGCCGTTTGGCCAGGTACCAAATGGTCGTGCAGATCTCTACGGATCAGAAGGTCAAGCGACCAGGTCCATCCGGGCCGTTCTGGTTGCTGGGAACGGGCTGGCGTAGCTCGTCGTACTTGTCCTTCCGGAGCCATCGCCATAGAGCGGCTGTCGTGCAGACCAGGGCTACCAGGATGGCAAGGATGATGAGCCAGCCTGCGGTCGTGGCTAGAGCGCTGCGAGGGTTTTTGCCGGCTACGCCAGCGAGGACCGCGCCAAGCGCCGTGACGGCACCGGCGATCAGGAGGCCGATTGCAGGCCAACTGCGTGGACGCCGTAGGTGTGCTTGTCGAGCGCGCTTGTGATGGACGCGATCCCACCGCTGACGGACCGATTCTTCCCTACGTTCTGCGCGAAGCTGCGCTGCCTCGGCGCGCCGCGCGTGCCGTCGGATGCCCTGCTGCTGTCGTTGGAGGGCGAGGACTTCCCGTTGCTGGGCGCGTCGCTGCGCTGCCGTTTCGCGGCGTTCCGAGCGCTGCTGCGCCGCTTGGGCGCGCTGCGCAGCCTTGGCTTGGCGTTCCGCTTCTTGCTGCAGCGCACGCTGGCGCGCGGATTCCCGATCGTCGGGCGTCATGACGTGTCCCGTAGCATGCGAGTGGAACCCCATCACGGGTAGGGAGACGGAATATCCCAGGCCTGAGCCCTGGCTTCACCACCACGAGCACCGGCAGGGCGACACGGATCATTCGCAGGAGGACGGGTCAGACCCGGCATCGGCCATGGACCATCCCGAAGGTCCTGGCTTGGACAGCAGCGACGACAGCTAAACCCCACTCGCTGCGAACTGGCCTGAATGTGGCGGCAGCGCGTCCGAACAGGGAAAGGCAGTGCAATGAAGATTGACACGCTAAAGGTCTCGGCGCTATTCACCGAAGACGGTTACCAAGTCGAGGATGAAGTGTTTGACACCGGACCAGTACGCGACGGCCGAGGTCAGGCGCTCCTTAAGTACGACAATGGCAGCTGGGAGCTGCGCACGCCGGAGGAGGAGGTCGACAGGGACGGCAACGACGTTGGCTCTCACGGCTACATGAAGCATAAGGACGTGGCCGAGGCGGTCGGGGAGGCACGGCGGCTGCTCCGAGGCAAAAACTATAAAGTGACGTTCAAGCTGAACGCGGAAGATCCAGATTGAGGACGCTGTGCGACGTTTTGAGGTCTGACGTGCTTACCCCCGTGGGGTAATTCGTCAACAACCGCAGCGCCCGGCCGCTGCGGGACACCCAGCCTGGATCCCGAGCATGCAGCACGAAGGTGCAGCAACCGCCCTGACGGCCGGTGTTCCTCATCCACCGCCGTCGAGCTACGTCCATGCGCCAGCGACCCTCACTGACCGCACCGCCAATAGTTCGCAGCGAGAGGCGCGGCGCTCGAAGTTCTACACCCGACGCTACGGCCGAGCCGAGCCGAGAGCCCGATATGTAGACGATGCGTAGGGCCGCCTACTGCCGAATTGAGCCGTATTAGATCAAGGCGGCGCGCTGCGCGCGCGCCGCGGGTCGGCGCCAGCGCTCGGCCTCTGCCTTGGGAGGCCCGGCCGAGCGCGCGCCGACCCCATGCCGCAGCTCACTGCTTCACTAATAGCGCTCATTCGGCACGGACGTGAGTGCTGCTCTCCCGGCCGTCGTCCGCAGGTCCTGGCGCGCGGGGCAGGCTACCCCAGTGGCGGAATCGTCGGCAGGGCCGCGCTGGCCGTATCCAGGCCACTACCGTCGCTGCGGCCGGACAGCCAGGCCAGCATGGCGGCAGGCGGTCCGGTGACGTCGACGGGCGGGCTGGTGCCGATGTGCAGCATGCCATGACCGGCGAGAGTCATGGGCGGCGCATCGGCGCGGCGGTCCATCCGGGCGGTCACCTGAGACAGCTCGGTGGCGACGAAGTCGGCGGGCCAGTCGGCAGGCTGGTAGCCAGCGGCGAGGTCCACGTGATGATATTCCAGTTCCCGGCGCATGCTGGGGAGGACATCGCGGACTGGTCGGCGGCCTGCTTCGAGCGAGATCCCAGGAGCGTCCCACAGCTGGCTTGGGTGCTCCCGGATCGCGGTCAGGCATTCCTGGATGGCACGATCCAGGTCGGCGCGGATAATCCCCGCCGGTCGGCGCGCACCAGCGTCGATGGCGTCGGCGCGGGCTTGTTCGGAAGGGTATTGCTGGCCGATGCGGCCAGCCTGGGCAGCCCGCAGCAGCCCGGTGCGGGAGTCGGCGGACTGCGCGATATGGGTGAGGACGTGCGCCCGCGTCCAGCCCGGCAGCGCCGATGCGTCGTGCAGGTCGTCGTCGGTCAGCGCCCGTGCGGTGGCCACGAGGCGGGCCGCGCTGTCGGCTATCGCAGCCCACTCGGGCGTATCTGCTGCTGTCACGTCTGGAAGGATATTCGCCCGGGCACGGCTGGGATGGCGTAAGAGACCCTGGCTGGGCTCAGGTCCGGGGATGGCCCGCTGAGTGTACGTGTCCGCCCCTCCAGCCTCAAGCGTGACTGTGACCGCAGGACCACGAGCACAGGCGGAAAGTGCCTGGCCCAACGTACACGCGAAGTCACGCTTGACCCCGGAGACCACTGCGGACACTCCGGTCAGAAACCAAGGGCCAGGCCGCAGCCTGCCCGGACCGGACGCGGGCCATCCCCTGCAACGTGCGGCACCGTGCAATTAACGTGCAATTAGCCAGGGTGGCGTGCAGCCAATCACGGATACTCAAGGTAAGTCCACTTGGCTGGTCAGCGACATCAGCGGGCATGATCTGCCCATTCCCAAGCTGATAGTGCGAGAATTCGATTCTCGTCAGAAGTCCAGAGGCGCACTCGCCGGTCAGCACCCTCGTAATGAACAGGTCAGCGGCAGAGCGGCGCGCGGTCGGCCATGGGCCTTGTTGCAGTCCGGAGCAGCTATCGTTCGCCTCCGGATACCCGGCGAACTGACGGCAACGGTGACGGCAACGACGGCAACCGGCCACGACCAGAGACATACGTCGGCAGCCGCCGACGCTGCGGCAATCTTCGTGGATGTGGGTGTCTGCTACACCTGAAAAGCGGAAGGTCGGCGGTTCGACCCCGCCCCTGACCACGCGTTTTGTGACTCCAAGCCAGCAATCGCTTGTGGGCCTTTGTGGGGATCTTGTGCTTCGGCGCCGTCGGCATCGGCCCGGGGATCCCGGACTTCCTGATGTTCTCGCAGGTGAGAGGGCTATCTTTCCTTATACGACTCGCGGCGGCCGCTGCATGCCGGAGGCATGACTGTGCGACATTGAAGCGGAAGGTCAGAACAAAAACTGACAACGGCTGCGGGGCACGGTTTGAGGGCTTCCGAGCCCGACTGGCCCGCGGAGCGCCGCGGCTGCGCCCGCCTGGCTCGAATACTCGAAGGCGGTTTGCATCCGACCGCGGTGAACAACGGCCCGGGCACCGCCACCAACGTAGTGATCACGACACGCTCGGCTCCGCGAACTGGAGCAGAAGACAGGGCTCCCCGCAGATGCTGCGGCTATACGGCGCTAGCGCCCGCAGCGCCCGCGCTCGCCGCACCTACAACTTCATCATGGACGGCGCTCCGTAGCACCTGGCCGACAGTCATCATGACGAGCACGGCTCAGGAGATTTTGTGACACGAAAGCTCGGAGCCGCGACAACCTACCGCCCATGCCGATGTGAGAGCGTTACTGTTTATGGGCGACTAGCGTTAAATGGGCTTGCCACCGAGATATCCGAAATCAATTGATCAACATTCTTGACAATTTCCTGATAAGCTTTTTCCCTGTAAAGCTCCCTTTCCGATTCGACATCGGAAATCCTACCTGGTTCGCCAATATCGGCGACTGACCATATACGCGGGCTAGCAGGAAATGTCACGCACCGCACGCACTCGTCGTAGACTCGCTGATTCATGCAGACTGTAATATCAGCTTTCTCCAGACGCGACTGGGTCAGCTGATCTCCATAGCCGACCTTGGCAAATTCTCGTATGCCGTGCCGCCCAAGGAGCTCGAGCGTAATTCTGTAGGCCAGATTACTTGCTTTATCCAGGGCCGCGGTCGTACCGCTTGACAGGACGCTCGAATCCTTGATCTCGAGCGAGTTCAGATAGGCTTCCGCGATAATACTCCTGAACGAGTTTCCGCGGCATATGAAGTGGAAAA
>JBEKIF010000138.1:0-6859 GCA_050011895.1 Streptosporangiaceae bacterium | reverse complement strand
TCGAACTGATAGGGCATGTCGATGATCGCCTGTGCGTTGGTGGCCGCACCGAAGTCGCCACCGCCGGCCGGGATGCCGCCGATGGCGCCGGGCTCGGCGGTCAGCGTCATCAGGTCGGCGATTTTCTCCTCGGCGGCCACGGAGGCGACCCCTTCGGGGATGCCGAAGCCGAGGTTCACGACGCTGTTCGGCCGCAGCTCCATGGCGGCGCGCCGGGCGATGATCTTGCGATTGCTCAGCGGCATCGGCGCGAGCGATGTCAGCGGGACCCGGACCTCGGCCGCCAGGGCCGGGCTGTAGGGGCTGCCAAAGGTCTGCGGGTGGTTTCCCGGGCCCGTCGCCACCACGATGCAATCGACCAGCGCGCCGGGTATCTTCACCTGACGCGGGTTAAGGCTGTTCACCTCCGCGAGCCGCTCCACCTGCGCGATCACCAGCCCCCCGGAGTTGTGCGCCGCCATAGCCACCGACAGCGTGTCGCAGGTCAGCGCCTCCCGCTCCATCGTGATGTTGCCGGCCGGGTCGGCGGTGGTGCCGCGAATGATGGCGACATTGACCGGGAACGCCTTGTAGAACAGGTACTCCTCGCCGCCGATCTCCACCAGCTCGACGAGATCCTCGGTCGTCATCTCGTTCAGCTTGCCGCCGCCGAAACGCGGATCGGCGAACGTGCCGAGCCCGACCCGGGACAAGTGCCCGGGTTTCCCCCCGGCGATATCCCGGTACAGGTGCGACATCGGGCCGAGCGGCATGTTATAGCCCTCGGCCTGGTTGCCGGCCACCAGCTGGTACAGCGCAGGTACACCGGACCAGTGCCCGCCAATGATCCGCTTGACCAGGCCGGGCTGGGCCAGCCGGTTGGCGCCATCGGATGCCCAGTCGCCTGGGCTGACGCAGAACACCAGGGTCAAATCGCGCGGCCTGCCGAAGGCTGCGGACTCCTCGTCGGTGGCCCCGAACAGCGCGCCCAGCTCGTGGACGACCTCAAGGGCGAGGCCAATTTCGAAGAACCCGCCGATGGCGACCGTGTCGCCGGCGCGGACAAGCCGGACGGCCTCCCTGGCCGACACGACCTTGCCCGTCGAGCCAGACCGGGCAGTCGGGACAATAGACCTGATACTCATCGGACCGCGCTCCCTTGATAATTACTCCTGCGCTTGGTAATTGGCGGCACTACCGGTAGATCACAACCGTCTCGATGACGCAGGCCGGCCGATCCGACCCCTCGAGCTCGACCAGAATCCCGAACGCGCACTCCAGGCCGGCCTGCTTCTGCTCGGCGGATACCAGCCTGACGTGCCCGCGTATCCTGCTGCCGACCGGCACCGGTGCCGGGAAGCGAACCCTGTTGACGCCGTAGTTCACCGCGGCCGTCACCGCGTCGATCTTGAGAACATCGTCGAGAAACACCGGACAGAACGACAACGTCAGGTAACCGTGCGCGATCGGGCCCCCGTAGGGGCCCTTCGCGGCGCGCTCCGGCTCCACGTGGATCCACTGATGATCATGGGTGGCATCGGCGAAGATGTTTACCTGGTGCTGGGTGATCGCATGCCAATCGCCCGTCCCGATCTCCTGGCCGACCATGCCGAGCAGGTCAGCCAGCTTGCTCAACTGAATGGTCACCGCGCTCCAATCCGGCTAGCCCGACAGGCCGCTCCTGATCGCATCGGCGTACATCGAAACCAGGTCGGTCACGAACTTGGTCTGCGAGCGGGCGACAGCCTGCGGCCAGTCAAGCGGGCTGCCGCCCGCGATCTTGGTTTCGAAGTCGGCCATATCCTGCAGGGCTTTCTCGTACCCGTCGACGCTTTCTCGTACCCGTCGACCGCGCCAGCGGCGCTAGCCTGGTCGAGGACCTGCTGGTTGAGACCGCGGATGCGCTGCGCCGCGGCCTCGTCAAGCACCCCGGTCACAGGTACGTCCGAAGCGGCCTCGTCGGCGGTCTTGACGAGCGCATCGGTCGCCTCCACCGCCCCCGGCGTCAGCGCGAGGTCACGCCCGGGTTTCAGCGCGTCCGGATCGACCATGCGCGGCACCCGTGGCGAAGACGACATGTCCCGGACGAAGGCCCGCGCGCCGCGCACGATGCTCGCCCCGCCGGTGTCGATGACGGCCTTCGCCGACCCGGGATTCACCATAAGGACGTTGCTGGGGGAGATGGCCTCGACGATGTTCTCGGCCAGGAACCGGATCTGCTGGTCGCTGCGCCAGGCGAGCCCGGCGTCGTCCACGAGTCCCGCCACCGCATCGCCGGTTGCCAGGTAGGCCTGGACGAGCCGGCGCAGCCACGGGTTGTGCGTCCAGGCCGGGTCGGCGAACCGCCGGTCGCCACGCTTCGGCTCAACGGCGGACCTGCCGAGCGCGACGCGGTCGAGCTCACCGACCATGATCGACAGCCGGCGGCCGACCTTACGGGGCCTGCCGGCCAGGCTGGCGGTGAACTCGACGCCGGGGCGGCCGGGCAGCCAGCGTCGCACCGGCCCGGCTCCTACGTCGATCAGCAACTGGTCGAGGGGCGCCGCCGCGTTGTCTGCGTTGGCCTGCGCAGTTGCCATCGCCGATCTCCAGGGTGAGACACCGATGCCCGCGTGGTGGTAAGGGTGTGTTCGCTATGACATTGCCCTCCCTGGCGGGGGCCGTCGATGGCTGGAGCGACAACACGATGCCAGATCCGCGGTGGTGGCGCACAACGGGGTCACCCGGGATACGGGTCAAACCTGCCGCCGGGGAACAGTGCGCCCGGGGCCAGGTTCAAGGCGGTCACTGGGGCGGCCGCCGGACAATATCCGCGGTAGGACTTGGTACCAGGGAACATAGACGACGGGTTTCATCACCGTGATGATGGAGCTGTGCTCGGCGTCCGCGCGACAAGGGTTTCCGGCTGGGAGGCGCCAACCGGCCCGAACTTCTGTTCGGCGACAAGCAAGCGTCCCAGGGCGCACCGCGAGCCTGATGACGAAGAGCAGAATGCAGGCGAGGGTGGGCTGCAGGCCCCGGCATGCTCCGTGGCGGCGCAGCGGACGCGCATAGGTTAAGGATGGCGTGATGAGCGACGACCGTGACACCACCATCGCCACCGCCACCGTGACAAGTGAGGAAACGCCGTACGGTGTGCGCATCAACACGGGGGGCCATGCGCTGCGTGGCGACGAACCGGTCGACCACGGCGGCGGCGACACTGGTCCGGCTCCGTTCGGCCTGCTGCTGTCCGGGCTCGGTGCCTGCACCGCGATCACGCTGCGAATGTACGCCGAACATCAGAGCTGGCCGCTGGCTGGCGTGGATGTCGAGCTGACCTACGTCGTCAAAGACCGGAACACCAGGTGGATCGACCGGCTGATCACCCTGCACGGCGCCGACGAGGACCAGCGCGCGAAGCTGGCCGAGATCGCGGAGAAGACCCCGGTCACCAGGGCGGTCCGGGCGGGAACCGGGATCCGTACCACAACCGCGGCAGTCTGACCGGTGGCCACGCACGCGACGGAGCAGCCCAGGCAGTGGGGCGTGATGATCCCATGACCGAGCGGATCGTCGTCATCGGGGCGGACGCGGCCGGGATGAGCGCAGCCTCGCAGGCCAAGCGAATCGCAGGCGACGCGGTCGAGATCGTCGCGTTCGAGCGCGGAGAGTACAGCTCCTACGCTGCCTGTGGCATCCCGTACTGGGTAGCCGGCGATGTCGACGGGCCGGAGCGTCTGGTCGCCCGTTCGCCGGACGCACACCGGCGCAACGGCATCGACCTTCGGATGCGAACCGAGGTGGAGAAGATCGACCTCGCGGCCGGACGGGTGCTCGCTCATGACCTTGCCGCCGGGCGGTCGTTCCGGGAAGGCTTCGACTCTCTGGTCATCGCGACCGGCGCGGTCCCGGTGCGACCGCCACTGCCCGGCGTGGACGCCATCGGCGTGTTCGGCGTGCAGACTCTCGACGACGGTACCGCGCTCCTGGCGGATCTGCACCGCGCGCAGCCGCGGCGGGCCGTGGTGGTCGGCGGGGGCTACATCGGCGTGGAGATGGCCGAGGCACTGGTGCGACACGGGGTCGCCGTCACCGTCGTCGATCAGGCCGCGCAGCCGATGACCACGCTCGACCCGGACATGGGGGCGGCGGTAAACCGGGCCATGGAGGACATCGGCATCGATATGCGCACCGACACCGCCGTCATCGGATTCGAGACCGGCAGCAACCACAGGATCCGCTCGGTGCTGACCGCCGACGGCTCCATCCCGGCCGACGTCGTCGTCCTCGGCCTCGGAGCACGGCCGAACACCGCGCTCGCACAAGATGCCGGCCTGGCGCTGGGCGATCACGGCGGCCTGCGCACGAACATGCAGATGCAGGTTCTCGGCCACGAGAATATCTGGGCCGGCGGCGACTGCGTGGAGGTCCTCAACCTGGTTTCGGGTCAGTACCAGCATGTGGCGCTCGGCACCCACGCCAACAAGCAGGGCCGGGTCATCGGGCACAATCTGGCCGGCTCCTACGCCACGTTTCCCGGGGTGGTCGGCACGGCGGTGAGCAAGGTGTGCCATCTGGAGATCGCCCGGACTGGGCTGCGCGAGCGCGACGCCACCCGCGCCGGATTCAAATACGTGACCGTAACCGTGCGGTCCACGACGAAGGCCGGCTACTTCCCGGGTACCCAGCGGATGAACGTCAAGATGACCGCCGAACGCTGCACCGGACGTCTGCTGGGAGTGCAGATCGTCGGTCAGGAGGGATCGGCCAAGCGGATCGACACGGCTGCGACAGCGCTATGGAACCGGATGACGGTAGAAGAGATGACCGCCCTGGACCTCGCGTACGCTCCGCCGTTCGCCCCGGTGTGGGATCCGATTCTCGTGGCGGCACGGCAGGCCGCCGGGGCCGTGCGCCAGGCCGGCGACGGCCGGCGATGACGCGCCTTTCATTCGCGTATAACAGTGGCGGCTCTCCTCACCGCGTCATTCTCCTCATCGCTATCGCTCGACTTCTTAGCGCCGGCCGGGAGCTTCAGTTCCCACGGTCAGCCATCAGCGCTGCGCCGACCGATCGCGCTGCGGATTTTCGGGTATCCCAAGGGCGGCGGTGTTGCTGCGTGTTGCGAGCTTCCTCGTGCCCGCTGTCTATGGACTGTCTGGTTAGGGGACCCGGCCGCGCAGGAATTTCCCGATCTGCTCGGTGGCGTCGGCTGCCTCAGGGGTGCCGAGCAGGAGCTGGTAGACGTGGGGCAGGCCCTCGCCGATCTGCAGGGTGACGTCGGCCCCGGCTGCGGCTGCTGCGGTGGCCAGGCGTTCGGAATCGCTGAGCAGCAGGTCGGCCGTGCCGACCTGGATGAGCAGCGGCGGGAGCCCGGACAGTGCGGCGAACAGCGGCGAGGCCAGGGGCGTCTTGGGGTCAGCCCCGGCCAGGTAGTCGGAGGCGAACTGACGAAGCATGGCGGGGGTGGAGATCGGATCCTGCTCGGCGCGCTCGGTCATCGAGGCCCCCGAGCTGGTCAGATCCACCGTCGGGGACATCAGTACGGCGGCCCCGGGCAATGCCTCTCCGGCGTCACGCGAGGCCACGAGCAGGGCGACGGCGAGCCCTCCGCCAGCCGAGTCGCCGGCCACCGCTATTGAGCCTGGGCTCAGGTCCTGGCCGGTGCGCAGCCAGCGCCACGCGGCCAGGACGTCATCGATGGCGGCAGGGAAGGGATGCTCGGGGGCCAGGCGGTATTCGGGGAACAGCACCCGCATCCCGCTGGCCCGTCCCAGCCGGGCGGCCAGCTCGCCGTCGCTCCGAAGCGACCCGAGCTCATAACCTCCGCCGTGCAGGAAGAGGAGCACCCGGCCGGTGTCGGTTCCCGGGGCGGCCAGCCAGTGGGCGGGCACCCCGCCAGCGGTCACCTCCGTCACCAGCACGTCGTCAGGCACCGGATGAAGGCGGTCCCCGGGGACGAAGTCGGCGCGAAGCTCTTCCAGCGCCGGCGGGGTCTGGCTGGCACTGGCCTTCCGCCGGTCCCTGAGGGTGTCGATCACGTCCTGCATGGCCTGGCTCGGCATGTCGGCATCTCCTTTGGCCTGGGCTGCCTGTCTGATTCAGCATTGTGTCGCTTCGGTAGCCCGGCCAGGATGCCGGCGCTTCGGCCGATTGCTCCTGACCATCACGCTGGCCACCCCTAACGACCGTGTTGCTGCACCTCTGCCGCCGAGAGCTGCGGGGCCAGACGACCCAGCCGCCGTACGCCCCGGTCCGGCCCGGCATTTCGCCTCAACGTACGTACGGCCAGGCTGCGGGCATTGCGAACCTGGGAACGGGACGACCCTCGAACCTCAGCCGGCCGATCGCCGCCCCGCCCGGCCGGCGCGCCGGCCTACCCGGCACCGACGGCCACCGTCCACGAGGCGCCACCAAGGCCGGCCCCTACCCGCGCGGACAGCGGAGGTCTGGAGTCTCTTGCAGCTCAGGCGCCAGCTCCGTCGCCAGGCGTCCTCGCGCAGCACGCGCCGAGGCGACGACGCCCTCACTAAGCAGTGGCGGTCTCACCATCCGGGAACACTTCGCTGAGCCGCCCGGTACTGACGTCAAAAACGAATCCCCTGACCGGAACGTCCGGCGAGATCCACGGATGTGACCTGGCCTTCTGGATCTGCTCCTTGGTGTTAGCCTCGGCGTCGGTGAAGCTGTAGAATTTAGCCGGCGCAATCGGCGCCCGCCCTGTCTCTTTGCGGAGCCGGTCCTCGAACTCGCTGTCGGTGAACCTGAGCATCCCGCAGTCGGTGTGATTGATGATCATTATCTCCCGGCTGCCCAGCAGCCTGGTCGAGAGAACAAGCGACCGGACCGCGTCGTCATCGATCACGGTGCCGAAGTTCCTGATCATGTCGACATCGGC
>JBEKIF010000137.1:0-7460 GCA_050011895.1 Streptosporangiaceae bacterium | reverse complement strand
TCTCATCGGTCTTATCGCAGGTCAGGTCCTCGGTCCGCCGCGACCACGAGGTGACCATCGGCTGCACGCACACGAACGGCATCGACCGGTCCGCGGCCAGCTGACCCAGCACCCGCCACCGGTGGCCGGTCGGCTCACACGACACCGTCACCCCCGCCCAGCCCGCCGCCGCGGCGCGGGAGCTAGCCCGAAGTTTCGTGGCCTGGGCGAAACTTCGGGCTAGCAGGCCCCTGCGTCTCCTTGGCAGGCAACCGGGTGTCGGCTCGATCCCCGGCCACTCACGCACCGCCTCCGCATCCTCCGTAGGCGGCGACAGTTCAGTCTCGTCTTGCTGATCTGCCCTGGAAGACACTGACGGTCCTACAGTTCCGTGGCAGTGTGTCCAGGACGCGAGCCGGGGCCGGGGTGCTGGCGCAGTTCCTGGCCGGCTACGCGCAGCGCCGGCATCGGGTTTCGGGCCGCAGCGACGGGACGTCCGTCGGCTGGTCCGGCGTCAGGCGCCGGGCAGCTGGATCGCCTGACCGCCTGATCGCTGGCCGGCTGCCTGCAGGCCGCGCGCGTGACTGCCCGTGCAAGACAGCCGCCCCGCGCGAGATCCCCGCCGCCCGGCAGGACCGATGGCATGAGCAGCTCGCCCGGCCAGGAGACGGGCCAGGGCGCCGCGGGCCTGCTTCAGCTCGCTGTACTGGCCGCTGGCCGCCGGGTGCGTGACCGGTGCGATCCCGTCACCATCGACGAGGAAGAGCCCGGCTCCCCGGCCAGGCCACAGGTAATGACGATCACCATCTGGGCCGGCCGGCGACCATAACGCCGGGCCGGAACCCGGGGCCGACCGCTCGCGGATCACGTGGCCGTTGAGGTGCTTGGTCCTGACTGGCATGATCGTGGCCCTTCCTGCCCCGCTCACCGGAACGTCCCGGGAGGCCCGGCATGAAGAAAGCATCTGCCGGGCCGATGATAATTCCCTGGGGGAAGGCTGAAACCTTCCTGAGCAGGCGCGCCGCCGCATGGTGATCACCGGGCCATGGCGCTAATGGTCACCGCGGGCAATAAGATCTGCTCCTACGGTGCCCCCGCACCGAGACCGGCCGGCGGCTGGAGCCGCTGACTCCGCCGCCGCCCGCCAGCGCGAGAACCGGCTTGAGCTTAACCTGGCCCGCATCCGGCTCATCAGGGCGGGACGACCACGAAACGGGCGCTGCGTGCTCCGCTTAGCCCTCGCCCTTGCGAAGCAACCAGAGCGTATCCGTCACACTCAGTGATCCAGCCTCGACATGCGCCAAGCACACTCCCGCCGTTCGGCGCGGAAGGAGGCTTCTCGGCACTGGTCGGCCGTACACGGTCAGGTCTCACGACGGTCCCCTGCGGTCGCGGGGTACTCATCGTGCCGATGGAACCATGACACGTCGCCTTCGTTGCGGCCCAGCGGCGCGCGGTCCAGCCACTGCCACATAGTCCACAGCCCGTCGAAGCCGCGGGCATACGCGGAGTACGTGTGGAACACGTCGTCGCCGTCCCGCGCGAACGCGCTCATGCCAGGCTGCTCGCCCGACCAGTCGCGCCACGCGACGTTCTCCGCCTCGAGCTGCGCCCGGTCCTTGTAGTTGTACTCAACCGGTGCCACTGCGGGATCGATCGTCACGTGGAAGTCGTGGTTGAAACTGCTGCCGGACGACGAGACCCAGCGGAAGTCCCATCCCATGCGCCGCTTGTACGCGGCGAGCTTGTCGAACGGGGCGCGCGACACCACGACGAACGCGACATCGTGGTGCTCGAAGTGCGGGACGCTGCCGGCGAAGCCGTCGGTGACCGCCGAGCAGCTCGGACAACCTTCGTTCCAGTCCGGATCGAACATGAAGTGATAGACGAGCAGCTGCGAACGCCCGCCGAACAGATCGCGCAGCGACGCATCGCCGTCCTCGGTCGTGAAACGATAGTCCTTCTCAACCCGCACCCACGGGAGCTCCTGCCGCTGTCGCGCCAGTTCGTCGCTACGCCGCGTGAGCGCCTTCTCGGCCTCGAGCAGCTCCAGCCGGGCCGCAAGCCACTCTTCACGTGTTCCGGTCTTGTGATCGGCCATTGATTTCTCCCTCATGTCGTTACAGCACGGCTTGATGTGGTGCGTGTCCGTTCAGGGCCCAACGGCGAGGTCATCGGAGCGTCCAGCTTCGAGTCGAGGCCACTGGGCGATGGGGCGTCCGCCCGGCCCTACTGGCACTGGTGGCCAATCGGGTGAGCCGCCATTAGTTCGCGTGATGAAGCTCTGTTGTGGCCAGCCTGGGGGCGAGTCTTCCCACGGCTCCTGACGTCCGTACACGGTGAGGTCCAGGAGCGCGTAGCTGTAGTCCAGAGCCTCTGCGCCGCGGCGTTTCGTCGAGTAGGTCTCGAAGACGCGGTCGCCGCGCCGCAGGTAGCACACGAGGTGCATCACGCCGGCCTGCCGCCCGGTAAGGAGCTCGTCGAGTGAGTCCTGGGCGGAGTACCCCGGCAGGTGCCAGTCCATGAAGTCGCGGTAGCGGGCGCTTTCGTCGTAGGGGCCCTGGCAGAAGACGGCGTAGGTGACGTCGCGGGAATGCAGGTAGGACAGCTCCGTGATCTGGGTGGTACCCAGGTGCATCCTTCGCACTGCCCGGCGGCGGGGTGGCCGGGGTGCGACATGAAGTAGTAGGCGATGAGCTGCCTGCGCCCTTCGGACCCCTCCAGCAGGCTGAGCGGACCGTGGGGCCCGGTCAGCGTGAGGCTGGCGTCGGCCCCGACCATGGGCAGGCGCCGCCGGGCCGCGGCGATCGCGTCGCCTTCGCGGGTGCGCGCCTTCTCCCGTTCCCGCAGCCTGTCCAGTTCGGCCTGGAAGGCGGCCCGGTCGACGGCTGCGGGCAGGCCCGGTACCTTGCTGGCGCCGGCTGTGGACGCGGCGGGGTTTGCTGACTCGTTCTTCACGACGTCCCTCCTTGGATAGGAGCGTGCGAGCCTTCGCCCTTCTTTGCTTGTGCGTGCGCGGCTTCGGCGAGCCGTTTGATCGTGGCCAGGCGCCGGTCCCATTGCGCGGCGAGGTCAGCCATGGCCCGGGTGGCCTGGTCGAGACGGCCGGCCTCTACCTGGTAGAGAACCTCCCGGCCCTGCCTGCGCCGGCTGACCAGCCCGGCTTGTTCGAGCACGGCCAGATGCTTGGCGACCGCTTGCCGGGAGAAGGGCACGTGGCCGGCCAGCCAGCTGGCGCTGACGTCACCGTTGCTAACCAGGAGGTCGAGGACCCGGCGGCGGGACGGGTCGGCGATGGCCGACCACAGCTGGTCATCGGCCTGCGCCGTCATCCCGGCTGGCCCTTCGCGAGCACGCGGGCCAGGCGGTCCAGGAACTCGGCCCAGCCGCCCCGGTGCTCGTCGGCATAACGCTGCTTCTCCGCGTCGGGCCAGTCGAGCAGCTCGTGGCCGCTCTCGGTCACCCGAAGACGGGTCCGCTCGCTGCCTTCCGGCGTCAGCGTGAACTCGACGAGCATCGAGTTGCCGGCCACCGGCTCTTCCCCGCGGGGATGGTTCCAGCGGAATGAGAAGCGAGTCGGCGGATCGACCGTCTCCACGACGACCGGGCCGCCCTGGTCCCCGAACTGCATATAGCCGTGCGCGCCGGGTTCCACGACCAGGTCCACCCGGTCGGCGAACCACTGGCTCATCTGGTCAGGCTCGGTGATGGTGCGCCACACCACCTCCGCCGGCGCCTCGATCAGGATCTCCCGCTCAATCACCAGGCCTGCCATCAGTATCCGGTCCCTTCCTGATCACACCGGCGGCTGTCGCCCGCCGCGGGTGCCGCCACCTGGCGTCGCATGCCGGTCATCGCTCACTCCCACTCTCGATCTGCAACCAACAGTAGCAGGTCTACGCCAGACATGCAACCGATGATTGCAGTTGCTTCACTACATCCCCGATCTCCGGACGCGCAACTTGTGGTTGCACGTACGGCCAACATGTGCAACTATAGGTTGCACGTTGACAAGGAGGAAGACATGCAGACCGTCCGGCCGGTGCCCCCGGCGCCAGAAGTCGCGATGGCGATGATCGGGGCATGAAGGCCTTCCCGCAAAGGCCGGCACGCTCTCAACCCGGCAACTCGACGACTGGAGGCAAGGCAATGACTGCACGCATCGACCAGGTGACGAGCTTTACCTACGCGGCGTATATCCACGCCGCGCCCGAGCGGGTCTGGCAGGGCCTCACCGACCCTGCCGTCACCAGGCGCTACTGGCGGCACCACAGGGCTGGTGAGAAGGCCTTCCGCTCTGACTGGAAGAAGGGCTCGACCTACGAGTTGGCGCACGAGGAAGTCGGGCTCGTCGTGAGTGACCCCGAACAGGTGATCCTCGAGTCCGATCCCTGCCGCCGGCTGGCCTACACCTGGCACGCAATCACGCCCGAGTGGGCCGCCAGCGTCGGCATGGACGAAGCGACCGCTGACGCCTGGCGCGCTGAGCCCCGATCCAAGGTGGCCTTCGACATCGAGGACGCCGGGCAGGGCGTGGTCAAGCTCACGGTCGTCCACGACGGCTTCGAGCCTGGCAGCGACGTCCTCCAGGCAATCTCGAACGGGTGGCCTGCCGTCCTTGCCAGCCTGAAGACCCTGCTCGAGACAGGGTCAGCGTTGCCCTGGACGTAGAGGGCCGGCCAGGCCGGGGCCTCGAACGGCCCCGTCCTCTCGGAACGCGCCGTCCCGTGAGGCGGCCTGAGCGACGACCCGGAGCTGAGCCGGCCGATTCGACCCCGTCGTCCCGACGCAACGGGCCTCCACGATGACAAAACCACGATTCAAGAAGGAGACAAGACCATGACCAGCAGCGACTTCACCGCCACCTTCACCGTCGACCGGACGCCGGAGGAGGTCTTCGCGGCGATCAACGACGTCCGCGGATGGTGGTCCGGCAACATCGAGGGCGACACGGGCGCGCTTGGTGCCGAGTTCACCTATCGCTACAAGGAGGTCCACTACACGAAGCAGAAGATCAGCGAGTTCGTCCCGAACCAGCGAGTCGTCTGGCATATCGAGGAAGCGTTCCTCAACTTCACCGAAGAGCCGGACGAATGGGCAGGCACTGACGTCACCTTCGAGGTCACACCGACCGGTGACCAGACCCAGGTGCGATTCACGCACCGCGGCCTCGTGCCGGAGTTCGAGTGCTTTCAGGCCTGCTCGAGCGCCTGGGGCTTCTACGTCAACGGGAGCCTGAAACGGCTGATCACGACCGGTCGCGGCGAACCGAACCCAGACGAAAACGCGGGCGAGTAAACGGTCGGCTCCCGCGATGCGGGCTCTCGGACGAATTCCCCTGGGGCGGCCGTCCGAGAGCCCGTCGTGACGCGAGGACGCGCGGGTCGAGCACCGTCGCTCGGCGGCGTGCCGCCCGATTTGATCGCTGAGCCGATTCGCCGGTAGCGGGGTCACCGCCGCGCAACGCCGGCTCGGTGGCGCGCCAGAACGCCGGGTGATCGGTTCGGTGCTCGGCGCCCCGAGTCGGCGATATGGTCACTTCTCATCTGCGTAGGGGATCAACGTATTCACAATGAGAAGTGCAGGAAGTGATCATGAATGCGTCCTGGGTCGTTCCATCTCGATAGCGACACCGAGTCCTCGTTAGATCGGGACTCATCTGGCGAGGCAAAGCTGCCGCGGAGACCCTCCATGCACGAGCGGCAACGACTCACCTGTTTCGGGTCGGCGGGAACCTCGATTGCGGCGGCTGGCCTGCGTCTAAGTATGGCTCTCATGAGGTCGTCCTAGCTGGCCCAAGCGAGTCGTTGGAAGCAAGATCCGCTCCCGCCTGGCTCCCAAATTCGGACATGCAGACGGGCTATGGCGACTAACAGGGCAGAGGGACACCCTCTGATCTGGTACTTCATGGTCGGGGTGGCCGGATTTGTGATGTGGCCGCGGCCGTCGCGGGCGATCCGGCGGCTGCGCGGTCGTGCTTGGATGTGGATGGGAGCAGGTGGCTGAGATGATCGACTATCGGATTCTCGGGCCGCATGTTGACAGCGAGTTCGGTATCTCCGTGATACCGCTCAATGGTTAGCGCGATCCGCAGCGGACCCAGAGCAGCCCGGTCAGGAGACCCAGTACGGGTTGAACTGGTAGGTGCCCACTGACCAGTGCCCGTGCACGGAGTTGATTTGCCAGAGGCCTCTGTCGACTGATCCATTAGAATCGTGGTCTGTGGCGCCATCTCTCGACTGCCGCAAGGCAAGCGCGGTGATGTCTTCGGATGCCGTGACTCCCGGTGCAGGGTGGTGGCCGTCGAGGGTGATCTCGCGGACGCTGCTAAGCACAATTACGCATGCGCCCCAGGACAAGAACCTCCCGGCTAACGGTCACGGCAACCGGTAGCCAACGCCGCTTTGGTCCGGGCACCGCTTGTCGTCCGCTCATTGGCATATCCGGTATAACCCAGATGAGGGCGCAGGCTCATCGCATGAGGGTAAGATCCTGTGCGTGGTAAGGATCTCAGGCCGCAGGCCCGACTTTCGGCTCGGTGCTGTATACGTGCCCCGGACTGGAGCGGACTTGCGTGCCTGCCTGAGGACGGTTACCTCCGGATAGACGCTGTTGTGGACGTGGTGCCGCTGTATGGCATGCAAGTCCTGGTGTCCCCTGTGGGGATGTCGCGCCGGGCGTGAAAATGCGGGCCTGTTGCCGTTCGCCGGCAGGGGGTGGCTGAGGCTGCGGTGGGGCTGTTACGGGGCTTTCCGGCCGCATGCAAGTCTGGCGCTGGGGCCTTGACCTATGGGTCGCGCATTGTTGCTTCGAGCACGCCGGTCAGAATTTCGGTTCCCGACCGAGGCCCCCGGGCATCCGCGTGTGTGCCCTGATGGCGATGCGAGGAAGTGGGGTCGCGGCGATGCTGGAGCCGCAGGAGATCGAGGACGAGGAGTACGAGCAGGTCGCCGGGCGGGTCGCGGCGATCGACGTGGCGAAGGCCACCGGGATGGTGTGCACCAGGGTGCCGCACCCGTCGCGGCCGGGGAAGCGGCGCACCACGGTCCGGGAGGCGGCCGCGGCCACCGGCGCGGTCCTGGAGGTGGCGGAGCAGCTGGTGGGCGAGAGAATCGAGCTGGTCACCCCGGAATGCTCAGTCGGACTACTGGCGGATCTGGTTCTACGTGCTCGAGGCGGCCGGGCTGCGCGTGCAGCTGGTGAACGCCCGGGACGTGAAGAACGCCCCGGGCCGCCTGAAGACGGACAAGCTCGATGCGGTGTGGCTGGCGAAGCTGACCGAGCGGGGGATGCTGCGGCCCAGCTTCGTCCCGCCGGCCGAGATCCGCCGGCTGCGGGATTACACCCGGCTGCGGACCAACCTGACCCGCGAGCGGACCCGGCACTGGTCGCGGCTGGAGAAACTGCTCGAGGACGCGCGGTCAGCGCCTCGTGCACTCTGGTCAGGTGCGCGGGCCGGCGGTTAGCCAGGACGAGCAGCA
>JBEKIF010000136.1:0-6924 GCA_050011895.1 Streptosporangiaceae bacterium | reverse complement strand
GTTTAAGCTGGAAACGGCCGACGATAACCGAGCCGGGAGCGGCCTCCAGCGGATCGACTACTTCCCCGGGCGGTCCATTCAGCGCCTCTTCCGCGTCGGCGAGCCGGGCCAGGAACGAACGCACGTCAGGCAGCCGCTCGGTGACCGTGGGCCGGGTCGCCTCCAGCACCAGGGCCCGGATCGCGGACGGCACCTGGGGCAGGTCGGCGGCCAGGTCCAGGCCGCCATCACGGTGCAGCCGCTCGCGCAGCGCCGCGCGGTCGGCGGCGGCCGGGCGGCCGGCCAGCACGAAGTAGGCCAGAGCGCCGAGGGCGAACACGTCCAGGCGAACCCGGTCGGCGTCGCGGTTCCACACGCCCTCCGGGGCCTGGAACGCCTCGGCCAGCCGCCGGTCGACGTCTACGACACCCGGCCGGATCATCACGCTGGGCTGGCCGGCCGACGAGCCGGTCGTTTCCGAGCGAGCGCCGTCGGCGGCGCCCATCAGGCCGGTGACCCCGCTGGCGGACAACCCCGTGAGCGCCGGTCCCGCTACCGCGCCCGCGCTCTGCCAGTCCCCGACCAGGACCCGCACGCCGCCCTCGGGCAGCGAGCGGACCCAGACGGCGTGCGGCGTCAGCCCGCGGTGCACGACCCGGTTCCCGTGCGCGTACGCCACCGCCTCGGCGACCTCCCGCAGCAGCTTGAGCTGATCCTCCGCCGGCACGCTGGCCGTGTGGTCGGCGAGCCACAAGTCGAGCCGCTGGAACCGGTCATCGAGCGGGTAGACCAGTCCGACACCGAGTTCGCTGTCCACGATGTCCTGGGGGCGCAGCAGCCGGTCGCTGGCCAGCCGCGACATGATCCGGTACTCATGCTCGGCGACCTGGCGGAGCCTGGCCTGGGTCGTAGCCGTCCCTCCGGGCGGGGTGACCAGGAAGCGGATCCGGCCCCGGCTAGTCGTGGCCACGCGGTGGAACGCCGGCCAGTCCTGCCAGCCATCGCCCTCGCCGAGCGGCTCCTCGTCGAGGATCCAGGAGCCAACCTCACGCTGGCGCCGCTGGACGATTCCGATCCGCTTCATCAACGCCGCGATGATCTCGTCGCGGTTGGCGCCGACCGACTGCTGCGGGGTCGCCGGCTCCAGCAGCCGCTGCGATATGCCGGGCAGGCCGGTGCTGTTCTCGCTGCCATCCGGGCCGAAGAGGTCAATCCGGGAGGCGGGAGCTAGCAGGCACCGCAGGCCGGGGTGGTGCAGGAAGACGGACTCCTGGACGAACGGCACGACGGTGCGGGCATCGGGGACGCGGGCGCCGGTCTCCTGCGCCCAGCGGATCAGCTCGTCCTGCAGCTTGCTAGCCAGCCGCTGTGCCTTGCGGCGCGCCAGTTTGAGCGGCGAGTCCTCGGCGCGATGCCCGTCGCGCCGCCATGTCAGGTCGTCGCCGCGCAGGGTGCCGGAGTAATACTTCAGCTCCACCAGGTGGAGGCGACGACGGCCCAGCACCAGTAGGTCCACCTCATGCCACTTGCCGTGCCCGTCGCGGAACTCGAAGTTCGACCAGGCCCGGAAGGGCGGATTCGCGGGCAGCACGGCTCGGATGAGGCTAAGCCCTTCGGCCTCGTGGGTGAACTGAGACGGGGTTACCTCCATCCAGCGCTGAACTTGTTGCGCCATTGTCCCGTCGCCTCCATGCGCCCTGAACGGATTCCCTGCCCGGGCGAAAATCCCCAAGCGTCCATCTTGCCAGCGCTCAGCGTCAAATGGGGTCACCGAGCGTAGGACCTGGCATCGAGCGAGCCCATGCAGGCCGGGAACTCGGTGCATAACCGGCCGTGACGCCGACTGTGGCAAGTGCTGTTATACGAGACACGCCGTCATGAGTGTCGGCAGCCGGGAGTCTGGCCGTCGCCGTACTTTACGCGTAGGGCGCCGCGGCCAGATGGCCAGAGCCCGGTCCCCTGCGAGGAACCGGGCTCTTTACTGGGCGAGGCAAATAGGGCAATGGACCTGGCGGCCGAGCCGTGGCACCCCGCTCGATGGGCCAGGTCCCTGGTAGCGCCCGCAGGTATTCTGGCGGCGATGGTCATGGCGACCAGGACTCAGCGCGGAGCTGCTGACGTCCAGCCCGATGTTGGGCGGCTGGCGCATCAGGCCTGCCATGCCTCACCGCCATTGCGCTGCGGCCTGCGCCGACCCGCGAGACCAACCGGCAACTCCACGTCATGAGCGCGGCCGAGATACGGCGGCGCTCGGCGTTCGCGGCGGGGTAGGCGATGCATCTGGGTCCAAGGGTGGTCTGGGTTGTGGTGACCAGCACCGGGGGTCTATCCGCCTCCGATTCAACGGTGATGAGTTCCGGAACGCGCATGTGGCAGTCGGACCCCTATCCTCAGCTTGTGACTGCGACGACCCGCGATTGGCCACTGGCAGGTGACCCGGATGCGAGCGTCGGCGCGCGTCACCACCGCGTGCCCCGCTTCCACCTGGAGCGGTTCGCCAACAACGGTCTGCAGATCGCAACCGTTGACCGGCGCACCGGCGCGCGCCGCGTAGCAGCGATCAGGGAAACAGCAGTTGAGAGGGATTTCTACACCGCGATCAATACCGACGGCCAGAAGGACGGCAAGACCGAGCACCTGCTGACGCACATCGAGGGCAACGCCGCCCGTGCGATCCGGAACATCCTGAACCCCGTCTTCCGGCTGTTCCCGCCCCAGCCGCAAGATCGCGCCGACCTGTGCCTGTTCCTCGCTTTCCAGAAGGTGCGCGGCAGGCTCACCCGCAAGAGGATCGAACTGCTCGGAGACCTATGGGCACATCTGCACATCCCCGGCAACATGACTGCGGACCAGGCAGCCGTCTGGCTTCAGGCCAACGATGAGGACATTACGCCGGAATCCGTACAGGACCTGCTTGAACTCAGCGCAAGTATGAGTGACCTCGAGTTCATACCCGACCCGAACGAGCACCTGCGCGTGATGGGCGACCTGGCGCTCCGGATATCCGAACTGCTTCTCCCTCGGCCCTGGTGGATCGCCGAATACGACGCGCCGGCACTGCTGACAAGCGACGAGCCGGTCGGCCTCCACTTCCGGGACCGAAGCTGCCCGCCAGGCCACGATCGCGGCATCGCATACGCGGACGAGATCTGGTTCCCACTCGACCCACAGCGGCTACTCATCCTGGGTATGCCGGACGATCCATTGCCCGAACAGCGCGTGAGCGTGTCCACCGAGACCGCCAGAACTGTCAACCTCACCGTCGCAGCTGGCGCTTACGAGCAGATCTACATGCATCCTGACCAGGATCACCTGGAGAGAATACGGTTGCCTAAACCCGGACCCATACTCAAAATCAATGGGCAGATGCCCATCGACTTTAGTCGGCACAACCAGCCCCCCATCGATACCCGCACACAGCGCCGCAAATAGATTGGTTGATCGAGGAGCCTGTAACCGGGCGGTGTTACTGATCGCGTAACTGGATAGGTCCGGGCTCCGGTTATGCGGTGGCGGGAATCCAGGGTTCTCTGGAGGCGGCGCGGGTGAGGGCGTCGAGCATGCCAATACCGTGCTTGGCGGCGGTGGACAGGTAGGAGCGAATGGCGCAGAAGACCTCTGCCCCGGCCATGGACCGCATGCAGCCGGAGACCTTGATCCGGAGCTTTCCCATTCTTATCTCACGCTCGGCTGCGTTGTTGTCGAATGGCACACGGGCGTTCTGGGTGAAGCGGAGGTAGTCGTCTTCGCGCTTGCGGAGGCGGCGGGCGAGGGCGTGGTGCTTGCTCATGAGCGGCCCAGCGCGGGCGGAGGTGTCCCTTTCGCCGATCAGGACGGCGGAGTGGTAGCGGCTCCGGGCGGCGGCCATGGCCGCGAGGTCGAGGTGATCAAGGGCGCCGTTGATGGCCAGGGACGCTTGTGTCTGGTGTTTCATGTCTCGTAGGGCGTCCGCGGCCTGGGATGCCCAGCACCACTGGCCCGGCGGGGCGGCGTCGGTCACGGCCTGGAGTTCCCGCAGCGCGTGAGCGTTGCACAGCGCATGACCGGCCACGCTGGCGTAGGTGTCGTACGGCGCCCACGCGTCGTGCACGGCGATGCCGGCGAAGGACGGCAGGACTCCGGCGGCGTCCATGCCTTTGGTGCCTCGCTTGTCGTGCACGGTGATCAGCGCGTAGTTCCCGGCGGACGCGGAGTGGACCCAGGCGAGCCGGCCGGCGACCCGGAACCCGGTCTCGTCGAAGTGCGCCACCTGGGCGGCGGCGACCGCCTGGCGGATCGCCTCCAGCGGGGTGCCGAGCGCGGCGGAGATCCGGGTGACCATGCCGGTCACCGCGCCGGGGGAGACCGGGACGCCGAACAGCTCGGCCATCGCCTGGCAGGTCCGGCCGCGGGACAGGAACTGCCCGTGCCACAGGTACGCGCACGCCGCGGCGGCCCTCGGGCCGTACTGGACCGGCGCGGCCACCCCGGCCGGCGCGGGCGCGGCGGTGACCGTCCCGCAGGCGCACCGGCGGGAGATGATCTGGTGCTCGGTGACCAGCGCCCGGATCTGCTCCGGCAGGTCGGTCACCTGGCGGCGCTCCATCCCGGCCAGCGCCGCCCGGGCCAGCCCGGCGCCGCAGCCCGCGCAGCGGCCCGGCTCATGCTGGTTCACCGCGTCCGGGCGATCGGTCATCATCAGCGTCGCGCCCGGCTGGCCCTTCGGCCGGCCCGGCTTGCGGCCGGACTTGCCGCGCAGCGACTTCGGCGCCGGTTTTCCCGGCCCATCCGACGACGGCGGCTTCGAGGAGTTCCGCGACGTTGACCCGAGCCGGGCCCGCAGGTCCGCGACCTCGGCCGCCAGCGCCGCGACCTGCGCCCGCAACGCGTCCAGCTGCGCCTGATGCGCCGTTCGCAGCATCGCGATCTCGGTGTCCTTGGCCTCAATCACCTGCCGCAGCCGGGCATTCGCCGCGCGCAGCGCGGTCACCTCACCGGGAACAGACGGGACATCGGGCACGAACCATAGACGATCACTGCCGGCGGAGCGTCATCAACGTGACACGCCGGGACGAATCCGAAGATCAGCAGTGGCACCCCCGGCAACGCCACATAGCGGCGCCGTGCCGTCCGGATGCCGGTTACCGTGGCCGCATGCCGCCGCGTCCAGAGCGCCCGCAGCGGGGCCTGTTCGATAACCCGGTCCGCCTGTTCAGCATGGAAGAACTCACGCAGACCGTGCGCGCGCTCGAGCGCGCGCGGCCCGGCCGGACCGTGGAGGAGCTTTCCCGCGCCGTGTTCGCCGAACTCGCCATCAAGCGGACGCGCCGCGCCGCCGACCTCGTCGCCGAGGCCATCCGGGTGGCCCGGGCGCGGGAGCCACGCGCCGAGATCACCGGTTCACGATGGCAGGCCAGCACATCCGAAGTCAGAAACTGGGCGCTCAGCGCCGGTTTTGAGCTCGGCGCCGATCGCATCATCCCGCAGCAGGCGATCGCGGCATACAACCAGACACATCCACAGCGCCCGTACTGAACAATGCCCCCGCCCAAGTGCCACATATGCCGCAACGCGTCCCGGCGAAGCGGCATCTGGCGGCGCTACCTATCCAGTTACCCCAACGATATCGGCGTGCTCACGATGATCCTTATGGTCGTGCTGTACTTGCTGCCCCCGCGTTCGGGTTCCTGAAGGGAATGGCGGTCCCTCGCCCTGCGCGCTATCGATCAGGGACGATCTGCGGTCAGCAACAGAGTTCACTCACGTCAGTACCGCGCAAACAAGTCGGCGATCCGGTAACACGCTGACTCTGAGGTCGGATCACGCTCCGCGACGAGCCTTGGTCTGGACCCGGTGCGCACGTAGCCGCCTAGACGCCGTCGGCTCTCGATGTCGGTCAGCGCAGTCGAGGCGGTAGTGACTTCATCATGCTCTGACAACCCTGTGAGGAGTAGGCAGTTCCCGGACGAAGCATCGGCGGCCTGCTCGCCGGCGCAAAGCATGCGCCGCTCGCCGGTGGACGTCGCGAGGGGTCATGGCGTAGAGCGGGGAGCGGCCGCCACCGTGACCGACTCCGCCGCGGACGCGTAGGGAAGCCTACTGGCACCGAAAATGCGGTCGAAGAGCAGTGCCATGACACGGAAGGTCCCGGACTGGTGGGCTGCGGGCTGCCAGGTAGCCCGCGCTGAACTACCGGTCACGGTGGTGCGGGCGACCACGAATCCCGGGCCACCTCTGGCCGGGTAGGCGATGAACTGGACTGTGTCACCGGAGAACCCCCGCGGCAGTGAGGCGATGAGGCTGATCGCACGCCCGGCGGCTGCCAGCGCTCGAGCTGACATGGTGAGGGGGGGCGACCCGGCGAGCGGGACCAGGCGATTGAACGTGTTCCACTGCCTTGTGGGCGGAGTAACGCCGATCCAGCTGAATAGCTCCGCGATGTCTCCGGTCACGGTGAACTCAGGACCAGCTGTCAGGTCAAGGCGGGCGGTCCATTTAGGCCCTTGGTAGTCGGCATTCATATCCTGAAACGGTGACTTTATGCCGAAGTCCCAGTTGGCCTTGTCTTTGGAAAAGGCAAGATCGACGGCGGCAAGGCGAGTGCAGAGGTCTGCAGCACAATCGCCGAACGCCGCGGAGATGCCGAAGCCGACCCGGAGGTAGGGTGCCATGTCCGCCGCGAGCGACGCCTTAAAACTCTGTCCGGCGGGCGTGAGCTGCGGCCCGGTGCCCGAATTGTGCTCAACTGCCTGCCAGCCGCCCGATGAGGTGTACAGCATCCCATCCAGGGCCTGCATGGTGTCGGAGGCGGTAGGGCCCGAGAAAGTCATAGAGGCGCCGGCGGTGACCTTCACGGTGACCCCGGCCCCCGTGGCTACCTGGCCATCGATCTCCACTGGTCCGAGAAATACCGGGGCCGGTATGTCGATCGCGGGCGCGGTGAGGTCGCAGGTGGCGCTCGCGTCC
>JBEKIF010000135.1:0-7197 GCA_050011895.1 Streptosporangiaceae bacterium | reverse complement strand
TAAACCACCTGATCCGCAGAAAATTTATGACATCACACTGGTACCGGAGGCCGCGTTGGCGCAGCCCGGCCTGATGGGGCCAGCGAGCCAGCAGCCGGCGAAAATGCCCTGGCAGTGTCCGCACTGAACCGAAGTGCTATTTCCTGTCCCTGTGGTACCAAAAGGGCCTATTCAACAATGACCTGGAGGTTTTCGGGCCGCGTGCTGATCGCCTCCTATGTCTCGGGGGCGTTAGTAGCAACGCAGCCAGCGCAGGATATGACCCCGTGCTGCACCGTCGGCTGGATATGGTCATGTGATGACCACGAGTCAGCCCTTTCCGCGAACGATCCCGAAGGAGAAAAGTGAGAAGGAAAATCTGTTTAATGGCGACAGCGGGGGCCACGCTAGCCACGTCCCTTGCCCTGTCGGCAACGGCCGCTAGCGCGTCTACGTCCCCAGCGACGTACCGGCACGCATGCGCGGTGCCGGCTGCCAAGCACGCGCAATGCTTTTCGATCAGGATTGCCACGGCACCTGCGGCAACCCGGGTGGCGCCGGCCCAGACGCCTGGCTCTTATGGCCCGTCTGACCTGCAGAGCGCCTATAACCTGACATCGGCGGCCACCTCGAAGGGCGCCGGGGAAACGGTCGCGATCGTGGACGCCTACGATGACCCCGACGCGGCCTCGGACCTCGCGAATTACCGGACAAATTACGGGCTGCCGCCAGCGAACCTGACGATCTACAACCAGGACGGCGGCACGACCGTTACCGCGCCGCCGGCGGGAACCAGCGGATGGGATATCGAGGAATCGCTGGACCTGGACATGGTGTCAGCGATCTGCCCGAACTGCAGCATCGACCTGGTCGAGGCCAACAGCAATAGCTTCGCGGACCTGGGCACGGCAGCCAACACGGCAGCCGGGCTCACCGGCGTGGTCGCCGTCAGCAACAGCTACGGCGGCAGCGAGTTCAGCGGCGAGACCGCTGACACCAACTACGATCACCCCGGGGTGGCTTTCACGGTATCGGCCGGCGACTCTGGCTGGGGTGTCGAGTACCCGGCGGCGTCCCAGTACGTGACGTCGGTGGGCGGCACGGCACTGACCCCCGATTCCTCCGTCGCGCGAGGCTGGACCGAGAGCGTCTGGGGCGACGGCACCGAGGGCACTGACGGTGACGGCACCGGCTCCGGTTGCTCAGTCTACGAATCCAAGGCGTCCTGGCAGGATGGCGTCACCGATCCGCTATGCGGCAACCGTACGGTCGCTGACGTCGCGGCCGACGCCGACCCGGCCACGGGCGTGACGATCTACGACAGCTACAACGGGTTCGGCGGCTTCCAGAGCGGCTGGGGCGGCACCTCCGAGGCATCCCCGATCATCGCCGCGACCTATGCCCTGGCCGGAGCTGCGGCTGCGGGAACTTATCCGGCCAGTTATCCGTACGCGCATGCCAGCGACCTCAACAACGTAACGACCGGCAGCAACGGCGACTGCGGGAACTACCTGTGCAACGGCGGCACCGGCTACAACGGCCCCACCGGGCTCGGGACGCCGGAAGGCACGGCGGCATTCACAGCGCCCAGCACACCGCCCGTGAACACGATCACGGTCACCAACCCCGGCGCTCAGTCGAGCACTAAGGGGACGCCGATCACGCCGCTGGCGATCAAGGCCACCGACTCTGACTCGTCAGCGACGCTGACCTACGCGGCCAGCGGGCTCCCGGCGGGGCTGTCGATCGCCAGCGCAACCGGGGTCATCTCCGGTACGCCGTCCGCGGCCGGCACCAGCTCCGTGACCGTGACCGTGACCGATGGCACCGGCGCCAGCGGCACGGCGGCGTTTAAATGGACCGTTACCGCACCGCCGCCGGTGAACACGATCACGGTCACCAACCCCGGCGCTCAGTCGAGCACTAAGGGGACGCCGATCACGCCGCTGGCGATCAAGGCCACCGACTCTGACTCGTCAGCGACGTTGACCTACGCGGCCAGCGGGCTCCCGGCGGGGCTGTCGATCGCCAGCGCGACCGGGGTCATCTCCGGTAAGCCGTCCGCGGCCGGCACCAGCTCCGTGAGCGTGACCGTGACCGATGGCACCGGCGCCAGCGGCACGGCGGCGTTTAAATGGACCGTTACCGCGCCGCGGCCGTCGCCGCACGGACTAATCAAGGCCACCAAGCTGCCACCGCTCGTAGTTGACGACAGAGGCGGCAGCGTGGCCAACGGCAACCCCATCCAGGTCTGGGACAAGGACTCGTCGTCCGGGCGCCAGACCTGGACCCTGGTCAGCAAGGGAACCTACGACGTGATCGAGCTCACCAAGTCGCCGACTCACTGCCTGGCCGTGACCGGTTTGGAGGTTGCCAACGGCACCAAGGTCCGGCTCTGGTCCTGCAAGGCCGGCGAAGCCGATCAGGAATGGAAGCCGCTCGCGACCGGCCAGCTAGAGGCCGTGTACGCCTCGTCCAAGAGAGGGGTACCGGTCGTGCTCGATGACCCGAAGGCGGGAGGCAACGGCACAAGACTGCAGATTTGGCGGTCCGACGGCCTCAAGCAGCAGTTCTGGACCGTGCCCTGACGCAGGGATAACCCGGTACGCAGCTGAGCGCCCCGCACAGACCGTGCGGGGCGCTCGGTTTGTCCGGGCCTGCGACTTGTGACGACTTCCGCTACGGGCGCGCCTCCGGCGACAACCGGCCAGTGAATCCGCAGGCCAGGAGCGAAGTCCGCACATGTGAGCAGGTCAGCGCGGTGCAGAGATCAGAACTTGGTGAAGTGGTGGAAGCACTCCCAGGCCTCGTCGTGCTCGGCGAAGGCCGCCGCCTCCGAGCGCTTGACCTCGAGGTAGGCGCTGCGGCGCAGCGGGCCGAGCGCATCCATCAGCAGGTCGTCCGCGGCCAGGGCGTCCAGCGCCACGCCGAGCGAATCCGGCAGGCGGCGGGCGCCGCGCGCGTCGCGTTCTGCCTGGGAGAGGGCGGCCGGGTCGACATTGACCGCCGCGCCCGGGTCGAGCTTGCCGCGGATCCCGTCCAGGCCCGCGTAGATGAACGCGCCGAGCGCCAGGTAAGGATTGGCGCTCGAGTCGGACGGCTTCAGCTCCAGGTTCACCGAGCTGGCCGCGTCACCGTGCAAGGGGGAGCAGATCCGGACGGCCGCCTCGCGATTGTCCATCCCGTAGATGGTGTAGGCGCTGCTCCAGGACTGTGGCACCAGGCGCCGGTAGCTGTTGACGCTGGCACAGGTGAGCGCGGTGAGGGCCGGGAGGTGAGCGAGGAGGCCGCCGATGAAGTGATAGCCGAGCGCGGACAGCCCGTAGCGGTCCGACGCGTCATGGAAGAGGTTGCGCGGGCCCGGGGTCCCGTCCGGATTCAGATCGGTCAGCGAGCCATGCAGGTGGGTGCCGTTGCCGGCCTGATCGGGAATCGGCTTGGGCGCCAGGCTTGCCCAGAGCCCGCGGCGGAACGCTACCGCGCGCACCGTCTCCCGGTACAGGACATGGTTGTCGGCCGCCCGCAGGGCTGGCGCGTGCCCGATCGACATCTCCTGCTGGCCGTGACCGAGTTCCGGGTAGTAGTGCTCCACCCGCAGGTCCTGTGCCTGCAGAGCAGCGAACAGCTCCATCGTGTAGCCGTGCGCCAGATGAAATCCGGTCGCCGAGTAGCAGAGGCTGTCATCGACGGGCACCAGCCGGTCCGGCCCGCCATCCGGACCAGGCTCGCGGCGGCCCAGGGTGAACTCGGGCTCGAACGCCGCGTTGAGGCCGTAGCCCTCGGCGGCCAGCGCGGCGATGGCCTGCTTGAGGAAGGTCCTGGCGCAGGCATCCCACGGCGCCCCGTCGGGACGGACCAGATCCGCGAGCATCGCGCCGGCCCCGGGGGCGTAGGGGAGCGACACGAACGTCGCCGGATCGGGGACGATGCGGACCTCGCCGACCGGCCCCATGTGCTCGACCGGCCGGAGATCATCGAGCATCGACATTGCCATCATGGCGACGGTGTGCCCGATGCCGCTGGCCATCCGCTCGCCGAGCCTGCCGACAGAGACGGATTTCCCCCTGACGATCCCGCCGTGATCGGCATACAGGAACCGGACCAGCGAGAGCTGATCAGCCCGTGCCCTGGCGACAACGTCTCCCGCCGCGTCGCCCCGGATCGCCGGTTCCCGGCGCCCCGCGGTGCCCGCGGGCTCCCCTTCGGATGTCATGCCTCAGGGTTAGCACGACCCCGGCCGGCCCGTACAGCCGGGTTAGCGCCGCCGGTCACGGCCGGGTGAACGTGGCCCCGTAGCTCATCGGCCTCACCGAGGGCCGTCCCGGCCGGGGCCGGCTCGGCCTGCGGGGCCTGTTGCGGATGCTCCTCGTGGACATACCTGCCACCACGCATCAGCGATGCGCCAGCCGCGATCACTAGCAGTGCCATCGCCGTGCTGAAGACGATAACCAGGCCATGGTGGAACGGCTGGGAGATCAGCTGCGGGAAGAACTCCCGCCCCGTGAGGACCGCGGCATTGCGGGCGGGCAGGTGGGCGAGCACGCCGCTCGGCCCGAGCAGCAGCTTGACCGGGTTCTCGCCGAGGAACGCGGCGAACAGGCTGCCGACTGGCGGCAGGCTGCCCACCTGCACGGCGACCGCATGCGGCACGCCCTGCGCGGTAAGCCCGCTGGTCAGCGTCTTGGGCAGGGTCGCGGCCAGCCCGGCGATCATCAGCGAGAAGAAGATGCCGATTGACAGCACGAAACCGGAGTTCTGGAAGGTGGCGAGCATGCCGGACGCGGCGCCGCGCTGCCGGGCCGGGACGCTGTTCATGATCGCGGCGGCATTCGGCGCTGAGAACAGGCCCATCCCGGCACCGGCTAGGAAGATCAAGATCGCGAAGAACGCATACCGGAAGTCAGTCGGCAGCATCAGCAGCCCGCCAAACGCGGCGGCGGACAAGAGCAAGCCGCCGGAGGCGAAGGCACGCGCGCCGTGCTTGTCGGACAGCCAGCCGGACAGCGGGCCTGAGGTCACGAAGCCGACCGTCAGCGGCAGCAGGTAGATGCCTGACCACAGGGGAGTATCGGTGAAGGAGTACCCGTGCAGCAGCAGCCAGATCCCCTGCAGCCAGATGATCAGCATGAACTGCAGGCCGCCGCGGGCGACCGAGGCCAGCAAGGTGGCCGCGTTGCCGGCCGCGAACGCCCGGATCCGCATCAGCTTCATGTCGAACATCGGCTGGCTGACCCGGACTTCGATGAAGCAGAACGCGGTCAGCAGCAGCACGCCGCCGATCAGGCCGGACAGCACCAGCGGGCTCGTCCAGCCCATCGCGTGCCCGCCATAGGGCTGGATGCCGTAGGTGATCCCCACGAGCACCCCGATCAGGCCGACGGCAAAGGTGATATTGCCCAGCCAGTCGATCCGTGCCTTGGTCCGCAGGCCGACCTCTTGCAGGCTGAAGTAGGACCAGACGGTGCCGATGAGCCCGATCGGCACCGAGACGATAAACACCAGCCGCCAGTCCACGGCGGCGAGCACGCCGCCCAGGATGAGGCCGATGAACGAGCCTGAGATACCCGCGACCTGGTTAATGCCCATCGCCATGCCGCGCTCACTGGCCGGGAAGGCGTCGGTCAGGATGGCAGGCGAGTTGGCCATCAGCATGGCGCCGCCGACGGCCTGGATCACCCGGAAGCCGATCAGCCACATCGCGCCCGCAGGCCCGGTGAACGGGTCAAACGGCAGCGCCAGCGCACCGAGACCGAAGATCGCGAAGCCCGCGTTGTACATCCGGACCCGGCCGTAGATGTCGCCCAGGCGCCCCAGCGTGACCACCAGCACGGCCGACACCACCAGGTATCCCATCAGCATCCAGAGCAGGTAGCTCACGTTGCCCGGGGTCAGCGGGTCCAGCTGGATCCCGCGGAAGATCGCGGGCAGGGCGATGATCACGATCGATGCGTTGACCGTGGCAGCCAGCATTCCGAGCGTGGTGTTGGACAATGCCACCCACTTGTAGTGGGTGCCCCGCAGGCCGGGTGGTCCGGCTGCCGCGGGCACGAGCCCGCCAGCCGCGCGGTCCGTCGGCTGTGTCACCGGCAGCCTCCTCAGCCGTACTTGATACTTGTTATCACCAAACTAACAGGCGTTGTCGGCTGGGCTCGGCTGGCTGGGCCTGATCGGCAGCTTCCCGGTCCGTCCGGTCCGGGCATCAGGCGGTCAAACATGATCCGGCAGCTAGCTGGAACGCGATATCGTCGCGCCATGTTAGACCGGATGCGGGAGATGGTCGGGCTGACGGCAACCCACTTGCTGCCCGGCGTCGACGTGGCGAGCTATCAGGGGACGCCAGGCCAGTGGGCCGGCGAAGCCGGGAAGATCTCCTGGGCCGCGGTGAAGTTCACCGAGCTGCAGCCCCCGGCGGCGGCGCCGGTGCCCTACGTGAACCCGGACGCCGCCGCCGATTGGTCCTACCTGCATGAGCACCAGCTCGGCCGGATGGCATACCTGTTCGCACATCCGTCGGTGAGCGTGGCGGCGACCGTCGACCTGTTCGCTAGCGAGGCCAGCAAGCTTGGCCTCGCCGATGAGGATGCCATCGCGGTGGACCTGGAGGTCACCGATGGCCGCGGGCCGGCCGCGGTCGATGCGTGGTCGGACGAGCTCCTGGCCGCGCTTGAAAAGAGGTACGAGCGCAAGCCCGTCCTGTACACCTACATCAGTTTCGCCGAGGCGGGGAACTGCGCCCACCTGGCCCAATACCCGCTGTGGATCTCTAATCCCTCGCAGCCCGCAGGGAAGCCGCAGGTCCCGCCGCCATGGAAGACATGGACGATTCACCAGTACTCCACCACGAGCGGCCAGATTGACCGTGATGTGGCGGACTATCCGAGCCTCGGCGCGATGGCAGCGGCGCTAGGGAAGCCGAAGGGACAGAATATGCAGAACATCGGCGGGTCGATCGCTGCCGCGCTGTCCTCGGCCCGCTGGCCTGACGGGACGACCATGGTCGCCGGCCTCGGAGAGGATGGCTACGTGCAGGCGCGCAGGTTCGTGAAAGGCGCCTGGAATCCCTGGCACAACGTCAGTCCCACCAAGGCCAAGGGTGCACCGGGGCTGCTGGCCTGGGGTGCCAATCAGGGCCAGTTGTATTACACCGATGACGTCGGCAACGTGATCGTGCTGGACACGGCGGACGCCGGCAAGACCTGGACCTGAACCCACCGGGCC
>JBEKIF010000134.1:0-7264 GCA_050011895.1 Streptosporangiaceae bacterium | reverse complement strand
GCACCGGACCGGGGTCGCCCGAGCCCGAGATAACCGCAGAGTGCGCCTGACCGGGCAAAACGGGGCCGCTCTTCTGGCGGCGCCGGCCGAGGTGCCGAGAGGTGGGCCCTTTCGGCACGGCCATGCCGGACCTATTTGCACGTGCCTTTTGCGGCCGTGCAACGGGTCAGGCTAGTCGTGCCAGGCGCCGCTTGGCCTACGCAGATCTTCTGTCAGGGTGATGCGCGCCGGCGCGGCTGAGATGCGGGCGCGCATGCGGCGCGCCATGGTCGTGGCGCGCGCCGCGCCGATCCGGACAGCACACGCGCCGCGCCGTCTGAATGGCTCGCGGCCGAAGGAAGCTCGGTCACCGACGCGGGTGCCGCAGGTGCTAGCAGCCCAGGCCGGCCGGGGTTGTTGCGGTGACCTCGGCGGACGAGCATTGTTAGGCCGCCCGTCAGTTCAGGACTTCCGGTGGGTCTGTGGCTGAGGCAGGTCTTACGTTGATGAGGTGGCGCGGGTCGGGGAATCCCAGGCTCGTGTAGCCGGGGGCGCGCCTGGCCAGGGACGAGGCCAGAACTCCGGTTTCGGTGTCGTGGTAGTCGTGGACTTCGGCGGTGTCCTTGCCAGGGCAGGGCCGCAGGATTCGCCCCTCGTATTGGATGAGCCGTCCCTTGAACGCGATCGGTGCGGCGAGGAACAGGGTGTCGAGTGCTGGGCAGTCGAAGCCTTCGCCGATGTAGGGACCGGTAGCGACGACGAGCAGCGGGGGCGTTCATAGAACAGCGGGTTGGGCATCGAGGCAGCGTGCTTGAGCGTTGCCAGCAACGCTGGTGGCAGATCGGTAGACGCCACGGTGTTCATCTCGCCCGGCCGCGCCTTGACGAACGCGGGGGGCGGGACAGCGATCCGGGTCGATGATGCGGGGCGCAGCCGGTCCACCGAGATTCCGACGCTGACCTGGCCGAGCCGCTTAGCAGCCTGGGTGATCTCGCGGGGGGAGAGCCGGCCGCGCCTGTTCAGCCGCCGGCCCGCTGCCGCGCCGCCGGCCGCCGCCGACCCGCAACCGCTGGCCAGCCAGCCCGCCGACCAGGTCCCGCCGGCACGCCGGCCCCCGAGGTGCCTGCCGGTGCCCCCGCCGCCCGTCAGATGACTCCATGGAGGTCAGCCAGCCATGAGCATCGCCAAAAAGCTCGCGCACAAGGCCGAAGCGGTCAAGGGCGGCGCCAAGAAGCGCGTCGGCCGGCTCACCGGAAACCGGCGCCTGCGCGCCGAAGGCCGCAGTGACCAGGCGAAGGGAACACCAAACAGGCCGGTACGAAAGTCAAGGACGCCTTCAGGCACTGACGATCCGCACGCTCCGTCCCGTACCTGCTGCTGCAAGCCGTTGTGGTCTGCCCACCAGCCCCGACCTTCACCGAGGTGCATCATAAGGCTGGGACTGCCGCGCACGAAAGAGTTCAGCGTTCATCAGCGCGCCCTTGACCTCGAACGGCAGCGGGCGGCGCTTGAACAGGTGCCATCGCTACCGAGCGCAGCTGATCTGTACTCGTGACGCCGGATTTCGCTTATGAAGATCGGGACTACCGTGTTCGCGTTCATTTCCCATAATGCGCAGGCGGGCGGCTCAACCGACCCATCGAGGATCACCGAGGCGTGGAGAACATCGCCTTGCAGCTCTGGCCGGCCCGCCGCCGAGGCGCCCGGCGCGGGGAAAGTCGTCGGGCGGAACGGCTGCGCGTCAGGCAAATTCGCCGTGGGCCGGCCATCTGGGCGGGCGCCTCGTGCAGCTCTTCACCGCCGAGCTCGATTCCGAGGCAGCAGGCTTGCCCGCGGCGCATTGCCGCCGACGGAGTCAAGAACGCCGCCGCCAGCAAGATCACCCACGCGCGCCGGCAACTCGCCCAGGCCGCCGCGATCCAGACAAATGATCTTTGAACGTGGCAGCGGCTTCAGGGAGTGCACATCGCGGAGCGGCACTGACGGCTGCGGTGGGCAGCAGGAGAGGATCCTTGCCTGACGGCGCATCCTGGCCGTGCTGGAAGGGCTGCACGGGAAAGATGGGCCGTCCGGCGCAAGGTTATGTCATCATCATTGTCCCGTTATTGGCTGCGGATTGCCCTATACATGGAAAGCCGGAGGAATGTAGTATAAAGGCAAGCTCCGGACCCAGGCAGTTGCAATCGCGCAAGGATCGCGTTGTACGCCTTGGCTCGGACTTTTTTTGTGCTCGGAACGGTGCAGGCAAGACGCCTCGGCCACAGGACGGTGAGAACCCCGGGAGAGTTCCTCTCCCATCGCGATCTACCCAGCATGACTGACTACCGCGTACGCCACCTTGTCGCTGACTGAAGGAGTCGGTTATGGGCATCATCGCGTGGATCGTTCTCGGCCTGGCTGCAGGCCTGCTTGCCAACATGCTGATCCCCGGCAGGAGATCACAAGGCCTCATCCTCACCTGCCTGATCGGCGTCGCCGGGGCACTGCTCGGCGGCTGGGTCGCCACGAAGCTATTTCACATCCACAGCCTGCAAGGGTTCTTCAACCTGTCGACGTGGCTGACCGCCATCGCCGGAGCGGCGGTCCTGCTGCTCGCCTACCACCTGGTCACCGGACAATCTGGCCGGTCCCGCCGGTCCCGCTGGTTCGCGCACCGCTGAGACAGCCACAGGCGGCAATCTGCCGCGACCCTCATCGCGGGCGAGCGAGCGACGGCTGTGACAGATCCCAATGCGCGCACCGGCGTGACGCGGTCCCGGGTCAGGCGCTCGGGCGGTAGGGCAGTCCTCGAGAGAAGGCAGGTAATGCTCATGTCAACCCTGACCGTCGTGGTCATCGTCGTGGCTGCAGCCCTGGGTGACCGCTGGCCGCGCGGTGACGCGGGGACCGAGGAGCTGCGCGTTGCGCTCCGGCGGTACCGCATCTTCGGGAACCGTCTCGAAGATTTCTCCCGTGAGGTTTGAGTATTTCCGTAATTAGCCGCTCACTCACCGGCGAGGTCTCGGTCTCCGCCATGCGCAAAACGACCGGTAAGCCGGCCGGGCCTGCGGATGGATCAGGCTGCGAACGGCCGAGCGGATGCCGTCGGCTCCCACTATGAGATCGAACTGGCAGCGCGTCCCGTCGGTGAAGACAACCTCCGGGGTGCTCGTCGACCAGTCAACCGAGCCGATCGATGTTGAGTGGCGAACCTGTGCTCGCGCGGCACCGGACAGGGCCGATAGCAAGCCCTCGCGCGTGATGCCGAGGTTAGGCCCGTAGCGCTCGTTCGCCGGACGCAGATCATGGCGGTCGATCACACTGCCCGAAGCGTCGGTCTGGACTATCTCCTTTACCACGACTCCGCGCTCAGCAACGATCTGATCGAGTCCGGCGCGGCGCAACGCTACGGCCGCGTTGCTGGTGAGCATGAGCGCCAGGCCGCGCGACAGGGAGGCGTTCTCGATCTCCACGACCGTCGCGGTGATCCCGCGGCGGTCTAGCCCGGCCGCCAGGGCGAGGCCGCCTATCCCCGCGCCCACGATGAGGATCCGCGGTTTGCTGGGCATCCCCGGACGGTAACAACTGACCCCGCTTCGCGGCAACGGCCGGTCGTCGGCGACGGGCGCGCAGAACGACCATTCGGGTACGGCATTGCCCGACGCGCTCGAAACCGAAGTCCGGCACCGAACGGCTCAGTGCGCGCGGAGCTGCTCGCCGGGATTGCCTGCCTGGCCTGCATGCTGGACACGCGCGCGAGGCTGTTGCATCAGGAGGGTGCCCTAGCGACGTGACGCGCCGGTCGCTCCGCCGCGCAGCGCGATCGCCAGCTGACGGGGCCAGCACTGATGACAAACGAGATCCAGCCCGGGCCGGTTCACGTGACCATGCTCACACCCGGGTAACGCGGCCGGCCTGAACCGGCGCTGCTCCTCCCGTCGTGCAGGGGGCGAGAGAGCGCCGGCGGACGGTGCACTGGATGCGGAGGAATGACGATGGCGCAGCAGACGATGGCAGGCCGGGCGGCCGTGGACAGGGCAAGCGCGGGCGCTGTGCCCGAGGCCGGGATCCGGGTCGTCGGCGCCCTGCTGGCGCTCGGTGTCGCGGCCGTGCACGTGGCCGACCAGGGCGGCGTGACCGCCTTCACCGCACCGGACTGGATCGGCTGGGGATACCGGCTGATCGAGGCGGGCGGCGTGCTCACCGCGCTGGTGCTGCTGGTGCCCTGGCCGGCCTGGCCCGGGCGGGCCTGGCTGCGCTGGGTGGCCGGCGTGCTACTGGGCGCCGGGCCGTTCGTCGCTTACGTCGCCTCGCGCACGGTGGGCGTGCCGGGTGACCCCGGGGATGTCGGCAACTGGGGCTACTGGGTGGGCACGGTGTCGCTGGTCGTCGAGGCCGCGCTGGTGGTGCTGAGCGCCAGCATGCTGCTGGCGTTGCGGCGGCGCTCGCCGTCTGCGTAGGCGGCCTGCCGGGCGGCAGCAGATGGCACTCATAAACGATCTTTCGGTCCGGCACAGACGGCTAGGTCAGCCACCGGGCTGGCACGCAGATAACGGCGGCTCGGGCGCGTCAATTACCCCGGAGGCCAGTAGCGGACAGTGGTGGACCAGCCGGATCGAGCCGAGGCGAACCGGCGGGGCCGCGCGACGGGCCGCTCTCGCATGGCTTGACCTGCGGACCTTTGGTGCTGCCGCTGTGGCAACGATGCCTTTCCCGGGGAGATCTGGCGGCTTGCGCGGCAACGGCGGGGGTGGCCCGCTGCGGCGTAGGCTCGTCGCGCACGATGTGTTCAAATTGCGGGGTCGCCGTGCGCGCCGCTTTTTGCCGGTGATCCGCGAGAAAGGCGCACAAGTTGGGCAGCGAAGGCACGCAAGGAGCTGGCGAAGGGCCGGATGACGTTGCCGTCAGCGGCGCGGAGCGCGCGTTTGACACGAGCGTGGCGCATATCGCGCGGGTGTATGACTACTGGCTCGGCGGTAAGGACAACTTTGCCGCCGACCGGGCGGCCGCCGAGCAGGCGATCGCCGCCTACCCGGACATCGTCTTCTCGGTTCGCGCCAACCGGGCCTTCCTCGCCCGCGCGGTGCGCTACCTAGCCGGCGAGGCGGGCATCAGGCAGTTCCTGGACATCGGCACGGGCATCCCGGCCTCGAACAACACCCACGAGGTCGCCCAGTCCGTGGCACCCGAAAGCCGGGTGGTGTACGTGGACAACGACCCGGTCGTGCTCAGCCACGCCCGCGCGCTGCTGACCAGCGGCCCGCACGGGGTCACCAGCTACCTGGACGCCGACTTGCGCGACACCGGGCGGGTGCTGACCGCCGCGGCCGAGATGCTGGACTTCTCCCGCCCGGTGGCCGTCATGCTCATGGCGATCCTGCAGCATGTGGACAATGCCGAGAACCCCTACGCCATCGTGGCGACGCTGCTCGGCGCCCTGCCCTCGGGCAGCCACCTGGCACTGTCCCACCCGGCTTCGGACATCGAGGCCGAGGCGCAGGGCAAGCTGGCCGAGCGGCTGAACCAGACGATGGCGGAAAAGGTGACCATGCGCGACCGGGCTCAGGTCACGCGTTTCTTCGACGGCCTGGAACTGGTCGAGCCGGGGCTGGTGCGAGTTCAGCAATGGCGGCCCGCATCGGAGCACGAGGCCAGAAGCCCGGCCGGACTGTGGGGCGGCGTAGGCCGCAAGAACTGATGCGCCACGAGGCACATCGCCGTATCCCCGGCAACAACCACCTGTTGCTCAGAAGCCGGAAGTACGGCTGCTGGGCAAGCTGACCAGCCTTCGCCTGCTTCAGATCCTGACTTGGATGATGATCGGCGTCAGCTGACGTCCCGATCCCCAGCCGGCCACCACTGAAGCTCCACCTAGCATCGCCGACGTGCCCGCGGTCCGCAGCAAAGCCCGAAGCCGTTGGTCATGGTCGGCGGCATGTGCGGACAGTGCCCGTGCCGGACAGCTACGTATATTTATACAGTTTGACCGCTCATCACACGTCCAGTACCGAGGTATGCGGCACCCTCCGGGCGCCCACGTAGCCGCCGTTATCTCTAGCCGGGCCGGGCTGTCTACGAAGTAGCTAGCGCAGGCATTTTGTGGGCTTTTTGCTGCGTCGTGAACACGTTACCTGAACAATGTCGCCGACGCAGACCTCATGCAAATCCCCTTGTCGATGCTGTTTTTCGAATTTAGCTGCCCAGCGTGAACGCCGTTCAGCTACATGTCAACGACGCAGGACCCGTGCTCCCACCGGGCTTCTGGCAGATGGGCTTCAGATAACCGCCGATATGGCGGCCACAGCAGCTTCCCCGGTCATCGGCTTCCGGCACGCATAGTTGGTAGATCTGGTGTCGTCACGAAACTTCAGTCGAGGTCCGGCGGCCGGTCCGGGTCGCGGAACAGCGGCGGGAGGTAGCGCAGCATGAGCACGGACCAGGTGACGTGGGTGACGGCCGGGGCGAGCACCCCGCCGGTGGCGTCCCGCTGCCAGCCGAAGATCACGCTGGTGATCAGGCCGGCCAGGACCAGCGCCGGGTTGCCGGTAGCGGCGGTCAATGCGGCGTAGGCGAGCGTGGTGGTCCGGAGCGGGCGCGACCCGGACCACAAGGCGCCGCGGAAGAACAGTTCTTCCGCTACCCCGCTGCCCGACGCGATGAGCACGACCAGCGGGGTTGACCCGGCTTCGGCGTAGCGCAGCACGCTGGCGATGGCATGGCGCAGGGTGCGGTGGCGGCGGGCGACCCGTGCGGCGCCGTAGAACACGGCGAAGGTGGCGGCCCCGGTGACGACGGGGACGACGATCAGGGCCCGTGCCGCGCTTCCGGGGCGGGTGCGCCAGCCGTCGCCGCGCCACGGGATGGGGCCCGCGCCGAGCGCGCCGCCCGTCCAGGTGCCGGCCAGACTGGTAGTCAGCAGGTAGAAGCGCGCGGAGCCTGCCTTGGCAGCGAACGAGGACCGGAGCAGCGCCGCCGCCCCGAGCCCGGCCGCCCCGAGCCACGCGGCCCTGAGCCCGGCGGCGTATCGCGCCGTCACGAGCGGGCCTTCTGGGCCTTGCGCCGTTCGCGGAGCGCTGCGCGCACGGCGCCGTTGTAGGACATGGGCCGGATCGGGATCAGGTCCCTGATCGACTGGTCACGCACGATCACCTCGTTGGTCATGGAGTCGATCACGCTGCCACCGCGCTGGCCCGGCCACTCCCTGAGGGGTGCGACGTAGGTGGGGCAGATCGCCAGAGGTTCCCTTTCGGTCCGCGGCCTCGGGTGCGCTGGTCATCGCGCCCTCGATGCCGACGGCGGTCAGAGT
>JBEKIF010000133.1:0-11152 GCA_050011895.1 Streptosporangiaceae bacterium | reverse complement strand
GTTGCCCTTGCTCGTGACGAACGTCTTGATCTGGCCCTTCTTTGGCCCGGACCCTCCCAGGTTGAACGAGCCGGTCGCAGACACGACTCCGGTGTAGGTGAGCGGAACCGTCGGGCTGTTCGTCTCCAGGACCTTCGCGCTGGTCACCTTCCCGGAGGTGAACGTCTCAGTGCCCGTCATTGTCGATGGCGTGGCCTTAGCGGCGGCGCTCGAACTGCTGGAACTGCTGCAGCCAGCAGCAGCCAGCGCGAGTAGGGGAGCCGCTACGCATATTGCTGTCCTTCGTTTCATGTCCCGCTCCTAATCTGATGGGGTGTAACTGAATGACCGGATGATCAGCGTGGCCTGAGCGTCAACGTTCTGGCCCTGCGCCCAGAGGTTCATGATGACTTGCTGCTTGCCGGACTTGGGAATGTTGACAGCGCCGGCGAACTGGTTGCCGCCGAACTCCTGCGTGTAGGCGGATGTCTGGCCCTGCGTCATCGTCAGGGTGTAGTTCGGCGGACCCGACGTGCTGGCACCGAACCAGATGTTCCAGGTGATGTACGTCGGCATCCAGATCATCTGGAGCGTCGTCACCGGGTTCCCTGCCGCGATCGCTGTCTGCGAACCCGTCTTCAGGGCATGGTGATCGCGCCGTTGGTCTCGGGGACGCCTTCGGTCGCGCCTTCAGCGTCCAGGGATACCTGCTCGTCAGCCGAGCTTGCCGAGCCCTTCTGCATGTCGTCGGCGTTCATGATCGGGATGATGACCACATCTGTGTTCATTCCCTGAAAGAACGGCTCCGCGAATGGGATCATGTCGGATAAGTCTGGCATGTCGAACACGATGAACGCTGTCCGCTTCCCTTCGAAGCCGCCGAAGTTCATCGCTTCCGGCTTCCAGCGCTCGGCGGCACTTTGGATCAGCTTGCCGATACTGCCGCCTTTGACGGCCTGGTTACCGGATCCGACCGGCAGTGCGATTTTCGCCTTGACTCCCATGACTACCCCCTCCCCCGGGCGCGGCTGTGCCGGTTCGCCGCTTCCCCCCACGCCTGGCTCAGTGGAGCGTCCTCTGGTCGGGCATCGACCGCTGATAGGGCATCTCATGAGCCCTTGCCCGGCAGCGCATACTTGGGTGGCACTCTACGCCCGGCTACACAATCTGGACAGGGCTGCCGCTGCAGAGGTTCGCCGCCCGCCGCTTCGGGCCTGGCCTCTGGCCTGGCCCTCGCCGTCAGGCCCGCTGGCCTGGCAGAGGTCTCCAGCGCTCAAGGGTGGATCCCGGAGAACGTTTCTGCGAAGCGGTTAGAAACGATCTCCGGGTGCCCTTTGACGCTGGAGGTGTGCGTGCCGAGAATCGCATCCACGGCTCTGACCAGTAGAGTTGCTCGCCCGGCGCTCCCCCGTCATGATCACCGATCATGTGCCTTCGGTTGGTACAGGCACGGTCGCCAATGGGAGTCGGCTACGGGATGCCGGGCCGTCGGCAACGTTATGGCCTTTTGCTGTCGCGCGTCGCCGCCTGCACGCCAGTCAGGGACAGTCTGACAGTATCGGGACGGCTGATCGATTCGCGGCTGCGGGGTAACAGGCACGGCATGTTCAGCCGACGACAGCCTCGCTGGCTGATGCCATGGTTGCATTGCCGATGGATCTCGGCGGATGACGGCGGTTGTGACAATCTACCCTCGTGGACGGTGCGCAGCGGTCAAGCGTCCGGCGCTGGCTGTCTGCTGCCCGCCATCCGGTATGGCGAGATGGCGGGATCGCCGCGGCGCTGCTGGTGCTGCCCTGGGCCCTGGCGTAGGCGGTGGTACCTCGCCATCACCTCGGCGCCCCCGCGGTGACCATTCTGGTATCGGTGACCATTCCACTGTCAGGGTTGTGGCTTACGTGGGCGGCCTTCCGCAATGCGAGCAGGCCCGCCCCGGCGGTTAGCAGGGCCGGGTCTGGGATTATCACTGCCGGGCCGGGCTCAGTGGTCGCCGGCCGCGGGGGAACCGCTATCGGCCAGGTCGTCTATCAGCAGCGCCGGGGGGTCACCGGGAAGCCGGTGCGGCTGGCTGACCCGCCGGCACTGCTGGCCGGTCGGGAGGACCTGCTCGCCGAGCTGGACTCCCGGCTGACCGGTGAGGGTAACCCCACGCCGCGCACGGTGGCTTTGTGCGGCCTGGGCGGGGCGGGGAAGACCAGTCAGTTTGGCTGTCCGTTGATCTTCATAAAGGTCTATATAGCCTTTGACCTGGGTGAGGCCTTCACATTTGGCCGTGGCCTGCGGGGATGCGCGTTCCTGGGGGTGGTGTCCACGGGTTAAGCGGGCCGCGTCCACAGTGTTATGAGCTGGTCTGCCGGGTTCAGCGGGCGCGGGCCTGGTAGCCGCTGCGCTCGTCTGCGACGGAGACCCGAGGAACTCCTCTGCGTCGCCGCGCGCATCCGTGGTATTAGCCGCCGACGGCTGCGGCCCACGTACTGGCGATGCCGGCAGCGGGAGCAGCAAGCGAAGGTAGGAGCCGAGCGCCGCGGCGCCGCGCGAGGCCTGGCGGGATCGAGTTCATCGGGGACGGTGATGTCGTTACAGGCCGGGTCGTGAGCGGACGGGCACGGGATGCCTAGTCAGTTCCTGGGCGATGGCGAAGATTCCTGCCCCGGCCAGGAACGGGGCGAAGATCCGCTGCACGACAACGCCGGCGGGCTGATCGATGGCTAGGGCGTGCAGGCGCTTGCCGTCGGCGGCCTTGGCGGGGTTGGGGTGCGGGCCGGCGTAGGGACAACGCGCTGGCCGCCGCGGCCTGTGGCGCGGCCCGGCGCCGCGCAGCTGGAGTGCGCACCGAACCCCTACCGCCGCCGCCGGATTCATAACATCATGGATAGGCTTGGAGAAGTGTCACGGCATGCCCTGATCCGCCTCGCAGATGCCCTGCGCATCTCGTCGGTAGCTGCGACGCGAACAATCGTGAATCTCCTGCTGGCTGCAGCCAGGATCATCGTGAACAGTCTTATCTATTGCGTTAATTTTGTGGTCAGAATGGTTACGCTGGCTGCGCGTGCTATCCTGTCAGGAATAGTCTCTGCATGGTGGTTCCTTTCGAAAAGCTATGACCCTGGCTCTGGGTGACCTGGGTTACGGATTGGTCGTAGCTGGCCTGCCGGTTGCCGCTCTCATCGCAGCGGCTGGTCTTTCGTCCGTCGCAGCCGGCGAGACACGCTAGTCAGCGCAGTCATGCGGCGGGTGACCCCATTCATCACGCAGAGTCGGACGGCCGCTCATCGGCAGATCCGGTCGACCGGTCGGCCCCGTCTGCCGGGGGCCTTGCTGCACGCGATCCCTGCGAAGTCTTCGTCGGCTTGGTGCCCGCCGTATGGCCTGTGGCGTTGCCGCTTACCTGCCGGGTGAGCATTTCATAGAAGGCCACCCAATCGAGTATTCGAGCGGCACACCATCAAGCTGGCCACGTCAACGGCGATGAGCAAGGTCGCCATCAGCCTAGGTAATCAGGCTGCCGCCGAGTTTCAAGATTCTCGCCGTGGGCTTGCTCCAGTGTCGTCCGCAGTGGAGCCAGGGATGCACCGACGCCGTCCGGCTGCACGCCGAGATCCAGGTCCGCGGCTACTACGGTGCACGCCGCATGACGCCGGAAGACCTGCAGGTCATGCACCGACTCCTATTTTCGAGCGGGACAAGATCATGCAGAGTTCTGGAAGCCTACTGGTAGCTCATTGCGCGAAGAGCGATTCGATGACGTCGGCGTACCTGGCGTGGATGACCCGGCGCTTCAGCTTCAGCGTCGGCGTGAGCTCCTCGCTCTCCGCAGTCCACTCAGCCGGCAGCAGCCGCCAGCGTTTGACCTGCTGAACGCGGGCGAGCCGGTTGTTCGCCGCAGCGACGGCCTCCCCGACCGCCTTGATCACCACTGGGTGCGCGGCGAGCTCGGCCAGTGAGCCCGCCTCGACGCCACGTGCCCTCGCCCAGGCGGGCGCGACCTCACCGTCGAGGGCGAGCAGCGCCACCACATAGGGCCGCCGGTCGCCGAAGGCGAGCGCCTGCCCGACCAGCGGGTGCTCCACGAGCAGGCCCTCGATGGCAGCCGGGGACATGTTCTCTCCCCAGGCCGTGATGATGAGTTCCCTCTTGCGGTCGACCACGCGGAGGAAGTTATCCGGGTCGAGTGCGCCGATGTCGCCGGTGTGCAGCCAGTGATCCGCGCCGAGCAGCGCAGCTGACGCCTCGGGCGGCCCGAGGTAGCCGGGAGTATTGACGGGGCCGCGGACCAGGATCTCCCCGTCTTCGGCGATGTTGAGTTCCATGCCGGGCAATGGCCGACCGACCGTACCGAGCTTGAACGCTTCCGGGGTGTTCGCGGTGACCGCACCAGTGGTCTCGGTCATCCCGTAAACATCGAGGATCTTGATGGCGAGGCCGGTGAAGAACGTGGCGACGTCGGCGGGCAGCGGAGCGGCGGCGCTCAGCGTAACCTCGGCCTTGCCCAGGCCGAGCAGCGACCTGATCGGAGCGAGCACCTCGGCGTCGGCGCGCTCGAAGGCCTCGGCCACGTCGGGCGTCACCCGACGGCCGAACTGGCATCCCTCCACGTACGCACGGCCGGCGTCCATGGCCCGCACCACGGCGGCCCTCTTCGTCTCGTCCTGTTCTGCTGCCAGCAGGGCGAGGATTCCGGCCTGTATCTTCTGCCAGACCCGCGGCACGCCCAAGAACGAGGTCGGCTGCACCTCCTGCAGCGTGCCGGGAAGATCCTTCTGATCCGCGCAGAAGTAGATGTGCGCGGCCTCGTGGATCGGCAGGTAGATCGTCAGCACGCGCTCTGCGATGTGCGCGAGCGGGAGGTACGAGACCGACCGGAATGCCCCGGGCACGGTGCCGGCCAGATGATGGCTGCCCGACTCGAACAGCACGCCATGGTGGGTGTTCACCACGCCCTTGGGGTTTGTGGTCGTTCCCGAGGTGTACAGGATGGTCACCGGGTCATCGGGCGCTATCGCGGCCACACGCGCGGCGACGGCGCCCGGGTCTGCCGCGTAAAGCCCGGCGCCGAGCTGCTCGAATTCCGCCCAGGTCATGTAGAGCTCGTCAGACGCCCATCCCGCCGCGTCGAGAACGATGATCCTGTGCAACCTGGGCAGCCGCTCAAGCACGGGCTGCCAGCGGCTCAGCTGGTCCGCGCCGTCGAGCACGGCCACCCGGGCCGCGCAGTTCGCCGCAACGTACGCCACCTGATCGGTCGCGAAGGTGGCATAGAGCGTCACAGGCACGGCGCCCGCGTGCAGGGCACCGAGGTCGGCCAGGACATGCTCGACCCGGTTAGGCAGCATCAGCGCCACCCGGTCACCTGGCCTGCAGCCGACCGCGATGAAGCCGGCGGCAAGCTCGAGCGCGCGCTTGCGCGTCTGCGACCACGTCAGGGTCTTCCATTCCCCGCCGGCACGGTCGGAGAAAGCTGGCTCGTCCCCGTGCTCCTCGGCCGTCTGCCGCAGATCGTCACAGAGCGTCTTTCCCTCGATCGAACGCTCGATCTTTGCCCGTTCCTCAATCGTCTGGGCTGTCATCGTGCGCCTCCTCCGCGGGGGTGCTCATTACCGCTGGATGCGGTCTGCTGGTGAGCCCGATCGCCCATCGGCACGCACTGTCCCGCAGCCAGCGATACGAGCGCGCTCGTGGTCATCAGCGGCGGCATTCCACCGGCGGCTTGTTCCGGCCCGGTCAGTGTCGGCGTCACTGGACGGCGGGTCGCGCAGTAACCAGTGGAGGATTGCGGCGAGTAGAAACATGGTGCTTGCTCCTAATGGTGGCGGCTAACCCGCCCGATTGGCGGTCCGCGGTGGTGAATGGTGCAGATCAAAGCACATGCGAATGGTCACCATGCAACGAAACCAGCGCATTCCCATTAGACGCCTTTTATGTGCGCTCAATGGCGGGTGAAAGTGTGGCGCTCCTTTTATGAGAGCGCCACAGCGGGGGTCGTGGCGAGCAACCCTGGCGGCCCGGCCGGATTAGCGCCACATCCGAGGCCCACATCGTGTCGCCGCTTCGGGTCAGCAGGCCCCGGGCCAGGGTCCCTCGCCCGGGGCCATCATCCGGCAGTTACAGCTGAGGACCATGAGCGGCTCCCTCCAGCGACCCCGGGAGCACCTTAGCCGCCGTCGGCGGCTGATCCCGGTGGCAGCCCTTAGTCTACATTCGCAATCGAAAACTAGCAAGAGACTTCTAGAAATTTCTTAATGGTGACGAGCTGGAGTTCCTGACCAGCCACGCCCGGTGCTGCTGTGCATTGCCCGCGACCCTGTGGCGCTCTAATACTCGATTTGGGTAGTGACCTGCATTGTTGCCAGCAGGCTGCGTAGTGATGGTTGGCTGGGCGGGTGCTGCTCAAGATCGTCTACCTGCTGGCCTGCCGGATACTCGGCCTAGCCATGCTTGTTCCGCGGCAACCGGGCGAGGGATGCTGAGGTGCTCGCGCTCCGGCACGAGAACGCGGTGCTGCGCCCCGCACGCCGGCCGGGTCCAGTACGAGCCGACCGACCGGGTGTGGTTCGCCGCGCTGGCATGGCTCATACCCCGAAGGCGCTGGACCGACATCTTTCCCGTGACGCCCACGACGCTGCTGGCCTGGCACCACAAGCTGGCCGCGACCAAGCGGCGCAAGCTCCTGGCCGGCCGCCGACGGTCTCGAGCATCGCCGACTTGTCGTTCGGCTGGCGAAGGAAAATCCGCAATGGGGATACCGCCGGATCCACGGCGAGCTGGTGAAGCTCGGACGGCGGGATGGGGGAACTCATCCTGTTCGTCGTACCAGCAGCGGGGTATGCCATCGACAACAGCCTGCGCGCCACCATCTCCCGCAAGCTACGGGCCGCCCTGTCCCCACGGCACGTGCCGGACACCATTGTCGAAGTCCCAGCGATCCCGTATAACCGCACCGGCACAAAGCTCGAGGTCCCGGTCAAGCGCATCCTGGCAGGGGCCCCGCTCGACACGGTCGCCACGACCGGCACGCTCACCGACCCACAGTCGCTGGAGCCGTACGTCGCCGAAGCCAAGCGGCGGCACAGCTAATAGCGCGTGCGCATCGGGAAAGGACGAGGACCCATCCCGGCCCACGCCACCGGTGGCCGGACCGAGCCCGCAAGGGCGAGGATGTTGGTGATCGCCGACTGCGCCATCACCCAGCTCCAGGCATCCCAGCACCTCCTCGACACTAGGCTCGCCGCCGCCCACAGCAGGGCAACGATTCGGGCGATCCCGAGCGCACAGATCTCGTGCACCGTTGTGATACCATAACGGTATGGCTATGACACTACGCCTCCCACCGGAGATCGAAGACCAGCTCAAGCAGGTTGCCGAGGTTGAGCACCGCAGCGTGCAGCAGACGGTGCTGGTCGCGATCGAGGAGTATCTGTCGATGCGGGAGGCTGAGCGCAAGCGGTGAACGTCGAGCCCTATGAGCTCGGAATGACCCGCCCGGCCCGGCGCGCGATCTCAGAGTCGCTACCGGAGGATGTTGCTGCCGCTGCTGTTGAATTCATCACCGGACCGCTCCTGGAAGTGCCTTACCGGGTCGGCAAGCCGCTCCGGGATAGCTTGTCCGGGTTCCACAGCGCCCGGCTCGGCACCCAGTGGCGCGTGCTGTACCGGATCGACGAATCAAAGCACGCGGTCATCGTCCAGGACATCCAGCACCGCTCGGCCGCGTACCGTCGCCGGTAGGCCCCGCGGTGCGGCAAGGGGCTCGCTCGGCGACGGGCCGCGAGGGCTGCAAGCTGCGCGGCCCACCGCAGTGGATGGGTTACTTCTTGAAGGTGATCGCCTTGAATGCCTCGGTCTGCTTCCGGATCCCGACCTCGGTCGGGAAGCGCTCGATGGACGAGGCGCCGTAGAAGCCGACGATGCCTTCGGTGTTGTCGAGGATGTACTGGGCGTCCTCGGGGTTGGCGATCGGGCCGCCGTGGCACAGGCACAGGATGTCGGGGTTGACGGTCTTGGCGGCGCCCGCCAGGGCTTGGACCTTCTTGGCGGCATCTTCCAGGGTCAGGGCGGTCTGGGCGCCGATGGTGCCGGAGGTGGTGAGGCCCATGTGCGGGACGAGGATGTCGGCGCCAGCCTTGGCCATGTCCCTGGCCTGCTCCTTGTCGAAGACGTACGGGGAGGTGAGCAGGTCCATCTCGCGGGCGAGGCGGATCATGTCGATCTCCGGGCCGTAGCCCATGCCGGTTTCTTCGAGGTTGGCGCGGAATACACCGTCGATGAGGCCGACCGTGGGGAAGTTCTGGACGCCGGCGAAACCGACTTCCTTGACCTGCTTGAGGAAGTAGGGCATGACCCGGAAGGGGTCAGTGCCGTTGACGCCGGCCAGTACCGGGGTCTTCTTGACGACGGGCAGGACCTCGTTGGCCATGTCCATGACGATGGCGTTGGCGTCGCCGTAGGCCAGCAGCCCGGACAGGGAGCCGCGGCCGGCCATGCGGAAGCGACCCGAGTTGTAGATGACGAGCAGGTCGATGCCGCCTGCCTCAGCCGACTTGGCGGTGATGCCGGTGCCTGCGCCCCCTCCGATGATGGGCTGGCCTGCCGCGACCTGGGCGCGGAACCGATCGAGGATCTCTTGACGGGACATGAGTCTCTCCTTACTTCGTGATGGTGATGAGGGTGTGCAGGGCCTCGGCCATGGCGCGGCCGAACCCCGGGTCGTTGATGGCCTGGTCGACCTCGTGGACGACCACGTTGCTTCCTGCCAGGCCGCCGCGCAGCGCGGCGAACAGGGCGGCGTCTGCGTCGGCGTCCCGGAACGGGGCACCGTCGACATCGATCGCACTGACGCCCTTCAGCGGAATGAACAGCTCAGTGGGGCCGGCCGCATCGGACAGCTTGCGGGCGATCCGGCGTCCCAGTTCGCCCATCTCGGCCGCGGTGGTGCGCATCAGGGTCACGGTCGGGTTGTGGACGAATAGGTTTCGCCCCGCGAACTGGGCAGGCAGGCTGTCCATGGGCCCGAAGTTGACCATGTCGAGCGCGCCGAGGCTGACGACCTGCGGGACACCCTTGGCGCCGGCCATCTCGAGTCGATCGGGACCGGCCGTCAGGACGCCGCCGACCAGGTCGTCGGCCAACTCGGTAGTGGTCAGGTCGCAGACCCCGGCGAGCAGACCGGACTCGGCAAGCTTCTCCATCGCGCGCCCCCCGGTGCCGGTCGCGTGGAACACGAGCGCTTCATAGCCGAGTTCGGCCAGCGTCTCGCGCGCCTCGTCCGCGGCGGGGGTGGTGACACCGAACATGGTGACGCCCACCAGCGGCTTGTGGTCGCGGGCGGGCGCGGACAGGCGGGCCTCGTGCGCCTTCGCCATCCCGGCGATCCCGGCGGCCGCGTTCCCCAGGACCATCTCCGAGATCGAGTTGATCCCGGCGACGTCGACGACCGAATAGGTGAGGGTCGTGTCGACCTCACCCACATACGGCTTCACGTCACCGGACGCCATCGTCGAGACCAGCAGCTTCGGGAATCCGAGCGGCAGCGCCTGCATCGCGGGCGCCGCCACAGACGAACCGCCCGAACCGCCCACCGACAGCAGGCCGTGGATACGGCCATCGTCGGCGAGCTTGCGGATGACCTTGGCGGCCCCTTGTCCCATCACGGTCATCATTTCCCCGCGGTCGCGACGCTCGCGCAGTGCGGCAGCGTCCGCCCCGGCGGCGGCGATCACGTCGCCAGACGACACGTCCGCGAGCGGACTCGCGGAGAACGATCCGACATCGACGGCAAAGACCTGGACGCCCAGGTCACCCAGCCGATCCTTCAACCAGGAATACTCCTCGCCCTTGGTGTCGAGGGTTCCCAGCAGTGCAACGGTGGCCATTGAACACCCCTTCGTGTTGATGTTCCTCCACGCTACGAGCCGGCCACCCGACGCCGCTGGACCAATCCGAGCCGATGGCACTTTCCGCGACGGGAGGTACCGGCAAGCCTGTGGGGTTCAACTGCTGTGCCGTAGGGCTGAGCTGGGACGCGATGCGCTGATCGCCGTGGGCTTCGCGCTGGTGCTGCGCGGCCGGGGCGGCGACGTCATCTCCCGTGTGGCCGGCTCCGGCCTGCTGGACGAGGGAGCCCTCGCCGCCAAGGCGCAACTGTCCGAGGACATCGAGCGGGGCAAGGTCGTCCCCCAGGGCATCGCCGACACCGATACGCAGCGCAGCGGGCAATGCGAGGCCCGCCGGAGCTCACACTGTTCCACCGGGACTTGACCGGGAAGGGCTTCGGGCCGGCGGCAGCCGGTCCATCAGGCCGGCCACGGCCTGCCCGGTACTCGTGCCGATCAGCGATCCGACCACGGCGTCGCCAGGGTAATGCACGCCGGTATGCACCCGGGAGTACGCGACAGCCGCCGCCAGGAATCGCAGCGCGAGACCGAGCCAGGGCTGCTCCCGGCCGATGGCCGAGGCGAAGGCGAACCCCGACGCCGCGTGCCCGGACGGGAATGATGTGGAGGCCGGCATCCGTACGTTCCGCTGCTCCGGGACGCCGGCGCCGGCCCGGTCCGGCCGCTGCCGGGACCAGAGGGACTTGACACCAAGGTTCACCAGCGCGGAGGTGACGCCGATGGCCAGCGTTCCGCGCACCGCCGCACGCCGGCCGGGCTGCCCGCCCGCCACGGCGAGCCCGGCCGCCATGGCCAGCCAGAGGCGGGAGTTATTGGCGGCGTTGGAGAGCCGGCGCAGCGGTACGTCGAGGGACGGGGTGAGCGTGGACGCCACGGCGGCGTAGATCGCCCGGTCCACCGCCCCCAGTTCGCGCAGCCCATCGGCAACCTGATGGCGGACCGGCCCCCCTAGCTGCGCGAGCCAGTCGGCCAGGCGCTCCGCCACCGCCTCGGCGGCGCCAGCGGGCTCACCGGCGGCATCCTGTGTTGCCATCGCCGGATTTTAACACCCAGGCCGAACGGGAACGCGGAGACGGTCTGCCGGTCAGTGCGGATCACACGTGCCGGGCAGAGCGCGGCATGGCGGTTGGCGGCCGTGGCTGTCCTTGGCGGAGTTAGTGGCATCACAGGTCAAACATCACCTTGAAGTCGTTTTGCATGCTCACGACCGTCCAGCCGCGTTCTTTGGCCTTAGTCAGAGCCTTCTCCGCACCGGCGTCGTAGGCGAATTCGCGCCCGGCGTC
>JBEKIF010000132.1:0-7433 GCA_050011895.1 Streptosporangiaceae bacterium | reverse complement strand
AGCGCGCAGCAACCGGACGTCGTCGCTGTCGAGGGTCCCGTCCCGGCGATGGATCCGCAGCATGGCCACCCGCGCCGTGAGCCGGCTGATGCGGTCGTGCACCGACCCTGCGACGCGGTCGACCTCCCGCAGCCAGCGCAGCGCCTGGCCGAAGTCGCCGGTGTCCTCTTCGACCCGGGCGGCGAGCAACGCGACCTCGATGAAGACCGCGATCTCCTGGTGGTCAGTGCACCATTGCGCCGCCGTCGCCGCGCTGGCCAGGGCCTCGTCGTACCGGCCGAGGGCGGCCAGCGCCTCTATCTCGAGTGCGGCGGTGAAGGGGCGGACGGTGTCGCTTCGCCGCACCAGCACCAGCTCCAGAGCCTCGACCGGCCGACCAGCGTCGAGCAGCCGACGGGCGGCCAGCGTCGTCTGCCGCGCCCAGGACAGATCGTCTGCCCGCTGGCGGACGTCGGCGGAGACGGTGACACCGAGCCGGTTGGCCAGGTAGACCTGGCTCGACGCTGGGAACTCCTCGAGTGCGTAATCCAGCGCCGCCGCCGCATCGGTATCGTACGCCCGGTCCAGGGTCGTCGTGGACTGCCCGAGGGCGAGGCGGTAGTACAGTTCCTCGATCTTGGCCTGGAAGGAGTCCTGCTTCCTGAAGTAGCGCAAGGCGGCCCCCCGCAGGCTCGCCAGCAGCTCCGGGTTGTCGCGCTCGATCATGGGCAGTATGACCCGGCGGATGTCTGGCCGTAGCCGCAGGCCGTCTGAACCGTCCGGCTCCACTAGGGAGATCTCCCGCAGCAGCGAGTCAAACAGCTCCTGCGCCCGCTGCCCGTCCACGTCCCCCAGACCGCATTGCCGGGCGAGAACGGCCTCGATCACGCCGGGGGTCAGGCGGCGCAACGCGAGCCCCGGGTGGGCGATCCGGCGCACGTCCGGGTCGGCGATATGGTCGAGGATCCGCCGGTAGAGCACTCCCTGCACCTCGTTGCTGGGCAGGCGCAACAGCAGGTCGCGGCGCCAGTCCTTGGTCTCGATCGCCTTCGCTGCCTCCGCGCGGACGAGCAGGGCCGCCAGGCGCAAGCTGACCGGCTGCGTCGATACAGCCTCGATGATCTTCTGCAGGAAGGCGTCGGGGAGATCGAGATCGGCCAGCTGCGTACGCAGCATCTGCAGGGCCGACTCCCGGTCCAGCCCGCCCAGGAGCATGGTGCTGGTCTTGTGATCGCTGATCGGGGCGCGGCCGCATAGCACCACACGCAGCCGGGGGCAGGCCTGCTGAAGGCGGCCAAGGAAACGCCAGAGCCGGTCGATGGCAGTTGGCGCCTGCCGCTGTGCCACCTCGAAGGTGTCGAGCACCCACACGTGGGGGACGTCGCGGGTACCAACGGCTTGCTCGATGAGCGCCGCGAAACGGCTGATGAGGATCTGCTCGTCGGTACCCTCCCGCTCCAGGGTGCTGCTCGACGAGCCTTTGGTCGACCGGCGATCCAGCGCCAGCACGGCGGTCGACGCGACGACCGACCGTGCCGACGCGGCGAGCACCGACGCGCCGTCGGTCACGCCGGGGAACAGCGCACCGAGCTGACTGGCGGCTTCGGCCAGCAGGCTCAGCGGCTGTTCGGGGCGCAGTTCGGAGCGGTCGAATGACAGGTAGGCGAACGGAAACCGGTGGATGTCCTCGGCGTCGATGTGGTCGAGGACGAACTTGGCGACGAGCGTGGACTTCCCCACCCCGCCGGGGCCGTAGATGAGCAGCGGCGGCTTGTCGTAAAAGTTGGTAATGCGGCGGACCCGTCGCGCAACGCCGCTGAGCCAGCGGCTGGGCGGCAGGACCTCCGCATAGTCCGACAGGCGGTTCAGCTCGGACACCCGGCCGAAGAACCCATCCGCCACCAGTGTCCGCAGCGGCTGCAGCATCGCCTCTATCGCGGTCTGGGCGCGCACCTGCGCCGCGCCTGGAACCGCCACTGTGGTTTCGGACAGCCAGCCGGACACCTCCACGCTGCCCTGCAGCTCCTCGAGGGTCTGCTGCCCGAGGGGAGGAGCGTTCCCGTGGATATACCGCAGGGCCATGCGGCAGGCGACGTCGTCCTCGTCCGTCGCGCCCGGGAACTGGCTGAGGCGGCCCTGGCGGTCCAGCGCGGCCAGCGTGTCCTGCCGGACGTCCTCGCGCAGGCTCCACCGATGACCTCCGGGCGTCACGACGTGCTCACAGTCCTCCGCCAGGAAGCTGTCGGCCTCCGGGTCTCGCGCCACGCCCGTGGTCAGTGGCAGCCCCGGGGTCAGCGGCGCCAGGGACGCGGCGTCAAAGGCTGTCAATATCGCCACGTACTCGCGCAGCCGCGTCCGCTGGGGAGAGACCTGCGGTGACTGCGGCGGCTGAATCGACTCCAGCAGCGCCGCGAAGTGGTCGTTGGTGATCGCGGTGAGCTTAGCCATCGATGCCCCGCAGAAGCTGGCAGGCGACCCTGCTCACCTCGACCGCCCTGCTGGCCAGCAGGCTGATCGGCACGGGGTCCGGTGCGGGCGCTCCGAGCAGCCTCGCGGCGAGCTGCCCGGCCTGAGCGTTGCTCATGTCGTGCCCGCCTTCCTTCGCCACGGCCCGCAGGTAGGCGGTGAAGTCCGCCAGGGGGATGTCGGCCAGGGGCGGCTCGCGCAGGACGTACGGATCGACGTTGGGATTCGGCAGGGCGCGCCCGAACGCCAGGAGCACCACGCGCAAGTCGCCGAGTTCGTCGTTGCCTGCCGCGGCGGCGATGTCGCCGATGAACCCCAGGGCTGCTTCGCCGACGTTGCTGCTGTCCAGGCCGTCGAAGACGAGGCAGACGTCACCGTGCTGCCGCACGCTGCTCTTGAGCCATCCGAGCAGGACGCGCCTGTTGGTCTCGTCCTGCGCGGTCACGTCGGACCCGGGGCCCTGCCGTTCCTGCGCGGTCACGTCAGACTCGGGCGGCTTCCAGCCCAGGTCCGCCGCGATCATCTTCGCCACGTCGATCGGTTTCGCCCGGCCGCCCCGGAAAGTGGACATGTCGATCAGGCTCGCCTGCAGCCCTCCGGCCCTCCTCGTAAGGTATGAGATGAGGACCCATGAGTAGCTGCGGCCCGACTTGGGTGGCCCGTCCACGATCATCGTGTGATCGCCATAGGAGCCAAAGAGCGACCGGAGGTTTTCCCGGAACCGGTGGCGGTTGATGAAGGGACGACGGCCGACCACCGTCGCCATCGTGTAATCGGCGGCCCGCATCCCGCCATTAGCCTCAGCCCGGTCCTCCTCGGCCACGGCCTGGAGGAGCGCCTCGATCTCCGGCCGGGCTTGGGTGTAATTCGGGTCTGCCTGAAGTGCCGCGACGAGCTTCCGGAGCAGGCGGGTCCGCGCCGCCAGCTTGAGAATGCGCAGCCAGACGTCGGCGAGGGAACCATCCCAGTCGACGTACACCTCCCCGATCCCGATCCCGCTTACCAGGATCTTGATCGGTTCCTTCTCCGTATAGCCAGCGGTTGCTATGGCGAAGAGCTTCTTGCCGTATTCGCCGTTGGGATTGAACGGTTCAGTGAACAGCGACATCGTCAGATGACCTTTGCGGTCTGCATGCTTTCGACGACACGCTCGATACGCTGGCCCTGGTTACGGATCTCCGTCACTCCGCCGGCCGTCACCTCCACCCACTGGTGGTGCAGCGCAACGAGCTGCCACTTTTCGTTGAAGACCGGCGAGCCTGACGAGCCTCCCTCGGTGTCGGTGAGGTACTGCACGACCTGATCGTCGACGTAGCGCACGACGTTGTGGATCATTCCGATCTTCTTCGGGGCACCGCCCGGGTGCTGGATGATGTAGACCCTGTCGTCGGCCTTCACGGGCGCGGCCCCGCGTAGCTCGATGGCCGGCGCTTCCGCTGGCATTGCCTTTGTCACCTTGATCGTTGCCCAATCGTGGGCGCTGTCGCCGACGATCGTCGCCGGATCGCACGCGACGACCATGTACGCCAAGTCCAGGCCGGTGAGCGTCCGCTCGTACCCGAACCACGCCTCCACGGTGGTGGCCATGGCGTTCTCGTGTTCCTCGTCGAACAGGACGTGATGGTTGGTGAGCAAGAGGTCCTGGCCGATGCGGAACGCCGTGCCGTTGTACTGAGTACCGGACAGCGTGACGAGCAGGCGGCACACCGCCGCACCGAGCTCGGTCCCGCGGCGCAGAAAGGCTATATCGAGGAATGTTGGCTGCGCCTGGATGACCTTCTCCAGGCCGTGGTCGCCGAATCCCTTCCACGTCATTGTCTTGGGGTCCGGCTGCGGGGCGCTGCTGACCGGCGAGGCGGCCGTGAGCTCCTTTATCCGCACCGCGATCGCCTCGTCACCGCTGGCGGCGATCTGTTCGAGTAGGGGACGCAGCTTGGCCTGCCGGTGGGTCAGCTGGAGAATGTCGGCCCACACCCAGCGCATGGCCTTATCCCAGTCGATCTCGGCCGTACTGACGTGCACCTGGAGGAGCATGTCCCGCACGGGGGGCTTGCTCTGGTAGTTGTCCGACAGCAAAGTCCACAGGTCGCGCGCCGCCGGGTCCGCGAAGTTGAACGGCGGCATCTTGTCCAAAAAGCTGGACATAACATCCCCCCTGCCGCGGCCACCTGGGATATGCCCGGGTTTGAAAGTAACGAATTATATAGCAGCAAGTCGCTGTACCTCTAGCACCCTTGTGCGGCTCTGGCGCCCCGGTGATCGCAGTTGCGGCATGGTCATTTCTGCTTGGCTCCGTCGCCACCGCCAGACCGGCCGGCTGTGGCCGCCGCCACCCCCAGCAAGGCCGCCACGGGCGCGACGAGAGCGACAAAGTTGCTGCCGGTCAGGTGGCCGGTCAAGCCGAGGGCGATGGCACCGAAGACCACGGCCACGGCAACAAGGACCAGGCCCCAGTTGCGCACCACCAGCTCGAGCACGAAAGGCGCCGGGGGGGCCGCAGGCAGCACCCTGATGGTCTTGCTGCCGGACCGCCCAGCGCCGCCACTGACCCCGATCGTGACGGCGTCCTTCTCCTCGTGCGGAGTGAAGACGAACGTGCGGGGATCCTTGAGATCGCGCGCATACGCGCTGATACCGGTGACGCTCCACTCGGGGTTGCCCACCGGCTCGACGATGAATTCCCCCGGCGTGTTCACCTGTACCTCATCGGGGCCAGTAATTGTGAGGGGGGCCGGGGTCCCGGCAACTACCCCCAGCTCCTTGCCGCCGCCAGTGGTGGACTGCGTCTCAACCTGTACCGAACCGCCGCGGCGGATCGTCGCCTGGGCGAGGCTCTTCTGCAGCATGTGAACGCGGTTGACCAGCCACAAGATGCCGACACCGAGGCCGATCGCCCCCAGGATCGCTAGTGCCGCCGCCCCGGACTCCCCCGTCGTGGGGCTGCTGCTCGTGGGCACCCCAGTCGTCGGCGCCGGGGCAGGTGTGGCGCTGGCTTGCTGCGTCGCGGTTGCCGGTGCGGAGCTCGTCGTCGAGGTCGCGGGCGAGGTCGGCGAGGGCGAGGCGCTGTGCGATGGTGAAGTGGCCGCCGCTGGGACCACCGTGCCTGCGGCGACGGGTCCACCGCCCGCCACCGCCACCCCGCAGGACGCGAGGGCGAGAACGCCAAGTAACAACAGACGCTTCATCGCTGCCCTCCTGCCCGCCATCATGGCACGCCCGCACATACCTGTCCGGTTCAAGTGTGGCTCAGCGCCTCGAGCCGTTCGGCTAGCTCAAGGACGTTCGCGGGCGGGGCCTCGCGTCCTGCCTGATCGCCCGGCTGACGACGGCCCTGGTCCCCCGGTGTCCGGGCTGGCTGAGATGGCCGGTGGCCGGGACATGACGCCGCGGACCGTGACCATGCTGCGCACCTGCACGTTCCTGTGCCCGCTGACGTGTGACCTTGATGCAGTCTCAGCGCTGCACGGCTTGGCGCTGCCGTTCATCTGGCGGCGGGGGGACGAGTCGGGCAGAATCGCAACCGGGCGCCCCGCCGTTCAAGAAGAGTGTCGAGCTCGCGGCGGGAGCCCGTTCTCGATGGCGGTCTCGACTAGGAGCTGGGTGTCGGCGTCCGGCAGTGCGGTGTAGATCGCATCAAACTGCTCGGGGGTGATGATGGTCCGCGGCGTGGCAGGCACCGTGGGAATCTTCACGCCCGGGCAGGGGTGGATATAGGTGACCTGGTCGTTGAGCGCAGTGGTGAAGATCGAGCTTTTGCAGTACTGGATGGTCCACGCTGACCGGCCCTCGCGCTGCATCGCGGAAATCCATTCGCGGATGTGCTCTGGGAAGATGTCGGCTATCCGCATCGGGCCCAGCGCTGGGAAGCTAAAGGCACCCAGGTAATAGGTGTACTTCTCCCGTGTGGTCGGCTCCGGCACGTGGTTGGGCAGCCACCGGTCCTCGACGTACTTCCGGAACGTCTGGCGCCCGCGGGCCGGGTCGCCAACCCGTCCCTGCCGTAGCTCTACCTCGGCCTACTGCCAGGCCCGGTCGGCGGCCTTCTCGCTGCCGAAGGTCCCCGCCGAGCGTTCCGAGCCGCGCAGGTCGGGAGGCCAAGATGACTGCGCAGCCGCACGACTTCCTCCCTGGAGGGGCGCCCGATCCTGCCAAGAGCCTGCGCGCCATCCGGGCCGCTTTGGTGGTACGCCAGGACCGTGAGGCGTTCGACGCTGGGCTCAGGGCGGTGCTTGACGAGGTCCGGGTGAACCTCGATCTAGGCGTGCTGAACGACTTCGTGCATCGCTGGTGGATATCTGCCTGTGATTCGGCACGTGACCCTGAAGGCCGTCGGCGCATGCATGCGCGAGCCGAGCAGGTTCTTGCCGGCGACTGCCCGCGCGCAGCTCATGGGTCGGTCATGGGACAGGCCGGCAATGCCGCAGCGATGAGCAGCATGCCCGCTCAGTTCGGCTCGGCGGCTCGGCGCCGGTTGTAGAGGCGGATGGCCCAGAGGTAGGCCACGACAGCGATGCCGGTGCTCCACGCGATGGCGGCGATGGCGTGGTCGCCAATCGCGGCGCCGCTGAGCAGTCCGCGCATGGTGTCGGCGACGGGGGTGAACGGCTGGTATTCAGCGAACTGGCGCAGGCCCATTGGCATGGTGGCGGTGGCCACGAAGCCGCTGCTGAGGAACAGCAGCAAGAACAGGACCATCGGGGTGTTGCTGGCGGTCTCGACACTCTTGGCGGCAAGCCCGAGCGCGACGGCCAACCAGATCAGCGCGAAGGCGAACAGGACTAGTATTCCGATCGCCGCGAACCAGTTCAGCGGCCCGGCGCTGGAGCGGAATCCGAGGCCGAAGGCGACCCCGATGAGGATGGCGAACCCTGCCAGGGTTTGCATGAGGCTGCCGAGTACGTGACCAGTGAGGACTGAGCCGCGGGCGATGGCCATGGTGCGGAACCGGTCGATGATGCCGCCGGTCATGTCCATGGCGACCATGATCG
>JBEKIF010000131.1:0-7608 GCA_050011895.1 Streptosporangiaceae bacterium | reverse complement strand
GGCCTGCCGTGATAGGGCCTGCCGTGATCGGAGACGTCAGGATGCCGCCGGTGTCTGGTGTCCGGGGGCGGTCCGGGCCGGGGCGCGGCGGCGTGCGGCTGGAACTTCGCTCGTGGCGCGCACGTTCGGGTGGCGAGGTGGCGGGGAGCCGGCGGGACCGGAGCAGCACAGGCCGGAGCGTCAGGTTGAGGGGGCCGTCCCGGTGGCGCAGGACGGCCGGAGGCGGGGGAGACGGCTGTGTGCCTGCGGGTTCGGAACGTGGCTGCTGCTGGTACAGAGGAGGCTGAGGGCACCGTGGGTTGGGGGGGTTTCGTGCGGCTCGGTGGTGGGCATTCCAGGCGGCGGCTTGGCCGCCTGGCGTGCGGGGTCGCGGCGGCTGCGGCCGTGCTGCTGGCCGCTGGGTGCAGCGGCAGCCCTGCTCCGTCGGCTGGCACGGGGACCGCAGGCCTTAGCCCCGGTGGCCATCAGTACGAATCGTTCACCTCGTATCCGGGCTGGATACAGGCCAGCATCCCGCCGGGCAGATTTAACTTCGCGCCCTATACGGTCATCAGCGATTTCGGGCTCGATCCGACTCTTACCGGCGGGATCTGTCTCTGTGACCTGGATTCGCTGTCGAACATAACGGCAGTCGTGGCGGCTGCGCATCATGCCGGGAAGACGGTAATCATGGCTATCGGCGAGGTGAACGAAGGGAATTATTTTGCCAGCGCGGCCAGCCCGCGGTACCGTGCGATGTTTATCAGCAATATTGTCTCCTTCGTTTCGAGATACGGCTTTGATGGTGTCGATGTCGACTGGGAAGAGCAGGTGCCGCAGAACCAGGCGGATTACATAGCGCTGGTCAAGGGCCTGCGCGGCGCATTGAACGCGGCATTTCCCGGGAAGAGCATGTACCTGTCGGCTGATGTTGACGTCGGCGAGATCCCGCCTGATATCGCCGCGCAGATCGCGCCGTATGTCAATTCCCTTAATATGGAGACCTTTCAGGATAACGGCGTGAGCAGCGTCGCTGCCTACACGCAGGCAGGCATACCGGCCAGCAAGCTCCTCCTCGGGATCGGGGTCGCAAGCAATTACTACGACACGACCGAGGCCCGGGTCGCCGCAAAGGTCAAGTACGTCGAGGACCATGGCCTGAAAGGGACGCTCCTCTGGCAGCCCGGCTACCTGAATACCTACAGAACAGATCCGCGCCTTAACCCGCTGCTCGCGATGCTGAACAGCTCAGGCTGAGACTCCCGACGGCATGCGACGGCTCACGCGGCCTCGGCGAGGATCGCGCGCAGCTCGGCTCCGGTCAGGACAACGGGATCGCCGGCAGGTAACGCCATGCGTGGAGAAGGCGCATCCGGACACATCCGGCCTGGTCAGGCAGGAGAGAGGAGTGTCCCAAGCGGCCGGCCCCGCCGCCGCTTAACCTGCTCCAGCGCGCAGATCGTCAGGCCAGGCTCGCTGTGAGCTGCGGAGTAGACGCCTTCAGCCAGGTCTCGAGCGCCGCGGATTCGGCGTAGTCGGAGTCGACCAGGAACAGCCCGCGGGTCGGGCAGGTGGCGCCCAGCTCGACGAGCACCGGCTTGAGCAGCATGTCCGCGGCCAGCGAGTGGCGCCAGTCGCCGCCGAGCATGACCGGCACCGCAGTGACCCCGGCGAGGGCGCCGCCCGCGATCCGGTCGAGGAACAGCTTCAGCAGCCCGGTATAGGTTGCCTTGTAGGTAGGGCTGGCGACGATCAGCAGATCGCTGGCCGACACGGCCGCGATGAGCTCAGCCACCTGCTGGTCCTGCCAGTCCAGCAACGCTGCGCCGAGATCGACCAGGTCCGCGCTCAGGTCGGCCTGGCTCCCGGTGATCTTCTCGGCGACCAGGTGGGCGGCCTGCCAGGTACGAGACCTGGGCTTGGGGTTGCCGACCACGACGGCGACGCTCATCGGCGCTCCCATTCCCGCGCCAGCATCTGGTAGGAACTTACCCGGTCGGCGTGGTCGTGGGTAGTAGTCGTGATGATCAGCTCGTCGGCGCCGGTGGCTTCCTGCGCCGGGGTGACGTGGTAATTCGAGCCGAACCGCAGCCCGTTCGCGCCCGAGATGGGCACGAGATCGAGGACGGCGAGCGGCGTTGCGGCCATGACGGACCCTTACCGTGCTGGTTCGAACGGTGCTTGCTCGTACGGTCCCTGCTCGGGCCGGGCTGACTCGGGCCGGGCTGACTCGGGCCGGGCTGACTCGGGCCGGGCTGACTCTAGCCGGGCTGGTTCGGCGGGCACGTCGCCGGGCCAGGGCGGATCGGGGATATCGCGCCGCAGCACCGGGGCGATGTCGGACTGGAACAGCTCGAGTGACTCGCGGTGCTGGGCATCGGTGAGGCCGCCGGCGTCGGCGTGCAGGTGCATGACGCTGTGGCCGAACTGGTCGTGATAGCGGTGCACCTTCTCGATCACCTGCTGCGGGCTGCCGATCAGGGCAGAGCTGCGGGCGACGAAGTCGTCGAAGTCGGTGAACACCGGCGTCAGGCCGAGCTTGGCCTGGAACTCCTGTTGCGCCGCGAAAATCGGCTGGTAGACGGCCAGCGCGTGCTGCGAGCTGCGCGCGGCGTAATAGCCGGCCGTGCCGGCGCCGACCACCGCGGCGGCCGGGTCGTGGCCGTAGTGTGCCCACTGCTGGCGGTAGTAGCGCACCAGCTCGGCGTACGGCTCGATCGGGTTGGTGACGTTGGCGGAGAAGAGCGGGTCGCCGTAACGCGCGGCCAGGTCGACGGATTCCCTGCTGGTCGCGCTGCCGTGCCAGACGCGGATTGGCTGCTGCAGCGGCCGCGGCCAGACCTCGGCGTCGCGCAGCGCGGGCCGGAACCGCGGCTGCGCAGTGACCCTTGGATTGCGCCAGATCTGGCGGAACAGCTCGTAGCTCTCCGCGTTGCGCTCCCACTGGTCGTCGGGCGTGACGTGGAAGAGCTCGCGCTGCGCGGCGCCGTTGCCCTTTCCGATGATCAACTCGAGCCGGCCGCCGGACAGGTGGTCCAGAGTCGCGTAGTCCTCGTAGGCGCGGACCGGGTCGAGCAGGCTCAGCGTGGTGACGGCGGTGAAGAGCCTGATCCTAGCGGTCAGCGCGGCAATATGGCTGAGCACCACCGGCGGTGAGGAGGAGATGAACGGCCGCTCGTGCCGCTCGCCCACGCCGACCCCGTCGAAACCCAGCTCCTCGGCGACCAGGGCGTTGCCGATGACCTCGCGAAAGCGCTCCGTGGTTGTCTTCTGCAGGCCGGTGATCGGGTCGGGGGCGTGCACGATGAGGGTAATCGCGAGGAATTTCACGACGCCGCCCGTACAGTCGGCGCGGCAGCGGCCCGGGGGACGGAGACGCCGGGCTGCAGCGGCGCGATGCCGAGATGCTCGCGCAGCGTGCTGCCCTCGTACTCGGTCCGGAAGACGCCGCGCTCTTGCAGCAGCGGCACGACCGTGTCCGCAAACTCGTCCAGGCCGCCCGGCGTGATGTGCGGGACGAGGATGAACCCGTCGCTCGCATCCGCCTGGACGTAGCTGTTGATCGTCTCCGCTACGGTGGCCGGCGCGCCGACGAACGACTGCCGGCCGGTGACCTCGACGATCAGCTCGCGGATCGACAGCTTCTCCGACTCAGCCTTCGCCCGCCACAGTGCCGCGGTGGCCAGCGGGTCGCGGTACATCCGCACGCTCGCCCGGCCACGGGCGATGGTGTTCTCGCCGGGGTCAGGGTCGATGCCGGGCAGCGGGCCGTCCGGGTCATAGCCGGACAGGTCCCGGTTCCACAGCTGCTCGAGGAACTTGATCGCGGTCTGCCCGCTTACCTGCTGCAGCCGCACCTCCCGGCCGAGTTCCCGCGCCTCGTCGTCGGTGTCGCCCAGCACGAAAGTCGCCGCGGGCAGGATCAGCAGCTGATCGCGGGTGCGGCCGTGGCGCGCCAGGCGTCCCTTCACGTCCGCGTAAAATGCCTGCCCGGCATCCAGCGTGGAGTGTCGGCTGAAGATGGCGTCGGCGCTGGACGCGGCGAACTCGCGGCCCTCGTCGGAATCGCCGGCCTGGAAGATGACCGGGCGGCCCTGCGGGCTGCGCGGCACGTTGAACGAGCCGCTGATGTCGAAGTGCGCGTCCCGGTGGGCGAACCGGCCGGCGCTGCCGTCGGCGAGGAACTCGCCCGTCCGCTTGTCGGCGATGATCTCGTCGCCGCGCCAGGAATCGAAAAGCTCCCACGTCGTCTGCAGGAACGTCCGGGCCCGCCCGTACCGTGCGTCCTGCGGCAGGAAGCCGCCGCGCCGGAAGTTCTCGCCGGTGAAAGCGTCCCACGAGGTGACGACGTTCCAGGCGGCCCGCCCGCCGGACAGGTGATCCAGGCTCGCGAACTGCCGGGCCACCTCATACGGCTCGTTGAACGTCGAGTTGATGGTGCCGGCCAGGCCGAGCCGGTCGGTCACCGCCGCGAGCGCGGCGAGCACGGTGAAGGTGTCCGGGCGCCCGACGACGTCGAGATCGTAGATCTGGCCGTTCTGCTCGCGCAGCCGCAGTCCCTCGGCGAGGAACAGGAAGTCGAACTTCGCCCGCTCCGCCGTCTGAGCCAGGTGGGCGAACGAGCTGAACTCGATATGGCTGCCCGAGCGCGGATCGCTCCACACCGTGGTGTTGTTCACGCCGGGGAAATGCGCGGCGAGATGGATCTGCTTGAGCGGCTTGCTCATGTCGGGTCCTTCCGGGCCGGAAGTGTGGCGGTCGTCGGGCGTCAGCCGGGCGGTCAGCTGGTGGCTATGGCGTAACGGCTGGCGGGGCGGGCCAGTCCGAGCAGCCCGCGCAGGGTGTCGGCCTCGTAGGCCGTGCGGAACGCGCCGCGGCGCTGCAACTGCGGCACCAGGCCCCTGGTGATCGCCAGCAGGTCGTGGCTGATCGCGCCGGGCCGCAGCCGGAAGCCCGACAAGCCGCTGGCCTGCCAGTCCTGTACCAGGTCGGCCAGCTGCGACGGCGTCCCGGTGAAGACGCTCGCATCGCTGGTGTACACCGAGCCGGCCAGCCCGTCGAGCCGGGCCTTCCGGTCGGCCGCAGCACCAGCGTCCTCATCCAGGAAAACCACAAGATCGCCGAAAATATGCACCGTGTCAGCCGCGCGCTCGCCGGCCTGCTGTTCGCCGCGGATCTCGGCGACGATGGCCCTGGCGTGCCCGGCGTCGCGCGGCGTTACGTATCCGACGTCGGCCGACCGGCCGACCAGCCGGTACGGCACGCTCTGATGCGCCAGCGCGGTCACGATCGGCTGCCCCTGCGGCGGCCGCGGGGTGATCGACGGACCCCTGACGCTGAAATAGTCACCGGCGAAGTCGATGTAGTGCAGCTTCTCCCGGTCGACGAACCGGCCGGTGGCGACGTCGCGGATCTCGGCGTCGTCCTCCCAGCTGTCCCACAGCCGCCGGACGACCTCGACGTAGTCGGCGGCCTCGTCGAACAGCTCGCTGATCAGCTGCTGGATCGCGGGATTAGCCTGGTCCTCGACGCTGAACCGCGGGAACGTCCGGCGGCCGAAATGCGCGGCTTCGTGCTGGCGCGCGGTGACCTGGACTCGCAGGCCGGCCCGGCCGGTGCTGACGTAGTCGAGAGTCGCGATCGCCTTCGAGATGTGGAACGGCTCGGTGTGGGTGACGACTACGGTCGGAACCAGCCCGATGTTCCTGGTCAGCGGCGCGACCCGAGCCGCGATGAGCACCGCGTCCAGCCGCCCGCGCACCTGGTTGGTTGGCCCGGCCGGCTCGCTGTAGCCGGCGGGCTGCAGGCCAAGGGCGTCTTCGATCGTGACAAAGTCGAGCAGGCCGCGCTCGGCCTCGCTGATCAAGTCGGCCCAGTAGCGCGCCGTGAAGAGCTCCCTCGGTCGCGCCTGCGGCTCGCGCCACGCGGCGGGGTGCCAGCCGGAACCGTCGAGCGCGACGGCGAGGTGCAGGGAGGATGGTCTCGACATGATCAGAACTCGCTCCCAGTTAGTCCATCGACCCGACGGGCGGAGGCGGCCCCCGCTGCGTTACCGAGGGCTGCTGCGGTACCAGGGTCGCCGGTCACCAAGCCAGGGCTTCATGCTGACGCCCAGAGCTTACGTAACTCCCCATTTAATGCTATCCCTATAGGGATTGTCGAGTAGGGTGCCGATAGGCACCGGGTGCCGCAAAGGGGCCTGCTGTGACCGCGACGTTTCACTGGTTCCTGCCGACCGGAGGCGATGGCCGGCAACTTGGCGGGTCAGTGCACGGGCTGGGCATCGGCGCGACCGGCGCCAGCCAGCAGGGCGCCAAGGGTGCCAGCCAGCGGCATTCCAGCGGGGAGCGGGTGGCGTCGCTGGACTACCTCACTCAGCTCGCGCGGGCCGCCGACGCGCTCGGGTACGAGGGCGTTCTCACTCCGACCGGGGCGCATTGCGAGGACGCATGGGTTGTCACCGCGGCCCTGATCGCGCAGACCCGGCGGCTGAAGTTCCTGGTCGCGTTCCGGCCTGGCCTGATTGAGCCGGCCCTGGCCGCACAGATGGCGGCGACCTTCCAGCGGATGTCCGAAGGCCGGCTGCTGCTCAACGTCGTGGCCGGCGGCAGTGACGTCGAGCAGCACGGCTACGGAGACGTGCTGCGGCACGACGAGCGGTACGCCCGCGCGGGGGAGTTCCTCGATGTCGTCCGTGCCGCGTGGTCGGGCACCCGCTTCGACCATCACGGCGACTACTACCACCTGCAGGCTTCGCAGCTGCGCCAGCCGCCTGTGCCGCTGCCCCTGGTGTATTTCGGCGGGTCGTCGGACGCCGCGCTCGCGGTCGCGGCCAGGCATGCCGACGTGTACCTGACCTGGGGCGAGCCGGTTCCGCTTGTCACCGAGAAGGTGTCGCGGGTGCGGAAGCTCGCGGCCAGGCAGGCCCGGACGGTGCGTTTCGGCTTGCGAGTGCATGTCATCAGCCGGGACACCTCCGCTCGGGCCTGGCAGGATGCCGACGCGCTCATCGCGGGCGTAGGCGACCCGGAGATTGCGGCCGGCCAGCAGCGGCTGCGCACGCTGGAGTCCGTCGGTCAGCGACGGATGCTTGACCTGCACGGCGGCTCCCGCGACCGGCTGGTCGTGGCGCCGAATCTGTGGGCCGGGATTGGCCTGGTCCGCGGCGGCGCCGGCACCGCGCTGGTGGGCAGTCACGCCGAGGTTGCCGAGCGGATCGGCGAGTACGAGGCAGCCGGGATCGAGGAGTTCATCTTGTCCGGCTACCCGCACCTGGAAGAGGCATACAGCTTCGCCGAGGGCGTACGTCCGCTGCTTGGCTAGCAGTTTCGGCTCGCCGTTCCCGGCCCCTGGGCCACCATCCGCCCTCGCAGTAGCGGCGGCGGAACCCCTTCCGTGAGATCCCGGGGTGCTTGCGGCGGATCCATCCGGCCCCGCGGCCCGATCATCGCGGGCATCACCAGCTCAATCGGGCGAGGCCAGCTCGCCGGGCCGCTGTCCGGGGCTCACGGCGCGGGCGGGCCGCCGATGGGCCGGGCGGCGTGGTCCGGGTTGCGGGCCGCGCCGCCGGGCAGGCCGTCGCGCATCTCCCTGACCAGGCTGTCCACCACCGCCCACAGGTCGCCGCCC
>JBEKIF010000130.1:0-7623 GCA_050011895.1 Streptosporangiaceae bacterium | reverse complement strand
GGTTCACCTTCGGTGAAATGGGTGCTGAAGCGCTCCGGGTCGATGGTGGCCGAGGTAATGATGACCTTCAGGTCGGGCCTTCGCGGCAGTAGCTGCTTCAGGTAGCCGAGGATGAAGTCGATGTTCAGGCTGCGCTCGTGCGCCTCGTCGATGATGAGAGTGTCGTAGCGCAGCAGCAGGCGGTCGCGCTGCAGCTCGTTCAGCAGGATGCCGTCGGTCATCACCTTGACCATCACGGCGTCGCTCGCGGTGTCGGTGAAGCGCACCTTGTAGCCGGCCACCGCGCCAAGCTCTGTCCCGAGCTCGGAGGCGATCCGTTCCGCCACGGCGCGGGCCGCGATCCGCCTCGGCTGGGTATGTCCGATCTGGCCGGTCACGCCGCGGCCGAGCTCAAGGCAGATCTTAGGCAGCTGCGTGGTCTTGCCGGAGCCGGTCTCACCCGCGATGATCACCACCTGGTTGTCGCGGATGGTCTCGGCGATCTTGTCTTTCAGCTGGCTGACCGGAAGCTCGCGCGGGTAGGAGATGGCCGGCACGGCCAGCCTGCGCGCCTCGATGCGGGCTGCTGCCGCGTCAAGTTCCGCGCTAACCCGGCCGAGGGCCTGATCGCGCGCCCGGCTGTCGCGGTGGGCGGCGGCCTTGTCGATACGGCCGCTCAGCCGCCGCTGATCGCGCAGCATCAGCCCGGGCAGGCGAGCTCGCAGCGCAGCGTGCGAGGGTGTCAAGGCGGCAGTCTCCCGGGCGGGCGCGGCAGTACATAAGGGCAGTACACGTCAAGGGCAGTACAGAACAAGGGCAGTACCCGATAAGGATGGCCAGGACGGCCCCGCAGGTCCAACGCTTTTGCAGCCCGCCTGCTTCCGCTGGCTCGCTCAGCCCGAGGCAGCGGCAGCGGCAGCGGCAGCGGCAGCGGCAGCGGCAGCGGCAGCGGCAGCGGCAGCGGCAGCCCGAATTATCCCAGGCTGGAGTCGGCCGACCCTGGCACCTGCCGCCCCGCGCCGCGCGCGATCGACGCGAAGGCGGCCGCGTCGTGTACCGCGGCGCCGCCTGGATCATTGTTGAAGTAGACGAAGACGTCCGACTCGTCCGGCCAGGTGGCGGTCATCTGCTGCACCCAGCTGCGCAGCGCCGGCTCGCCATAGCGCGGCCAGGGCTGCGCCGTGCCCTCGTGGAACCGCAGGTAGCCCCAGTCTGCCGTGCGCCACAGCGGGCTGACGGGGCGGCCAAGCCGGTCCGCCCAGCACAGCGCGGCCTGATGCCGCGCCAAAAGCTCACGGATCTCGTCGGTCCACCACGACGGGTGCCTGAACTCAACCGCCACCCGCGCGGTGGGGCCCGGGCCGTCCGGGATCGCCGCGGACGCCGACCTGGCTTCCGCCGTCAACGGGAACCCCGAGAACGCACGCAGGCAGCCATCCAGCGCTGCAGGGTCGGCGGGCAGGGTCGGCGGCAGCTGGAGCAGCACCGGGCCGAGCCGGTCACCAAGCCCGGCGGCCGCTTGCAGCAGGCGCCCGACCGGCTCAGCCGGATCGCGGAGCCGCTTGACGTGGGTGAGGTAACGGCTCGCCTTGACCGCCATCATGAAGCCCTCGGGCGTCCTGGCGCGCCAGTTAGCGAAAGTCTGCGGCCGGGGCAGCCGGTAGAAGCTGCCGTTGTTCTCGACCGTCGCAAACTGCCGGGCGTAGCACTCGAGCCAGCGGCGCTGCGCCAGGTCGGCCGGGTAAAGCACATCCCGCCAGTCGCGGTATTGCCAGCCTGACGTGCCGACTAGAACAGGCATCGCGAAACGTACCCCCCTCGCGTTATAGCCATATTCGCACTGCTCCCTGGTCCGGGACGCAGCCGGTGTGGCATTCAAATCGAGGGGGCCAGGGGGCGATCACGTACACGTGGAGGCGCTCGGACGGCGAGAGCAGCCGCAGCGGTGATCGGCTTCGTCGTCGACGCGATGCGGAAGATCGAGTCGCGGGCCACTGGCTTTCCGCCAGCCGCCAGCCCGCGGCCGGTCGTCGCCGCCGCCCATGCGCTGAACCTGGCGGCCCTCGGTCCGCCCGACCCCGGCGGGCAGCCTGACCCGGATCCAGGGCAGGGCGGGCGGGCGGGGCAGGACGGGGCGGCTAGGCGCCGGGAATCCCAGGAGACGAGGAGACGAGGAGAGTTACTCTTCTAGCCGCCGCTGTCGGCTGCCCATCCGTCAGCTCCGAAGCCCGCATTGCTCAGCAGGCTGCGCAGGTCAATGACCGTCTGCGTGTCGACATCCTTGTGCCCAGGAGGATCGAAGAATACTGTCCCGGACCCGACAGCAGCGGTGAACCCGCCATCAGGGTGCTTTGCCACGGAGCCGACCGCCGCCAGCAGGGACAACACGGCCCGCCACTCGATGTTATGACTCACCGGATGCTGGAAGAGCTGGCGCAGCGTGTTGCGGTGGTGGTTGCTGAGATGCACCGGCTCTGACTCAGCTGACATCCTGGCTCCTGCCTGGCCCGATGGCGCTCAGGACCGGTCGTAACGGGTGGGCGGGTAAGGATCCTGCTCGCCCCGGACGCGCAGTTCTCCTTCGTCCAGCTGCCGCCGGATCTCGGCGCGCTCCTCCAGGTAGCCATCCGTCGCAGTGACATCCTCGGCAGGCGGCGCGTCGGTTGCCGCCGGTACCTCGTCGCTGTCATAGGCGTCGATGCCCGCCTCGACGCGTTCTTCCTCGGTGAGACGGGCGAGCTGGTCATCGTCAAGATGCCCGGGCGCGCCGCCATGCTCCCTGCGGTCGCGGTGAAACCGCTCAGCCGGCGGATCTGGGAGCTGCTCTGTCACGGTGCCTCCAGCGTTGCAAGAGAAAGCTCGTGCCACCCGTTGCCCGTCTGATGCTACCCGGGCAGCAGCCAGGCCCTCGGCGGCGCGGGGTCCCTCGGCACCGAGGCAGCGGCTCAGCCGAACCGAGTCGCGGCCCGCTGGGCTAGGTCGCGCGGGGCGGCGCCGGGCATCGGGTCCCACGGCTGATGGGCGCGGCTCATCAAGGGTGAGGAGATCATAAAGTCTGCGGTCGCCCGGTTGCAGGCGACCGGGATGTTGCAGACCACTGCCACCCGCAGCAGGGCCTTGACGTCGGGGTCGTGTGGGTGCGGTTCAAGCGGATCCCATAGGAAGATGAGCAGATCGATCTCGCCTTCGGCGATGCGGGCGCCGATCTGCTGGTCGCCGCCGAACGGCCCGCTGCGAAAGCAGGTGACGGGCAGGCCAAGCTGGTCGCGCAGCAGGCGGCCAGTGGTAGCGGTCGCGAACAGCTCATGTCCGGTCAGCAGGGCAAGGTTGTAATCAGCCCACTCCAGCATGTCCTGCTTCTTATTGTCGTGCGCGATCAAGGCGATACGCCGCCCGGTGGGCGCGGACAGGTTATTGATAAACACGGGGATCCTCTCTAACGCTCTCCAGCTAACCCGTCGGTCGGCTCCAGGCCGTTGGTCGGGCCCTGATCCGGGCCACCGCGGTCACCCGGTCCCCCGGTCCCCCGGTCACCCGGTTGGCTCGGCCGGGCTGGGCGGGCCGGTTTTGCTTGGCGGGCGGTTTGCTGGGCGGGCTTGCCGGGCGGGCGGGCTTGCCGGGCGGGCGGGCTTGCCGGGCGGGCGGTTTGTCGGCCAGGCCACTCCTGCGGCCGCCAGCTCCAACCCTCGCTGGTCCCGATGTCATCCTTGCTACGTCCGCGTGTCGTTCTCATGACTACCTTCGAACCGCAGGCCGGCTCAGGGCGTTTAGGAAGCTACTCCGCCAGCACGGCATCGAGCCGCGGGACGGCGCCGCGTAGTCGGCGCTATAAGCGCAGCCGGACGGGGGCCGGCCCGCCGGGGTACTCCGTCCTTTGCTTGTACCGGATTGCGTGGGGATATTCAGGACATTACAGGTCGCCGCGGCCACCAAATCCGGTACGAGCCTTGGTTCACTCGCGCCGTCTTCGATGCCTTCCCGGCAGCATCCCGGGCATGACCCAGCGCAGCATCCCGGGCATGACCTGCGCGACCTCGCGCGACGCGAAACTCGAGAGCCACGACGGCGGGCGGACGCTAGCGCGGGCCTCCCGCGTGGTTGCGGATCCGCGATCCTTACGGCGTGGCCGTGGCGCCGGGCGAGGATCCTCGCGGTAGCGGCGGCCGTGGACCGGATCGAGGACGACGATCAGCCGCCGCGCCGCCGCTGGCCTGCGCGGCCCGGTCAGACCTCGATGAAGGCGCCGAGGGCGTCATGTCCGGCCGCGGTGTCGTCGTCGAACCATTGGCCGCCCTCAGCAAGGTAGCGGAAGCGGAGCTTAGTGCCGGCAGGCACGCTGACCACCGCACTGCGGGTGCCGTTCGCGCGCCGGCGCAGCGGGTGCGCGAACGGATCCCAGTCGTTGAACTCGCCCACCACGGACACAGCGCCAGCCGGCCCGTCGGCTGGCAGCACGAACGTAACGCGAACGAGATTGTTACGGTCAGGCTTGGTTGTCTTGATCAACGCTTTCCCCGCTCCGGTCTGGTCTACGACAGCGGCTATTGCGTGCCCGATATGTTTCAGCACGGTTTCGCCGCATACAACAGAACCATAACCGAACTACTGCACGCCGCGTGCCCGGTCACGATCTCCCGGCCGCGCATGGCAGCATCTGGATGACCGTGACTGGTTACAGGTCGAGGTCCACGATCACCGGCGCGTGGTCGCTCGGTCCCTTGCCCTTGCGGGTCTCGCGGTCCACCCAGGCGTCCGACACCGAGCCGGCCAGGGCTGCGTTGGCGTAGATCAGGTCGATGCGCATCCCCATCCCCTTGTGAAACGCGCCCGCCCGGTAGTCCCAGTACGTGAAAGGATGCGGGCCCTTGGCGATGCGCGGGACAACGTCGGTGAGCCCGGTCTCGCGCAGCGCGGCAAGCGCCGCGCGCTCGGCCGGGGTGACGTGGGTCGAGCCCGTGAACGCGGCCGGGTCCCAGACGTCAGCGTCGGCCGGGGCAACGTTGAAGTCGCCCATGACGGCGAACGGCCGGCCGGCCGCCGCGTCGGCGGCGACCGACGCGTGCAGGGCGGCCAGCCAGCGCAGCTTGTAGGCGTAGTGCGGGTCGTCGGGGGTGCGCCCGTTGGGCACGTACACCGACTGCACCCGCACCGGTCCGCAGGTGGCCGCGATGGTGCGGGCCTCGGGTGTCTGCGCGTCGGGAAAGCCTGGGTCGCCGGGCATGCCGCGCACGACGTCGTCCAGCCCAACCCGGGACAGCACGGCGACGCCGTTCCAGCGCCCGTCGCCATGGTGCGCCGCCGCGTAGCCGAGCGGCGTGACGGCGCCGGCGGGAAACGCGTCGGCGCCGACCTTCGTCTCCTGCAGGCAGACGACATCAGGGACGGCCCGCTCGAGCCAGTCCACCAGCCGCGGCAGCCGGGCCAGCACGGAGTTAACGTTCCAGGTCGCGATCCGCATGCCGCCCTCAGCGCCCCTCCGTGCAGTCAGCTGGCCCGGCGGTAAGCCCGGACGGCCAGCGGCCCGAACACCAGCAGGGTCCCGATAAGCCACAACAGGCTCTGCCATAGCTGCGGCTCGAGCGACGTCACACCGGGAACCGGCCCGATCGCGAGGTACCGCATCGTGTCGATGACCAGGGTGACCGGCTGGTTCTTGGCGAACGCCTGCAGCCAGCCCGGCATGGTCGCTATCGGGACGAACGCGGAGCTCACGAAGGTGAGCGGGAACACCCAGATGAGCCCGAAGGCCTGCACCGACTCCTCGTCCTTGATCGCGAGGCCGATGTAGGCGGACACGCAGCAGACGGTGAGCCCGAAGAACACGGCCAGGACGACCATGGCGATCGCCGGGCCGACGCCGTTGAGGAACCGGAAGCCGACCAGGTAGCCGACGGCCACGATCACCAGGATCGTCAGGAGCATCCGGGCCGTATCAGCGATCAGCCGGCCGTTGAGTACCGCGGAGCGGGCCATCGGCATCGACCGAAACCGGTCGAGCACGCCTTTCTGCACCTCGCGGGCGAGCGCGATGGCGGTGCCGAAGGAGGCGAACGCCGCGGTCTGCCCGATGATCCCGGGCATCAGGTAGTCGACGTAGCCCCCTGGGCTGCTGACCGGAATGGCGCCGCCGAAGACGAACCGGAACAGCAGCGTGAACATCACCGGCTGGACGAGCGTGAAGACGATGAACGCAGGGACCCGCCGCCACACGATGAGATTGCGCTGGGTGATGGTGAGAGCGTCGATGACCGCCCAGCGAAGCCGGTGCAGGGCCCGCCGGCCGGCCAGCTCCGGCGCAGGCAGCGTGGCCGCCGTCATCGCCGGTCCCGGCCTGCTCCGCCTGCCCCCTGCTGGCCGCGGCGCCGCCGCCCGGGCGCTTTCGCGGTGTCCTCGGCCGAGTGCCCGGTCAGCGCGAGGAAGACGTCGTCAAGGGACGGCCGCCGCACCGCGAGCCCATCGGTGGCCACCCCGGCCGCATCGAGCCGCCGCACCGCCTCGACGAGCGCCTCGGAGCCGCGGCCGCCGACTCCGACCGCTACCCGCCCGGCCGCGTCATCCACGTGCGGCGCGGTGTCCGCGAGCCCGCTGACGGCGCCGACCGCGTCGGCGAGACGGCGGCGCTCGGGCACCAGGAACTCCAGGACGTCACCGCCGACCCGGTCCTTGAGCTGTTCTGCCGTCCCGGCGGCGATGACCTGCCCGCGGTCGATGACGACGATCTCGTCGGCCAGCTCATCCGCCTCCTCCAGGTACTGCGTCGTGAGCAGGAGCGTGGTGCCGCCGGCCACTAGCTCCCGGATGATGTCCCACATGCCGAGCCGTCCGCGCGGATCGAGCCCGGTCGTCGGCTCATCGAGGAAAAGGACCGACGGTGACGCGACGAGGCTGGCCGCGAGGTCGAGCCGGCGCTGCATGCCGCCGGAGAACGTTTTCGTCGGCCGGTCAGCGGCCTCCTCCAGGTCGAAACGGGCCAGCAGTTCGGTCGCGCGCCTCCGGGCCACCGCGCGGCCCAGGTGGTAGAGCCTGGCCATGATCTCCAGATTCTCCCGGCCGGTGAGTTCTTCCTGGATGGCTGCCGACTGACCGGCCAGCCCGATCCTGCGGCGCACCGCGTCGGCCTGCCGCACGACGTCGAGGCCCTCGATCTGGACCAGGCCCGCGTCTGGCATCAGCAGCGTGGTGAGGATCTTCACCGCGGTGGTCTTGCCTGCCCCGTTCGGGCCGAGCATGCCGAGAACGGTCCCCGCGGGAACGGCAAAATCGACCCCGCGCAGGGCGCGGACCTCGCCGAATGACTTGTACAGTCCCTCCACCAAGATCGCCGGGCCGGACCCGATCGCCGCCAAGGCACTATCCTCTCCGCTGACGCCAACCAGGCCTATTAACGATGACGCTGGCTGATGGCCCGGTCCGGCCGATGATACCGGCCGCGGAGGAGGGCGAACCCGACGCCGGCCGACCTTCAGCTCCGGGAGCAGCCGCGCAGCAAGCCTTCACACCATGGCCCGGCGTCCGATGTATTACGGCGCGGGCGGGCCGCCGATGGGCCGGGCGGCGTGGTCCGGGTTGCGGGCCGCGCCGCCGGGCAGGCCGTCGCGCATCTCCCTGACCAGGCTGTCCACCACCGCCCACAGGTCGCCGCCC
>JBEKIF010000129.1:0-7696 GCA_050011895.1 Streptosporangiaceae bacterium | reverse complement strand
GCTGAGCGCAAGCGGTGAACGTCGAGCCCTATGAGCTCGGAATGACCCGCCCGGCCCGGCGCGCGATCTCAGAGTCGCTACCGGAGGATGTTGCTGCCGCTGCTGTTGAATTCATCACCGGAGCGCTCCTGGAAGTGCCTTACCGGGTCGGCAAGCCGCTCCGGGATAGCTTGTCCGGGTTCCACAGCGCCCGGCTCGGTACCCAGTGGCGCGTGCTGTACCGGATCGACGAATCAAAGCACGCGGTCATCGTCCAGGACATCCAGCACCGCTCGGCCGCGTACCGTCGCCGGTAGGCCCCGCGGCGCGGCCGGGTCAGCAGGCGTGTGCCGGCATGCTGCTCCTGCCGTGGCACCGTCTTTCCCAGTCCGGCAGCGGCGCGATGATGTGTGACTCGGCTCCGCCAACGTGATCGACCACGGAGGAGGTGGCAGGCATGCAGGCTCACACCCTGGATGCTGAGCTGGCCGCGCTGCACGACCAGGTGAAGGAGTTGCGGGCGGAGAATGCCCGGCTTCAGCTCTGAGGTGGCTGGTGCGCGATCTGGGTGGTGGCGTCATCTGGCGGGCTAGGCCGGCCATGGCACGGATCCGCTCGCGCTCGGGTAGCAACGCCGATCTTGGACACCCTCGCCCGCTCCGTCACGTGACGACACACCCCATGATCAATAAGGGAACATTCGTCTTGTGGCAAGTCCTCGGATTACGGATGCTAGGGCTGGTATGGCGGAGCTTCACCCCAGCCCCACCGGGGTACCGGCGCATGCTCCACGGGCTCAGCGTCGGGCTGTGAGTTGCCCAGCGCTATCCGCGTGCCCCATTCAAGGTAGGCCACAAGCGCGGAGCGAAACTCAGGATCGCTCGGCAACTCGGCATCATCGGCGGCGAGGCTCATCAGTGATGAGAACCGGAAGCGCTGAGCATCGGTGATGCCGAGTTGCCGGTGTTTGCTCAGCATCCGCTCGTAGCCGCCGAGCTGCTCGGTGTAGTTCGCCGGGCCTCCGAAGACCTCGCACCACCATGTGGCCACGTTGCGCCGGTGCTCCTCGTGCACGCCGCCGGGAAAGAACGGCGAGAGCAGCTCATCCTGCTCGACCCGGTCGTAGAACGCATTGATCATCTGATCGAAAGCATCGCGTCCGCCTGCCCACTGGTACAGCGTCGGATGATCGCCCATCGGCTCAACGTACCGCGTGAGACGCAACGCAACGGCAGGAGATCGCAAGACAGAGTGTTGCCGACCGCAGATGCGCGGCTCAGCCAGATCCGCAGGGCGGCTAGTAGCGTGGCTGCGGCTATCCCGCCGGGAGGAGACGTGGAAGACCGCAGAGATCTTGATCCTGCGCCACCAGCTCACCGTCCTGCAGCGGCGGCAGCCGCGCCGCCCGAAACTGAACTGGGCGGACCGGGCACTCCTCGCGACCCTGCTCAGCGTGATACCGAAAGCCCGCCGCCACGGGCTGCGGCTGCTGGTCACCCCAGACACGATCGTGCGCTGGCACCGCGACATCGTCCGCCGCCGCCGGGCCGCCAGCTCCATGCGCGGCAACACCGGCCGCCCGGCGACCCGCCGGAACATCAGGGCGCTGGTCCTCCGGCTAGCCCGGGAGAACCCTGAATGGGGCTACCGCAGGATCCACGGCGAACTGTCCGGCCTGGGAGTAAAGATCGCGGCGTCGACGGCCTGGGAGATCCTGAAGAACGCCGGAATCGACCCCGCGCCGCGGCGGACCGCGCCAACCTGGTCCCAGTTCCTGCGCTCACAAGCCGAAGCGGTCCTGGCGAGCGACTTCTTCACCGTCGACCTGCTCGACGGCACCCAGGCCTACGTCCTGGCGGTGATAGAACACGCGACCCGGCGCATCCGCATCCCCGGCGTCACGCTGCACCCCACCGGGGAGTGGACCGCCCAGCAGGCACGCAACCTCCTCACGGACCTCGGCGAGCAAACGCACCGGGTCAAGTTCATGATCCGCGACCGCGGATCGAACTTCACCGCCGCATTCGACGCGGTCCTCGCCGACGCCGGCATCCGGACCGTCCTCTGCAACGTCCGGACGCCCCGCATGAACGCGATCACCGAACGCTGGATCGGGGGATGCCGCCGCGAGCTGCTGGACCGCACCCTGGTCTGGAACCAGCACCATCTGCGGCGGATCCTGCGCGACTACGAAACCCACCACAATCAGCACCGGCCGCACCGCTCTCTGCACGGCGCCGCGCCGCTGAAACCGCTGCCCGAGCCGGCCGACCTCGACCTGTATCGCGTCCGAAGACACGCTCGCGTCGGTGGCCTGATCAACGAGTATCGCCGGGTTGCATGACGTGGACGAGGTTTTCGGCACGCACAAGGCCAGCAAACCCAGGACCGCCAGTCACAGGCCGACGCGGAGAGCGTGGCGCTGGCCAAGCTGTTCGGCAGCACGCCCTCACCGAACGTGACGGAGGCCCCAGGGATCATCCTGGGGCCTTCACCTTGCCCTAGAGATTCGGCTGGAACCCCGGCGTGTTGAAGAACTTGTCCAGCGCCGTCACGTCCTTTTGTTCTCCGGCCTGCTGAGTGGGCGTAGCCATTGTGGCCGGCAGCGACGCTAGCTGATTCAGTTCAGCTATCTGCGTAGCGTCGGAGCTAGGCAGGTCATTGGCCACTCCCGTGAAAGCTGCACTCAGTTCGGCGGCGTCGTCGTTGGCCATCGCATTCCAGGCCGCCAGGGCGTTCGCCAGCGCCGCTGGTGGTGTCGTCGGCGGTGTGGTTGGCGGCGTAGTAGGCGGTGGTGTAGTCGGCGGTGGCGTTGAAGTCCCCGTATCCGGGCTATCCGAGCCGCCCAGGCCCCCGAAATTGACATACCACTGACCGTTAACCTCGGTCACCGGCACTGGTGACATGGTTGTGCCGTTGTTGGTGGTGCTGGCGACTGCGGCCTGGTAGGCGGCAGCGAAATCCGCTGCCGAGGACGGCATGCCAAGACTGGCGTCGGAGTTTGACACGCACGGGCTGGATGGCGCGCAGATATTCCCGGTGACTGAGACCAGCGCCTCGTTGCCGTTTGCGGAGAGCACCATAGTGCCGACATTCGCAGTCCCGGTGGCCGCCGCCTGGCCGCTGGTCCCGGCCAGGCATAGGGATTGGGCGGATGGTGTGACGTATGAGCACACCGCTGCCCAGTCGCCTGCTAGCTCGCTCTGGTAGAAACCGTCAACCGCGTCTGCGGGTGAAGCGTTGCCCGGAGTCAGCAGGCCGCTGCCGCCCGGTGTCGTTGGGGTGGTTGATGGTGGCGTACTAGGCGAGCACGGGCCGGTGAAGGTTGTCAGCGCCCGCTTGGTGCCGAAGAACTTATTCAGCGCCGAGAGATCAGCCTGACCCTCTGCCTGCTGCTGCTGAGAACCCTCGCCTAGTTCGGATAGCGGAAGGGATGCAAACTGATTCAGGTCAGCTATCTGCATCGTATCCGAGGATGGTAGGAGACTGGCGACATGACGGAGACTCGCGGCCATTGTGGACGCGCATCCGTCGAACGTCGCATTCCACGCTGCGATTGCATCGGCTGGCGGGTTCATTACCATCGGATGCGCTGTCGCCTTCGGCGGCAGTGTCCTGGCATAGTTCACGATGACGCTTACCGTGCCAGGGCAGTCCTTCGCTTCCGAGTGAATGTAGATATCGCCACCCGTCAGTCCGAAGATCGGCGGGCTAGTGCTTAGCCCGTTAGTGTTATCGGCTGGCGATTGCGGAGATGACGGCTGCGTGTTGAGGTAGCGGCCATCACACGGGCTGATGAGCACGTTTGATTCGGGTTTGCATTCAGAGAGGTTGGCTCTCTGCGCCTGTTGCATGCAACTATCGCTGAACATTACCTGCGACAGGATGCCTTTGCCCGGCTGTGTGTCAGGAGCGTAGGGCACGGTATGCTTCCCGCCGCCGAGTTTCTCGTCCCCCGCGTCATAGAGCGGGTCGCCGTACGTTCCCTCGGCTGTAAACATTCCGCCGTCAGCCTTATCTTCGGACTCGATATTATCGGCACTGTCAACGGGATCGGGGTTATTGCTTACAGCAGCGCGCCACAACCCGGCGTAGGCGCCGCCCACTTCTGCGCTGACCGCCCCTTTACAGACGGATTGAATTACGCTGCACGTCACGCCGTTGAGCAGGCCCGCTTGGGCAACGCCGTTAATGGGACTGTCGAGAGACCAGATATGCGCCACGCCGTGATAGCCGCAAGTGCTACCGCAATTGTGGGAAGCCGGCTGAGGCACGCCATACCTTAGCCACCATTGTTCGGCTATCAATCCGCCGTTAGAGTGCCCGATGATGATGATAGGCACCTTCGGGAAAACCTTATTGATGCTGATTAGCTCCGCGTTAAGCTTTGGCGGCTCAACATACATCGGGTCACTGACCGCTACGTCAGACCCGTCATAGGCATTGAGGGTGAACGTGGGATCGGCTGCCGTTCCGGACATGGTTGCACCGGTATAAGAAAACGGCAGGACATAGCCGCCGAGGTCGGCCAGCTTGTTAAAGATGTCCGGGTCATTGGCCATTACCGTTGACGGGTCCGATGGTTCCAGTGTCCCCAGCCCGCCGTTGCTATAGGAGTAGTTGAGCCAGCCGTCAGCCATTGACCAGAGAATGATGCTGCTGTTATTCGGCGGCAGTTCACCGTTACTCTGCGGCGTCTCGCCCGGCCTCGTAGCGCAGTAGCTAGTCGTGGCAGCATTGAACGAGCCGGTAGCCGGCTTGCCATGCACCAAATCTGTTTCTGGTTTCTGGTTAGGCTGTGCCAGGACGTATGACCCGATACCCTGCACGAAAATGGCGATGAACTTCGGGTGACTGCCAGGCACCGGGCAGGCTGCCCCTGTGCTGCTGGTCGGTGTCGCCGTGGGCTGCTGAGGATTGGAGGACACTATGCCACCAGGGTTTGTGACGATTACCGTGCCAGTGCCAACCCCCAGCACGGTCGTGGCCACGACGAGCGTGGTAACAACCTTGTGCGCGGCGATTTTAGCGATCATTTTCCTGATCATCGGAAACCGTACTTTCGCTTGATTCGGCCCTTGATCACTTTGTTCCGGATCTGTACCGCCGTGATCAGCAGTACGGCGATAAGAGCAAGGGTCGAGACGGCGTGATGATGAAGGCCAGATTCCGCGATCCACAGGAAGAAGCACAGGACTTGCGGGATGATCAGGACTCCGTTCACGATCCCGAGCATGTTGCGCCGGTTAAGCGCCTTGCTTTCTTCTGGCGACAGCGCTCGGCCAGGGCCGAAATAGAGATCGCCACCGAAGCATTTGCAGACGCCTCCGTACCGCCCCTGGCAGTTGGGCTGGTGGAAAGGTTCCGGCGAGTTGGCCGGCCGTCCGGGGTACTGGCCCGGATCATTGGGCATACCGCCGCCCCATGGCTGAGTCATCTTGTCATGCCCTTGATCATGACTTCACGTACAGCAGCACGTCCTCCGGGTTGCCCCCGAGCGTGACCGTCTGCCCTCCGCTGAGACCACCCGTTCCGACGCCATGAGCCTGAGTGGCTGCGCGTGGGCCACTCGCTTTTCGTGCTCCGTCCGCTGCCTACGGTAATTGCTGCCCATAGCACGAAAAGTACTAGTATCGTTATCGTCGTCATTGATTCACCTCGTCTTTATGGCAGGCCGCCTGAGCCTGCGCTTGATCACGTTGATGGTCCCGAGCATGCTGCGCCAGGTCAGCGTTTGACACCCGCGTGCGCCGAGGTAGTTCTGCAGATCCTGAACAGCGGCAGACGAGGTGTTCTCGGCGGCAGGGCCCGGCCCGTTTACGAAGCTGAGCGTCGGCCGGCACCGTCTTTAGCGTGGCGATGACCTGCTGTGTGGTTGGCGGCGATGAGCCCTCGCCGTGGTCGCTGACGCTCTGGCAGGTGAGCACGCCCTGAGCGGACCTGGTGTTGATGTCGGCCGACAAGCGCTGTGAGTGATTGCGCTTCTTCATGCTTCCCCCTCTTGTTGTCCGCCCCAGCTCAATGCCAAGGGGCGCCAGCAGCCGTCGCTGCGCGCCCACGGCCGCGTGCCCCCCAGGGCGTAGGCCTCTGGTTTTCTGAGCGTCGTGATTGTTTCCCGGCCGCTGCGGGCCGGGTGTGTGAGATACGATGGGCGGCGACGGCCTGGTTCACTTTCGATTGCGCGGAATATCTGCGAAATTTTTCTGGGGCCGGGTGTGAACCGTCCGGCGGCCTGGCGTCGTATGACCTCGGGCGGGGTGGTCTGCGCGGCCGGCACAGGAGCGGATGGCCCGGGAGTGCGTGGCGCCGCGGGAACGGTCAGGACGCGCGCCCCGCTTGAGCGGTGGTTCTGATGCCGCGGGTGACCCGGATCGGGGCCTGGCGCACCCGGGGCGGCGGGCCGGGTGCCGGGGATCTGTGATCGGTGGCCGGTGCCAGCACGCCACGTCGCTGCCGGCGGTGCTACCGGATCAGGGGAAGTCACCCGGATCGGGGCCGGAGCGCTGGCCGCATGGGCGAACCGGCCGTATTCCGGGCCTGGCTTCCAGAACCCGCTGCGAGGGTAGATCCGCCGTTGCGGCGGGCGCGGGCCGTGCAGCGCTTCCGGGCGATGCCCCGTACCGGCAGCCAGATTCTCGCCGCCGGCCCCGGACCCGGCCCCGCGCCGGCCATGCCGCCGCGGGCTTGCCGCACCTCGGTGACGGGACCGCACAGACCTCGTGATCACGTCGCGTGCCCGTGTCCGGAAACTGCGCGAGACCACCCCGGTCAGCGCATACCTGTCGAGACTGGTCAGTCCCGGACGCGCCGGCGCTGCGCCCTCGCACCGCGGCCGGGGCCCACCAGATTCACCGTCCGGGCGCTGAACCGTCCCGTTGCCCGGGGTCGTAGTTCGGGCATCGTGAATCAAAAGGCAGATGTACGGCCGGGCCGGCTTCGCCCTGCTCCGCAAACGCGTCCTGCTGGCCCGCTAATCCCCAGGCCATCACCTTCCGTAACCCGATCACCAAATCCGCGCCAGAGCCCGTTACCTGAACAATGTCGCCGACGCAGACCTCATGCAAATCCCCTTGTCGATGCTGTTTTTCGAATTTAGCTGCCCTGCGTGAACGCCGTTCAGCTACATGTCAACGACGCAGGACCCGTGCTCCCACCGGGCTTCTGGCAGATGGGCTTCAGATAACGCTGGGAAGAACGCGCCGCTCCCTAAAACGCTATCCAGGGGGAACCAATGATCGCTGCTGCCCACCGGGGTGCCGCGGCGCCCGGTTCACCCGCCACCCGATCCCGGACATGTCACCGTCTGGCCCGGTGCCCGGCCGCGACGGCCCCCGGCCGTCACGCCGCCCGCCCGGTCGCCACTCATCCCGGACAGGGCTGGAGCCTGCTGCGCGACGGGGTCATCCTCTTCGATGACAACGGTGAGCTTGTCCTCGACGATGCGTGGTTACCCATCACCGGATGAAGCGCGGGTTCCCGTGAAGTGCCCGGAGTGCGGCGCTGCGGCGTCCGCCTGCCCGGATGTTCCGCGGGGAATGCGGCCAATCAGGTCCCGGTACCTGGTCAAGACGGCGGCGTCGCAGCGGGACGCGCCCCATGCTGACCAGGCTGCGCCTGACCGCAATCACCGTGCGGCCCAAGACCACCCCGGGCTGCGCCGCGGCCTCCGCCATCACCGATCGTCAGGAAAATTTTCCCGGGCTGGGTGTGAACCGTC
>JBEKIF010000128.1:0-7814 GCA_050011895.1 Streptosporangiaceae bacterium | reverse complement strand
ACAGTCGCCAGCACCGGCCGGGCTATGGCGTCCACGTGCGCCAGGAAGCGAGCCAGCTTCACCTGGCTGGGATGCCCTGCTCGATCCCAGCTGGCCAGCTGTGGCTTGACGCTCTGCCGCATAACGCCTACCGGCCGGCGGTACACCATTGCCATGTGAGTCATCGTCGTGCGCGTCCGCATCTGGTGGCAACCAGCCGATACCCTCGGCAAGTTGCGCGCTCGCAGCAGCATGAGCGCGCATTCCGTGGCAACGGAAGATGCTGCATCATGGCGCCATTGCCAGAATCTCGTCACGCAATCGGATCAGGAGGCTGGCGTGATCCGGGTGTTCCTGATCCGTCATGGTGAAAGCGAATCCAACGCGGGACTGCCCTCCGCCGATCCGGGCTCGGCCTCGCTGACCCTGGACGGGCACCGGCAGGCCAGGCAGATCGCGCGGGTACTAGCTGACGTCCCGGCCCTGATCGTGACATCGCCCTATCTGCGGGCCCGCCAGACCGCGCAGCCGACGATCAGCCGGTTCCCCGCAGCCGCGTGCCAGGAATGGCCCGTCCAGGAGTTCACCTACCTCGGCGACCTGCACGGGCGCGCCAGCACCGCCGGGGAACGCCAGCCATACGCCCGGGCGTATTGGGACCAGGCCGACCCCCATCACGCCAGCCCCGGAGCAGAGTCCTTCACCGGCCTGCTCCGCCGCACCGCCGACTTCGTGGGCCGGCTCAGCGCGCAGAGATCCGGGCCGGTGGTGGTGTTCACCCACGGGCTGTTCATGCGCGCTGTCGCGTGGTCGCTACTGACCGGTATCACCACCCCCGACCAGGACCAGATGCGCAGCTTCCGCCGCTTCGCCAGCCACTACCTGATCCCCAACGCGGGCGTCATCGAACTACGCCGGGCCGGCAACGACGCCCCTGCCCTCCTGGGCGGCTCCACCATTCACCTGCCCGCCGCCCTGACACCGCAGCCGCGATGAGACGAATGGCCGTCACGCTGATGAGCGATAAATGAATCGAACTCGATCGCTGCCTCGCCTACGCTGGCAGGGCTGGCCAACCTGGCGGTAAGGGCTGGGTCCGGTTGTCCCCGAGAGGGTTCAAGAACGCCAGGAAGTAGACCCCGGCCCAGCCGCCAGTTCCAAATCCGCAACGCGGCGTCGCGGTCCGCATGGCCGACCCTGCGGGCATCGCCATTGCGGGCCTGGACCAGGGCGGTCCTTGCCGCCGTACTTTGCCCTTGGCCGTAGCTATAGCGGCAAGTTTGCCCTCGGCCGCACGGCCCGCAACCTCACCATTGAGATTACTGTGGACCTCTGAACCTGGCCCGGCAGCGAGCCGGCCAGGACTGGCCGGCCGATCGCAGCCGTCATGGAGGTCGCGTGCGCATCAGCCTTGGTGATGTGTCCTTGTGGTTCGATGTATCCGGGCCGTCCGTCATCCCGCAGGGGGACACGACGGTAGAGCGCCCGGTCCTGATGGCTGTCCACGGCGGCCCCGGCCTGGATCACCTCACGGTGAAGTCCGCCCTGGGGCCGCTGGCTGAGGACTTCCAGGTCGTGTACTTCGACCTGCGGGGCCACGGCCGCAGCGAGCACAGCAGCGCCGAGTTCTGGAACATGCGGACCTGGGCTGATGACCTGCGGCGGCTGTGCGACGCGCTCGGGCTGCGCAAGCCGGTCGTCCTCGGCAGCAGCTTCGGCGGCTTCGTGGCGCTCAGCTACGCGGCGCTGTTCCCCGATCATCCCGGCGGCGTGATCCTGGCCAGCACGACCGGGGGCCACCAGGACCAGCAGCGGGTCATCGAGGCATTCGGCCGCCTCGGCGGCCCGGAGGCAGCCGCCGTCGCCCGGCGTACCTACGCTGATAAGACCGGAGACAATCAGGCTGAGTTCCTCCGCGTCTGCTACCCGCTTTACAGCGGCACGCCGGGCTGGGCCGAGGAATCCCGCCAGTTCCAGGCCCGGATGATCAAGAACACGGACGTCGCCTTGCACTACTCCACTCACGAGGTCCACGCCTTCGACCCCTGGAGCGTGATCGGCGCCGTCAGGTGTCCCGTGCTGGTCCTGGCCGGCGAGGACGACCCCATCTGCCCGCTGCCCGTGGTCGAGGAACTAGCCGGCCAGCTGCCGGCGGAAACCACCCGCTTCGTGCGCCTTCCCGGCGCGCGCCACACCATCTTCCGTGACCGCCCGGACCTCGCTTTCCCGGCTGTCAGGCACTTCGTCTCCCAGGTCTGGGAAAGCCAGCCCGCAAGCTGTTGACACATCGTGACCATGATCGCAGCCCCGAGATGCCCGGCTATCCCGTCCGGCCCCATCCGAGCACTGCTCAACTACCCCGACAACGCCAGCTCACGGTGGTCAGGTAAATCGGTTCCCTGCACCCCGCGATTCTGGCTCGGGCTGGCCGGCGCTTTGGTGCCGGGCGGGGTTATCCGGTTTCGGGGATCCAGGGGCTGGCCTGGAAGGCGCGGGTGAGGGCGTCGAGGGCGCTGATGCCGTGGCGGGCGGCGGTGGCGAGGTAGGACCGGATCGCGCAGAACTCTTCGGCGCCGGTCATGGACCGCATGCAGCCGGAGATCTTGATCCGCAGCTTGCTCATCCGGATGGTTCTCTCAGCCCCGTTATTGTCAAACGGGACGCGCGGGTCGCGGGCGAACCGCAGGTAGTCGTCCTCGCGGGCCTGCATCCGGGTGGCGAGCGCGTGGCGCTTCTGCTGCAGTTTCCCGTTGCGGCCGGCGTTGAGGGCGATCCCGGTGGCGGCAGCCTTGCGGAACCAGTCCTCGTGCTCTGCCCGGACCTGCTGGTCAATGGCGGCGTGCCCGGCCTCGCGGGCGGCTTCGGCTCGGCCGCGACGCTCACTGAACTAGCGGGGAGACACACTGAGGCTAGCGAGGAGCGCCAAGGAGGGTGCAGTTGGCGGGGAATGAGGGTCGAGGGTATGGCTCGGTGCGGCTTGCTTCGGCCGCTGGTCGTTGGGTGCTGGCGGTGGCGGTGCTGGGCGAGGCGATGATTCTGCTGGAGGCGACGGTTGTCAACGTGGCGTTGCCGACGATCGGCCGTGATCTAGACGCAGGCGTCGCAGGGTTGCAGTGGACGCTGAACAGCTACGTGCTTACGCTCGCGGCGCTTGTCTTGGTGGGCGGTTCGCTCAGCGATATCTACGGCCGGCGTCGCATATTCATCCTGGGGGTGGTGGTCTTCGTGGCCGCGTCGGCGCTATGCGCGGCCGCCCCGACGATCGAGCTGCTCGTTGTTGCCCGGTTCGTTCAGGGGATTGGGGGGGCTCTCCTTACGCCAGGGAGCCTTGCGATCATCGACGCGGTCTTTCATCCCGATGATCGCACCCGGGCGATCGGTGCGTGGGCAGGTCTGGGTGCGGTCGCGGGCGCGATTGGCCCCACCGTCGGCGGGTACCTGACCGACGCGGTGTCGTGGCGCGCGATCTTCCTGATCAATCTTCCGCTAGGGGTTTTTGTCGTCGTAGCCGCGGTTCTCCATGTGCCAGAGACCCGGGACCCGACGCGTGCTGGCGGCCTGGACCTGCGCGGCGCCGCGCTCGCCACGCTGGCAATCGCAGGGGTGTGCTTTGCGCTGATCGAGGCGTCCGGGGGCCTGACACCAGCGGTGATTGCCGCCTCGGCCGCCGGCCTGGCCGCCACAGCTGCCTTTGTCGCCGTTGAGCGGCGGGCCAGGAACCCTATGCTTCCACTGGAGTTGTTCCGCTCCCGCCAATTCGCCAGCGCCAACCTGCTCGCACTGGTCACCTACGCGGCGCTCGGCGGCGTGATCTTCCTGTTCGTCGCGTTCCTGCAGATCACACTTGGCTACACCGCACTTCAAGCCGGTGCCGCCACACTGCCGATCACCTTGCTGCTATTGACCCTCTCCACCCCATCGGGGGCGATCGCCCAGCGAATCGGCCCGCGGATCCCGCTGACGATCGGAGCTATTCTGGCCGGTGCGGGACTGCTGCTGATGGCACAGATCCACCCCGGCGACAGGTACCTCCCCGCGGTCTTGCCCTCGCTGATTGTATTCGGGGTCGGTCTCGCCGCGCTGATTACCCCGATCACCGCGACGGTCCTAGCGAGCGTCGATTCACGGCACTCCGGGATCGCTTCCGCCGTTAACAACGCCCTCTCGCGCCTCGGCCAGATGATCGCGGTTGCGGCCCTCCCCCTTGCCGCGGGGCTTTCCGGCTCCGCCTTCGACGACCCTGCCAGAATGGCAGCCGGCTTCCCGATCGCCATGACCGTTGCCGCAGGGGCGTCTTTCGCAGCCGCGCTGCTCGCCTGGACCACGATCAGCGACGACGTCCTGAGCCGATCCGGTACGGACACCCAGCAAGTACCAAAGGAACTCCCGCCGTCCCTCAGGCGACACTGCCCGATGGCCGGCACCCCGCTTGCCGCGTCCCTGAATTCCCCGCCCAGTTCCCGCCTGCCGACGGCCAAGGAACCGTGACTGTCGGCCAGGGAACCCATCGTGCGCCGACTCACACTTCCACCCGCTCACGAACCTGACCGGCCGTAGCCACCAGATCGTCTGCCAGTACCGCGGCCGGCCCGGCCAGGGCCCGCGGCGGCGGCCAGCCCCCTTGCCTATCATGCAATCGGCAAGCTCGGCGCGGTCAAGCTCAAGGGCCTGACGGCCCGGCAGGTGCGGAAGGCGCTGGCCGAGCTGCCGGCATCGCTGTCGATCCGCCCGCTGCGGCCTGCCTCTGCTCAGCACCAGGCTTACAAGATGGCTCGCCCACGGGGAACAGCTCCACTGGCAGCCGGTAGTTCATCGGCGTGGCCGTGGCCTAAAATCACGCGTGTGCCTTGCCCGGCCGCAGCCTTGTCTGTCATCCCTGAATGATTCCGCGAGGTCAGGGGCTCGACAGAGCCACCAGCCCGAGCCGCTCTCCGAGGCGGTCGACGCGAAAGGAACGGCACCCATGCCTAACGAGCGAGTAGGCGACCCTGGCAACCGAGGAAGCACCACGGCTGATCTCGCCGAGGCCGCAGGTCCCGGCTCAGTCGATGGCCGCCACCTTCTACTGGTCGGCGCGGGGCCTGGCCTTGGAATGGCCGTGGCACGTCGCTTCGCCGTGGGCGGCTACCGGGTAACCCTGGTGGCGCGTAGCACGGACCGCCTCGGCGACCTCGCGGGCACCCTGGCCGATACCGGTGCCAAGATCAACACCATCGCGGCCGATGCCAGCGATCCCGATGGCCTGGGCGCCCGAATGAGGGAGCTCTATCTCGGAAATGGCGCACCGGGCGTCATCGTCTATAACGCCGTCATGGGAGCTCCAGACCAGCTGCTGAGCTCAAGTGTCGCCCACCTCCAGGCGGCGTATTCAGTAGATGTCATCAGCGCCATCGTCGTCGCGCAGGTAGCCGCCGCGGCCATGCGGGCCGCCGGCTTCGGGACCATCCTCGTCACCGGGGGCGGGTTCGCCGACCACCCGATCCCGGCCCTTGCGACCGTTTCCCTCGGCAAGGCGGCTCTCCGGTCGGCCGCGACAATGCTCGGCGCTGACCTGGAACCGGACGGCATCCGTGTGGCCACACTGACGATCGAAGGGCAGATAGTTGCAGGTACTTCCTTTGACCCGGAGCGCATCGCCGAACGCTACTGGGAGGTTGTCCACATGGACAGTCCATGGCAGGCAGAATTCCGATTTACCGGCGAGTAGGCGACGTCTTACGGATGCGGCCGGCCATTGCAGGCTGCGAAACTTCGAAGCGCCGGGCGAGCCGCCGCACCAGCTCAAGATCAGATAGTGGTCGGTCCTCCAAGAGCAGGCTGAACCGTGTCGAAGGAAGTCGTGGGGCATGAGTAGCTCCGCAGCGAAATGGTTTGCCTCCATCTCCTCTACGCGCCGGTGCGCTGGCTTGTGGCGGTCCGGTCCGGGCACGCGCGCGAGGATGAGAGCTGACTCGCAACGGCAAGCACCTGGCGTGTCACCCGGCGGCGCCATGATCTTGTGGGCCATGATCGCCCTCGTCGCCCGGCGCCTCGCTGCGACCGCGCATTAAGATCACTCACTCAGTGAGCCGGATTGACCTGCAGCAGCGCGGCGCGCCCGTGCCGGGCGGGCGCGCCTGGCGCAGCCTAACCTGCGAGGAGGACGCCTCCGCCGGCTAGACGGCCGCCGTGGCAGGCTCTCTGCTACGGAATGTGCGGATGTTTGCCGGAAAGGCGCGTTGCATGAGTGAAGACGCACCGGAGCTAGCCGCGGAGCTGGTGGTGGACGGCGCCGTGCCGTCGCAGCCCGCGGTCTCGCCAGATGGGTGCTGGGTTGCGTATGTCGTCGCTCCGGTCGGCCGCGGGGGAGAGCGTTATCTTTGCGCGATCTGGGTGGCCGCTGCTGACGGCAGCTCACCGCCGTGGAAGCTGACCGCGGGTACGGCGGCAGATTCTGATCCGCGCTGGGCGCCGGATTCGGCGTCGGTGTTTTTCTTGTCAGATCGCACCGGCTCCCGTCAGCTGTACCGGGTACGGGTCGGTGGCGGGGAGGCCGCGGTCCTGACGGACTGGCGCGGCGAGATCTCTGATGCCTGGCCGCTTGCGGGTGCCCGGCTGGCCGCCGTGGTGGCCACGGACGAGCCAACCGAGGAGGACAAGCGCAGGCGCGCCGAGCGCGACGACACGTTCGTCTGGGGACAGCAGCTGCGCTGCGGCAGGCTGCGGGTGCTTGACCTGGCCACAGGCGAGCTGCGTACGGTGGACGGCCTCGGCAACCGCCACGTCGTGGAGCTGGCGGCGCGGCCGGACGGGGGTGCGCTGGCGGCGATCAGCTGGGCGGGCCCGGAGAAGGATCGGGGCGTGACCACCAGCGAGTTGCATGTGGTCGATCTGGAGACAGGGACGGCCCGTGATCTGGGCCGGATCGGGACCGAGGCGCGGTCGCCGGTCTGGTGGCAGGCCGACGGCTGCTGGCACCTGGCCTACCTGGCAATGCCAGAACCGTTCGGCGGCGACGCCGTCTGCGATGTCGCCGTCTCCGCGGCTGCCGCTGAGCATCGTGACCTGACCGCGGGCATGGCTGTCTGCCCGACGGAGCTGGCGCAGGTCGCGGACGGCCCGCCGCTGGCCTTGTTCGCGGACGGGCTCGACACCGCGACCTACCGGCTCGACCCTGACCTGCTGCGGTTCAGGTGCGTATCGGCTCGGGACGGCCTGGCGGACTCGCTCACCGCGTGTCGTTCCGGCGCGGTGATCGCGGCGCTGGCCAGCACCTCCTATGAGCCGGTGAACGTCCATGCCGGACCGCCCGGAGGCCAGCTCATCCGGCTCAGTGACACCCGGCCCGCCCTGCGCGCGATCAGATGGGGAAGTCAAGAACGCCTGTCCTATCGGGCATCGGACGGCCTCGGCCTCGACGGCCTGCTCGTATTGCCGCCCGGCCGCAACCGCGCGGACGGCCCGTTCCCGCTCATCACATTGGTGCACGGCGGCCCTGATGCCCGGTACGCCGACGAGTTCATGCTCGCCCCGCATCCTACGGGACAGTGGCTCGCGACCGCGGGATACGCCGTGTTCCTGCCTAACCCGCGGGGCGGGGTGGGTCATGGCCGTGATTTCGCGGCGGCAGTCGCGCGCTCGGTCGGCGGCAGCGAATGGAGCGACATCATCAGCGGGATCGACCTGCTGATTGCCGAGGGGGTCGCGGACCCGGACCGGCTTGGAATCGGCGGTGCCAGCCATGGCGGGTTCATGGCCGCCTGGGCGATCGGGCAGACCGACCGGTTCAAGGCCGCCATGATGGCCGCCGGGATCAGCGACTGGGGGATGCTCGTCGCGACCGGCGAAGGGGGAAC
>JBEKIF010000127.1:0-7992 GCA_050011895.1 Streptosporangiaceae bacterium | reverse complement strand
CCAGTTCCGGCTCGGTCAGTCGCTGGTCGGCCAGGTGGCGAAGACCAAGAAGCCCATCGTCGTGACCGACGCCCCGGCTGGCTATGTGAAGATCTCCTCCGGGCTGGGGCAGGCCGCGCCGGTCAGCCTCGTGGTGCTGCCGATCGTCTTCGAGGGACAGGTCCTCGGCGTGATCGAAGCCGGCTCGTTCAGCCCGTTCACCCAGGTGCATCGGGATTTCCTGGGGCAGCTGATGGAGACCATCGGCGTCAACGCCAACACGATCATCGTCAACTCGCGGACCGACGACCTGCTCGCGGAGTCGCAGCGGCTGGCGGCGGAGCTGCAGTCCCGCTCTGGTGAGCTGCAGGCCCGGCAGGAGGAACTTCAGCGCTCGAACGCCGAACTGGAAGACAAGGCGGCCCAGTTGGCCCGCCAGAACCGTGCCATCGAGACCAAGAACGCCGAAATCGAGCAGGCAAGGCAGGAGATCGAAGAGCGGGCAAAGCAGCTCGACCTGGCGTCCAGGTACAAGTCGCAATTCCTCGCGAACGTCTCACATGAGCTGCGCACCCCGCTGAACAGCCTGCTCATCCTCGCCCGCCTGCTCGCACAGAACCCGGCCGACAACCTCACGGCCAAGCAGGTGGAGTATGCAAACGTCATCCACTCGTCCGGAACCGACCTCCTGCTGCTCATCAACGACATCCTGGACCTGTCCAGGGTGGAAGCGGGCAAGCTGGAGATCAATCCGGAACCGTTCGCCCTCGCTTCGCTCGCGGACGACCTCCGCACGGTCTTCGAGCCGCTGGCCGCTGAGAAGAGCCTGGTTTTCGCCGTGGAGACGGCCCCCGATGTCCCCGCCCAGCTGGTCACCGACAGGCAGCGGCTGCGCCAGATCTTGCACAACCTGCTGTCGAACGCGGTCAAGTTCACGCCGCAGGGCCGGGCCGAGCTCCGGATCGGCCTGACCGGGCACCGGGCCGCGGGCGAGGAACCGGCGATCACGTTCTCGGTAACCGATACCGGCATCGGCATCACGGACGAGAACCTGAAGACGATCTTCGAAGCCTTCCAGCAGGGTGACGGCACCACGAGCCGCCGCTACGGCGGGACAGGCCTCGGCCTAGCGATCAGCCGCGAAGTCGCTGCCCAGCTCGGCGGCCGGATCACGGCTGAGAGCGAGCCCGGCAGCGGCAGCACCTTCACCCTCTACCTGCCGGCGGCCTCTCCGGCTGCCGCCGAATGGCTCACCCCAGTACGGACGGGAGACCTCGCGGATGGCGCAGCGGACTCGCTGACCGGGCCTGCGGCGGGCGGCGTGCCGCAGATCCCGGAATCGCAAGGACCGGATCGTCGCCTGGCCGATCCCGCGCCGGAGTCACCGGCCGCCGCCATGGCCCAACCGGTCGCCAAGCCGGGGGCACACGACAGCTTGCGCGACAGGAAGGTCCTGATCGTCGACGACGACCTGCGCAACGCCTTCGCGATCACCAGCATCCTCGAGCTCTACGGGCTCAGCGTCATCCACGCACCCGACGGGCACCAGGGCATCGGGGTGCTGCGGGCCAGCCGCGACATCGATCTCGTCCTGATGGACGTAATGATGCCGGAGATGGATGGCTATGCCACCACAGCAGCGATTCGCGCGATGCCGGAGTGTGCCAGCCTGCCCGTAATCGCGGTCACGGCCCGGGCCATGGCGGGCGATATGGACAAGAGCCTCGCCGCCGGGGCGAGCGACTACGTGACCAAGCCAGTCGACACGGAGGAACTCCTTACCTGCATGGAACGCTGGCTCGCACCCCCGCCGCAGTCATGACCAGCGCTCCGCCCGTGTCCTCGCGGCGTTGTCCCTGTCACCTGGGCGATGGGAGAGCATGGGCCGGCCGCGGGCGTCACAGATCAGGGTGTCGGCGCGGCGATTTTGCCGCGCCGGACCGGTTCGCCCGCACCGTCTGGTTGTACCGCAGGCCTGGGCCGCTGAGGTGGCCTCGTCGGTGTTGTTCCGCGCGGCCCACCGGCAACTTCTTGCCCGGCAGATTCTTGCTGCCCGGGCAGTCCGTGTTGGCTCGGCTGGTCGCCGCGGTGCGCGAACGCGGCACCCATCGGGTTCACAGCCGCCTGGCGCGAGCAGTCGGCCCGGAGCTGCGGGCCTGCCCAGTTGCCGACGAAGTGACCAGACAGCATGTGCCCGCACCGTCGGCTCAGCCTTCGTTGGTTCGAACCCAACACCTGCCACCACGTAAGACCGCAGCTCAGAGCGCGGGCCGGAACGGGGGATCCGGCGCGTCAAGGTCACCGAAGGCTCGTAGCGGAGCGTGATGGGTCGGTCAAATCAAGTTCATCCGGGTCTTGCAGCGGTCCGGTTGGCTTGCGGCCCCAGGCTACGAACAGCAGGTGCCCGATCGCCACGGTGCGCGGGTCGGTGAGATGCTCTCGGACCGCCCGGTCCAGGTCGGAGAGCTCGCGCTCATTGGCCAGGCCAAGCTCCAGGATCGTGGAGTGCAGGCTCCGTACGAGGTCAGGCAGTATCGTGCGGCGCGAATGACCGGCCGGGTAGGCGCTAGCGTGCACCGTCACCCCGATCTCCTCCAGCCCCGCCCCTCGGTACAGCTCGGTCAGCCGGCGGCCGATGAAGAGATCGGCGCCCGCCCGACTGAAGCTGGCCTGGAAGATCTCGCCGAGCCGGTCCCAGGCCGGGAGCGGCGGATAGCACAGGCGATGCTCGATATCGGGTTCCTGACTGGCGACCCAGCCGCCGGGCTTGGCCAGTCGCACCATTTCGCGGACCACCTCAGCGGGCTCGGGAATGGTGACCAGCAAGGTGCGGGCATGCACGAGGTCGAAGGAGCCCGATGGCAGACCGGTATGCCTGGCATCCGCCGCCACGACCTCGACGTTGGCGAGCCCGCTTTGCCTGGCGTACTCGTCGGCCATGGCCACGTGCTGCGGGTTGGCGTCCAGGCCAACGACGCGCCCGCCCGGCGAGACAGCAGCGGAAAGCAGATCAATGATCCCGCGTGGGCCGCAGCCGAGATCGATCGCGCTTTGTCCGGGCAACAGGGCGAGCCGTTCGAGCAACGCTGCGCCCTCGGGCCGCAGTTCGTCGGACTGGCGTTGCAGCCGGGCGCTCTCGCCAGGATTGCTGCCAAGCGCATAGACCTCGGCGGCGGCCGGTCCCGTGCTCGCGGCCACGGCAGGGCCCTCGGCTCCGGTCATGCCCTGCTTCCTGTCGCTGCGGGCCTCGATGATTTGCCGGGCGGCTGCAGTCATGATTGTCTCCTTGTCCTTCCCAGGCAGCCCTGAAGGTGCCGCCGGGGCCGTGATGTCCGGATGGAGCCTCAGGGACCGGCGGTCGGCGCACTCCCAGGCCCGGTCCGCGTGTGCTTGCAGGTGCATCGTCGCCGGGCTGGGTTCCGAGCCGCCAACCGGCGGCTTACCGCTGACTTACCAGCGCCGGGATAAGCTCTGAGAAGCTTGCGCTGCTGCTTGCTGCGCGCCAGCGATGTATGGGAAGAGGCATAGTGCAGTTCGGCGTCCTTGGTCCCCTTGAAGTGACGGCAGGCGGGCAGTCGCTTGAGGTGGCAGGCGCGCGGACCCGTGCCGTGCTTGCGATGCTACTCGTGCATGCCAATCACGTCGTCTCGGCCGACCGGCTGACCGAAGAACTCTGGCCAGGCCATCCCGCGGACCGGGCGGCAGCCAGCATGCAGGTCCGGCTGTCCGAGCTGCGAAGGGCACTTCGCTCGGCGAGGGAAGCAGATCGCTTGGTCACCCGGAACCCCGGTTACCTCCTGCGCGTAGCGGCCGGGGAAGTCGACGCTTTGCGGTTCGAGCAACTCGCCGCCGCGGGGATTGCCGCGCTAGTGGCCGGAGATGCCGGCACGGCGGCTCAGCGGCTGGACGAGGCGCTGGATGAGTGGCGCGGGCCAGCACTCGCCGACGTGGACGCGCCGTTTGCGCGGGCGGAGGCGGGCCGGCTAGAGGAGGTGCGACTTGGCGTGCTGGAAACGCGGGTGGAAGCCCGGCTTGCCTGCGGCATGCATCGGGATCTGATCGCGGAGCTTGAGACGCTCACCGCGGCCTATCCGCTCCGCGAACGGCTCTGGGCGCAGCTCATGCTGGCGCTCTACCGCGCGGGACGCCAGGCCGACGCGCTGCGCGCCTACAGCGAGCTGCGCTCGATCCTGATCAGCGAGCTGGCCATCGAGCCAAGCCCGGAGGTCCGCGATCTGCAAGCCAGCATCCTGCGCCAGGACCCTGCGCTCGGCTGCCCGCCCAGACGTGACGCGAACGGCAACGCGGAGGCGGAGGCGGCACCGCAGACCCGTTACGTCCAGAGTGACGACGGGATCCACATCGCCTATCAGGTGCTCGGCGAGGGCGAGCGCGACATCATCTTCGTGCCGGGCTTGATGAGCCACCTCGAGTTGCTGTGGGAAGAGCCTGAGACGGCCGGCTTCTTTCGCCGCCTCGCGACGTTCGGCCGTCTGATCCTGTTCGACAAGCGCGACACGGGGCTCTCGGATCGCGCGCTGGCGGACTCGTCGCTAGAGGAGCGCATGAACGACGTGCGGGCCGTGATGCGCGCCGCCGGGTCAGCCGAAGCCGCGCTATTCGGGTATTCCGAGGGCGCCCCGATGAGCATCCTGTTCGCCGCCGCCTACCCCGAGCGCGTTACCTCGCTGATTCTCGGGTCAGCTGCCGCCCGCTGGTTCCCGGCCCCCGACTACCCTTGCGGGCAAGGGTCAGACGAGATGTTCGAAGCTCTTGTGGATATCGCCGCGCACCGCTGGGGGCAGGGTGAAACCATCGAGTGGTACCTCCCCAGCCAGTCAAACTCGCCACGCGCACGCAAGTTGTTCGCGCGATTCGAGCGCATGGCGGTAAGCCCCAGCGCGTTCCTGCGCATGGCTCGGATGATTCACGAGATCGACGTTCGCGCCGTGCTGCCCGCCATCCACGTGCCGACGCTTGTAATCCAGCGTCTCAACGACCGCATCACGCCTCCCTTCCACGGACGTTACCTGGCATCCCACATTGCCGGCGCCCGCTATTTCGAGCAGCCAGGCGACCACTCCCTGCGGTTCGCCGAAAGCGGAGACAGCGATGCGCTCTGTGACGAGATCGCGGCCTTTCTCACCGGTGCATGGCATACCGGCAATCCCGACCGCGTGCTCGTCACGATCCTGCTCGCCAAGACGGTCGGCAACGAGGCGACCGCAGCCCATGCTGGCCGGCGCGGTCATATCGGCCTGCCGGACGCGCACAACGCGGCAACGAGGCAGCAAGTCCTGTCTCACCGCGGCCGCTTGATCAAGAGCGCCGCAGAGACCATCCTCGCCACCTTCGAGGCGCCCGGGCAAGCGATCCGCTGCGCAGCCGCCGTCCGCGACCACGCTGCCACGCTTGGAATCCAGATACGAGCCGGAATCCACACCGGCGAAGTCGACCTCGTCGGCGACGACATCACCGGTACCTCCATGCACATCACAGACGGCGTCGCAGCCCTCGCACAACCCGCCGAGATCCTTGTCTCGCGCACCGTGAAAGACCTCGTCGCCGGATCCGGGATCTCCTTCACCGGCCGCGGTAACCACAAGCTGGAAGGGCATCCCGATGAATGGCCGCTATTCGCCGTAACCGGGCTGTAGACGCAAGAGCCAAGACGGTCCCGAGCCCAGATTGCCGGGCGATGCGTTCAGGGGCGTCCTTCGAGCACGAGGTTAAACGGAGTCTCCGTGGCTCGGTGGAATGTGCTGAACCCGGCCTCGTGGGCGACCTCGCGGAGCCCGGCTTCGCCTGCCTGCGCCCCCAGGGCTGCGCCGACCTCCTGGGACAGCGACGCCGGAGTGCAGACCAATGTGGAAACGGAGTAGAACAGCCGCCCGAGCGGGTTGAGGTTGTCCGTAAGGTTGTCGTTGGCGAACGGTTCGACCAGCAGCCAGTGCCCGTCGGCCTTCAACGTTCCGCGTGCGTGCCTGGCAGCCCCGACCGGGTCGCCCATGTCGTGCAGGCAGTCAAAGTGACAGACCAGGTCGTAGTCGGTGCCCGGGTACTCCTTCGCCAATGCGACCTCAAAGGTGACCCGGTCGGATAGCCCCGACTTGGCTGCCATTTCCCGCGCGTGCCGGATCGACGGCTCGTGGTAGTCAAAGCCCCAGAACTGCGATTCCGGAAAGGCCTCGGCCATGATGATTGTCGAGGCGCCGTACCCGCAGCCGACGTCCGCTACCTTCGCCCCGGCCCGAAGTTTCGCCTCCGCTCCGTCCAGGGCAGGGATCCACGATTGGACCAGGTTCGCGCCGTACCCGGGCCGGAAGAACCGCTCGGTCCCCTGGAACAGGTCCGGATCGTGTTCATGCCACCCGATCCCGTCCCCGGTACGAAACGCCTCAACCGCCTTCGGCACGATCCGGGTGGCCGCCAGCATCCCCTGGAAACCGCCCATCACATAGGCCGGGCTAGTCTCCTCAACGAACACCAGGGCCTGCTCCGGGTTGAGTTCGTACCGGCCCTCGCCCGCGTAGTCCAGGTACCCGGCCGCGGCCAGCCCGTTAGCCCACTCACGCACGTAACGCTCGGTGGTGCCGCTCTTTCGGGCCAACTCGGCCGCCGTCATCGGACCGGATCCGGCCATCGCCTGGAACAAGTTCAGCTTGTCCCCGATGTTGATCAGTGCCGCGCACAGGATCGCACCGAAATCGCCCACCGCTTGATGCACATAGCCCATCAGCTTTTCTTCATCGACAGGCATGACACGGCCTTCCGGGCCAGCCGGAAACCGGGGCCTCCGGGCAAACGGACCTGGTGACGCCCCGTTGCCTCGATGCCTTGGAGCGACAGCAGATGGCTAGAGTCCGGTGTAGCAGCTAGGTCAAACAATGGTCAAGTCCACCCCCGCTTGCGCGTCGAGAGCCCGCCGTTGACACGTACCCGCCGGGTGCCCGTCAGCAGGGTCGCCCACGGTGATTCACGGTCACTCATCCCTGAAGGAGTCTTGGATGCCCCTGCCGGGACGTCCTGCGGGCGTCGAAAATCGGGGGGTGGTTGCCCGCCGACGTCGTCCCCGCTTGGTGCCTCGCTGAGGCCGTGAAGGAGTCTGACGCCGGGAGCTGCTTGAGGGGCCCCGCATCGTCGCTTCGGGCACGAGAGCCCGCCTCTTTCCGGTCCCGCCGGCTCCTGCGGGCAGCCTCGTCCCTGTCGGGTGAGACTGCGAGGTGGGCCTGCCACAACGACGGTCGTGCGAGACACGACGCGGGGACGAGCCGACCTGAGGTGTCGAGCTCGCGCCCGCTCCGGAACATGATCAGGCGGGCAGCGAGTGGGGCAGTGGCACGGTATCGGCGTCGAGGTACACGACAGGACCACCGCGGCGGCAGGTTATTGCCGGGAAGTGGCCGTGGCTGGCAAGCTCTGGTGGTGGCCCATGTCCTGGCGGCGAGCCTTCTGGCTGGTCGGTGACCGTGCAGGCTGTCACGCCGTGCCTTGCCTGAAGCCGGCGGAGAATATGCCGGAAAATAGTGGGGCAAAGTATATTTGCGCAGGTAAATGGCATGTCAGCGGATATCTGTAAAACCGTCGGCTAAGCCGACGTTGGTTCGAACCCAACACCTGCCACCAGCAAAACCCCAGCTCAGGCCGAGTACGCGAGACCATCCGTGACGCTGAAAGTGCACGGTCCGGGCCACCGCGGCCTCGGACGCATCACCATCGGCAACGGCCAGATTGCCCCGGTGGTACCAAGGGTGGCGTTGCGCGAGGCTGAACCATCCTCCAGGCCGATTGCCATCACGGGCTTCCGGCCGTGACCGGGTTGCCTCCCTTCAAGCCGACAAGCGCGAGAGCGGCAGACACGACGGCAAGGAAGACCCAGCCCGCGCCGTAGCTCGTGTGGGGCACGAGGTGCCCGAAGATGATGGGAATGAAGAAGCCGCCGATCGCCGCAAGCGTGAGCATCAGACCGGTCGCCGAGCCAATGTGCTCGGCGCGGATGTTGCTGACCCTGGA
>JBEKIF010000126.1:0-10051 GCA_050011895.1 Streptosporangiaceae bacterium | reverse complement strand
AACTTGCCTACGCACAGTGCATGCGAGCCCACGACGTGCCGGACTTCCCCGACCCCAACCCATCGGCGAGCATCAGCATCAGCGGGCGACCGCACGGCAACAGCCCCGCGGCGCGGGCTAATCCGAAGTTCCCCCTGATGGGCTTCTGATCAACCCGGCGATGGTGCTGTGACCAGGTGAACTGCGCTCCGGGAGAGCAGAAAACGTAGTCATGTAGATCACAGTATCGGCGACGATATCAGCGTGTTGTGCTGCCTACATGCGGAAGAGACCGGTATCGTTGTCGTCATGTACGTGGCTAAGGTGCCGAACCGGGGGTCACCGCCGGCGGTGCTGCTGCGGGAAAGCTACCGTGAGGCGGGCAAGGTCAAGAACCGCACCCTGGCCAACCTGTCGTCCTGGCCCGAGGCGAAGGTCGACGCCCTGGCGCGGGTGCTGAAAGGCCAGGCTGCCCCGGCCGCCGCCGCAGAGGGCACGTTCGAGATCACCCGGAGCCTGCCGCACGGGCACGTCGCCGCGGTGCTGGGCACCGCACGCCAGCTCGGGCTGGAGGAGCTGATCGGCCCGGTGCCATCACGGCAGCGGGACCTGGTGACCGCGATGACGGTAGCGCAGGTCATCGCGCCGGACTCCAAGCTGGCCATCGCCCGCGGCCTGCGCGGGGAGACCGCGGCCAGCTCGCTGGGCCAGGTGCTGGGCCTGGGCGGCTGTGATGAGGATGACCTGTACGGCGCGATGGACTGGCTCGCCGCCCGGCAAGACCGGATCGAGGACGCGCTCGCGGCCAGGCACCTGGCCGGCGGGACGCTGGTGCTGTACGACGTGTCCTCCGCGGCGTTCGAGGGGCGGACCTGCCCGCTGGGCGCGATCGGACACCCCAAAGACGGGGTCCGCGGCCGGCTGCAGATCGTCTACGGGCTGCTCACATCCAAGGACGGCGTCCCGGTCGCCATCGAGGTGTTCGAGGGCAACACCGGCGATCCGAAGACCGTCGCCGCCCAGGTGGGCAAGGTCAAGGACCGGTTCGGCCTGACGCGGGTGGTGCTCGTCGGCGACCGGGGCATGCTGACCGCCGCGCGGCTGCGCGAGGATGTGGGCCCGGCGGGCCTGGACTGGATCACCGCGCTGCGCGCCCCGCAGGTCAAGGCCCTGGTCCGCGACGGCGCGCTCCAGCTCTCCCTGTTCGACCAGATGGACCTGGCCGAGATCACCTCCCCGGATTTCCCCGGTGAGCGGCTGGTCGCCTGCAAGAACCCGTTCCTGGAAGCCGAGCGGGCCCGCAAACGCGAATCACTGCTCGCCGCCACCGAAGCCGACCTGGCCAAGATCGCCGCCGCCGTGCAGCGGGACCGCCGGCCGCTGCGCGGCCAGGACGCGATCGCGGTGCGCGCCGACCGGGTACTGCGCCGCCGCAAGGTCGCCAAGCACTTCCGGACCGAGATCACCGACGGCAGCTTCAGCTACGCCCGCAACCAGGAGTCCATCACCGCCGAAGCCGCCCTCGACGGCATCTACGTGCTGCGCACCACCGTCGAGCCCGGCAGCCTGGACAGCGGCGAGGTGGTCTCCTCCTACAAGGCGCTCGCCCAGGTCGAGCGGGCGTTCCGCGCCTTCAACACCGACCTGGACATCCGCCCCATCCGCCACCGCACTGAAGAACGCGTCCGCGCGCACGTGTTCTTGCGGATGCTGTCGTACTACATCACCTGGCACATGCACGACCGGCTCGCGCCGCTGCTGTTCACCGACGACGACAAGGCCGCTGCGGAAACCGCCCGCACCAGCCCCGTCGCACCCGCCGCCCGCTCCCGCAGCGCCCTGGCCAAAGCCGCAGCCAAGCACACCCCGGCCGGCCTGCCCGTGCACAGCCTCACCAGCCTGCTCACCGACCTGGCCACCATCTGCCTCAACCAGATCCGGCCCGCCGACCCGGCCCTGCCCGCCTTCCGGCTCGTCACCACCCCCACCCCGCTCCAGCGCCAGGCCCTCGACCTGCTCGGCGTCAGCCACCGCCTCGGGACCGCGTAGTCAGCACCCATTGGCTGTCCGCTATCTCCTTATGAAGCAATCTGTTCGAATGCCCAAAGATGACATGCATCGTACGGCCGTGGTGGGTTGAAGCTGGCCAGACCGGCCCGCTGAGGGAGGACCTCCCCAGCTCATGCGCGTCACGATTAACTGCGTAAGCATTCGCGTGCGGGCGCTGCGCGCCCTCGGGAGCTTGAGGAGGTCCCGATGCCCATCGTAGGCGGGCTGGACATTCACCGGAAGCAGATCACCTTCGACTATCTCGACACCGTCACCGGCGAGGTGCAGCGCGGGCAGATTACCCCGGCGGACCGCGTGCACCTGGCCGCGTGGCTGGCGCGGCGGTTCCCCGGCGGCCAGGACGCGGATTTCGCGCTGGAGGGATGCACCGGGTGGCGGTATATCGCCGAGGAACTGGCCGCTGCCGGGATCGGCGCGCATGTCGGCGAGCCGGCTGACACCGCGGCGGCGCGCGGCCGGAAAAAACATGCCAAGACCGACAGGACCGACTCCCGGCACCTGCGGCAGCTGCTGGCCAGCGGTCGGCTGCCCGAATGCTGGATCCCGCCGTCACACATCCTGGAGTGCCGGGCGCTGCTCGAGCTGTACCACGATCTTCGCACCGGGCATACCGCATGGGTGCAGCGCATCCACGCGGTGCTGTTCCACCAGGGCGCCCGCCAGCTGGGCGAGGGACACCTGCGCACGGCCGAGAACCTGGCGCAGCTACGGGCCATCGCCGCGGCGCAGCTGCCGCCGGCCGGGAAGCTGCAAGCCGCCACGGCCCTGGACATGCTCGCCGTGCTGGAGGACCAGCTCGATGCCGTCCGGCGGCGGCTGCTGGAGGCGGCCCGGAGCCTGGCCGGCGCGAAAGTCCTCCAGCAGCGCCTGTATAGGGCGGGACCGGTCACCGCGCTGGCGCTGACCTGCTGGCCGGGCGGCGCGGGCCGGTTCTCCTCCGCCCGCAAGGCGGTCCGGTCCGCCGGGCTGGATGTCACCGGGTACTCCTCGGCCGGCAAGCGCTCCCCCGGGCGCCTGTCCCGGCAGGGACCCGCGGTACTGCGCTGGTGCGGCTATGAGGCCGGCAAGGCACACGCCCGGGCCTCCGCCCCCGACCACGCCTACTACGCCCAGGTGAAGGACCGGATCGACGGCAAGCGCGCCGCCATCTCCGAGGCCCGCAAGATCATTCGGCAGGCCTGCCACATCCTGTCCGGGCTCGGCGACGACGCGCTCACCATGACATGAACCCGGCGCCACAGTGACCATGCCCGTGACGACCCGGCCCGGGTCCGGCAAGCGGCGCCGCACTCACCCGATGGGGGCACAACCGCGGCCAGCTCCCGCCAGCGGGCTGTCAGCCGCCACCGCCCCGCAGCGCAGGGCACGCGGACGGCCTCCAAAGACTGAGCGGCCGCATCCCCCCGCCGGCGGGGGGACACCCAATCCATCATCATGTCGCCGGGCTCCTGAGCCCGCGGACCCAGGTAAGCCTGGCTGCCCCTTCGCCGCACCCCCCGCCGTCACGGCCGGTCACCCCCGCCCTGCAACAGGAAGGCCGCACCCTATCTCCCAGAACCCCTGACCAGCCTCCATCACACCCCCGGCTCCCGCCCCGGCCGCCCACATGATCCGCTCCCGGGCTGAACCCGGCAGCTATCCGGGACCGGGAGCACACTCAGGCATGCCCCGGTCCCGGCACCGAACCGGTCACACAACACCAAACCGAACCACTTGCCGTAACAGCTCGATGCAGGTAAGGCCCGCTGCACGGCACACGCCGGGAACGCCGAGCGATGCTCCAGAGGTAAGAACACCGCCGCCACCGTGATCGGTGATGTCGTGGGCGTACCCCGATCCGTCACCTGAGACCGCTTCGCTGCCTTTGGCGGCACCCACCGGTCGAGGGTCTCCCCCGGCGACTGCAAGACCTCCGGCACGCGCCGCGCGAGCACGGGGCACCGCAAACGACGCTCCCCACATGGCCGCGATCACCCAGATCCGCCACCGGCACAGCGAAGGCCGGGCAACCAAGATCATCCACGCTGTACCGCCAGCGGCGGAAGCCGCGGTCCTCCGGTTACTCTCGCTCAGCGGTAGCCCGGCCCAACCGGCAGCACACCGTGGCCGAATCTTCCATCGCAAGCCAGCGCACAGCTCACGAGCACGCAACGTTACGAAACCGCAGGCCGTCGAAACGCTGAGTCCTCCCTGCCGAATATTTGCTTGTCCGTCCAGATGCCTGCGACGACGTATGCACGCTCAGATCATCCTGTTCTGGCGCCGTCTCTCCTGCGCTGTAACTCCTTCGCCTTTTGGGGTCGATCCGGTCGTGCTTACCGTCATAGTCCGAACCACGATCGGCGCACGCCGCTGCTCGCTGTAAGACAGGCCTCTGTGCGCCAGCGAGTACGGCGGTGTCACCCGCATCCTCGTGTGGTGTCCGGAGACGGTGACTCATGAAGTCAGCGCAGAAAGATTCGCCTGGGTGGCCCGAACGGAAGGATCAGCCCCCGATGGCACCTCGCCGTGCGGCTGACGCTACTCATTTTCCCTGCAGGTTGAGCTGCTGGAGCCGCATGACCGGTTCGAGTCCCTTGACGCGTTGCTGGCCGCCCCGGATGGGTGGCACCACGAGTGCAACACTGACCGTAACCTCGTTCATGACGGGACTTATCGGTCGTTGGCTGGCGAGGAGTGGTAGGTCCAAGATGCCAGGAGTTCCTGGCTGATGCGTCCGTATAGGGAGATGGTCTGTGCCAGGCGCCCTGCTCGAGACGAAGTTCTATGTCCCGAGGTCTCGGCACGGTCTGGTGCCGCGTCCGCGTCTGAGCGAGCGGCTGGACCGCGGGACCGCGTCGATGTTGATGCTCGTCTCCGCGCCCGCTGGTTTCGGCAAGACGACGCTGCTCACTGAGTGGCTGGCGGCGGGACCGGCCGCGCCGGGCAATGAGCGGCTGGCCGCGTGGCTGTCGCTCGATCGGGGCGACAACGATCCCGTGTCCTTCTGGACCTATGTGATCGCCGCGCTGCGGACGGTGGCATCCGGGGTAGGCGAGAGTGCGCTGGCCCTGCTGCAGGCACCCCAGCCGCCTCCGATCGAAACGGTGCTGACCGTTCTGCTCAACGATCTGGGCGCCATCGCGGCCGATATCGTGCTGGTGCTCGATGACTACCACGTCATCGACGCGCGCGAGGTGCAGGACGGGATGGCGTTCCTGCTCGACCATCTGCCTTCGCAGCTCCACGTGGTGATCGCCGGCCGGGCTGATCCCGCGTTGCCGCTGGCCGGGGTTGCGAGCGCGCGGCGAGCTGGCCGAGATCCGCGCGGCCGAGCTGCGCTTCACCCCTGATGAGGCGGCGGCGTACTTCAACGGGATGATGGGCCTGCAGCTGACGGCACGCGACGTGGCCGCGCTGGAGGCACGCACCGAGGGCTGGATCGCCGCGCTGCAGCTGGCGGCGCTGTCGATGCAGGGGCGAGAAGACGTGGCCGGCTTCATTGCCGGCTTCGCGGGTGATGATCGCTATGTCGTCGACTACCTGGCCGAGCAGGTGCTGCAGCGTCAGTCCGACCGTGTCCAGGCCTTCCTGCTGCAGACCTCGATCCTGGGCCGGCTGAGCGGCCCGCTGTGCGATGCGGTCACCGGGCAGGGTGGCGGCAAGGCCATGCTGGAGGCGCTGGACCGAGGAAACCTGTTCCTGGTCCCGCTCGATGACCGCCGCCGGTGGTATCGCTACCACCATCTGTTTGCTGACGTGCTGCAGGCGCGCCTGCTCGACGAGCAGCCCGGCCAGGTGCCGGGCCTGCACCGGCGGGCGAGCGCGTGGTACGAGCAGAACGGCGAACAGTCCGAGGCCATCAGCCACGCGCTGGCCGCTGGCGATTTCGGGCGGGCGGCGGACCTGGTCGAGCTGGCGATCCCGGCAATGCGCAGGGGCAGGCAGGAGGCCGCGGTGCGCGGCTGGCTCGAGGTGCTGCCCGGCGAACTGATCCGCGCCCGGCCCGTGCTCAGCGTCGCGTACGCGTGGGCGCTGCTGGTCAGCGGCGAGCTCGACGGTGTGCAGACCCGGCTAAATGATGCCGAGCGGTGGCTGGGCGCGACGCCCACGGCGCGGGGGCCACGGGAGGCGCCATCAACCGAAATCGTCGACGAGGACGAGTTTCGCCGTCTGCCAGGGGCCATCGCGGTGCTGCGCGCCGCGCGCGCCCAGGCGCTGGGCGATGTGGCAGAGACGATGAAGCACGCCAGACGGGTGCTGGATGTGGCGGCCGATGACGACGATCTCCTGCGCGGATCAGCAGCGGGCTTCCTTGGGCTCGCCTACTGGACGAGTGGCGATCTCGAGGCAGGGCACCGGATGTACGCCGAATGCGCGGCCCGCGTACGCAAGGCCGGGCACCTGGCAGACGCCCTCGGGTGCACCATCGCGCTGGCCGACATCCGGGTGACGCAGGGCCATCTCCGCGAGGCCATGGCCGCCTACGAAGCCGGACTGGAGCTCGCCGCGGGGCGCTCGCCCATCTTGCGGGGAGCCGCGGACATGTACGTGGGCATGAGCGAGCTCCACTACGAGCGCGACGACTTGCATGCCGCCACCCAGCACCTGCTGACGAGCCAGGGGCTGGGTGAGCACACCGGGTTGCCGCAGAACCGGTATCGCTGGCGGGTCGCGATGGCCCGGGTTCGGGAGGCTGAAGGCGATCTGGACGGCGCGCTCGATCTGCTCGACGAGGCGGAGCGCCTGTACGCGGGAGACTTCTTCCCGAATGTGCGGCCGGTCCCCGCATTGAAGGCACGGGCCTGGATCGCGCAGGGCAGGCTCGGTGAAGCCCTCGGCTGGGCGAATGAGCAGGGCCTGTCCGCTGATGACGACCTGAGTTACCTGCGCGAGTTCGAGCACGTCACCCTGGCCAGGGTGTTCTTGGCGCGGTACCAGGGCGAGCGTGCAGAGCGCTCCGTGCACGAGGCGGCCCGGCTCCTGGAGCGCCTCCTGCTGGCGGCGGAGGAGGGCGGGAGGACGGGACGCGTCATCGAGATCCAGGTGCTGCGGGCGCTCGCGCACCAGACGCTGGGGGACATCCCGGCTGCGGTTGCCTCCCTGGAACGCGCGGTGACCCTGGCCGAGCCAGAGGGATACGTCCGGATCTTCGCGGATGAGGGCCCGCCGATGGTCTCACTGCTGAGAGCGGCCGCGAAACAGGGGATCAGGCAGAACTATGTCCGCCGGCTCCTGGCCGCCGTGAGCAAGACCGAGCACGGCAGCCCCAGGGGAACAGGCGTTGATCGAGCCACTGAGCGAACGCGAGCTCGACGTGCTGCGGCTGCTCGGAACCGAGCTCGACGGCCCGGCCATCGCCCGCGAGCTCATGGTGTCCCTGAACACCATGCGGACTCACACCAAGAACATCTACGCCAAGCTCGCGGTGACCAGCCGCAGGGCAGCGGTCCGCCGGGCCGCGGAACTCGACCTGTTGCCGCGAACCCGCAGCCGCCAGCCCTAACCCGTCCTTCACGGATCCCAGGCGCAGGGCGTCCGCCGGTTACCCCCAAGGCGGGTGGCCCAGCCCTCCGATGAGCCGGATGTCCCCACAGCCGTGAGCGGGTGGCCGGAGACCTGGCGCGGGCTGCCCTCCAGCGACCGCCCCCGTCGCCTGAATCACCACATCAATCACCAGGTGTGGTGATGCCTGCTCACCACATCCGCTCATAGCTTCCGATCAGACCCAGGAACGCTCGCAAAGCCGGCGCAGATCCAGCCAGCCGGGCAAAAGCAAGAGGAGCACCATGAGCGAGATATCGACCGGCCGCTATCACGGCCCCGGACAGTACGAGATCCGCCTCAAGGGGCACCTCCATAGTCGGTGGGCCGCCTGGTTCGACGGGCTGGCCATTGCCCACGACGGCGACGGCACCACCATCATCCATGGCCCGGTAGCCGACCAGGCCGCGCTCTACGGCCTGCTGCAGAAAACACGCGACCTGGGCCTGCCCCTGATCTCGGTCAATCACGTCGACCCGCACCATCCCCGGCCGCCCGCCGCCGAGGCCCGATAACTCAGCAGTTTCACGAACAGGAGACCGACATGGCGACCACCGCCCGAACCCCGGCAACGAAAGCAGCGAGAGGAATCCCGATGAGCTCGACGAGGAAGACCGCCCTCGTCGCGGGCATCTTCTACCTGATCACCTTCATCTCGATCCCCACGCTCGCCCTCTACGGCCCCGTGAAGAACCACCGGGACTGGATCCTCGGCTCCGGCGGCCACACGGCCGTGCTCGCGGGCGGCTTCCTCGAGGTGATCGTCGCGCTCGCCTGCATCGGTACCGCCGTCACGCTGTACCCGGTGGTCAGGCGGCAGAACGAGGGCTTCGCGCTGGGCTTCGTCGCCGCTCGCGTCCTGGAAGCCGGCATGATCTTCACCGGCGTCGTCAGCCTCCTTTCGCTGGTGACCCTGCGGCAGGACCTGGGCGCAGCGGCCGGGGCAAACGCGGCCGCGCTCGTCACCACCGGCGCGTCGCACGTGGCGATCTACAACTGGGCGTTCCTGCTCGGGCAGAGCCTGATGCCGGGCATCAACGCCCTGCTGCTGGGCACCCTGCTGTACCGGTCCCGGCTCGTGCCCCGCATCATTCCCGTGATCGGACTCATCGGAGGCCCAATACTCCTCATCGCCGTCATCGCAACGCTGCTCAGCGGCAGCGTGCCGCCCCCCTCCGCGGCCACGCTCGCTGCACTCCCGGTGGCTGCCTGGGAGCTGTCGCTAGGCATCTGGCTGGTCGTGAAGGGCTTCAAGCCCTCGCCGATCACCGCTGCAATGGACGCCGCCAGCACGCCGCCCGCCTACCAGGACGCCGCGGTCTGACTCCCGGCACGACGACACGGCCGGGCCCTCCCCAGGGCCCGGCCGTCTCCGCGCGGCCAGCCGGGTGCGCTGCGGCGATGGCCGTGCGTCCTGTCCTTCAGCAGTGTCGTCCGCGGTCCGGGGGTGCCCGCGCCGGCGGGTTCGGTGCCAGGCGCCCAGCTCGCCGGCACCCCGGCAGGGAACTGCACGACTCCCCTCGGGGGGGCATCTTCTTGCGGCAGGCTTTCGGCCTGGCGCATGGTGACGCCGACGCACGCCGCATCGCCACAGCGTCTCGCGGGCGGCTTACCGGCGTGCTCGCCGGTGATCCCCTGGCCGCCGACTGCCCACTACCGTGGCGGCGGTGGATCACCGGGCGCGATCAGCCAAGATCTCGGCGCCCCACTTCGCTGACAGGCCCACCGGCTTTGAACAGTTCGCAGCCCATCTGTGGCAGATGGCCGATGGGCACGTCCGAACCTTCTGAAACAGCCCCGTCCGCTACTGCGGGAGATGCTCGACACGGACTTCGAGTCCGAGCACCACCGGAAGTTCCGCGTAGGCCGCTCGCCTCTTCCACTTCGACCTGCCATGGAATCCCGGTCGCATTGAGCAGCGCAATGGCCAGCCCCATTCCGCCAGGCACTTTCCTGCTCACTGGAGCTCGTCGGTGTGCCCGCTCAGGACCAGCGATAGGCGCGGTCACGGACCCGTCCGAAGTTGATCGCCAGGCTGCGCAGAACGCCCAGATATGAGCGCATCACCGGCGGTCCCGTCACACTCCGGTCGCCGCGCCGAACGGCGGATCCGGCGCGCCTAAGTCCAGGCCGGTAGTCACGATGCGTGACATCGACAATCCGCCCGTGACGGTCAGCGGGCAGATCCCGACGGCCTCCGGCAAGGGTCGCCCGGCCGGGCCTCACTGGCAGCCGGAGGCTCCAGTGGATCGGCCCGACCAGCGGCAGATGAGATAGGCGACCGGCGCGACGGCTGCGAACTGCGGAGTTCCTCTCGAACTGGGTCATCGTCGAGTCGGCCTCGGTGCTGTCCAGGATTTGGTATGACGGCCGGCCGAGAGCGGCTACTTGGAGTGGTCAGTCAGATACAATGCGCGTCATCAGTGGAAAAGACCAGGCGCAAGCGACCGCGGCCTGGGCTGCGGGCAGGGCCACGGGC
>JBEKIF010000125.1:0-11869 GCA_050011895.1 Streptosporangiaceae bacterium | reverse complement strand
AGATGACGGCGCCCTGGGGGCGCTTTGCTGACCGCCCGCGCGCTTCACCAGCGAGACGCCACTGGCTCTTCCCCTCGTTGAAGTCGAACAGCAGATCATGGCGCACGCCATACGAGGGATACAGGTCGGCAAGGCCGGTTGGCAGAACATCGAAATTCGCGAGACTGCGCTTGCTGGGCTGCCAGCCGTAGTGGCTCTGGACGGCTGTGGTCAGCATGCCCATGCCAAACGACCCGGCCAGGCCCGGCATCGCCTTACCCTGAGGCGGACGCTTGCGATGCAGCGGCGGAGAGGAACCGGTGTTGCCCATGACCAAGTACGTGATCGGTCCGGACGTCGCCATTCGCCTGGCCCATGACCAGGCCGTGATCCGCGACGAGCAGCAGATCCTGGCTCCGGCGCTCCTTCGCTCACAGGTGCTGTCGCTCCTCTACCAGGCAGTACATCGCGGTGAGATGACCTAGGCGGAGGCTGACCGGCAGCTCAGCTACCTGCGCGGGCTGCGGATCCGGCTGCTCGGGACCGTTTCCTCCAGAACGTCGCCTGGAAGGTCGCCGGCCAGCTCGGCTGGCCCGACACCTTTGACGCCGAGTACGTCGCCCTGACCCAGCTTCAAGCCGACGCTTCGATCACGTTCGACCGGTATCTGGCCTGTAGCGTGAAAGATCTGGTGACTGTCGCACCCATCGACGCGCTGTTCCGATCGGGACAAACCTAACGAACGGCCCTCGCCAGGCGAACCCACTCTGCTGCCGCGCCTGGCGCGTTCGGCCGCGAGTCTCGTTGCGGACTGCGCTCGCCGGGGAAGAACGGGCAGGTAGGTTCTGGATATGGAGATCATCAATCTGGGTAAGGCGGACGGGCTGCCGCCGGTGGATTGGGCCGCCGTTGTCGAGAAGCTCGATGCGGGATCGACACCGCGACCGGAGGCGGCGAACTCCCGCACGACGTGGCTGTCCACCGTCAACGAGGACGGCAGCCCGCATGTGACTGCGGTCGGTGCCCTCTGGGTGGACGGCACGTTCTGGTTCCAGACGGGCGCGGGTACGCGCAAGGGACGCAACGTCGCGCGCGATCAGCGGTGTTCGGTCGCGGTGTCGATCCGCGACGCGGACGTCGTGATCGACGGTGACGCAGTGCGGGTAACCGAGCCGGGCGCAGTGGCGCGCATTGCGAAGGCGTGGGCAGACAGCGGCTGGCCGGCGGAGCCCGATGAGAGCGGGTTGGGCATCACTGCCCCGTTCAACGCGCCGTCGCAAGGACCACCGCCGTGGAACGTGTACCGCATCGAGCCTCGCTCGGCGACCGTGGTCTTGGCGACGGACCCGGGCGGCCTGACCCGCTTCCGCTTCTGACGCTGTCCGAGCAAGACGATTGCCGCGCGAGAAACGCAGGCTTACCTTCGTTCCCGGCCCCGCCCTTGCCGGGTTGGTGTCCTCCGCCCCGGCCGCAGATTAGGGAGGGAGGCGGCCCATTCGAGCCCGGCCGAGGAGAGCTGGTCATCCGCTATGCCGCCGACCAGGCGGCGTGTCGCTGGGGATGTGCGGCAGACGGGATGGCCAGAGCCAGGCGACCTGCGGCACGCACGGCCCGGAAACTCGGAAGCGGCCGAGCCCAGCTTGGGTATGTCCTCATATGTGCTTTTGGTTCCGGCGAGACCTGCCTCGCCGCTCGCGACAGCCACGAAAGCCTTGATGGCCCGATTCGCTGCGCATGTGAGTCACAACAGGCATCATGGCCGCTGGCGGGCCGGCAATCTCGATGCCAAAGCGAATGCTCTGCGCCGAATGCCTTCCCCGTGGATGATGAAGCGTCTTGGCAAGCCTCCGCGATCGCTTAAGCTGTTGCACAGGCACTAGAACTAATCCTGAAGCGGAGTAACAAACAGTGGCTCAGCGGACACAGATCCTGTATGTAGACGACATTGACGGCAGTGAAGCCGATAGCACCGTCAGGTTCGGGCTCGACGGCGCGGACTACGAGATCGACCTGAACACGAACCACGCGGACCAGTTCGCCGAGGCCATTCGTCCCTACATTGATGCGGGCCGCAAGGTGTCCTCATCCCGGCGGGCGGCACGAGGCTCGCGCCCGGCCCGGCATAACCAGTCCGACGTCCGCGCGTGGGCCCGCGCTCAGGGTCTCAAGATCTCCGACCGGGGGCGCATCCCCGCAGACGTGCTGGCCAAGTACGAGTCTGCGCACTAAGCGGAGACGTAGCGGGGTACCTGTCTCCGCCAGGCGCTGGCCCGGCCCCAGGTCAGCGGGGTCAGCGCTGACCCGCGCGGCGCCGCCAGATACGGCGGGTAGCTCAAGGATGTCACCTTCCTTTGCGATCAGAGTCACGAGAACGCCTGCGGGACAGATTGACTAATTGCGCGTAGTCGCGATCGCGGAAATTCACCCCGAGAGCCGCTCAGGCGGTTACGGCCCGCCAGCCAACCTGGATGCAGTGGTGAGCCGATATCTGCTAACCGCTGAGAAGGCGCATGGATTCATGGCTGTCGCTTGCCCAAGGTAATGGGATCGTCGTTGATTCTGGCCAGATGCCGTTCAGGGCGTCGGCAAAGTCTTTTTTTCGCGGGTGGTGTGAGGCCGGGCGACACGCCGGTGATGTGCGGGTAAGAGAGCGCGCACGGCCCTTGTGGTGATCATGGCGGGTTACCACACCAGCCTGATCGCTCCCCGGGGAACCATGCCCGCGCCGTCATCTTCCCTTATCGACCCTGCCATAGGCCACCTCGCTGAGCTGGCGGCCGATACCGCCGGCGATTCGCCAGGTCTGCTGACGGTGCTGGCCGGGGTGGCTGACCCCAGGCGCCGGCGGGGAGTGCGGCACAGGCTGCTGGTGATCTTGGGACTGGCGGTGTGCGCGGTGCTGGGCGGGGCGCGCTCGTTCACCGCGATCGCCGAATGGGCCGCCGACGCCGATCAGGAGACCCTGGCCAGGCTCGGGGTGACCGGCGCGGTGCCGTCGGAGTCGACGTTCCGGCGGACCTTGCAGCGCCTGGATGCGGACGCCTTCGATGACCTGGCAGGTAAGTGGGCGGCCCGGTGTACCGCACCCGGGCGGGGCGGCCGGCGGGTGATCGCGGTGGACGGCAAGACCTTACGCGGCTCAGGTCACGGCAGCGATGGCAGCCGCCACCTGCTCGCCGCCCTGGACCATGCTCATGGCGCGGTTCTGGGCCAGGTGGAGGTGGGCGCCAAGACCAACGAGATTCCCTTGTTCAGCGCGCTGCTGGACCGCCTGGACATCACTGGCGCGGTCATCACCGCATATGCCCTGCATGCTCAGCGTGACCACGCCACCTACCTGGCCGGACGCGGTGCCCATTACCTGCTGATCGTCAAGCGCAACCAGCCGGGACTGCACGCGCAGCTTGCGTGCCTGCCCTGGCGGGACGTCCCGGTCGCTTACCAGGCCCGCGAGCGCGGGCACGGCCGCACCGAGCGGCGCATCCTGAAGGTCACCGCCGTCGCCCGCGGGCTGGCCTTCCCCCACGCCGCCCGGGCCATCCAGATCACGCGCCGCCGCGAAGTGAAGGGGAAGTGGTCGCGTGAGACCTGCTACGCGGTCACCTCGCTCACCATCAGCCAGGCCAGCCATGCTCAGGTCGCCGCCATCATCCGCGGCCACTGGGGCATCGAAGACCGCCTGCACTGGGTCCGCGACATGGACTTCGACGAAGACCGCTCGCAGGTCCGCACCGCCAGCGGACCGCGCATCATGGCCAGCCTGCGCAACCTGGTGATCACCATCCTGCGGCTGGCCGGAGCGGCCAGCATCGCCGCCGCCCTGCGCTACCAGGCCCGGCGGCCCAGCCGACCACTACAAACGATCATGAAATGCTGAACGACTTTGCCGAACCCCGGGCCAGAACCTGGTCAGGACCAGGCAGCCGGTAAGTGCTGCCGCTTCGCCACGCGCGGAACCAACAGCTGCCGGGCCATTCGCACGTGATAGTTGCCTATATGGCAGCGCAACCAAGAAGACCGGCCACAACGAGCTTCATCAATGAATGAGCCTCATCAGGCACGGCAGGTAGCGGAGTCGTTCGGCTCGGACGCCGAGCGTTACGACCGGGTCCGGCCCCGCTACCCGACCGCCATGGTGGAGGCGATCGTCGCCGCCAGCCCCGGCCCCGGCGTCCTGGATGTGGGCTGCGGCACCGGTATAGCGGCCCGGCAGTTCCAGGCGGTCGGCTGCCGCGTGCTCGGGGTCGACCCCGACGCACGGATGGCCGACCTGGCGCGGCGGTTCGGTGTCGAAGCCGAGGTGGCGAAGTTCGAAGACTGGGACCCCGCAGGCCGGGCATTCGACGCTGTCATCGCCGGGCAGGCCTGGCACTGGGTGGACCCGGTGGCCGGAGCGGCCAAAGCGGCGCAGGTGCTGCGGCCTGGAGGGCGGCTTGCGGTGTTCTGGAACTCGTTCCGCCCCCCGGCCGACGTAGATAAAGCGTTCGCCGAGGTCTGGCTCCGGGTCTTCGGCTCGCCGTTCAGCCTCGCGACGCTGGCCGGCCCGGACGCGTACTCAGCAATGTGCACGAAGGCGGCCGACGGGATGCGGCAGGCGGGCGCGTTCGGCCACTCGCAGGAGTGGCGATTCGACTGGGACCGGCCCTACACCCGCGAAGAGTGGCTGGAGGTGGTTCCTACCTTCGGCGGCTTCAGCCAGTACCCGCCGGCCGAGCAGCAGGAGCTGCTTGCGGGTATCGGCGGCGCCATCGACGCGGTGAGGGGCAGCTTCACGATGGGCTACACGGCGGTGGTGGCGACCGCGGCGCGATCCGGCGCCGCATGACCCAGGGGTCCGCGATCTCGTGATCCTGCGCTGCCGATGACGCGCGGCCGCGAGCACCGTCGTCATGCGTCGAGACGGACCTACTCAAACAGCACCCAGCGCATGATCGAACGGCCGCAGCCTGCTAGCGAATAAGAGGACTTTGCCGATGCCCTGAGGTGCCGTTCGGCCCTCAGCCCGCTGGCCGGTACTGGACGCAGTAGCCGCGTTGGGCATCCCTGCCTACAGCTGCCGGGGTTGTTGCTCGTGCCGTGGCTTGTACCAGACGCTCGGGCAGCCGTCCTCCCGGCACGACACCCGCAGATGCCGGGACCCTGCGCCTGCGCTGCCCTGGCTGGCCGGCAGTCGCAAGGCATCCAGCTCGCGTTTACCCGGCCCGGCCCCCAAGGGTGACCGTGACCGCAGCCACCGGATAGGCCCACCAGTCAGGCCGCTGGACCTCGCCCTTGACATCCAGTAGAACACATGGACGATAAACGGTTGCTGAGAGCTACTACGTCCGTAGCTTCAGGCTGATTTACTGCGTGACGAGACCAGCAGAAGGCGTTGGCGTGGCTGCAGGGACTATTTCGTCTTCCAGGTCGGCCTGCCCCTATCTGATGGTGCGCCGGGAGGCCGCACGGCTGGCCGCGGTCGGCGCCGCTGATCCGCGGGCGTGGTCAGCAGGTTCGAGGAGGCTGGTCGGGTGCGGGAGGTCTTTGCTGGCCAGCTTTGCTGGCTTGCCGGGCTGTCGCGGGCCGGGCTCGCGTTGTAGCGCGTTGCTGAGGCTGGCAAGGCCGCTCGCCTTGGCTGTGGCCTGGTCGATCAGCGACGCCCAGGGTTGCTACCGCCGCGATGGTGACCAGGCCGCCGGTCACGTCCAACAGCGGGATGGCGCGGCGGGTGATCGCCATCCGGGCGCCGGCGGCGATGACGCTGCCGGCGGCGATGGCCGCGGTGACCGGCAGCAGCCACGCCTGGAGCTGGGAGATCGCCGGGTCGGAGGTCAGGCCGGGGGACGGGATGGCGATCCACAAGGTCGCGGTGTTCACGACGATCCAGTGGACGCCGTCGCTGATCGCGCTGGAGATGCTGGTCAGGACGTCCCCGGCCGCCGAGGCCGTGGCTGACTGCACCAGGCCGGGTACCTGCAGCAGGAGGCAGGCAGGCTCGGTGAGGGTATCGCAGAGCGGCGGGGTCATCGGGGTCACCTCTCGCCAGGGAAGATCGTGTAGCCGGTCAGGGATGAGAGGCCGGCGGCCGAGTTGGCCCAGTTCCCGCCGGGCGGGGCCAGGAGCCGCCAGTCCGCGTGCTCCCAGAGCACCTGGATGCGGGTGACGGCCAGCACGGTGGTGCCGTTGCTGCCCGGTCCGGAGGAGACGACATCGACGGTGGCTACGGCCGGGGTCCAGGCGTCGAACCGGTAGGCGACCTCAGCGGCGTAGCCGCGGCCAGCCGGCTGGCCAGCGCGCAGGTGCGCGGCGGCGCGGAGGGCCGCGTAGGCACTCGTCTCGGCGCGCAGCAGTGTGAGCGCGTCCGGGCCGGTCACCTGACGGGTGATCGTCGGGGTGAAGATCGCTGGTCCCCACTGGGCGGCGGTGCGGACCCCGATGTTTATCGCCGCGAGCAGCGCGCCGTCCGGGGTGTCAGTGAACCCGAATGCCAGTCCGCTGACGGTGTGGCGGGGCCCGGCGGCGGGGGAGACGGGCAGCTGGATGCCGTGGAAATCGGTCCAGCTCAGGTCCTGTCCGGCGGCAGTCGGAGGAGTGCTCGCGGACCTGGCTGATGCGGGCCGGGATGCCCTTTCCCTGGCGTGTGCGGTCGCCGTGGCGCGGGCGCGGGCTGGCTGGGTTCCGGTGGGCCGGGCGTGGCCGCGGGCCAGGGCGGCCACGGCGATGAAAATAACGGCCTCAGCCACGGCGCGGCAGCGAGCCTCGGGGCCGGTGACCGGCGAAGGTCTGGCAGGTCCGGGGTCAGGCGGCCTGGGCGAGGGTGACGGTGAACCCGAGCGCTTCGAGCTGGCGGACGTGGTTGCGTGTCTTGCGGTCGGTGTCGGTGCGGCTGGCGTAGTAGCCGGCGCCCAGCTCGCGGAAGCGGGCGGCGGGGTCGGCGAGCAGGTGCCAGACGATGACCAGGATGGAGCGGGCGACGGCGACCAGGGCCCGCAGCTTGCCGCGGCGCCTGGCGATCCGCCGGTAACGCTCGCCGAGGAATGTACTGGTCCGGGCGGCCGCGGCGGCGGCCTCGCCGAGGACGCCCTTGAGATAAGGGTTGCCGTCGCCGGCCGGTCCGGACCGGTTCTTCGGCCCGGACTGGATGGTCCGGGGCGACAGCTTCGCCCAGGACACCAGGTGCCCGGGGGTGGGGAAGACGCCCATGTTCAGGCCGACCTCGGCGATGATCACCTGGGCGGCCGGGGCGCCGATGCCGGTGACCTCGTCCAGCCGGGCGACCGCGGGCAGCACCGGCGCGCCCGGGCCCAGGCCGCCGCCCGGGCCGGTGACGCCGTCGGCGTCCACGCCCCACGCCCCGGGGATCGCCGCGATCAGCTCCCCCACCCGGCTGGTGATCGTGTCGATGTGGGCGGTGAGGGCGTCGATCTGGTCCAGCAGCATCCGGGCCAGCTCGCCGTGATGGTCATCGAACCGGCCCTCCAGCGCCCCGGCGAGACGGTCGTGCTTGGCGCGCATCTTGCCGCGCGCCAGCCCGGCGAGTACCTGCGGGTCACGCTGCCCGGCGATCAGCGCCTCGATCATGTCCCGGACCGACTTGGAGCCGGTCTTGCTGGCCACCGCCGTGACTTTAATCAGCGCGTCCTCCAGCAGTTTCTCCACCCGCGACCAGTGCCGGGACCGCTCGCGGGTCAGGTCGGTCCGCAGCCGGGTGTAATCCCGCAGCTGCCGGATCTCGGCCGGCGGGACGAAACTGGGCCGCAGCATCCCCCGCTCGGTCAGCTTCGCCAGCCAGACCGCATCGAGCTTGTCTTCGGCCGGCCCGGGGCGTTCTTCACGTCCCGGGCGTTCACCAGCTGCACGTCCAGCCCGGCCGCCTCCAGCACGTAAAACCAGATCCGCCAGTAATCGCCGGTAATCCGGGGTGATGAGGGGACCGTCTGCCACGGCAGGCGAAGGACCTTCGAGGTGGTCGGCGTGTCTGTCACGGCCGGGTAATCTGCTGCCGTTACGTTACGAATACGTTACGAAGCGTGACGGCAGTTGACGGAGAGTGCCGGACGCAGCTGGTGACGCTGCCCGGCGGCGCGGCGACCTGGACGGTGCTCGGGGGCGATCACCGGGTGATCGGCCCGGCCGAGGAGTTCCTGGAGTACCTGCGGGTGCAGGGCACGTCGCCGAACACGGTGAAGTCCTATGCCCGGGCGCTGGCGTTGTGGTGGACCTACCTTTCGGTGTTCGGCCTGGCGTGGGATGAGCTGGCCCTGGCCGAGGTGGGCGGGTTCCTGGCCTGGCTGCGCAGCGGGGACGGCCCGCAGGTGGTCTCGATCGGGCCGCGGCTGGCGAGGTTCGCCGAGTCGACGATCGGCACCCGGCTGCGGGCAGTCACGTCCTGCTACCGGTTCCACGAGCTGAACGGCGTCGCCCTAGGCGGCGATCTGGTGCGGGTGGTGCACGGGGGCCGGGCGGCCTATAAGCCGATGCTGGAGCACGTGGCGCGCAGGAAGGGTCGGCAACGTGCGGTGATCCGGGTGCAGGCAGCGCGGCACGTGCCACCGCCGGTGCTCACCCCAGGGCAGATCGAGGCGATCTGCGATGCGTGCGCGCGGTTCGATCCGGCGGGCGGGCAGTGGACGGGACGGGTCCGCGACCGCCTCCTGTGGGTGCTACTTGCCGAGACCGGCCTTCGCCTGGGGGAAGCCCTCGGGTTACAGCACCGGGACTGGCATACCGGCCGCGGCGACACCCCGTTCATCGAGGTCGTGCCCCGCGACCATCCGCACGGGGTCCGGGTCAAGGGCGGGACCTACCGGCGGGTGTTCATCTCCGACGAGCTGGACCGGCTCTACGGGGAGTACCTGTGGCAGCTGTGCGAGGCGGGCGCCGACCTAGCGGTGGCGGACATGGACACCGCGCCGGTCTTCATGAACCTCGCGGGCGGCACCCGGTTCGCGCCGTGGCGTCCCGAGAGCGTCTACGACCTGGTCGGGCGGCTGCGCCGGGACCTGGCCCGGCAGGTCCCGGCCGCCTGGACCCCGCACTGGATGAGACATACGCATGCCACCGCCTTGCTGATGGCGGGGGTGCCGGTGCACGTGGTGTCGCGCCGGCTCGGCCATGGCGACGTGCAGACCACGCTGGAGCTGTATGCGCACGTGACCGAGGACGCGGACATGCGGTCGGTCGCCGAGTGGCGGGCGTTCACCGCGGGATGGCGGGCGGTCTCGGTGACCGGCGCGCAGGCCGGGCGGTGCGCGTGAACGGGATCAGCGCCGAAGAGCTGATGGACTGCTGGGAAGCGGCCGGCTGCGGGCATGACGCTGCCGTGCTGAGCCGCCTGTGGGCATCGGTGCCGCCGGGGATGCGGCTGCCCGGGCTGTCGCCGGGCACGGTTCCGGAGCACTACCGGGGCGGCTTCGCCGGGGGCGGCAAGTCATACCCGGTGGCGGACGTCAGCGCACTGCCCGGGCCGATGCGCCAGGAGGTGACCTGGTGCATATTCCGGGTCATCGAGCTGGGCGGCAGGGTCCAGATGCCCGGCACCGTCATGCTGGTGCGCCGGCTCACCGAGATCACCGCCGGCCGCGGCGCAGGGACACCGCACTCGCTGATGGACCTGCCCGCGCGCGCCTGGCTGCAGGAGATCCCGCTGGCGGTGCACCGGCACCGGGGAAGGCTCCCGGCCCCGTCGTCGGTCATGCAGATGCGGCAGGTGCTGCTGCGGTTCTTGTGGCTGCTGGACCTGGCCTACGACACCCGCCCGTGGTGGCAGCGGGAATCGTGGCATCCCGTGGAGGACCGCCGTATCCCGGTGCGCCAGCACGAGCCGCTGGGACGCCAGGCCATCCATTTCCACCGCATCACCGCCGGGTGGCTGCGCCGCGCCGCGCAATGGCACGGCAAGGTCGCGCTGGAAACCGGGACGCTGCGCTGGTCGACCCTTAACCAGCGGGTGTTCGCGCTGACCGTGCTGGATGCGTTCTTGGCCGGGCGGGGCATCAGCGAGCCGCGGCTGGACGCCGGCCCGGCCCGGGTGCGCCAGCTGATGCAGGACTTCCTCGGGCACGTGCGGGCCACCCAGTCCAGCCGCGGCCCCACCGCGGGGCAGCGGGTATCGGCGGCGCATGCCAAGACGGTGCTGGTCCACGTCGAGCAGTTCTACCTGTTCATGCACGACCACAAGGACGCGGCCGCGGCGGCGACTGGCGAGCCGGGATGGCGGGAACTGGGAGCCGGGCACGCCGGCTTCTACCGGATCAGAGAGCTTCCCCGCCCCGGCAGGCGCGACCCGGGCCTGGATGTCATCGGCGACACCGCCCTGGCGAAGATCATGGCCGGGATCGGCCAGCTCGGCGAGCCCGCCGCTGACGGCGGCCTGGATGACCCGCAGGCGATGCGGATCATGATGCTGCAAGCCCGCCTCGGCCGCCGGATCAGCGAGATCCTCATGCTGGACACCGACCCGCTGCTCCCGCTGGCCGGCGCGTCGGCGGCCAGTGAGCCGGGCGCGATGGTCGCCCGGCTCCGCTACCAGCAGACAAAGATCGACGGAGCGCCGGACACGGTTCTGGTCGACGCCGAGGTGGTCGCGATCATCCGGGAGCAGCAGGAGTGGGCCGCCACCTGGCTGCGCGAGCACGCCGCGCCCGGAGCGTGCCCCCGCTACCTGTTCCTGGGCTTGCTGTTCAACCGCAACGCCGACCGGCCGTATGTGTCGGCGACCCTGCACAAGGCGCTCACCGAGCTGGCCCGGCGGCTCGATATCCGCGACAGCGCCGGCCGGCTGGTCGACTTCCAGCGGACCCACCGGTTCCGGCACACCCGGGCCACCAGCCTGCTGAATGCCGGCGTCCCGATTCACGTCGTGCAGCGCTACCTCGGGCACCTCTCGCCCGCGATGACGATGCACTACGCGCAGACCCTGGCCGAAACCCACGAGGCGGAGTTCCTGCGCTACCGCAAGCTGACCGCCGATGCCCGCGAGCTGCAGATCGGCACCGGTGACCTCTACGACATGCTGCAGCTGGACCAGCGGACCGACCGGATCTTGCCCAACGGGTGGTGCCTGCTGCCGCCGCGGCAATCCTGCGACCGCGGAAATGCCTGCCTGACGTGTGACAAGTTCGCCACCGACGCCAGCTTCCTGCCCGAGCTGCGGCAGCAGAAGGACAAGACCCTGCACCTGATCGGCCAGCGGCAGGAAGCATTCCGCGCCCGCACCGGCGAGCCGATGAGCGAGGACAACGTCTGGCTGCAAGGCCGCCGCCGCGAAGCCGCCTCGCTGGAGGCCATCATCACCACGCTGCAGGACCACCCAGAGACCGAAGGCAGGCCGGAGCCAGCAGCCGAGCCCGGCGCGCCCGGACGCCAGCGGGTGGCCCGCGGCGCCGGCGTGACCGCACGCACCGGCCAGCTCGCCGCCCGCGCCAGCCGGCCCGGCCAGGACGGGGCACCGGCGTGACCGCCAGCAGGCCCGGCAACCTGGCCAGCCTGCAGAAGGCGGCCGCCGCCCGCACCGCCGGCACGGCAGCCCGCGCCGAAGCAGCGCTCGATCACATGCTGCGCACCGGGCAGCCAGTCACCTTCCGCGGCCTGGCCGCGGCCGCCCCGGTGTCGCTGGACTTCCTCTACCGCAACCCCGCCATCCGGCAGCGCGTCGAGCAGCTGCGTGCCCAGCCGCAGGCCCGTCCCGCCCAGCGCCGCAACGCCGGACCGGAGCAGCCCGGCAACGTCATCGCCGCGCTCACCGGCGAGCTCACCCAGCTCAAGCGCCGTCACCGCGAGGAAATCACCGAGCTACAGCACGCCCTCCAGGCCGCGCACGGCGAGAATCTCATGCTGCGCCGCCGTCTCGGCCACCAGCCGCAAGCGCCGGGCGCCCCGGATCAGTGACAGACAACCGACGGCGCGCCCC
>JBEKIF010000124.1:0-8213 GCA_050011895.1 Streptosporangiaceae bacterium | reverse complement strand
CCAGGTGTTATCGGCACGATTATTTGGTCATGGATCGAAGATCAACGGCGACGCTAATTTGTGACGGGGCAGCCAGGAGTTGCTTCCATACGCAGGCCAGCTTGTCGCGGAGCGTGATCGGCTCGGCCAGCTCGCCAGGCGGCGGGTCCAAGCAGATCGGGTGATATACGGGTGATCATCTCCGCATATCGGACCGAAAAAATCAGCGATGATCACCCGTATATCTAGCGTTATACGGCCGAAGGATAGTGATCTGATCTTCGATCACCCGTATAACGCCGAATATTTACTCACGTGAGTTCGGTGGGTTACCAGGCTCCGAGCGCGCAGATCGTCCAGATAGGTGTAGCTCAATAGCACTGAAGACTCAGGCCGCCGGACAGTCGGCGCCGCGGCGCTGGGCGTTCTGGCCGCCCCAGTGGACGAGCATGTCCGGATCGGCGACCGGTGCGGGGTAGACGCCGGACTGAAGGTTCCCTGCCTGGCTGCTGGGACGATCGCGGGTGCGAACTGTCGCCCGAGAAACTCGGCCCTTCGAGTCTCGGGGTTCGCCCGCCAAGGTCTCAGGATCCGTACCGAGTGCGATCAGCTCGAAGCTCGATGGCGCAGGGTCCCTTCCCTGCCCTGAAGCAGCTCTTCGGGTGAACGAATGGTGGAATGACCTTGCATGGATAGGTTTCCGGCATCTGACGCGTCAAGCTGGGTCGATCCTGACGATGAATCCTGGCGGCCCCGACCGTCTAACCCGGGCCTCTCCACTCCCTGCTGGACCGGTCCGCCAACGCTAGGGAGAGGGTGTGGGACGGGACGGCCGACGGTCCCGTGCTCCCCCCGTCGGCCCGGCGGTGGGGCTCACGGCGTCGCGGTCCGGCATCGGTGGTCGGCCACCGTGGCCGGTTGGTCCGGCGCCGAGTTGCGCGCGTGCCTGTGAGAGGGTGCACAAGAGCGGCGCATGAAACGGCCGCTGGCGCCCAGGTGGCACCTGTCGGCGCCCGGGCACCTTTACGGCCCTTCCTGCGCAGGATTCGCGGGGAAAGGGGCAGGTGAGGGGGCGGGGGAAAGTGCGTGGTGGCGGGAGCCACCGAGTGCTCGATACCACGGTCCGTGCCGTTCGACGCCGCGATGGTCAGCGCCGTCAAGACCGTCTGGGCGAAGGCCCGGCCGAAGAGGTGCCCCCGGCCAGTGCGGCGAAGCGATCAGGCCCCGCCGGTCAATGACCGCGCCTCGGCGGGGCCGACTACGAGACCGTGAAGGTCGCCGCCCACCTCGAGCCGGCCCGACTGCTCGAGCCCGCCGGCCTTCACCGGGTCGAAGCCGGCCGTCCGGATCAACCGCTCGACTTCCTGGCCGGCACGGTCGTCCTCGCTCGCGTAGAAGAGGACCGCCGGCTCTGGTGACCGGTTGCTGGAGGACTCGAGGAGATCGGCCGGCAGGGTTCCGAACGCCATGGCCAACCGCGCCCCCGCCGGCAACCACCCGGCCACGACCTCGCCAGAGGATTGCCCTTCCGGCAGGAGACGCGAGACGTTACCTTGCGCGTCGGTGCTGAGCGGGTTGCTCGGAACGACCACCAGCTTGCCGGCTAGCGGGCCGGCGATCTCGTCTATGACGGCCTTCAGCACGGTAAACCGCAGCGCGAGGACGATGGCATCGGCGCCCTGCAACGCGTCGCGGTTGCCGGCGGCGACGACCGCAGCCCGGCCGATCTCGGCAGCCAGCATCCGTGCCGACTCATGGTCGGCGCTCGACAGCCGCAGGGTCTCGCCGCCCGAGGCGAGCTCGCGGGCGATGACCGACCCGATCACTCCGGTGCCGATGACCGCAGTGGTCATGACCGGAACCTCCTCAGCTTCACGGTACTAACTATGGCGGCCCGGAGCATCGGCCCGAGCGGTCTCGCAGCGGCTCGCTGAGCGGGGGAACGGCGGGGAGGTGCGGCCGTGCCGGAAATGGCTGGCGGGGATCTCAGCGTCCGGGGCACCGGCCACCGCCGGTGCGAAGGATCTCGCCGGTGGCCTCGGCATTCACCCGGGCTCCCCGCCGGACGTACGCAACGGCCACGCCGACCAGTCCCCTTCTGGGTCGGTGGTTTGTCCCACTTCGATCAGATGACCGTCGGGATCGCGGATGTAGCAGCGGATCTCGTACTGGTGCTGTTTCGGCGGCGTCAGGAAATTGGCACCGCGGGCGCTCCATTCGGCGTACACGGCCGCGATGTCCTTAACCCGGATATTGAGGAAGCTGCTGACCCGGTCGGGATCGCGTGGCGTTTCCAGGGTGACCGTCGGCTTGTCGTCGGTCGGTCCTCCGCCGCCATTGATGATGATCCAGCTGTTGGATAGTGCGACATAGGTCAGTCCTCCGGGACCGGAGAAGGCCACCCTGCCGCCGAGTACCTCGGTGTAGAAGCGCCGAGAGCGCTCGACATCGTCCGAGACGATGAAGTGGGCCAGCACAATTCCCTCTGGCGGCGGTGGGAACTCAGCCATCTGGCACCTCCACTGGTTGGGTCTCACACCCCGCTTACGACGGGGTCTGCAGGCGATGTTGCGATGATCGGGATTCAGCGCCGGTGGTAGCGTGCCCATCCAAGTAGCAAGTCATTCACCGGCGTCACACTCCGGGCACAAGCGCGGGCCGCCGCCGCAAGTCACCGAGTACCAGCACCGGCCGGGCGCCGCTCGGCCATGATCGCGTTGTGCAGCGCCTTCAGACCGGCGACGTAGCCCCCTAAGAGGGGGGTAACGGCTGGATGACGTCGCGCAGCGTGACGAGCGGGAGGTGGCCCGGATGGCATGGCCTGCTGTAGCCATTCACCCGCTTCGGGACCTAGCTATAGCTAGGCCGTTGACCGGTGTGTGCCGTGCCCATGTTTGTTTCGCCCGTCGTCAGCGCCCGTCGCCAGTTGGGGCTCCAACGGTGCGCATCCCTCGCTGGAGCCTTCGGCGCACGCCGTGGCGCGGCCATCCGGACATTTCGCATGAGGCTGTAGCTCAGCTGGCGGAGCGCCTGGCTGTCCCGAAGGTCGCCGTGTTCGACTCCTGCCGGAGGCGGTGAGCTCTCGTCCAGGATCAGCGTGACCTCCCTGGCTCCTCGCAAGTGCCTACCACTGCCCGTCTTCCGGAGTCAGCTGGCTGAATGCCCTGCCAACGTCCGAGCCCAGGTAGACGTTGTGCAGATTGTCCTGCACGACGTGTGCGCGGTTGTCGTGCCTGGCAGGCGAGACCTCCAGGTCATGGTCAAGCACCTCAGCGCGAAAGCCCCACCCGGCCGGGAGGTCGAGCCGGCCGGCGAGATGCGCGAGCTCGTCTTTGGCTGGAGCCGGATCCGAGTGCCGGGCGAAGGACTGCATGACGAACAGTTCACCGTCGGGAGCCTTGAGCAGGTAGACCTCGCTGCGTTTGTTGAAGGTGAAGGCGCTGGCGCAATAGACGTAGCCGGGATCATAGCTGGCCTGAACCGGGGCCTGCATTACCGTTGCGGCGGTAACGACGCCCATCCAGGTGCCTATGATGCTCCCGAAGGTCTTGTCGTCTCCGGCTTCCCAGACATCGAGCTGGTCGAACATCCAGTACCTAACCGGGTTGAGCCAGGCGCGCAGGGCTCCGTTTCACGCGCGATCGTGTCGGGGTCGAGTGCGTCGAATTGCTCCGGTGTCGGGTCACACGCACCGGTGGTGTTCCAGATGTTCGCGATGGCGTTGTCCTGGCCAGTGCCAGCGATCAGGCCCACTTCGCAGAACCGGTGGCCGCGCATGCCCTGCATGTGGATCTCCCGGCCCGGGACCAGGTGTTCGTGGCGAGCCGCTGCCATATTCTGCTCAAGGCTGGGTTCGGTCATGGAAGTTCTCCTATCGCTGACTGCGTCAACGCGGCTTCGTTCAACGGTAGGACTTCAGCCTGCCAGGCTGATCACGCGGGTTCGAGTCTGCCCGTCACGACAGCAGCACACCCCCAACGGGCGCCACCGCCCCGGGCGCCTGCCGCTCACCCGGCCCCGGCCCAGCTGGCGCCCGGCAGCTGTCCCGCCGCGCACCCGTCGGGCGCGTGCCGGTCAGCGGCCTGCTGCCAGCACAGCTGCGCGGCCAGCCCGGCTGGGCTGCCTGCGTGCACGGCGAACGCCGGGCCGCCACGTGCTCGCGGACATGGTCCGGACCGACTCCCACCAGCGCGAGCCGCCAACCTGGGGCGGGCACGCTGGGGAGGACAGGGTCGCGTTCATCGATACCCGCGATGTCGCGGACGTGGCCGCGGCCATCCTCGTCGAGGGCCCGGGGATCGCAGACACCGTCCGGGCGAAGGCGCCGTTCCCGTCCGAAGCTTCATGGTGGCGGGGCGACCGGGCCGCGAGCTGCCCGAGGATGGCACGGCGCTTGAGGCTTGCTGGCGAGGCGGAAGTGTGGGTAGAAGCGCCGACGGGCACGCCTACCGGCAGGCACGCATGTGCCTCCAGGTACAGCCACGTCCTTACAGCAAACAGACATGTGCACGGTCTACGTCGCACCCGCGGCATCAAAGGAGAGGCGGTCATCACGTGCGTTCCGACATCATCCCCGGTGGGACCTTCCCCGATTATTCGCTGCCCGACCAGACCGGCACGGTCCGCACGCTGAGCGAGCTCCAGGGCCGGGACCCGCTGATCCTGACGCTCGCGCGCGGCAACTACTGCCCGAAAGAGCACCGGCAGCACCTGGAGCTGGCCAAGCACTACCCGGAGATCGCGGTGGCTTATACACAGATCGCCACGATCGCCACCGACGACCATCACACGCTGCAAGAGTTCCGCGCGTCGGTCGGCGCCCAGTGGCCTTTCCTGTCCGATCCCGGCCGGATTGTCCAAAAGGATCTGGGTATCGCGGAGTACACCGACCCCGAGCACAACCCGATGATCCCGCACACCTTGGTGCTCAAGCCGGGGCTGGTCATCCACAGTGTCTACAACGGCTACTGGTTCTGGGGCCGCCCGTCGTTCTACGACCTGTGGCGCGACCTGCGCGCGGCCACGGCCGAGATCCGCCCGGACTGGGATCTGAGCACGCCGGGACTGCGCGAGGCCTGGGACGCCGGCGACTACTCGAAGTTTCACGGCTGGGACCGGCGCTCCCCCGGGACGAAGCCGACATCGTATGTAGAACCCAGGCAGGCCAGGTAATGCACGCTCACCTGGTGGCCGGCAAAGATCATCGAAGGGGCGATGGCAGTGAGCACACCGGTATGCGAGATGCTCGGGATCGAACAGCCGATCGTCCAGGCACCCATGGTCGACATTCCCCAGGCGGCCGCGGCGGTCTCGAACGCCGGCGCGCTGGGCATGGTGACGTTGACCTGGTCTGCTGACATCGGGGCTGTCGTCCGGGAGACGGCGGCACTGACCGCGCGGCCGTTCGGCGGCAACTTCGTTCTCACCTCAGATCATCACCATCACCTTGACCAGGCCCTCGAGGCCGGCTTGCGGGTCGTCTCGTTTTTCTTGGGGGATCCCGGCGGCTACGTCGAGGCCGTGCACGACGCCGGGGGAATCGTCATGCACACGGTCGGCAGTGCCGAGGAGGCACGGCGGGCCGCCGCGTCCGGCGTGGACGTGATCGTCGCCCAGGGCTGGGAGGCCGGCGGGCACGTGGGGAGTACCGTCGCGACGCTGCCACTGGTGCCCGCCGTGGTGGACGCGGTGGCGCCGGTGCCGGTCATCGCGGCCGGCGGCATCAGTGACGCTCGCGGAGTCGCCGCGGTGTTCGCCCTGGGCGCGCAGGCCGCGTGGGTAGGCACGCGGTTCCTGCTGGCCGAGGAGATGCCGATCCACGAGGATTACCGGCGCCGGCTGATAGCCGCGGCCGAGACCGACCCGCAGTGGTATCCCAACCTGTACGACGTCGGGTGGCCCGACTCTCCCCACCGCGCCCTCCGCAACTCAACGGCCAAGGCGTGGGAAGCCGCGGGCTGCCCCCCAGACGACCAGCGGCCCGGAATAGGCGACGTGATCGCGCATCTTGCCTCCGGCGAGGCAATCGTTCGTTACGAGGGAGCGCCGCCGATGGTCGGGACGACCGGTGACATCGAGGCGCTATCGATGTGGGCCGGACAGGGCGTCGCACTCGTGACGCAGCGACAATCAGCAGCGGACATCGTCGCCGAGCTCACCTCCCGCCTGCAGGTCTGATGCCGCGCCCGGAGGACCTTCCCGGCTGAGCCTCCGTCACCCGTGAGCGGACACATGAGTACCACATGAGAACGGAGAAGCCGTGAACGAAACTGGGCAGAAGGTAGTAATCGTGACCGGCGGCTCGCAGGGAATCGGCGCCGGCCTCGTCGATGGATACCGGCAGCGACGCTGGGCGGTCGTGACCAACTCTCTCAACATCAAGCCGTCGAAGGACCCGGACGTCCTCACGGTCAAGGGCGATATTTCCGAGCAGGCCACCGCCGACAAGATCATTGGCCAGGCGTTGGACCGCTTCGGCCGCGTCGACACCCTGATCAACAACGCAGGCGTCTTCGTCTCCAAGCCATTCACCGACTACACCGCCGAGGACTACGCGCTGGTCATCGGCGTCAACCTGGCCGGCTTCTTCTGGCTGACGCAGCGCGCCATCGGCCAGATGCTGAAGCAGCGCAGCGGCCATGTCGTCAACATCAGCGCCAGCATCGCGGACCGCGCGGACTCGGTGGAGCCAACCGCGCTGACCGCGCTGACCAAGGGCGGCCTGGCCGCGGTCACCAAGTCGCTGGCCGTCGAGTACGCCTCCCGCGGCATCCGCGTCAACGCCGTCGCGCCAGGCATCATCCAGACCCCGCTGCAGCCAGCCGAGTCCTACACCCCCGAGGCGCTCACGGGGAAACTGCCCCCGCTCGGCCGCGCGGGCCTGGTCAGCGACATCGTGGGGGGCATCCTGTACCTCGAGTCAGCGCCGTACGTCACCGGAGAGGTCCTGCACATCGACGGCGGCCGACTCTGAGCCGCCCGACGCCAGCCGAATTGGCGCTGCCCTTGGCAGGCTACTGCGGCTGTGTGTCGCGCGGCGGGGTGCCGTTCCCGATTACATGCCCCCAGGCCAATGTCGGACCGGGGCCGGAGCAGCAGATGAGCACCTGGCCGTCGGACGGGACCTCCAGCGGGTCCGGGGAGCACGAGACCGCCTGACCTCGGCTAGCAGGACCCGGTTTGGCTATCTGACCCGGCTCGCCGTGGGCAAGGCTCTGAGCCTGACTTGGCCTCCCTGTCCGCCATATCGCAGACAGGGTAAGGCCAGGGATGCCCTATGGGCTTGGTGATCCCGGCGCGGCGGACCACCCGGCGCACGACCCGGGCAGCGCCGTGCCGGTCCAGCCGCCGCCCACCGGCAGCGAGGAAAACCGGCCCTTCACAGCGCTCGCCGACCGCCAGGTCAATCGCCCGGGCAGTCCGTGGCGCCAGCGGGATAGTCACAACCTTGCCACCCATGCGGGTGATGGTCAGTGTACGGTGACCCCGTTCGATGCCCAGCGCCTCGATGCTCGCGCCGGTCGCCTTTGAGACCCGCAACCTGTTGAGCGCAAGCAGCGAGATCAGCGCATGTTCAGCCGCGGTGCCAAGCCCGGCGGCGACAAGCATCGCGCCAAGCTCGTTACGGTCCAGCCCAATCGCGTGCGACTCGTAGTCCAGCCTCGGACGGCGGACATGCGCCGCCGGCGAGTGGTCGAGAAGATCTTCTTCGACCGCATACCGGTAGAACCCGGCAATGGTGCACAGCCGCCGGGTGATGGTGGCCCGGGCTCGCCCTTTGGCTTCCAGGTCGCGGGCGAAGCACTCGATGTCAGCGCGCCGGGCCTGGAACAAGCGCAGATGACGCTGCAGGCACCAATTCGCGTACTGGCGCAAGTCCAGGGCGTAGGCCTCGCGAGTCAGGCCGGTATACCCGGCCAGGAATCCGGCCAGCGCCAGCTCCTCTTGCGGAGTGAACACCGGCTCGGTGACGGAGATCGCGGCGGACGGGGACGATGCGGTGGTAGTCATCGGGTACCTCCCGGGACGGCTGAGACCCTGGAGGCTGGGCCAGCCAAGGCCCCAGCGACGATGAGTCACCTCACCGTCATCCCACCTGGACGATCACGCAGGTCACCGTGTTGCTCTTCGCCGTGACCCGGATCGCCGAATATTCGCCGAGCCAATGCTCGGCATCTAGATGCTGGTATCCGCGCAGATCATCCTGTTCGGTGGGGCTTTTCGGCGGGCGCCCC
>JBEKIF010000123.1:0-8318 GCA_050011895.1 Streptosporangiaceae bacterium | reverse complement strand
AGTGCGGGGCACCGTACTCGCGCAGCGCCTCCGCGATGACCGCCGCGCGGCCGATGTCGACCTCGAACGGCTGGTTGTAGTCGAAGTCCCCTGCGGGTAAATCGCCGGTCATTGAGTCGCCCTCTGCTGTACCGTGCGGGGCCGGAGCGGAGTTATGGTAACCGGGCTCCGTCCTGCTAGACGCGCGCCGACGACCCTGTAGCCAACGGCTGCCGTGGCCCATTGCCGCAGCTCACGGGCCTCGCAGCGTCCTGGCACCCCGCACGTCCGCGTGGCGTCCCGCCGGTCCTTTTCTCTGGTGGCGTGATTTCGCGTAGTGGCGTGATTTCATGCCCGAGAAGATGTCCTTGCTCCACTCCATCGATGAGGGGACGGCCCGATGCGCGAGCCTCCTGAGCGTCTCGGCCAAAGATCGCCAGAATAGGAGGATGCGCTGCATGTCCGCCACATGCTTTCCGCCAGTGGAACGGAACTTCCGGGCGGGTTCACCGGGACCGCGCGGCGGCGCCGTGGTGCCTGGAGTTTACCTGCCGCGCCGGAACGTTGACGAGCGCTGGTACCTGCGCGCAGCCGGGTACCAACTGAGCTTCCGGCCTACGGCGCGCATGAGCGAGGTGATCCACGGCGCCTGGTGCCGACCGGGCTACGGGGCCGTGTGGCGTAGCATCCGCCGTGATATTGGGGGTCCGCCATCGTTGTAGGCAGGTTCGCCCGGCCGCGCCGCCGGATGCGGGCAGGGCTGGTGCAGCTGCTGTGCGCGGTGGCCGGGCTGGGGCTCGGGCTGGTGCTGCCGCGGATCACCATCGAGACCAGTGTGGCCAGCACCCGGGTGACGGAGACGCTTGTCGCTGTTGGCTTCGGCGTCCTGGGGCTGGTCAGCATTATTTTCTCGCTGCTTTTCCTCACCGTGCAGTGGGCGTTCGGCAGCCTGTCGCCCCGGTTGAACCTGTTCCGCGACGACCCGATCGTGTGGCGCACGTTCGGGCTGGCCATCGGTGTGTTCGTGTTCTCGGTCACTGCGGCGCTGGCCATCGGCAACGATCCGAGAGTGCCGGTCATCGTGCCGGTTGCCGAGGTGGTCGCGGTGCTCGTCACGCTCGCCCTGATCCGCACGCTGCAGGTGCGGGCCTTCGCCTCCATCCAGCTCGCGCCGACCCTGTCGGCTATCGCCGCCCAGGGCCGGGTGACTATCGACGAGCTTTACCGCCACCCGGCCGGCAGCGACCGGCGGCCCGCCTCGCAGCTGCCGCCGCTCACCCAGACGGTCACCTGGCCGCGCCGGCAGGCCATCTTGCAGCAACTCGATCTGCGGCGGCTGTGCTCCGCTGCCGGTACTGCCGTGATCGTGCTCCGGGCCCGCATCGGCGACACGCTGCAGGAAGGCGCCCCGGTCGCCGGCCTGCACGGCGCCGGCGGGAGCGACGCGGCGGTGCTCGGCGGACTGGTGACCGGGCAGGAACGTACCTTCCGCCAGGACCCGCTGTTCGCCTTCCGGCTCCTGGCCGACATCGGCCTGCGTGCGCTATCGCCGGCCGTCAACGATCCGGCCACCGCCGTCCAGGTACTGGACACCATCGAGAGCCTCCTGCTGCCCCTCGCACCGCGTGACCTGGACGTCGCCGAGGTAGCCGATGACGCCGGGACCGTCCGCGTGGTCCTGGCCGTGCCATCCTGGGATGACTACCTGCAGATTGCCCTGGACGATCTCATCGAGTCCAGTGCCAAGTCCGCGATGGTGCTGTTGCGGGCCCGGGCCATGCTGACCAGTCTGCTCAACGCCGCGCCGCCGCAACGCAAGCAATCGATCTCATGGCGTGTTCGCCGCGTCGAGGAACTCGCCGCCGGCAACTTCCCCGTGCTCTGGCGCAACACCGCACACGAGGACACCGGATGAGCCAGAACGCGACCGGGTCAGGGCCGCCTGCGCTCTGTGGGTGCAGAACAATCACCCTGGGCGGTGGCCTGTTGCGCTACCCGCCCGCCTGCTCATGGCTTCGCTCGCGTGTTGTTCTCCTTCGGGTGGCGCCCGGCATCGAGCCGTTCCCGAAGCCGGCGCGCCCCGCATAATGATCAGTGACCGGCCCGCCAGGCGCGGGCTGGCTGGTGGCGGCGCAGGTAACCCGCGTATCCGGCCACCGCGATGAGCACGACGAACAGCCCGAGCCCGATCTGGATTCCCCGGGTCAGGCCGGGCGGGTAGATCACCTGGATCAGGTAGTGGGAGATGAACCCGCCGCGGTATCCTGCCTCCCCGCCGCGGCGGAGCAGGTAATCCTGCAGCCAGGTGAGCGGGCACACGAAGCCAATCAATTCAACTAGCGCGCCATATACCATCGCCGGCAGCTGCACCCAGATGATCCGCGGCCAGCGCCAGGCGAGGAAGGAGCCGCCCACCACGAAACCGATGAATAGCAGGTGGATGACGAGTATCAGGTCAGCGGCAATTCGATACCACATCATGTTCACCGTCGCAGACAACACCCCGGTCCCAGCATAGGTCCAAGACGCCGATCAGAGGCCTGCTGCGGTGCCACCGCAGCGGGGCGACACGATGCTGTAATGCAGCCGGGTAAGCGGGACGGCTCTGTCGCGTTGGTCGATCGCCGATGGCCGGAGACTGGTTCAGTGACTGCACTTCGCACGGCTTCGGTCTTCGCTGGCTTCGGGTTCCGGCCTGACGTGCTCTCGGTCGCGGTCCGCTGGTACCTGCGTGCGGTACGGGCTGTCCTACCGGGATGTCGAGGAACTGCTGGCCGAGCGCGGCGTCACCGTTGTCAGCGTGTACCGGTGGGTGCAGCGGTTCACCCCGGAGTTCATCGAGGCTGCCCGGCCGTGCCGCCATGCTCCCGGTGACCGGTGGTTCGTCGACGAGACGTACCTGAAGGTCGCCGGTACGTGGACCTATCTGTACCGGGCGGTCGACCAGCATGGCCAGGTCATCGACGTCTTACTGTCGGCGAGGCGCGATCTGGCGGCCGCCCGGCGCTTCTTCACCCGGGCGCTGCGGGCCGGCACGGTCCCGGTCGAAGTCACGACCGGCCGCGGCCCTGCCTGCCCGCGGGTCCTCGACGAGCTGATTCCCTCAGCGCTGCACATCGTTGAGCAGTACGCGAACAACCCGATCGAGGCAGACCACGGGCGGCTGAAGGCCCGGCTGCGGCCGATGCGAGGCCTGAAGCGTCACCGCTCAGGGCGGATCCTCGCCGCCGGTCATGCCTGCGTTCAGAACCTCCGCCGCGGCCACTACCGCAGCAGTCTGCCAGCCCGGGTCAAGCGTGGTGGGTTGCCGCAACCGACAAGAGCAGGACAACGAGCAGAGCGACCCCGACGGTGCCGATGTAACCGAGGATCAGCCCTGCGCGCGCCAGGCCGTCGCCCTGCTCGCCGGTCGCACGGATCTGCCGTAGTGCCTTGTGACCCAGGATGATGGCAGCAATCCCGGCGGGGAATCCGCAGAGAAGCTGGCCGATGCCGCATACGAGCGCGGCGATGGCCATGCCGTTGGTGTGCTCCTGAGCTAGCGCGCGCTGGCCCCCGTACGGACTGGCGGCGGCCGGGCGCGGCTGCAAGCCGACGTCCTGGCGGGGCAGGTCCGCAGTGAGCCTGTCGAGATCAGCGTAGGTGACCGGGCCCGCCAGCGCGGTCGCCCGCTCGTCCCATTCCGCCTGGGTCAGACGGCCTTCGGCGAAGGCATCATTGAGGATGGCTTGCACTCGCGAGCGGTCGTCGTCCGATGCTCGCACGGTTCCGACGTAGCCACCGGCTGCCATCCTCGCGTCCTCCGCCCCAGCAAGCTGAAATCCGGGCTCACGATTCTGAGCCCGTATTTCAGTGTAGGTCGGCCGCCCGGCCGGGCCTAACGGAACCTAACGCCAAGTCACGGGCAACGCCAAGACCATCGAGGGTCCCTGACCGGATGGCCGCCAGCAGGCCGGCGGCTCACTCGCGGACGGCGCGGACGGCGCGGACGGCGCGGAGTCCACCGCTTCGCGGTCTGCCGTACGAGCGCCCCACCGGCCAACATCGCGCACAACATCGGTCTCACCCATGCATCGGCTCCCACCAGCATGCATGAGGGTTATCGGCAGGAGCAGGGCCGGAGCGCCTCGACCACCCCTGCGTCCGACGCGGAAGCGGCAGAATCCTGCCTGCACCGGCCGGCGTCAGCGGATAGCGACCACCCCCCGATTTTCCGCCCAGAACGGGCATCCCACCGGATATCCGGGGCCCAGAAGGTCGTTTCGGCAGCGGGGTCAACCTGCGCGTGCCCAGGTCGGAGGCCGTTCGCGCGGCCCGTGGGTGACCGTTGGTGACCGCAGTTTTCGGCCTGTTCTGGCATTGACGCGGCATGCCGCCTGGATGCAAACTACCCGGCGCGAGCGACGACGGGTCCAACCTCGGCAGTTCAGTTCCCCCGTGTCGACGACGGGTAGTTGGGCTGGTAGCCACCAGCGATCGCTCGTCGCCGTATCGCCCGCGCGGCGGTCCCGTAGATCAGCGATCCGATGGCGGCGCCGAGCACCAGGTTGACGACCGCGGTGGCCACCTTCTGGGACAGTGGGGCCGTGGTGCTGAACGGGTATACAACCACGATCAGTGTCGCCAGTCCGATGATCCAGGTGAAGAACATCTGCGGCCGCGGCGTGGTGAGCAGGAGCAGGTGCATGATCGCCGTCGCGACCAGCGCGGCGGCGGCGGCCGCGATCGCATACCCCGCAGTGGACGCATCGCCCCACGCGCCGTCCCGGCGTGGCGCCAGGATGGGGATGTTGAACAGCCACCGGCATACCAGGATGCCGGCCAGCGCTATCAGCGCTGCGACGACCGCTGTCGCCGCGCCGCCAGACCACAGCTGTCTCGCATCTACCTTGCGGCCCGAGGAGCTTCTGCGCTCCGAGGGTGGTTCTTCCGGTCTAAACATGGGGGTTGTCATCGGCTCGCCTTACGCTGACCCGTTGATCTCTCCTGGTCATACTGTAATCCTGTCCCGTCTGATTCCGGCCAGCAGGGCGACCCGGGCCGCCAGGGCTCCTCGACCGGCGAGTAATCAGCACGCGGCCCGCTCGCATTGTTCCCTCCAGCGCTTCTATAGGTGCCATGTCCGCCCCGTGAGGTTCGCCGCACGCCTATCGGGCCTGGCCTCGCCGCCAGGCCCGCAGGCGGCCTCGCGGGGCGACGCTACGCAATCGGCGCTTGTGGGGCGGGTCACGGCCGCGCCGGTCTGGGGCGGCACGCTTTCCAAGAGGCGCGTTGAGAGCAGCCAGGCAGGCCCGTTGGCTGTGATGAAGGGTGTCTTCGCAGGTCACGTTTGCGGTCGCAGCCTTCTGACAGCGGGGCCGGGCGGCGCGTGGTGATACTTTCGGGCGATCAGCTCCGACGAGCCCGGTGGAGGTAGCTGAATGCGACGCCTGGACGTTCAGATCCCGGCGCCCGATGGCCACAGCAACGGGACGCTGCACGTCCCTGACGGGACTGGCCGGTGGCCTGGCGTGCTGGTGTATCCCGACGCGGGCGGAGCGCGGGAGACGTTCCGGCAGATGGGCGACCGGCTGGCGAGCATGGATTACGTCGCGCTGATCCCGGACATCTACTACCGCGCGGGCAAGTGGGCACCTTTCGACATGGCCACATTGTTCACCGACCAGCAGGAGCGGGCCCGGCTGTCGCGCCTGACGAGCGTGCTCACCAATGACCGGATCATCGCCGATGCTGGCGCCTACTCGGACTTCCTGCTGGCGCGACCGGACCTGACGGGATCGGCGATTGGCACCACCGGATACTGCCTGGGCGGGCGCATTTCGCTGGTCGCCGCGGGCGGACTCGGCCGCAAGATCGCCGCGGCAGCGTCGTTCCACGGCGGCAGGCTGGCTGTTGCCGGCGACCCGTCGAGCCCGCACCTGTCGGCGGACCGCGTCACCGCCGCGGTCTACGTGGCCGCCGCGACGGATGACGGCTCGTTCACCGCCGAGCAGGCCGGGCTGCTGGAATGCGCTCTCACCGATGCCGGAGTCGACCACACCGTCGAGTTCTACCCGGCCCGCCACGGATTCGCGGTGCCGGACAACCTGACGTACGACAGGGAAGCGGATGCCCGGCACTGGGAAGCACTCCACGAGCTCTACCGGGCCTACCTCCACCGCGCCTGAAGCATATGCAACGTCGGCCGCTCACGACAGCGTCACTCAGCGCGTTCGCCATGGAGAGTCGTCAAGGCATACATCGCCGCCGTTATGCGTGCTGTGGTGATGATCACTGCGGTCGCTGGGTCGGGTGCAGATCGAACCTGGCTACATCGGGTACGTCGTTCCTACAATTTTGGACGTCAACGCCGGCTAAGAACCAAAGAGAATGTCATTGCGAGATGGAAATAGCGGCGGCCGGGAGAATTTCCGGTGATCGTATAGTTCACCGACCACCAATCGCAAACCAATTGCTTGAGGCAATGTTCAGTCAGAGCGCGCCCGGGCATCAGAACGATCACGATCTTGAAAGGTTCTCGCTAGTGGGCAGAGCTTCGCCTTGACGGAAACAGCGCTGACATCGCGGCGCCTCCTTGGTCTGCTCAGAACGGCGAGTCTCGCACGGCCAGCTAAAGTCGGCACAGTGAGTGGTGCGGTTCTCCTCCCCGCGGCTGGTGGTGCCCGGGAGCACCCTCACCGGACGGATCACTCGCACTCGAAGACACCCAGGCACTCGTTATACTCGCCCGCCGCGCCGCGCAAGGCAACACCAAGGCGCTCCCATCACCCATCACCCATCAGCCGGCACCAACACCGGCGCCTCCGCGACTGAACGGAGCGACCTCGCGGCACGCGGGCCGCTCACGAGTGTTTCGCTCGTATGTCTTGTCGCCAGCGAACCGGTGGCGTGCCGTAGCGGTGCTTGAACGCGCGGCTGAATGCCGCCTCCGACGTGTAGCCGACGTTCTCCGCGATGAGCGTGACCGGAAGGGACGTGTCGCGGAGCAGGTCGGTGGCGGCGTCCAGGCGTACGTGCGCGAGATAGGTGGCTGGCGGCTTCCCGACGCGAGCGACGAACCGCGCAGCGAACGCCGACCGGGAAAGGCTGCACGCTCCGGCCAGCTCCTCGACTGTCCAGTCGTGGCCGGGGTCTCGATGGATAGCACTCAAGGCCAGACCGATCTGCGGGTCGAGCGCACCGGCCAGCCAGTTCGGTTCGGCGTCCGTGCCAGCGGCCCAGCCGCGCAGAATCTGGATGAAGAGCAGATCGAGGATGCGGGCGACCATCACCGCCGATCCTTGAGAGGGCGATTGCATCTCGAATAGGAGCATCCTGCGGGCCACTTCGAGTCCTTCGAGCGCTTGGCCGCGGGCGCCGCGCAGGATGATCACGGCCGGGAGGCTCGCGAGCAGGTGGCTCGCCTGCGGGTCGCCGATCGTGAATGTTCCGCAGAGCCAGCGCGCCGGCTCGGGTGCGGGCGCGTCGTGCTCGGATGCGCCGGCGCGCACGGTCGCGTGCGCGCGCTTGCCTGCGTCGCTGAGGTGGTGCGGATCGCCGCGTGGGAGCAGGATGACATCGCCGCGACTCACGCGCTCGACGTGCGGATCGCCGTCGATCCGAAGCGCGAGTTCGCCCTCTTCAATGATGTGCAGGGTGCCGATATCGGCGAAGCTGATCGCGAAAGTCCGCAGCGGAGCGTACGCAACGATCCGTTCTCCGCTCAGACGGACGCTCCGGAGCAGCTCCGAGAGCAAGTCGTGCGGCTGGCCATATGCGTCGAGGCCGAGCGCGGCGTCCTCGAGCGCTGGAGGATCGGCAAACTCTCGCGGCGGTCGGAGCAAATCGGCTGGCGTCGCTGGACGATCGGCAAGATGTTCCGGCGGAGCGGTCATTGTCCCTACGCATTCCTCGGACTACGCTCGACCAACAGTGAGTGGAGCGACCAATCGGACGGGCTTGGGACCAGGTTGGGTGTCAACTTCTTCCATTGGCGAAGCAGCCGCGCCGTCGGAAGTTCGCCCGACATTCTCGTCCAGGTCTGGGTCCGCTCGCTTGCGTCAAACTTATCGCACCGGACAGACGTAACTCGACGAGAAGGAAACAGAACCCATGACCTCGACAGCTGATGAAGCTGGGCAGGACAAGCCGACCAAGATCAGCTTCGTCTATTCCAACCCTACCGACCCGGCCGCCTTCGAGGCGGCTTACCCCGAACAGCTTGCGCTGGCGCGGAAGCTCCCCGGCCTGACTCGGCTGCAGACGTCGAAGGTCTGGCCTAAGGAAGACGGCAGCCCGACCCCGGCATACCGACTGTTGGACCTGTACTTTGCCGACTACGCGGCGGCCAGCGCCGCCGC
>JBEKIF010000122.1:0-8390 GCA_050011895.1 Streptosporangiaceae bacterium | reverse complement strand
CAACCCGGCACAAACGGACACCCCGGACCCGCCAGCCCTGACCATGATCACTCAAACGCCGGCAAACAAGAATGTCCGACCCAGATGTGAACATGGACACTGGTGAAATGTGAAAACCTCTGCGTGGTCAGGGGCGGGGTCGAACCGCCGACCTTCCGCTTTTCAGGCGGGACTTAGCCCCCGGTGACATGTCGCTGACTTGCAGACACGTGGTCCTGAGGGGTCTGGAGGAGTCCCTAGTGGCGTGGTCATAGACTCCCATTTTGCCTCCCACGGGACTTCAAGATCTTTGGTTGTTCGAATCATCGAACGTGCAAGCGAACCTGGTCCGCTAGTGCGCCGTCAGCCAGTGACGATCAGGTTAGTGAGGACTTCCTGACGACCCAGCGCGACGCGTTCATCGATGCCTACGGACAGGACATCCGTTCCTGGGGCGGACACCCAGTCCTGCGCGACATCCGAGAGTTTTCCACCCTCACCGCGCTCGTGCGCCATGGCAAGGTTGACGCACGCTGCAGATGAGATCTGTGCATCAGGCTTCAGTCGCTCCGCACCGGCGGTGATGATCTGCCAGCGGCCGGGTTCAGACCGCCTCGGCACCACAGGCTGGGCAGACGAATGACATGTCTACCCATATGGTCAAGTATTTGCCATGATCGTAGTATTGGACGCGGCCTGGCGACGGCCCGCCGTTGCTCTGCGCGCTTGGCCGGTGCGCCTGCCCGCCGTACTCTGATCAGGTGACAGAGCTGCCGATTGATGATGCCGCCGCGCTGGCCGGGGCGGCGCACGACGCCGCCGAGCGTGGCCAGGTGGTGTACCTGACTGACGCGCAGGGCCGACGGCTGGCCGCGATCGTCCCAGCTAGCGTGGCCGCAGCGGGTGCCGCCGCTATAGAGGCACTTGAGGATGCTGCCGATCTCACCGCCGCCGAAGAGGCGCTTGCCGAGTGGGAGGCGGATGGGCGGCGTACCTACCGGCTCGCCGAGGTTGACGCCGAGTTGGCCGAAGGCTGAGCGGCGCGTGGCCGCCTACGAGGTCCAGCTGATCGCTCGTGCCCGCAAACAGTACGAAGCCCTTGACCGGCCCGTCCGCGAACGCATCCGGGCCACCCTCGGCGAGCTGGCCGACGTTCCGACCCCAGCCCAGGTCAAGGCACTTGCCGGTCACGATGACCTGCTCCGAGTGCGTGTAGGCGATTGGCGAGTCATCTACCGGCTCGACCATGCTCAGGCGCTCGTCATCGTCATCGAGATCGGACACCGCAGCACGGTGTATCGCCGTCGCTGATCGGCGAAGAGCAGCTTCAACTGGGCCGACGTCCCTACCTTGTAGGGCTCGATTACTCGATCTGGCCTGGGCGGATTGCCGGGTTGGGATCATCTCTGAGTGATCTTCTCGGTGGTCTACCTGCTCACGTGCCGTCTGCTCGGCTGCCTGATGATGGTGCTGGCCCGGCGTGAGGCATCCAAGGATGCCGAACTCCTGGTACTCCGGCACGAGAACGCGGTGCTGCGCCGGCAGATCGGCCGGGTCCGCTACCAGCCGGCGGACCGGCTGTGGCTCTCGGCGCTGTCCCGGCTGATCCCCCGGCAACGGTGGGCCGAGGTATTCGCCGTGACCCCGGGGACGCTGCTCGCCTGGCACCGGCGCCTGGTCACCCCACGTCGCGATCGCGTCGCTGGCCCCCGTGGCCGGATCATCCTGTGGGGTGCCACAACTATGCCTGGCCTGTGAGCTGCAGCGATGCGCCACAGGTCAGCGGTAGGCCATGATGGTCGCCCGTGTTCCTCCGCCTGCTCTATCTGACCTTCATCCGGATCTGCGGGTGGCTGGTCCTGCTCGGCCGCTCATCGGCGTCGAAAGACGCGGAACTGGTGGTGTTGCGGCACGAGGTCGCCGTACTGCGCCGCACCAAGCCTCGGCCCCGTCTGGACTGGGCCGACCGCGCCGTCCTGGCCGCGCTGATCCGGCACCTGCCCACAAGGCTGCGGGCGCACCGGCTGGTCACGCCCGGCACTGTGCTCCGGTGGCACCGCCGTCTGGTCAGAAAGAAGTGGACCTACCCGAACCGGACGGGCCGGCCACCGGTCAGTGCCGAGATCGCCGCGCTCATCGAGCGGCTCGCCACCGAGAACGCCTCATGGGGGTACCAGCGGATCCAGGGCGAGTTGCTCAAGCTCGGTCACCGGGCCAGCGCCTCCACGATCCGCCGGGTCCTCAAGGCGCTGCGGGTCCCGCCGGCTCCCAAGCGGCACACCGATACAACCTGGCGGCGGTTCCTGCACTCCCAAGCCGCGACCATGCTGGCCACCGACTTCTTTCACGTGGACTGCGCGGTGACCCTGCAGCGCCTGTACTGCCTGTTCGTCGTGGAGGTCGGTTCCCGCTACGTGCACATCCTCGGAGTCACCGCGAACCCGGATGGGCCGTGGACCACCCAGCAGATCCGCAATCACCTGATGGATCTCGGTGACCGGGCTGCGGACTTCCGGTTCGTGGTCCGCGAACGGGCCGGGCAGTTCACCGCGTCCTTCGACGCGGTTCTGGCCAGCACGGGCATCGAGGCGGTGAAGATGCCGCCCAGGAGCCCTCGCGCGAACGCCTACGCGGAACGGTTCGTGCTCACAGCCCGGACGGAGGTGACCGACCGGGTGCTGATCTTCGGTGAACGGCACCTGCGGCTGGTCCTGACCGAGTATGCCCGGCACTACAACGGACGACGACCCCATCGCAGCCGCGAACTCCGGCCGCCCTGGCCCGAATACCCTGTCGCCGGCCTCTCCAAGAAGCGGATCAAGCGCCGGCCCGTTCTGGGCGGCCTCATTAACGACTACGAGCGGGCCGCGTAGATGCCCAGGTCAAGACCGGTGGCTGAGTTCTGGAATCCCACACGCCCATCCGCGCCTGCGTCCCTACGCTCTCCCCGACGCCGCTCCGACTCCCGATGAGCCCTCAGGAGCCGCCGCGCCCCGGCGATCTCCCTGCCCGGGCTGTCCCTTGCCGGGCCAGGCGCGGTCCTGAGGGATGCCGCAGTGCTTGCGGTGACCGGCCCGGCACGGTCGGCGGCCCAGCGCCGGCAGGCATGGGTAGAGTCAACGTCCAGCGCTGCGCGGCAGATGGGCGAGTTGGTAGCGGAGGATCAGGGCCCTACGCGGGCGTCAACATGCCCAGTCCGGTAAGCGGGTACTCCATTGCAGACTGTGAACTTCGAAGCGCCGGGCGAGCCGCCGCACCAGCTCAAGATCAGATAGTGGTCGGCACTCGAAGAGCAGGCTGAACCCGTGTCGGAGGAAGTCGTAGGGCCTGAGTAGTTCCGCAGCGAAATGGCTCGCCTCGATCTCCTCTCATCGCTGGCCGTGCTGCTGGTTGCGTCTCGGAAGTTCAACCTGACAAGGAGCTACGGTCGCGTTGCTGATTTCATGCCGGCTCTGCCTATCCGGTTTGTGCAAGGCGGCATGGCGCACGTTGACCTTCTCGGGGACAATTGAGTGGTGAGTTTACTCGGTCGTGACCCGGAGCTGGCCGTGTGCCGGGCTGCGCTGTCAGGGGGGCGGGCCGACGCGGTTGCGGTGGTGATTGCAGGGGCGGCGGGGATCGGCAAGACGACCCTGTGGCGGGCTGTCGCGGACTCGTGTTCGGCTGAGGTGCTAGTGCTGCGCACGACCGGCCTGCCGGCTGCGCAGGCCGCGCTGGCCAACCTGGCTGACCTGCTGGACCCGGTTACCGCGGCGGTGCTCGCCGGGTTGCCGCCACCGCAGGCCACGGCTCTGCGGGTGGCACTGGGCCTGGCCGCTCCCGGGGCTTCGCCTGCCGGCGCCTTACCGGAGCGGGCCGTCGTGGGTGTGCTGCGCGGACTCGCCCGGGGCGGGGTGGTGGTTGCCATCGACGACGAGCAGTGGGTGGACGCCGATACCCGGCGGCTGCTGGAGGTCGCCGCCGCGCGGCTGAGCAGCGCGCCGGTGCGCTGGCTTGTCGCGGTCCGGTCCGGGCACGCCGGCCGTGGCCTTATGCCGGTGCTGGAGCATGAGCTGGGGCCGCGCCTGACCCGGGTCGATCTGGCCGGGCTGGGCGACGCCGCCGTGTCGGAGCTGATCTTGACCCGGTTCCCGGGGCAGTGGTCACCGGGACTGCTGCGGCGGGTCGTCACGCTCGCCGCCGGAAACCCGTATACGGCGGTGGAGGTGGCCAGGGAAACCGTCGCGCACGGCGGGCGGGACGGCCCGGCGGCGCGCCTGCCGATTGCTCTCGCCGGGTCGCTGCGCAGCCGGCTGGCCAGGCTGACTCCGCAGACGCTGGCGGTGGTGCAGGCGGCCGCGCTGGCCGGGACACCTACCCGGGCGCTGCTGCGGACCCTGGCCGACGGGTCAGCCGACGAGGGCGTGGATGAGGCGCTGGAGGCGGGCGTGCTGTGGGCCGCCGCGCCAGACCCGGTGCTGCGGTTCAGCCACCCGCTGCTGCGCGAGGCTGCCGAGGGGATGCTGACCGGACCGCAGCGCCGTCGCCTGCACCGCGCCATCGGCGCCGGGCTGGACGACCCGCATGAGGCGGCCTGGCATCTGGCCTGCGGTGCTGACGAGCCCGACGAGGTGCTCGCGCAGCGCGTCGACCGGGCGGTCCGGGATGCGAGCGCGCGCGGCGCGCGGCCCGCGCCACCGCGCTCGCGCGGGCCGCGGTCTGCCTCACGCCGGACCCGGACAGCGACCAGGAGTGGCACCGGCGGATCGTGTGGCTGGAACGGCTCGACGCCGCTGGGGAGTACGAGCAGGTGCGTCGGCTCGGCGATAAATGGGCGCCGCAGGTTCCCGCCGCGCTGCGCGGGCAGCTCACCGCTGTTCGCGCGCATGTGGAGACTGACTTCGAGGCCGCGAGCGCCCTGCTTGCCCAGGCATTCCAGGAGCTGACCGGGCGTGATCCCGCTCGTGCCGCCCAGGTGGGCATGCAGATGGCAATCACCCTCGGCGGCCTGCTGGGACGGCTCGCAGATGCGCGCGCCTACACAGCCGCGGCGGTCACGCAAGCCCGGGCGGCCGCGAACCCGGTGATCCTGCGCGGAGCACTGGCCGCAGACGGGCGCCTCGCTGCGATAGCCGGTGACGCCGACGCCGGGGAGCGCCTGCGCGCGGCGGTGCAGCTTCCCGGGTTTACCGACACGCCCTTCCCCTTTGACGCTCCCGAAAGGGCCCTGGCGATGTGGCATTTGTGGCGCGGCGAGCTCGGACCGGCGCGTCAGCTGCTGCAAGCGGTGGTCACGGCCGCCGAGCGACACGGCTCAGACGAGAGCGCCGAGGGCGCCCGGATCTATCTCGTCGATGTCGAGTGGCGCGCCGGTAACTGGGACGCGGCCGCCGCCTATGCCGCCGCGGCCGCCCGCTGGTGCCGCGAGAGCGGCTACGGTCAGCAAGGGCCGCCCGCCTACGTCGTCTCGCTCGTCGAGGCCGGCCGCGGCGACCTTGAGCACGCCCGCACGCTGGCGGCCGGGGGAGTCCAGGCGGCCGAAGCACAGCGGGACTGGGTGTTCGCGGCCCATTGCCGGTGGGTCATCGGCCAGATCGAGCTGTCCGTCGATGACCCGGCTGCGGCCTTGCGCTGGCTCGAGCCGATCGCCGACATCCTGCAGCGAAGGGGCATCGGCGAGCCTGGCGTCCATCCGTTCATCCCCGACCTGATCGAGGCCTGGGCCGCGGCGGGTCATCTCGGCCGCGCGGCCGGCCAGCTCACCTGGCTACACGACGCGGCGCGGCGCCTTGACCATCCTTGGGCACGGATCACCAGCGGCCGCGCCTGGGCCGTGCTGCATCTCGCCGAACGCGACCCAGCCGCGGCCGTCCGCGCGGTCACCGCAGTCATCCCGGAGGCACGCCGGCTGGGGCTGCCGTTCGAACTCGGCCGCTGTTTGCTCGTCCTGGGCACTGCGCAGCGCAAAGCCCGCCAGCGCCGCGACGCCGCAGTATCCCTCGACGAGGCAGCCGGCGCCTTCGGTGACCTGGGCGCGCCACGGTGGCAGGCGCTGGCCGCCGCGCAGCGGGCACGGCTCGCGCCGGGCCGCAATGGCAATCTCACCTCGGCCGAGCGGCGCATCGCCGAACTGGCGGCCTCCGGGCACAGCAACCCCGAAATCGCCGCCGCCTTGTTCATCAGCAGCAAGACCGTCGAGGCCAACCTGACACGCATTTACCGCAAGCTCGACATCCGCGGGCGGGTAGACCTGGCACGCCGCAACACCAGCTGAACCAGCCGCTAAGCCACCCCCACGTCGGCGCCCGGGCCACCGCGCGCGGGTCATGCGCACCAGGACCATGGCCGTCCAGCCCTGCCTTCCCGGACGCGGCGGTCACGGCGAGGGAATTCCCCGATGCCCCCACCGTCACAGCGCGCGAGGATCAGAGCTGACCCGCCGCAAAGGCAAGCACCTGGCGAACCGAACTTACAGGAACCTTCATGTGCGTGTCCGGGGACGCGAAGACGATGCACGATGACTCGCCGGTCAAAGCCCAGCCCGTTCTGCGACTCTTAAACGGGGGTTTATGCAGCGTCAACAGCTCCCTCCGGCGAGCGTTCAGCTGGCGGTGCCTTGAGGCTGCCTAACCTGTTCTCTCTGCTGTCCCGCCGCTCCGCGTCGCAACCCACCAGCCTGCTCGCACCATAGGCCGCCCAACGCCTGGCAAACGGCTAGACATTGCGGACTTCACGGAAGCGATAGTCCTCAAGCACAGCGCATCGTCGAATCGGCAGCAGAGCGCACTATGCAGGGGAATCTCATGCGTCAAAGGCTCATCGGCCCGCTTACCGGCGCCAGCAGCGTGACCGGCGCCTTGGGCGGCAGCCCAGCAGGCCAGCGCCCAGACCGGCCTCGGACGACCAGTGGTGCTGCGCCCAGCCGGCGTCACCGTCGGCTCAAACGCCGCCGCGGCGCAGGCTGCCGCAGGCGCGCGGCTCAGTACGCCCGGGCGGAAGCACGCCCTGCACCGCGCCGTGACCACCCAGGATCGGCAGCCCGATCACGGTTCGCCACCTCTTCGGCACCGGCGCCCGGCTGGGTTGGGCAATTCCTGGCCGAGCGGTACCTGTCAGCCGCGACTCCTGATGCCGTGGCGTCACAGGTCGACCACGAACGCGCCGCTGCGCGCGCGATGTCCATCCGCAACACCCAGACGATCTCCGTTCCCGCCGACGAGACCTGCTTCATGCTCCTCGAAGCAGCGTCCCGCCTGACCCTGATCAGCTCCAGCGTCGCCAGGCCGAACAGCACCGTGCACAGGACGCGCGCCCAGTTCCTGCCCTGGCCGTTCGCCCGCGCCATCCACAGCCACAGGGCGATCACGACCAGGCCGAAGACAATCGCCAGCGCAATGAGCGTGTTCACGTGGCTGACCTGGGCCGCGGTCAGGCTCGGGTGCGCCTTGCGGAGCGCGGCCTTGATGGCGGGGATCAGGGCCAGCGCAATGATCAGGGTGACGCTGCTGACGGTGGCGCCGGCGTACATGAGCTTGGCCGCGGTCAGCACCGGCACGGGAGCAGGAGGCCGCAGCGGCTCGGCCTGCTGGCCGCTGGACGGGTAGGACTGGGACATGGTGACCTCTCTCTGCAAGGAGCCTGCCGGGAGCGGGAGGCTATATCTGTTATCCGCAACCGGCGCCAAACATGTTCACGGTCACCGCCAAATCCCGGGTCAGCCCACATGCGGTCCTGCCCGCCGCCAGCAAGAACGATGCGGGTTCCCGTTCAGCGCCGCCGACCCGCGGTTGGCCAGCGATCGGCCGCTACCAGCCCGGCGACCAGCGCAGAACACGTTTCGGGGTGATGCCCTGCCAGCAGATTCCCGCGGTCCCGCTCACGGGGTTCCGGCCGCCGGCACCGTGCCCGCCAGAGCACCTCAGGTCACCCCCGGCGCCACCGGTCACGATCCTGATCGCCATCAGCCAGCGGACTCGTTACCAGCGGCCCGAGTCACCGGCCGCAAGCTCGGCTCGCCCGGAGCACCGGCCGGCACGTGCTGTCGACGTCGGAGCGACCCAATGCCCGGATCTGGGCGGCGCCAATCACGGCACCGAGAGTCCGGGCTGAGCGCCAGATCGGCGGTTCGGTGACCGTTCTCCCTGACTTACACCTTTCACTCAGGGTGATGCTGTCGGTCAACGTAGCCTCGGGCCTAGTTCGGAATGTTCACTGTGAGCGATCTCTCGGAGCGCTCGCTGTGGTTGCTGGCCGAGGTGCTCGTCGATCTTGGTATACGGTCGGCCCGGCCGGTCTGACCGGACGTACCTGATCGCGGCAGAAGAGGAAGTATTCGGTGCGGTCGGCAACGCATAAACATACAGCGTGTCGGTCTGCGCAGTGACCCTTAAATGGGCTCGCCCGGCTGGCCCAACAACAGGAGAGCCGACGTG
>JBEKIF010000121.1:0-8493 GCA_050011895.1 Streptosporangiaceae bacterium | reverse complement strand
AGAAGGGGCAGCCACACGAGAGCCACATTGATCACAACGACGACAACAATGGCTACAGCGGTAAGTCCGACGCTCGCTTTTGCTGTGGCGATCACCTGAACTGCGGCGATGAACGTGACGCCGGGCGCGAACAGGATCAGGCCAACCACAAACGCGCTGGCCGGGGCGGGGTCGGCGATCATCCTTGACACGAACCCTTGTTTGGCTTTCTCGGGGTCCGGCATCTTCGGCTTCCGCTTGGCGAGCACGGCGCCCGCCGCGAGCATCAGGATGCCGAGGCCAAGCCGCAGGCCGTAGCGGGCCGAGTGCTGACGGTGAAGGTTCAGGCCGGCGTTGCGCAGGATCACGATCACCACTAGGCCCATCACCAGGCTCATGAGGATCGCGCCGGCGAGATAGAACAGGCCGACCAGCCGTGCCCGGGCTGAGCCGAGGTAGACCGCGCCTACCAGCAGAGCTGTCGGAGAAAGGGCTGCCAGCAGCGCGAGCCCGGCTGCTTGCAGGATCATGGGCGTTCGAGTTCAGGGCGCTCATCCTGACTGAGGCCTGAGCCTTCTACGGCAGGCCCCGCCGCGCGGTCGGCGTCAGACAACGGTCACCTCCTAGCCCATCGTTCCATGCCCCGCCGATCACGACTGGCACGCCGGTCGCCATATCAGGCGGTTCGTTCACGATCTCCCGCGGAGCCTTGGCACACCTCACCCATCAGGCATCAGTCACGCGCCCATTATTTCGTCCATCCCCGGTGGTCCGCCCGGCGAGCACCGGGACCGCCGGACGGGAGGTTCGCCTCCACGACCGCGCTGTCACCGGCTGGGTGAACGCAGACGCACACGCCCGGTTTCTGACGCCGCCGCCGTCTTGTGCTGGTGTTGGGATGAATCGGCGAGCTGGATCGCCGGTGCCGGCCTGGTCCGGAGGGGCCTGTCCGATGAACGGTTCCGCGTTCCCCGCGCTGGCGTCGCAGGTATTGGTGTCGGTCGCAGGCGCTGGGTCTTACCTGATCACCGGGTCTCGACTCAGGAGATCCTCCGGTATCTGCGTCCCGGCCCGGCCTGCTGGCAGGCTTCTGGAGCCGGAGTGGGTCGTGAAGCACCTTGGCATCCACGAGCGGCGCCTGGACTTTGTCCGGGGGCGTCGCAAGCGCAGCGGCGTGGTGGTACGCCTGGCAGTACAGATGCTGGGCATGCCGCCCGGACGGGTTCCGGTCGGTGTCGACCACTGCGGGAACACCTCGGCCGCCAGCACCCTGATCCTGCTGGATGAGGACCTCCGGGCTGCCCGGGTCCGCGACGGTGATCTCGTCGTCTTCCTGTGGATCGGCGCCGCTAACGGCGCCATGAACGGCTACGCTGCGATGGTGCTCTGACCCGCGGCCGAGCCTGGAGACGGTAACAGCCCCGGGCGCTTCCCTGTGACGCACTGCGCGGATGCGGCCGGCCGGGGTTGGCTAGGGCTGGCCGGCGGGCACGCGCTGCAGACTGACCTGGCAGCTAACGGAAAGTTGACGCGATGTCCCGTCAGCTGCGCAGAACGTAGAACATGAACAACAGAGAGACGAGCCCTCCGATCAGGATGCCGGCGGTGGCAACGCCGGCGCCTCGCTCGCCCCGCTCCTGGATCTGACCGTGCGCGATGAGTCCAGTGAAAACGGCGAGCAGCGGTATGACGGGCATCAGCGCGATCACCAGGGAGGCGACGGCCAGCCTGTTCATTGGACGGGACGGGGGCGGCAGGTGATAGCCGGGCAGCTGGGGGACCAGGGTGCCGAGCGGGCCCGCAGGCAGGTCGGCAGTTAGCGTGACAAGCTCGGCGTAGGTTCGTGCGCTGAAGGCCTGCCCGGCCCGCTGCTCGCATTCGTCCTGGGTCAGCCTGCCTTCGGCAAAGGCCGCCTTGAGAACGTCGATTGCGCGTTCCCTGTCCGCTGTCGAGGCTCGCATGTTGCCGTATCCGCCGGGAAGCATTCCATGGCCTGGTTCCGGCGGCATCGTTTCCTCCAGCGGAGGGTTCCGGCAATCCCTGCTTCTAGGTTACGACGTGCTGGCCAGGTTCGCCGGAGCCCGAAATATGCGTATATCCGAATCGCCAATGGATTTGTTCACGGCGAGCTGGAGCGACCGGAGCGCCTGGACCGCGGTCAAGGGAACCGTCGCGCTCCGGGCGGCACGCGGCCGGGTCGCCGGTGCTGGGTTCCGGGACCGGCACCGCCCTGCTGTCCGCCGGCCGCGCGCACCGGTGCGTTCGCCTGGACCGGCCCGATGGCCTACCTGCTGGTCACCGAAGGCGCGCTCGCCGGGGCCTGGACCACGCCGTGGATCTGGCCAGCCCGGCCGCCACACGACCTCGGCGGGGCGCTCTGCGCATGCGGCGTATTCACCGCCGGGATCGTGGCCGTCACGCTCCTCGGCGCCCGTGACTCCAGCCGCCGCCCCGCCCCCGAGTGAGCACCGGAAACGACATGATCAAGTTCAGCGTGCCGGCACGGCCGGGTGCCGCGCGAGACCCGCTGGAAAGGACATGATCGGCCTCCTGAACAATCTCGCGCATGGTCAATCACTGCACCCCTCGCCCGGCGGCCCAGTGTTTCCCTCCCGGCCGCCAGCGCTGCGGGCGTGCCTCTGCCGACCGACCCAGCACATCGGGCGGGCAAGCCCAACCGCCTCACAATCATCAACACCTCACGCCAGAGCCGAGCGGCAGGCGAACCACCACCTCGCAGGTCTCTGCCAGCTGCCGAGGATGCACGCAGCCGGCCGATGACCAGTTCGCCTTGATATCCCTGCGGGGACGTCCGTTCTACCTACTCCACGTCGGGCTCGAGATCGCCGGTGTCGAGGAGCTCGGGCGGAGCCGTCCGCTGTCCCCTCGGGGCGGGGGTAGTGAGCGGCCGCTGGATGTCCGGGCGGGCGACGGCGAGGTACGAGACCAGCACGAAGACGGCGATGGCGAACACGATCGCGGTGGGACCGTCTCCAAAGTTGATCCCGCTGATGTTCTGGGGCTTGCTGATGTAGTCGGCGAAAGACGCCCCGAGAGGGCGCGTGACGACGTAAGACATCCAGAAAGCGGCGATGCTGTTCAGGCCGAATTGCCACCACGCCAGGGCTGGGAGCAGGATGACGACGCCGAAGAGGATGCCCGAGGCCAGGTAGCCGAGGTGGAGGGAGGTGGCGGTGAAGTCCCCGAGCGCGGTGCCGAGGGCGAAGGTGGCGAACACGGTCGCCCAGTAGAAGGATTCGCGACGTTGCGTCGTGATGCTGTGGATGGAGAGCGTGCCCTCGCTGCGCTGCCATAGCCAGAAGATCGCGGCGAGAATTACCGCCCACAGCAGGGTTGTCCCAGCATAGGGAATGCGCACGTCGAGATGGAGGAAATCGGAGACACCGGTGCCGAAAATGGCGATGGCATAGGCCAGGAACCAGTACGCAAAGGCCCGGTACCGGCGGGTGCCGAATTGCAGCACCAGCCCCGCGGCGAACAGGACCACCTCGATGCCGCCGCCTTTGATGTTGCCGAACGTCTTCAGGTAGTCCGACGTGGCCTCTCCGCCGGCCGTAGTAAGGATCTTCACCACCCAGAACAGGAAGATGACCTCCGGGACCTTCGCGGCGACGGGAGCGGGAAATATGCGGCCGATCAGCGGCATCTGACCGCCCGCCGCCACCAGCTGTCCGCCAGGCCGCGGCGAAGGCCGACGATGATGGCGAGCAGACTCCACGTGCAGATGCCTCCTTCGCTGGAGTAGCGGGCCAGTCGAGCATAAAAGCTGGCCGCGGCGGAGGAAGAGCGCCCCTCGAAGGTTGGGGTGGAGGATGCCTCTGGGCTTGATGGCGGCCTTCACCAGCTCGATGACCCTTCGGATCAGCCGTGCCCTGCTCACCGAGCTCCGCCGGCTGGTCAACGAGCTACGGGATCATAGGCCGGGGCAGGACACCAGGCCTGCGCCGGCGCTCAGCCATCTGCGGGCGCAGGTCGAGCGGGCGCTGGCCGCCGGCACGGCCCTCCCGCCGCGTCCTGGCCCCAGCCGCTGGACACTGGCCTCCTCCCGTGCCGTCGATCTCAGCCTCGCCGTCACGGCGGCCGCGCTGGCTGCGGCGCTCGACATTACCCGGTCCTGTCGGGCCACCCGCTGCCGCAGGTCCTGCTCGCGGCGGGCATCGCGTTTCCGGTCGCGACGGCGCGGCGCTTTCCGCTGGCCTCAGCCGCGGTGTCGCTGATGCTGACCCTCGCCTACACCAGGTTCGCCGGGCCCGCCAATCCGCAGGCCGGGTTTCCGCCCACAGTCCTCTGGGCCCCGCTGACCATCGCCGCCTGCAGCCCTGGCGCTGGCCGCCGCGTCGCCGGGCGTGGCCTTCGCCCCCGCTGCTACCGCGGGCTCGGCCGTGCTGACCGCCGGCTGCTGGATGGCCGGGCGGCTGCTGCGCTCCAGCGCGGACCTGAGCGCCGCCAACGCTGCCGCGGCCATCCAGGTAGCTGAGGACCAGGCGCAGCAGGCGCCAGGCGCTGGCCGCCGAGCGGCTCCGGCTCGCCCGCGACCTGCTCACGTGCGCGCATAACGGCTACCTGGATTCTTCAATCAGGCGGATACGCGCGCGCATGGCCACCTTCTGTTATCACTCTCCGTAACGTACTGGCCGTTCAGCGCACGGGGCAGCGAGTACTTGAGTCGGCTGGTTGTTGAGCACCCTGCGCGGGTCGCCTTCGGCGCTGGGCATGGCAAGTGGCAGAAACGGGCGTGTGGTCCACTGCCTGGGCGCCTACATTAGCCGAGTGTCAACGTCGGATTTCTGTGCCCAGCTGATCGCTTGGTACGAGCAGTATCCCTCACCTTCAGCGCCTGCCAGAACGGCGGCTACTCGCGCTCTGTCATAGACCAACCCAGTCACGGAGTGTGATCTGGCGTTGGTGACGGCAAGTCGCCCTTGGGCTCGGGCGTTACTCCCGGTTAGCTTTGGAAAAGTGCGAACGCCGCTTCCTGCGGGTCGATGAGTACCGCGAAGCGGCCGGTGCCCGGGATGTCAGCCGGGTCGGCGATCACGCCGGCGCCCAGGTCGGTCGCCTTCTTGACATCGGCATCGACGTCAGCCGCGCCGAAGTAGACGAGCCAGCTGTCGGGCACGTCGGCGGGCATGCCGGGACGCCGGGGCATGAGCCCGCCGATGGTGCGGCCGCTCACTTGGGCTTCGGGGTAATCGTCTCCGCCGCCCCAGCCCCAGCCGAACACCGCGGAGTAGAACGCCTTCGACTTGGCGACGTCGGAGCTGGACAGCTCGCTCCAAGTGAACGCGCCCGGCTCGTTGACCAGCTGGGCGCCGAGGTGCTGGCCCGGCTGCCAGGCCGCGATGACGGCGCCGGTGGTGTCCATGAAGATCGCCATCCGGCCCGCGGTCATCACGTCCATGGGGGCGACGATGACCTTGCCGCCAGCCGATTCCGCCTTCCTTGCGACCTCGTCCACGTCGTCCACGTTGATGTAGGTCGTCCACCGCGGCGGACCCGGGTCCTGGGCGGGCGAGATCGCCGCTACCTGCTTGCCGTCCTTCGTGACGATCGTGTAGTGGCCAGCTTCCTCGCCCATATCCTGGCCTTCCCAGCCGAACAGCTCCGAGTAGAAGCGCACCCCCGCGCTCAGGTCCTGGGTCCCGATGTCCACCCAGGACGGAACCCCGTGCTCATACCGCGTCATCTCGGGCATCGCCTAACCTCTCCCGTCGACGGAAATCTCTGGCCGCACTCTCGCAGCTAAAGCATGCCTGCCTGCCCTGCCCGGATCGTCGGCCTAGGCTACCCTGGTTCCGCAGCGGAGCCGGGCTATCTGCTGGCGCCTGGCATTGTCGCGAAACCAAGAAAGACCTCTGACCTGCTGCGGATGCGGAGACGGGAACGCACGGAACCTGGACGGAACACCGTCATCGGCTGAGCGCGTCTTGGCCGTAACGTGGCAGGTCAGCGGCTTGCCGTGCGGTGAAGGAGGCCTGTCTGTAAAACCGTCGGCTAAGCCTACGTTGGTTCGAACCCAACACCTGCCACCACCAAACCCGCAGGTCAGACCCGGTCCGTTGGGCCCGGTCTGTGCGGCGAGGGAGTGGTCTAGGATAGCCGCTCCCGGTGCGGGATACTTCGGGTGCGGTCTGTGTTTGGGCTGGTCAGGATGTTGTGAGCGTGGGCAGTCGTTGGCGGTACTCGGCGCGCTGCTGTCGTGCGCGGTTGAGCAGTGGTTGGGTTCGAGGGCGCGGTGACGGCAGGATCATGTCTTGCGTCTCGCAGGGGTGTGGTGAGCCGTCCAGGTGGGCGGTCCGTTGGGTGGGCCTCGTTCACCGGCTGGTTCAGTGCATTCTGCGAGCCTTGAGGCAGCAGCCAGTCGGCGGCGGATGCGGCCCCGATCGTGATGAGGTATCAGCAGGGTGTGCTCGGCGGCCAGCAGCCCGCTTCCGGCTGCCATATCTACCTGCGGGCGGTCTTTCTCAAGCGAGTGGACGGCCGTAATGGACGGGCGGGATTGACTCGCGACTTTCGCTGACAATGCCCAGCGGGAAAAGCACGGCCACTATGGTTAGGGCTATGGCGGAGCTGGGTAAGGCGGACCTGGACGAGCTGGTCGAAGAGGCCATCGTGGATGCCTATGGCGAGGATGAGCAGCTGGCCGGCTTGTATACGATGATCGAGGAAAATCTGGTCCGCCCATTCACGACAATGGTCTTGGGTGTCGAGGTGACCGTGGAAGGTATTAAGCTCACGGATTGCGGAATCGCCGCCATCTGCGTCCGCGGGGTACACCGGCAGCCGATCGCGATCCTCGACCTCCCGCTGCCAGCGCCCCCTCCGCCGGGTTCGGAGTGGATCATGGCCTACGGGCATTGGGCGGGTCGGCGATGAGCGAGTACCAGTACTACGAGTTCCTCACGGTGGACCGGCCGCTGACCACTGCCGAGCAGGCGGAAGTCCGCCAGTTCTCAACCCGGGCCAGGATCGCCGCCACCAGCTTCGCGAACGATCACCACTGGGGTGACTTCAAAGGCTCCGGACCAGCTGATGGAGCGTTACTACGACGCGCATCTGTACTTTGCGAACTGGGGCACTCACCGGGTCATGCTCCGGCTGCCGCGCACGCTCCTGGACCCGGAGATCGCCGGACAGTACTGCGTCGATGGCCAGGTGCGCATGTCGACTACGCGCGAGCACGTGATCCTGGAGCTGACCAGTGAAGACGAGGCGGGTGAGTGGCTGGAGGACGCCGAGGAACCCCTGTCCACGATCGTCGGTGTCCGCTCCGGACTGGCCGCCGGGGACTTGCGTCCGCTGTATCTGGCATGGCTGTCGGGCTACGGCGTGTGGGAACGCGATGAGGACGCTTTCGGCGACGAGGACGAGGACGAGCTGGAGCCACAGGTCCCGGCCGGCCTGGGATCACTCACCGCTCCGCAGCGCGCCCTGGCCGACTTCCTCCGCCTCGACTGCGACCTTCTGGAGGTCGCGGCCGAGACCAGCGCGGCGCTCCCCACGGTGACCGGCGATGCACGCGCTGGCCAGGCATATCGCGAAGCTGCCCGTCAGTGACAAGGACAGGCTTCTGACGCTGGTTGCAGAAGACCAGGCGGCAAGGGCACGGATGGAACTGCTGCGGGACTTCCGCACGGATCCTGATAAGCGGTGCGACTCCCGTCCCCGGCGGACCGTCGCCGAGCTCCTGGACACCGCCGGGGCACGCCGCCTGCAGCGCGGGTGTCCCGGCTGCCGCGCAGCAGGCCCCCCGGGAACCGGTTTCTTTGACGGTTCCGGAGGATCAGCGACTTGTCGGGTTGAGGAGCCAGTCCTCGGTGAGTGGTGCCTCCGGTGGCCCGTTGAGCATCCAGGCATGGATGGCCTGGATCAGGGGCCCAGGGTTCTTCCTTGAGCGCGGGAAGGCGCGGCTGCTGGTGTAGAGAATTCCCGTGGTGGCGGTGTCGGCCTGTAGTGCTCGTAGGAGGATGGGCCGGAAGTCTTTGACGTTCTCGGTGAGCAGCCAGCGACGTTGAGAAGTTGCCCAGGCGAAGACGTCGTCATCGCTCATTGCCCGCAGTTCGCCGCGCTCAGCCACAGCGATCACGTCCCGGCCCAGGTCGCGCAGTGCGGCAGCGATGGCGGGGGAAAACATCTCGTCCAGCAACAGGCGGGCGCTCGCCGGGTGGCTTATGCGATGAGCTGCCGTTGTACCCGCCATGCTTCCTCGGCGCGGGCCGATTCCTCATCAGCGTCGCTGATCTCGGTATCGATCTCGTCCCGGTAGCCCCCGTAGTAGCTGACGGCTGTGGCGATCCGGCTGGCGTCGACGGCAAACACCTCGGCTGCCGCGTCGAGCGCGGCTGGGCCGCGCTCGTCGACTTCACGCAGAAACTTGATGATTTCCCAGATGTCTGGCCCGTAGGCGAGGGCAGCCCGGCGGCCGGACGGCCCGTCTTTGAAGATCACCCCTGGGTGGTCAGCCATCCGCAGTCCTTCGTCGATGAGCCGCTG
>JBEKIF010000120.1:0-8609 GCA_050011895.1 Streptosporangiaceae bacterium | reverse complement strand
CACGCATGCACCCGTCCTACATGACGGCCGCTGGCCCGGCAAGCCTCGGACTGGCCACACAAAGCGCATCTCCGCTTCCACGTCTACGACAGGACTACACCGTCGCCTCGTATCGACGGCCTCCTGCTGGAGATCGACCGCGACCCGACCGCCATATTCTTGAGATAAGGCCGCTGCCGGCGCGCCCGTCGCGGCAGAAGCGGACATTCTCCGTGCCGAGCGGCGATGCATAACCATGCAAGCCGTCGGGCGATCGGAGTGGGCACTGCTGTACTGAACGCCGGTCCTGAGCTGTGCTTAAGGGCACGGTGGGAGGTCGTAAATAAGCCATGGGCGCGAAGCGCGGGGCGCCTCGGGTTATGCGCCGCTGGTCAGCTGGGCTTACCTGCGAACCCGGCGCGAGTGAACATGCGGAAGCTAATTACCGGAATCGTCACTGCCGCCGTTGGCGCGACTTAGCAGGCCCGAGCCCGGGTCACGGACCCATTCCCCAGGAATGGGCACCTCCCTAGACCATTTCGCGCCGGTGAGGGTCGCGCCGGTGAGGGTCGCGCCGGTGAGGGTCGCGCCGGTGAGGTCGGCGTTGGTGAGGTTCGCGCGGGTGAGGTCCGCGCTGTTGAGGGTCGCGCCATTGAGGCGGGCGTCGGTGAGGTTCGCGTCGGTGAGGTTTGTGATCGGATAGCCATAGGGGCGGAAGAGAGCAGTTGGGATGTGCGTACCGAGGTCCGCGTTGGTGAGGTCCGCGCCATTCAGGTACGCGCTGGTGAAGTCGGCGCTGTTGAGATGCGCGCCGGTGAGGTCGGCGCTGTTGAGGTACGCGCGGGTGAGGTGCGCACAGGTGAGGTCCGCGCCGCTGAGGTGCGCGCCGGTGAGGTCCGCGCCGGTGAGGTCCGCGCCGGAGAGGCCCGCGCCGGTGAGGTCCACGCCCTGGAGATGCGCGGCGGTGAGGTCCGCACCCTGGAGGTCCGCGCTGTGGAGGTCCGCGCTGTGGAGGTCCGCGCCGGTGAAGTTCGCGCCGATGAGAATCGCGCTGTTGAGGTCCGCGCTGTTGAGGTGCGCGTCGGTGAAGTTTGCGCCGGTGAGGCGCGCAGCGGTGAGGTGCGCGCCGGTGAGGTCCGCACGGGTCAGATTCACGCCAGTTAGGTCGATTGGCTGTCTGTCATGCAGAGCGTCCCGGCGGCCAATGACGGTGAGGGCTGCCTGAATGTCGGGGCGCGTCGTGCGCGTAGGCAGTTCAGCGCCACTCCCCTTGGGTAGCTTTGGCCACTGCTTGCGGGAGTGCTCGCGGATGCACGCCGCCAGGACCTCCATCACTGTCGGATGGTCTCGCGGGGAGTCGTGGGCAATGCGCTCTAGGGCGTAGATACCGCCGATGGTCACATCGATCGTTTTGGAGCCAAGCTGCTCGATCGCCCTGGAGTAGCGATCGGTCACCTGCCCTTGCTCGGCCACATCGATACTGTGTCGGGTCAGCTCAACCGACCGCCGCGTCGCCTCCAAAGTACCGCGCGACAGAGCAAAGTTCCGCGCGGTGTACACGAGCGCGCCCGCAGCGAACACTCCGGCGCCCAGTGTCAGCAGCTGCGTTCGCACGCCTTCTCGCGCCGCCTGAAGAGCCGCTGCACGCTTCGGACCTACGATCAGTCCCACGTCGTGGGCCGCGATTAGGTCAGTGATCGGCCAGATCAATGCGACGCTGACAGCCAGCGCCAAGACCGCGATTGCAGCCACCGAGACGAGCGGATGTCTGCTCCATAGTTTCCTCAGCCAAGCGGACACTACGTTCGGGTGCGATGCACCGGGCTCGCCAACATTGGCCACGCGATGAGCGTAGTGACAACCACGTCTCCAGGCCGCCAGGTCGGGCCCATCTGACACTTGGGGGCAGATAAGACAACGTGCTGTAGCTAGTTTTGCCTGGCGCTCCGAGATCACGAATAATCATGCAACTCGTGTCGGCTTGGCAGTCGACGGATCCCTGGTGGATCACTAGCCTGAGCGCACCCCAGCCCCCCGAGCTGGCGCAAGTTCTTCCGCTCGGCGCTGCCGACCGCGGCGCATATGCGGGTGATCTGCGTGCTAATCCGCGTAGCCGGACGGGCTGACCTTGCACCTGTCAGCTGATATCAGTTGATCGGCCGGCCGGGCTCAGCATCACCAGATGCATGGCTCGGCCGGCCTCGGTCACCGCATCAGGCGGTTGGCGCCCTGCCCGGTGCTGTCATGGCAGGCGGGACGTTGCGGGCCAGTCCTTCGTAGTCGCGGGTCTGCCCTTCGGGGAAGCCCTTGGCGATCAGCGGCGCTCCGAAGGCTATTTCGAAGATTCCGCCGGGGATAGACAGGGCCACGCCGGCGTTGAGGCCGAGGATCTCCAGCATGGCTCCGGCCAGGAAGATCGCGTAGCCGGCTAGTCCGTATACGGCCAGGAACGCGGGCGCGAGCTTTTCGAGGAGCAGGACCCGGCAGAGTAGCAGGCCGCCGATTCCGACGGAGATCATGCCGATCCAGAAGGAGTAATGGTTGGCTTCCTCCGCGACGCGGGCCAGCGCGGTTAGGACCGAGGCATGGCTGCCGCGGTAGGCCCGGGCGAGCGGGATCCGCAGCAGCAGGAAGGCGACGCCAACGGCCAGCATGAGCCCCTGGACCACCTGGGCGGCCAGGTAGCCATAGGCGGAGAGCTCGTGGTGGCGCCTGAGGACGGGGAAGAGCAGGATGCCGATGCCGATAACGGCGGCGGAGTTGGCCAGCATCAGCAGCGTTCCGGCTGATACCTGCAGCTGATGGGCGGCGATCTGCGGCAGTGCGACGGTGCCGGCTGAGCCGGAGCGGGCCAGGGCATCGCCGGCCAGGTACACGACGTAGGCGAGCAGGAACAGGGCCCCCGCTGACCGCCCGATGGTTCTCGCTGACATGGTTCTCCTTCTCTCACTGTGATCGAGCTTTTCGCCTCGTGGCGCGGCGCACGCCGGGGGGGCGCCGGGGCCGCCCAGATGGTCGCGGCGACCTTGGCTTTGGCGATCTGTGAGGAGCCCTGCCTCGGTCATTGTTCGTCCTTTCGCCGATGTGGCTGGTGTTGACGAGGCTGCGCCCAGGGCCTGAGGTGGGACTGCCGTGGCGCTGAGGCGGGGACGGCCCGGTTGGCCGCGAAGCCGCTCGGCAGCGGCGGGGCGTACGGTGGGAGTCGTGGAGGTCCGCTTCTTTGGCGAGTTCGAGGCCATGGAAGGGGGCGTGCCGGTGCCGGTCCGCGGCGCCAAGCAGCGAGCCATCCTGGCCCTGCTGGCGCTGCAGCGGGGCAAGCCGGTCAGTGCTGACCGGCTGATCGACGCGCTCTGGGGTGACGGGCAGGTGGCGAACCCGTCGAACGCCTTGCAGGCGCAGATCGGCCAGCTGCGCCGCGCCCTCGGAGCGGCGGCGATCGTCACCAGCGAAGCCGGCTACGCCCTCGGTATCGGTCCGGACGATGTGGACGCCGGTCAGTTCGAGCTGCTGGTCGCCGATGGACGGCGCCTGCTCGATGAGGGCGAGATGGCTCGGGCGTCGGCGGTGCTGGCCGAGGCGCTGCGGCTGCGGCGCGGGGAGCCGCTTGCTGAGTTCGCCTATGCCAGCTTCGCTGACGCCGAGCGGGCGCACCTCGGCGAGTTGACCTTGGTGGCGATCGAGACCCGTGTCGAAGCAGACCTTGTGCTGGGCCGCCACCGGGAGCTCGTCGGCGAACTGGAAGCGTTGTGCCGGGAACACCCGCTCCGCGAGCGCCTGTGGGAGCTGCTCATTCTCGCCCTTTACCGGGCCGGACGGCAGGCCGAGGCCCTTCGCGCCTACACCGAGGTCCGTGACCGTCTGGTCGGCGAGCTGGGGATCGATCCGGGCCCGGCCTTGCGAGAACTCGAGGCCCGCATCCTCGTCCAGGACCCCTCCCTCGACGCAGCAGGCCCGGCACCTGTCCGGGCGGTTGCGGCGTCGGCCTCACCGGGCAACGTGCGGGAGCGGTTGAGCAGTTTCGTGGGCCGCGGCGCCGAACTCGGACAGCTCAGCGAGACGGTCCGGTGCAGTCGGCTGGTGACGCTCATCGGCCCCGGTGGGGTGGGCAAGACCCGGCTGGCGGTGGAGGCGGCCGCCGCCCTGCGCAACGACCACCGGGACGGCGCCTGGCTGGTCGAGCTCGCCGGCGTCAGCGAGCCTGAGGGGGTTGCGCCAGCCGTGGCTGGTGCGCTCGGGGCGGCCGCTTCTGTCATGGCCAGCCCCAGTTCTCCAGGATCGGCGGTGGACCTTATCCTGCGCCACCTGGCGGGCCGCTCGCTCCTCGTGGTCCTCGACAACTGCGAGCACGTGATCGGCCAGGCGGCTGCCCTGGCTGACACCCTGCTTGGTGCGGTACCCGGTCTGCAGCTGATCGCGACCAGCCGCGAGCCGCTCGGAGTGCCCGGCGAGGTCCTGGCGCCGGTGGGCGGCCTGGGCGTGGCGGCCGCCGTCGAGCTCTTCGTCGACCGTGCCAGGGCGGTGCAGCCCGGATTTGCGGCAGACGGGCACACCCGTCCTGTCCTCGAGGACGTGTGCCGCCGGCTGGACGGGCTTCCCCTGGCCGTCGAGCTCGCCGCGGCCCGCCTCCGCGCGCTGACGTTGACTACTGTGGCGGAACGTCTGGACGACCGCTTCCGGCTACTCACCGGGGGCGCCCGTACCGCCCTGCCTCGCCAGCAGACCCTGCGTGCGGTGGTGGACTGGAGCTACGACCTGCTGTTCGAGGACGAGCGTCGCCTGTTCGCACGGCTGTCCGTGTTCGTTGGCGGCTGCGAGCTGGCCGCCGCTGAGGCAGTCTGCGCCGACGATGAGGTGCCGCACGGCGAGATCCTCGATGTGCTCAGCCGGCTGGTCGACAAGTCCCTCGTCGCCGCCCCCAGCGCCGGTCGTGAAGCCCGGTTCACCCAGCTCCAGACGCTATGGCAGTACGGGCGGGATCGCCTCGGTGAATCCGGCGAAGTTGACGCCATGTGCGCCAGCCACGGCGCCTATTACCGGCAGATGGCCGAGGAGGCCTGCGAGGGTGTGCGAGGCGCCACCGGTCTGATGTGGCGGGAACGCCTCACCTCGGAGTCGGGCAACTTGCGGTCCGCGCTCGAGTGGTTCATTGCCGCCGGCGATGCTGATGCGGCGCTGTCGCTGGCGTCGGGGATGGCATGGCTGTGGTTCATCAATAGCGACTTCGTCGAAGGAGCGCGTTGGCTCGGTGACGCGCTTGGTACGAAAGGTCCGCGCCGTCCCGGCCTGGCGGCGGCCGCGCACGCCTGGCACGGCTTCTTCGTGGGCATGTCATCCAGCCCCGCGGCTGGTGTCATTGAATGTGAGGCTGCGGCCGCCGCGTTGAGGACCAGTGGCGACCGGGTTCGCCTGGCGGAGGCGCTGGTGTGCTGCGGGGCGGTGCTGGTGCGCGCGAACGAGTTCGGAAGATCTCTCGAAGTGCTGGGCGAGGCGTACGATCTGCTGGAACGGGCTGGCGACGCCTGGCTCCTCGCCGTGCATGACTTGATGGTCGCCTGGAACCTGTTTTCGGTGGGGCGGCTGGAGGATGCGAAGACAGCTGCCCGTTCGAGTGTCGAACGCTTCGACGCGCAGGGGGAGGTCTGGGCGGTTGTCTCTCCGCTCATCGCCCTCGCCTACATCGCCGAGGCCCGGGGGGACCTCGATGGTGCCTCGGCGGCCTACCAGACGCTCCTGGGGCGATGCCGCGCCGCGGGTCACTTCACGTACGTGCCGCTAAGCCTGGTCCCTCTTGCGGGACTGCGGGCCAGGCAAGGCGACGACGCCGCGGCCGACAGCCTTTACGAGGAGGCGATCGGGTGCAGCATCAACCCGTGGCTGTCTGCTGACGCCATGGTCGGCCAGGCGGCGGTGGCTCGCCGGCTCGGTGACCTGGCGCGGGCGCTGCTTGACGCGGCAGGCGGCAGCTACGGGGACCTGGACCTTCCCGCCGGCCAGGCACGTGTGCTCGCTGGCCTGGCGTGGTGGGCGCTCGCCGCGGGCCAGGCAGACGACGCCACGGTCTTCGCCGCTGATGCCGCCCAAGCCGCTTCGGCGAGCGGGGACCCGGCCACGCAAGTCCTCACCGACACCGCCGTGGCCGCAGTCAAGGCGATCGCCGACCCGACCGGCCACAACACCGAGGCCTTCGTCGCGCTCGCTCAGCAGCGATCCCAGGGTCTGGTGCATCACTCTCTCACCGACGAGCCGGATGTCGCCGCGCTCGCGGCCCGCATCGCGCTACCCACTCGCTGAGCGGCCAGGCCCTGTAGAGACGGCCGTCGCCGCGGGCCGGCTGGCCTCAGCAGGACCTCAGCACGACGTCAGGTGACCCGGGCAACCTGGCAGTCATGCAGCCAGCCAGAGGTCAGCCACCGAGCCGCCACAATCATCTGGCGGCCGCTGGGCCGGCCGTTGAGGACCACGGCCGCGTGGTCACGGCAAACCGGCGGGCGGCCGCGTGTTACCGGCAAGCACAGCGAGCCGTGGACCTACGCGGAGCCATTAGCGCACTGCGGCGCGCCGTCAGCGCCGACCCGGCCTTCGGGCTCGCCCTCGCCGATCTCGCCGCCATCACCGGAACCGCGGCCCGAAGTCCTGGTCACCGGCAGATGAACTGGGAACGCCACCACATCGAAGTGGTCCGGGCTGCCGCCTCCGGCAATGCCGTGCGAGCAGCTGACCTGCTCAGCGAACACCTCGCCAGTGTCGGCTGCGACCCTCTCGCCGCCCGCATCGCCGCCGAGTTGCGACAGCCCATAGGGATGGACGAGTTCGTGAACCTCGCAGGCCAGCTTCCGTCCTGTCACCCGGTCCAATGGCCGCGCTCCCCATGACCGCCCTGACCGACGCAATCCGCGAGCGCACCGAACCGTCCAGCCACCAGCGACCCGCACTACCTGACCGCCCGCAGCGACGGAGCACGACGATGGAACAGTTCCACAGCGGCCTGATGGCCGGCCGGACAGTGCTGATCACCGGGGGCACCGGAGGCATCGGCCGGGCGACTGCCCTGGGCCTGGCCGCGATGGGCGCGCGCCTGGCGATCACCGGCCGGGACCGCGGGCGCGCCGAGGATGCGGCCCGCGAGATCCGCGCCGCCAGCGGCGGGCCGGTGGACGTGTTCGTGGCGGATCTGTCATCCCAGTCGGAGGTGCGGCGGCTGGCTGACGAGGTACTCCAGCGCCTGCCCCGGATCGACGTGCTGGTCAACAACCCGGCGGGTGCTGGAACACCCGGCACGTGACCGTTGACGGGCTGGAGCGCACTTTCTCAATCAACCACCTCGCGCCGTTCCTGCTCACCAGCCTGCTCCTCGACCGGCTCAAGCGCAGCGCCCCGGCCCGCGTGGTCACGGTCTCGTCCAACGTGCAGGCCATCGGGCGCATCGACTTCGACGATCTCCAGGGTGAGCGGTCCTACTCCGGGGCACGGGCCTACAACCAGTCCAAGCTCGCGAACATCCTGTTCACCTACGAGCTGGCCCGCAGGCTCCAGGGCACCTCCGTCACCGCCAACGCACTGCATCCCGGCGTGGTGAGCACATCGTTCGGGACCGAGGACCCGGGCAGCGTCCAGCGAGTGCTCGTGCCGTTCATGCGCCCGTTCATGAAAACCCCGGCCCAGGGCGCCGTCACGTCAATCAATCTGGCCGTCACTTCCGGTCTGGAACAGGTGACCGGCTGCTACTTCGCCAACAGCAAACCCAGGAGATCCGCCAAGCGCAGCTATGACAAGGCCGCTGCGGCACGGCTCTGGCAGGTGAGCACCGATCTGGTCAATCCGGGGTCCCAAGCTCCAAGGAGCTGTTGACGGCCTGACTTCATGACCACGCACGCGCGGCTTTTGGTGGCGCTTTGGCAACACACTTTCTGCCGGCGAGCCGGTCAACTCGCGAGGACGAGCGGTCCCTGAACGCCATATCGACTCCTAGGTCGCAAGCGAACGGCCCCAGGCGCTGCCTCTGGGCAGTCCAGCGCGCCGAACGACGAAACGCGCGACACAGGTGAGGCAATCAAAGAGAACCGATTCAGTGATATGTCGTGCCGTGGCAGCCGAAACAATGTCAGGCCGCCGATATCCGCAGATCCTATGACCACCTCGAGACAGCGAGTGCTTATGCGAGAACTTGCATAAGGATGCCCGCGAGTAACGCGCACTATTCGGCAGATCCGGGCGTATCAGGATCTGCCGGGTGTGCCCGGAGGGCCGTTTAAGTGGCTGGCTGAAGGTCGCACGGCTAGCTCGTCCGTCGTGGCGGGAGGCCGCCGTGGCGGAGTTGCAGGGTCTGGCCCTGGGGGACCGGTTCTGGCGCGAGGGAGGTTCTATTGGGCCAGCTGCGGGTAGCGCGTTGGGTAGCAAATCGGTGTGTGCGGGTGTTGTTGTGCGTCGCTCCGCGTTGCTCTCCGTCGGTGTCTTTGCTGGTCACACCGCATTCGTGCTGGTCAGTGGAAGTGCCTGGTCTTCATGACGCTCCTATGTTTGTCAAGTGCTGCTGAGGATGCCGTGGCTGAGGGCGCGGTAGAGGTGGCGGGCGAGGTAGCGCTTGATGCAGCGGCGGATTTCCCTGTCGGTCTTTCCTTCGGCTCGGCGGC
>JBEKIF010000119.1:0-13582 GCA_050011895.1 Streptosporangiaceae bacterium | reverse complement strand
GCGTTGCCTGGCATTGAATACCTCTGGAAGCCCGCGGAGGCACTCGGCGAAATGCCGGCATCGCTGCGGGTCGAAGTACACGGTGATCTCGCTGCCCTGGTACGCCGTCCCCCGCCATGGGCTGGCTGACGGCGATCTCGGCTCGGCATCGGATGCTGGCATGGGATCAGGCTAAGCTACGGCCGGGTGACGAGCGGCCGAGGCGCCCGTCCGACGCGTCGGCCCTGGAAAGCGCAGCCAGCTAAAGACGCGGTCATGATGAGGTACAGAAGTCGAATCGGCACAGTCCGCGATCTTGCCTCATCACGGTCAGCGGGCCAAACCGCAGCTCACGGCCCGCATCGAGTTATGGAGCGCTACAGGTGCGCATCGAACTCGAACTCCCGGCCAGACAGCGGGTGAAACCGGTGCGTCACACGCACACGCCGGTACCGATCATCTGGATCAGGTGTTGTTGACGGCGTGGTCCAATGCGACCTGCGAACGGCTCGTCGGCACCCTGCGCCGCGAGCTTCTGGACCGCGTGCTGATCTTCAGCGAGCAACATCTGCGCGCTGTCCTGACCGACTACCAGACGCACTACAACACGGCCCGGCCGCACCAGGGCATAGCGCAACGCGTCCCCGACGACGAACTTGACGCTGCCCGTACCACGGTGACGGACGTCGATAGCCAGCAGATCCGCCGAAAACCCATCCTGGGCGGCCTGATCAACGAGTACTCGCACGCCGCCTGACAGGCGGAAGACCTGCAGGTCACCGACCGAATCCTATTTTCGAGCGGGACAGGTCAGCCAACCATCACCGCGCCAGCCTCGCAGGCGAACGGCCAGGTCAACGACACGATCGAGTTTCCGGGCGGCACAACACCCCCCAGGGTCGTTCGACGCGTTGGCGCGGCCGACCGGATGCGTTGTCGACCGAGCCCGGTGCTCACCGGCAGGCTGACGCGCGCTAGTCGAGCAGGATCTCCGCCATTTCGGCCAGGCTGGCCTCTCTCACGAAGAAACTAACGTGGTCGCTGGCAAGTACGTAGAACTGCGCGGCAGGCTTACGGCCGGTGGGAATGCTCTGGGCGCTGGCGACGGAGACGGCCAAGTCGTTCGGTTGGTTGAAGAACGCAACGTCGACGAGATCACTGGCGATGCGGCGGGGTGAGAGGCGGGCGAGCAGTCCCTCGGCGTTCGCCCCTGCGACGAGCGACCTGTCGCCCACGATCACGTGATAAGGCACGCCGGGATCGGGCCCACGGGCGAGCTGGCCAAGAAAAACCGACGTGCTCTCCATTTCGTCCAGGGCAGTGTCGACCTTCTCGATCGCGGCCAGCAACGTGCCGAGCACCTGCACCGGCCACACCACGGCGGTTAGGGAATTCACGGCGAACGCGACGCCGACGGTGGCCCACTTCTGCACGGTCGGCCACGGGGACCCGCCGTTCGGCGTGCCGAGCGTGATGAGCCGGCTGACCTCCACACCGCCCACAAACTCGATCATGTGGCGCGAGATCAGCCCACCCATCGAGTGGGCCACAATGTCGAACCGCTTACCGTGGCCGGCCGCGAGCCCGATGGCCTTCAGGCCATGCGCCAGGGAGGCAGCGTTCTCCTCGATCGAGGTGTCTAGGTTCTCGTAGTCGAACGTCAGGATGACCGAATACGCGGGTCCAATCGGGGTCGCCTTTCCGGACACGCGGCTGCTGCGAGCCATGCCTTCGGAGTCGCCGATGATGCCGTGAACGTAGAGGACCACTGCCGTTGCCTGGCCAACCGTCGCGGCGATCCGGTCGATGTCCTTCTCGAAGGCAATGGAACCGTCGTCAGAGGCGGTCGCCATGCGGAGCAGGGGATACTCGTACGGGAGCCCGACCCTCTTCCCAACCAGCTTGCGGAACAAGATCCTGACCGAACCGGTCAGGCTGCGCTCCGTGGAGATCGGCGCGGAGAGGCGCTGCAACACGACCTCGCTGCCGGTTTCGGTGCGACGGGCGAAGCCGAGAGGAATGTAGTACTCGCCGTCCCAAGCGAACGGCAGGACATGTTCGTCGTTCTCCAGCCCTCGGTCGAGCACCAGCACAAGCGGCTGGTCGGCGTTAACTTCGCTGATGTCTTCGGCTGCCACCTCGACGACCACGGAGTCCGCCTCAGTCTCTCCACCACGTGTGGCGACTAGGCCGAAGGGCGCGGTGTCGCGGAGGGCTTCCGGTGCTGGCGCAACCTGGAGGTCACGAGTCGCATCGGGTGCACTGCTCAGCCGCACGGTCGCCCGCAAGGAGGGGTGTGAAGCCAGGCGTACGCCTGCCGCTACCTCGACCGACGCGCCCTCGGCCACCGCCACTCCCTCTCGAGGGCGGACGGAGACCACTTGGACGTCTCGGGCGAACCAATCAGCAGTTGCCTCGCCGTCACCACCTTCCGGGCGTGCGCGGCGGGTGCCGATGCGTTGCAGCAGCCGGTCGAGCGTGGACTTCGGCGCTGCGCGCACGCCGCTTGGTCGCAACTCGGCGGTGATGTCGAGGTCACCCTGTTCGAGGGTTCGCGGATCGAACTCTTCCGTGCTGCAGATGATCTTAAGGAGGTCGGTTACCTCGGTGACCCCCTGCTCCCAGAGGCCGTCGGGCACCTCAGTGCTGAGCCTGATCGGCAGAGACTGGTTGTCGCCGAGCTCCGCTGCCCCCTCGCTCAGAGCGTCCGCATAGATCCCGTAGGTATCGGTCAGATCCACAAGCGCTACCCACAGCGGTTTGCCGGCGTTGTTTGTCACTTTGACTGTGTACTTACGGGGCCTGCTCTGGCCGTGCTCCGCTACGTAGGTGAAGCGGTAGGCGCCGTCGACGTCCCAGGGGTCACCGGGCGGACCGGGCTCTGGGACCACCGACACAGTCACGGAGTCGGCACGCAGACGGGTGGCACTGTTTGTCAGCGTGCTGACCCGATTCCAACCGGCGATGTGCTCAAGTATCTGGACGGCCTGCTCTGCTGTGTCGGCGCGCGGGGACATTGGTCGTTCGCCACCCGGCCGAGTGATCTGATACCCAGACTCGGTCCCCATCACGACCACTTTGGCGGCGTCGTCCTGCTCGGCTTCCGCGACCAGAAGGGGTCCGGCCTTGTTCCGTTCCTTCAGCGCGGTCCTCAGCGACGCCGCTGCTGTTTCGTCACCGGCGATCCTGACCCGGAGCGGCGGTAGCGGAGTCGAGGTCACGATCGCGCGATAGTTCCGGGTCTCGTCGAGGTCGCCGGAGACCACGGTGACCTTTGCCTCGCCGGCTCTCACCGAGGTCACTGTCGCCGTTGCGACACTTACGTCGTTCTCGTCACGTACTTGGAGCCGAGTGCTTTCATCGCCGACCGGAGCCGCGATTCCGTGCATCGTCCCGCCGTCCATCGTCCACTGACCAGCCTGATGAGTCATCACGAAGTGCGCGGGCAGTGCCGTAACCGTTCCGCCGAGGAAGGGCAGGTCGAGATCTGCCGACGAAGAGGTCTCGAGTTGCGGGTGTTGGTTCCGTACGGTGGTCCTGATGATTGCGTTTACCTGCCGGTGGACGTCGCGGTACGTGAGGCCGGTGCCCGACGAGCTCAGCGCCTGGCCAAGAGCAGCCGACAGAGCACCACGACTTGTCCCGTCGTGCCGGATCTCCTTCGACGTCTCGTTCGACCGGCAGCCCGAAAGCAACACGTGCCGCGCTCGTGGTAGGGCCCAGCCGCTGTCACCTAATGTGGCTCGCTCGTTGGCAGGTTTGGTAAGTGCCTGTGCGTCATTTGCTGCGAACAGGAAGCTCGAAATGGGTCGTTCTCGTCCGTCTGTCGGTGCTCTGCGCTCGGCCAGCCCGTCCTCAACTGCGGCGCGGGTGCCGCTGCCGGAGTGGCAGCAGTCAAGGACGACCAGAACGTGGGGCCTCTTCTCGGCGAACTCGTTGAGCAGCGCAGCCAACTCCTTGTCGGCGAGGTCCCACTGACCGGGCTCGCGGCTGTCGTAGAGAACAAGAGTTTCGTCGAGGTGGTCGGGCTCGACGTCCCACCATTGCTCGGGCGCGGGCTCCTGGGAGCCGTGGCCGCTGTAATAGAACAGCGCCACGTCATCATTACCGGCCTTCCCCAAGTGGTTCCGGAACCCGCCGATGACGGCCGATCTGGTCGCCTGCTCATCGAGCAGGGGGAGAACGTGCAGGGTGTCACCGTCCGCGTTCACTCGAGCGGTGAGCAGTTGCTCGATCGCGGCGATGTCGTTGCGGCACCCATTGAGGCTCGGGGTCGGCGGCGGGTAGCGGTCGATGCCGACCAGTAGTGCGTAGACGTTCTTGTTCGAGGTCATCGGTCCCCCCATGGCCAGATCGGCGGTGTCGGTCGTGTCAGTTGGGCGGCACCCAAGCTGTGACCCAGTCCGCGCCGAGGCGGTACGACGGCTCGCCGTACAGTGCATAGGCAGCCCACGTGACGCGGTCCTTCTGTGTTTCGCGGCTGCTGACTCGCGCCTCGCGGAGAGCCTCGCCTACTCGCTGCGACTCCTTGATCAGCTGTCGGTAGAACTCGTTGGCGAATGCGCGCGCGGTGTCGTCGAAAACCGGCCAGAGCGACCCGACGCACGCCTGCGCGCCGCCGTATACGAACGCGGCGGCCAGCCCCTGTGACTGCGCCACGATGCCACTAGTCGACCCCCCAGGCGCCTGGGGTCCTGCCTTGCTGGACTCGCAGGCATTGAGAAAGACGACGGGGTGACCTTCGAGGAGCCGCTGGACTCGTTCGGCCCGGAACTTCTCACCGTTCGGGAGTAGCAGGTAGCTCAGTTCGGGTCTCGCCGAGTCGAAGCCCGCGTGGCCGGCGTAGTGGACGAGATCGTAGTTGCCGAGGCTGAGCTCGTCGGTGAGCCGACTAGAGGTAACCTCGGTTCCCGCGATCTTGGTGACCGCGACCTGCTGGGGTGTCATCGACCGTAGCTCTGCCTCGATCTCATCGACCTCTTCCTTCGCCTGGGGGAGATCTTGCTCGGAGGCCGAGCTGATCAGAAGCACGCGGGTTTGTGTGCCTCCTTGCACGCCGGTGTCGCGGCTGCGACGGGGGAAGGTCTGACCGGTCGGCATCCTCGCGAACATCCGCTCCAGGCAGACGTACTGCCTGCCGTCGTGCATCAGTTCCCAGGGGAGCTCGGGATTATTGGAGGTAATCGTAAGCGGGAAGCCGGGCGTCTCGTCGATGAGACGTTGCATGGCGTCGGGGATGAGCAGGCTGTACATCCGCCGACCAATCTTCTCGAGGCGCTTCTCCGGGTCGAGCTGGTCGAGGTGCTCGGGTGAGCCCGAACGCTGCGGCCTCGCCCGGCGTACGGACGTGGGGTCCGTTGCGGACCTGATGCCTTCGATAGCGTTCTCGGCAAGGCGGTCGATCGTGTCGCGAAACAGCTCCTGGTCCATCTTTAGCACGACGACGTCGTCGTAGAGGTTGGTCTCCTGGATGTGTTGATAACCGGGACGCCTGAGCATCACCTTGTACGGCACGTCCTTGTCGACCAAAGGCCCGGAAATCAGAAATAGCTCGGCCCGCCGACCCATCTTGCGTTCGACCTCCTCGCGGTCGGCGACCTTGCTCTCGATCTGCTCCGTGTGGTTCTCGAAGTCCTCGGGCTGTTCAAGGTTGTGCTCCTTGAGCAGTGTTCGGACGATTTCCTGTGCTACTGCGGCCGTATCGAAACGGCCGGCCGTGAAGTCCAGCTCACTCGACCGGAACCTATTCTCGACCTCGGTGGCCAGTTGCTTGTCGTCGGGACTGACCTCGATGCGCAACTGAGTGGCTCGCTCGACCGCCTTGTGAAAGCGCTGGAAGGGAAGCCGGTATGCGCGCCGCTCCTCGGTCAAGTTCCGGACGAATTCGTCGAGCTCCAAGCGCCTCTTCTTCAGCTCGACTAGTGTCGCCTTCGCGACATGCCACTCGGGCCGTTCGACGAGGGACTCGAGGACCACCATGCACGCGCGGTTCTGCGCAGCGATCCCGGACGCCATCTGGGTGATCTGGTCGTTGGCGCGTAATACGAGGTGGTCCATCTTTTGGATGAGTTCCTGCTCGGCGACCAACGGCACGAGGCGGGTGCGCTCCATTGAGCTCACGAGATCCCGGATCTCACCCAACATGGCCCGTTGCTCGTTCAAGCGCTTAGCGGCCGCGGCGAACCGGGCGATCGACATGCGCCCAGTGGTCATGGATTGGGCTTCGGAAGGGAACGAGACCTCGGGTGCGTGGCTCATCACGTCGGCCCCTGACCCTTATCGGCGATCTCCTGCACGTCGTGGTCGAGCGCGTCGATTTGGTCCTGGATGAACCGAGGAGTGCTGCCCTTGTCAACCTGGTCCCACTGGTCGCGCAAGGAGCGCAGGTTAGAGCGTTTCATTTCAAGAAGGAACTGTGCGGTCTGTTCCTCGAGCGTATCGGAGGGCGACGGCTGCACGAGCTCGGGAGCGAGCTCATGCGTGGCGGAAGCTGCACGTCGTACAATCGGCGTCGGGCTGGCGAGGAACAGCACGGGCAGCGCCCAATCCTCCCCAAGTGATTGCGAGAAGCCGATCTGTTGTGCACGTCCTGAGGCCGCAGCCTGGTCGATGCTCGATCCCGAGCCAAGAGCGCGGTAGAACCCGCGCAGAAAAGCCAGACAGCCGTCATCACTGATTCTACCGCGCATCCCAATAACGTTCGGAACCGTTCGGGCGAGTTCGGCGGCGAAGAGGTCGCTGTCACAGGCGGCGAGGACCACAAGGCGCAGGTCCTTATGATGCTGGGCGGCCAGCGTATCGATGAACTCGGAAACCGTGAGGGTCTCCGGGATGTCGGTCTGGCCGAGCATCAGGGACTGCTGGCCCTGGCGCCCGCGCACGCCACTTGCGAGGAGATGCACGATGTGCCGGCCGCGCTCAGACAGAGCACGCGCGAGCGACTCATGACCCACGTGTGGTACAGCCTCGACATCAGCGCCAGGGAAAGACTCGAAAAGGATCTTCGGGTCGTTGTCCTCGTTGAGGCCACCAATCGCTGCGGTCATCACCAGCACGTGCAGGTCCGCGATGTCTACCGGCTCACTCACGGGGACCGGGTCGCTAGACAGTCTCGGGTACTCACGGATCACCGAACAGCCGTCGGCCAGTGCGACTGGCCCGGTCGACGCCATCGGGTCGGACAACAGCTCCCAGGGCAGAGCGTGCACGGACAGGTCCGCGCTGCGGATGACCACGTGCAGGCCACCACGACTCTGCGACTTCTCCACGGCCTTCGCCCAACAGCGGCTCAGACCGCCCGAGAAGAGAGCGGTGAACAGCTGAGTACCAAGGCTCGAGCCAGTGAGGCCTCCCGAGTAGACATTCGACATCGACTGCACGGGAGTATCGGATCCCTGGCCCCAATCAGGGCTAGGGGTAAACTGGCCAGTGAAGGGCGGACCGTCATCGACCCGTGCCTCGACCAGGTAGCGACTCCTGCTGCGCTCCGACACGGAACGGCCGATTTCAGCGACCAGGCGAACGACACGGGTTTCGCGCGGCGCGACGTATTCGGAGACATCGTTTGCGTACAGCGGCATTACGGTCTACCCTCCCCCCGCGGGACTCACCCCAGGAAGGCGCGCTCGCCGCGAGCGCCACCGAAGCCAGTATGGTCGCGCATCTTCGAAACGCGCAAGGACGCCCTGGCGACCCTTTGTCGCTAGGGGTTTGACAGTTGAGCTGAGTTTCTCAGGCTGCGGCGGGCAGCCTGGCGGCAGCCAGGCGTTCGTCGATGCGGTGTTCGATTACGCTGAGGGCGGCCCGGGGTTGCGGTTGTGACTGGGGCTGCCCGGCGGCGAATAGCGGCGCGAGGACCCGGTCGCAGACCTTGGTGTAGAAGATCGCGAATGCCAGCCCGTCGGTGGTGAGGTCGTAGGTATTGGCGTGGGGACGGCGGGTGATGAGGCCGTTGCGGCACAGCGGGGCCAGGTCGTAGCTGGCCTAGGTCATGCCGTAGGGAGTACCGAGCAGTCCGGTCACCAGGGGTCAGCGGCCGCGACATCGGTCCACCCGGCAGGCAGCGGGAACAGCACGCCGTTCTCGTCGTGCAGATGAACCCGGTCCTCACCCCAATTCTGACGCTGCGCGACGAACTCAAAAGCCCGGCCAGACAGCGGATGAAACCGGTGCGTCACCAGCACACGTCGGTACCGATCATCTGGATCAGGTGTTCTTGACGGCGTGGTCGAACGCCTACGCCGAAAGATTCGTGCTCACAGCCCGGACCGAGGCCACCGACCGGATGCTGATCTTCGGCGAACGGCACCTCCAGTCAGTCCTGGCGGAGTACGCCTGACACTACAGTGGACGACGACCGCACCGCGGCCGCCAGCTCCACCCGCCCCGGCCCGACCACCCCGTCGCCGACACCTCCCAGGAGACGATCAAGCGCCGGGCCGTCCTCGGCGGCCTCATCAACGAATACGAGCGAGCCGCGTAAAAGACCAGTTCAAGCCTCGAGGCCGAGTTCTGGAACCCACAGGGTGTGCGTGCCGATAACCTCGTTCGTTGATCATGCCACCGACGTGAGCGTGTCTTCGGATGCGGTACAGGTCGAGGTCGACCGGCTCGGGTAGCGGTTTCAGCGGCGCGGCGCCGTGCAGGGAGCGGTGCGGGCGGTGCTGATTTGTGGTGGGTCTCGTACTGGCGCAGGATCTGTCGCAGATGGGTCTGGTTCCAGACGAGGGTGCGGTCCAGGAGTTCGCGGCGGCATCCCCCCGATCCAGCGTTCGGCGATCGCGTTCATCCGGGGCGTCTGGATGTTGCAGAGCACGGTCCGGATGCCGGCGTCGGCGAGGACGGCGTCGAACGCGGCGGTGAAGTTTGATCCGCGGTCGCGGATCATGAACCTGGCCCGGTGCGCCTGCTCGCCAAGATCCATCACCAGGTTGCGGGCTTGCTGGGTGGTCCAGTCCCCGGTGGGATGCAGGGTGATGCCGAGGATGCGGATGCGCCGGGATGCGTGCTCGATTACCGCCAGGACGTACGCCTGTGTACCGTCGAGCAGGTCGACGGTGAAGAAGTCGCAGGCCAGGATCGCCTCGGCCTGGGAGCGCAGGAATTGTGACCAGGTCGGCCCGGTCTGCCGCCGGCCGGGGTCTATGCCGCTGGCCTTGAGGATCTCCCAGACGGTGGACGCTGCGACCTTAATCCCCAGGCCGGCGAGCTCGCCGTGGATCCTGCGGTATCCCCATTCGGGGTTCTCGCGGGCCAGCCGGACGACCAGGGCCCGGATGTTCCGGCGGGTCGCCGGCCGGCCGGTCCTGCCGCGCTTGGATCTGGCGGCCCAGCGGCGGCGGACGATGTCGCGGTGCCAGCGCAGGATCGTGTCCGGTGTGACCAGCAGCCGCAGCCCCTGGCGCCGCGCTTTCGGTATCACGCCGAGCAGGGTCACAAGCAGGGCCCGGTCCGCCCAGTTCAGCTTCGGCCGGCCCGGCTGCCGCCGTTGCAGGACGGCGAGCTGGTGGCGCAGGATCAAGATCTCTGCGGTCTTCCAGGTCTCCTCACGCCGAGACAGCCGCAGCCAGGAGGCCGCCCGCGTGGTCAGGAGAAAGACGAACCGCAGACACATGACTGGTGATCATCAAGGCCGGACGAGTGAGAAGGCAACTTTGCAGGTCAGGGCCGCGGACGAGATTCTCGGCACGCACAGGCCCGTTTCCAGGCCAGACCGCCAGCCTGCTACCGGGCTCCCTCGCGAGTACCCGGACCGGACTTTCACCGGCAGGCGACGACGAGCTTCCGATCAGGTCATGATCGCTGGACAACCACCTCCATGATCTTTGGGCGCACCGGCTGGAGTACTAATGCCCTCACCAGTGGTCATCGAAGTAGTGGTCCGCATGATGTTCGATTCGGTCGACTGACTGGCCTGTGTCGGCCAGATCCTCAATGAATTCACAGAATTGTGAGAGAGATTTCGTGATGCTCTCGATCCGTGCGTACCTGGATGACTTGCCGCTCTCCAGCGCGTTGTTCAGCGCTGGCCAGACCGCGATAAGCCCGCCCGGCAGCACAAAGGGGGCCGACAAAACCGCTAGCACGAACGCGCCGCTCTCCCATTTATGCCCCCACAATAGTCCGCTAAGTATGCCGAAGGCAACGCACGCGGCCGCCCAGATAAGCAGGAATCCCCCGACGAAGGCGAGGCCGCGGAGGAATTTATGGAGAGCTGATCCTTCATGGGGCCGCTCGTGAAGGCCATGGCTACGTGACGGAAATACTGACGTGGTCATTTCATCCACCTCGCCTTTGAAACTTTTGGGTTCCGGCCCGGCTGACGGCGCACTGCTGATCTGATCTGCGTTCCGGTATACCCCCCAGCGACCCGTGCCGGGATCGGCTTCACTGAGCTGCCGGACGGGTTCGCCTCCTGCGATGACCCCGACGGCCTCCGGCTGATCTGCGACCGGCTCGGACCGCGGGACATCCAGGCGTTCTCCGGCCGGTGGATGTCACGCCTGCCGCTGCCCCTGACACCCGCCGACCGGGCTGGCGGCTACTGGTGGGAGTTGTCGATGCGCCAGGTCGAGGTGTGGCGCACCATCGTGTTCGGCGCTCGCCGGTATGCGCGGGCGTTCTTCGGGGCCCTGGTAGCCGGCAACCTCGACCTCGGCCGGCCCGGGCACGCCGGGATCCTGTTCAAGCGCTCGCCCGCGGCCCGCGATTACACCCGCTATGACCTCGCCATCGGCGATCAGCAGCTACCCCGGATGAGGAAGCAGGCTGCGGTCAAGGTCGCGATCCAGGAACTGCACCGCGCCGGGGTCAGCCTCGCGCAGATCAAGTCCGCCACCCAGGAGAACCGATGGGTGGCAGTACATCCGGCAGCTGGCCAGACGGTCCAGGACGCATTCCGCCGCGAGTACCCATGCCGCAGCCCGAACCACCTCTCGTACGACCTCGGTATCACCGAAGACGGCACCACCTGGGTCATCCCTCGCTTCGGAGGCAGGCACACCGAGCAGATACTCGACGGCCTCGCAAGGGTTGCCCCACCTCACACCAAGCTGGAATGGTCTCCCATCGATGCATCACCAGCAGGTGATGAATGACCAGGCCGGAAGCGGCAGCTACGCGGGTGGAAGCGCCTTTACGCTGCGCATGTTCCTGTGGTCCCGTCCGGTCGGCCGCTAACGGGCACGAACGGCTGCCTGGCGGTTGTGCAGAGTAGGCGGCTGACGCCGCCAGCCTCCTAGCCTGCGTGAACTCGCACCCCCGGCCGCGCTGCCCGCGGAGGCTGACCCGCGCGGGACTGCCCGGCACTGGCGTCCAGAGCCCCACACCCTGCCGCCGTGACCCGCCGTCAGGGGCTCTCCGGGAACGAGACCGGAACACGCGCCTACGGCTGCCAGTGGCCGGCCGGCGGTCACTGCCGCAACTGCTGGTGCCGCAGACGTGCCCGCGGTCTGGCCTGGACCACTGCCGGCCGGGCCGCACAGGCCTTGTAAACCTTGTTGCGGTCCGTGGCGTCTGAGTTCCATAACGTAAGCCGCATACAGGGGGGACCATGCTGGAACGCTCAGCGTTAAGGATCACCAAGCTAGTCGTGGCCGTGGCTGTATCGGCAGCTTCCATGAGCTTTACTGCCACGGGAATCGCCAGTGCGGCGCAGCAGGGTCATAACCCGCCTGCAGGTGCGGGATCTGTGACGTCGCCTGAGCGGATAACGACGTCACAGAGGGCTACGGGAGTCAAAGCGCAGGCAGTGACCTGTTCTCCGCTGAAGTTCTTCGGGGTCCGCGGATCGGGCGAGACGAAAAAAGACTGGTCCGGCTACGGCCATACCGTCTGGGATGTGAGGAAAACCGTCCTTGCCGGCGTGCCAGGGGCCACGGCGGAAGAGGTGAATTATCCTGCGATCCCGGTGGTCTATCCCTCAGCCAGGCACCTTCCGTCCTTCCTCCATTACATAGCCACCCAGTACCACACGAGCGAGATCACCGGCATCAAGCATCTGGCTAAGGCGGTCAGCCAGTTTATTTCTGCCTGCCCTGCCAGCTATGTCGCTCTTGCGGGATACAGCCAGGGCGCCCAGGTAGTCGGGGACACCTTCCTCAGCCATCTGACCCCGGCGCAGCAGGCCCGGGTGGCGGGCATTGCCCTGCTCGGTGACGCGGACTTCAACGGCAGCAGCTCCGTGGACATCGGCGACTACGACCGCACAGAGAACGGGGTCTGGGCCTACGAGCACTCCAAGCGCAACGTCGCACGGGCGCTCCGCAGCCAGATCGCGAGCTACTGCACGCAGGGTGACCCGATCTGCAACTTCGGCCTGAGCAACCTTCTCGCATGCAAGGACAGCAAGAACCTGTGCCCGCATCTGCATTACATGGACCTGTTCTGGCACCAGCACACATACGTCGTCGATGCCGGGGACTTCCTGGCGGCCCGGTATGACAAGCTGGTTCCGCCGGACACGATCGGCCCGAAGAAGACCATCCTCCTGTACGGCGACAATGACCCCACCGATAATGACCCGTCCGGCATGACGAACCTCGCGAATACCCTCACCGCTGCTGGTTACACCGTCACGGCCATGCCGGGTGTGACCTCACTGCCAGCCGACCTATCGCCGTATGGCCAGATCTGGCACTACGGCATTCTGGATTCGCCCAGCCCCGCCGATGAGCAGGCACTTGAGACCTTCGTCCGGGCAGGGGGGAGCGTCTTCCTGACCGGCGAATGGGGCGGCACAGTGCAGAACAACTTTGACGATCAGGCCGACCAGGACATCATTAATGCGCTGGTGACCACTGGCCCGGTGGCGATGCCCGACGATGAGGACAGCGGAAGCGGTCTCCTCGTGAACCCCACGGTCATCGACCAGGCCGCCCAGACGCCGAACAGCCTCACCACATGGACCGGGGACGACGTCGGGGGCATCACCGGGGTCCCCGCAGCGAACGTCTTCGTCAGCGACAGCAATGGCGACGCTGCCGGGGCGCTCTGGGACAACCTTGGTGCCGGCCAGGGACGGCTCGCGATCCTGATGGACGTCAACTGGGCACAGGACGACTACATGGACCCGTCCACCTTCCCGCTCGTCACCCAGAATCTGGCCTTTTTCCTCAGCCACTAGCTGCCGCGATGGGCTGCCGGGCGTTCCTTGAGCGTCCGGCAGCTCGATCATTTAAGGGCGGGTGAAGCCGACCAGCCCTGCGCTGCTGCTGAAGCTTCCTCACGGACGACCTGGCCTGTGTGTGGCGCGTCGATCATCGTGTTGTGGCCGCTGACGATGCCGACGTGGCCGGGGGCGGTCATGGTGCCGTCGGAGCCGGCGAAGAACACGAGGTCGCCTGGCCGGGCCTGGGAGGCGGGGATGCGGGGGCCGGAGGCCCACTGCTGCTGGCCGGTGCGGGGGATGGTGATCCCGGCGGCGCGGTAGGCCATCATGGCCAGCCCGGAGCAGTCGAAGGCGTCCGGGCCGGTCGCGCCCCTGTGCTGTGCCGAAACTCGCGTACTAGCTCTGAGCTGGTGTTAGGCAGCCCTGCGGTACTCGTTGATCAGGCCGTGGACGACGTGGGTGCGCTTGATCCGAGCGGTCATCTCGATTGGCTGG
>JBEKIF010000118.1:0-8912 GCA_050011895.1 Streptosporangiaceae bacterium | reverse complement strand
ATCTCGAGCGAGTTCAGATAGGCTTCCGCGATAATACTCCTGAACGAGTTTCCGCGGCATATGAAGTGGAAAATCATCCCGCCATGCTAGCAAACGTGGCGTTTTCGGCACAACGCCGCGCTTGCTAATGAATGCTTGCTATTCGCATCCAGGAGATAGTCTCGATCCCTCACGCCAAGCTCGACACCGTCCAGACTCAGCCGCCCCAGCGCCGCCATGCCTTCGGACTGCCTGTGGGGTTGCAGAACTCGGCCACTGATCTTGACCTGGGCTTTTATGCGGCCCGCTCGTATTCGCTGAGATGGCCACCGAGGATAGCCCGGCGCTTGATCCGCTGCTGGGAGAGGTCGGCGGCGGGGTGGTCGGGCCGGGGCGGGCGGAGTCCGCGGCTGCGGTGTGGCCGTCGTCCGTTGTAGTGCCGGGCGTACTCGGCGAGAACCGACCGCAGGTGCCGTTAGCGGGGCAGAAGGCCGAGCCAGCCGCACAGCCGGACGAAGATCAGGTAAAGCAGGCGGAAGGTCACGAGAGCTGATCGTGCCGGAGTCGAGGCTGGCCCCGCCGCCGTTCGCCCGGATCAGTCCGGGTGCAGGATTCCCAGGTCAGGTCTGAGGGACACGATTTCCGGCACCCACAGGCCTCAGCGCCTGTCTGGCCGTCACGGGAGCGCGGCAGACGATAAATCTTCCTGCCGGATGATCATGCGATCGCTTAATGCAACAGTGCCCCCCAGAGTGCTCGACGAGCTGATCCCCCTCGGCCCTGCACACCGTCGAGCAGTACGCGAACAACCCGGTCGAGGCAGACCACGGACGGCTCAAAGCCCGGCTCCGGCCGATGCGCGGACTGAAGAGTCACCGGTCAGCGCGGATCCTCGCCACCGGTCACGCGTTCGTCCAGAACCTGCGCCGCGGCCACTACGACATAACCACCGACGTCCCCGGCCGCCACAGGCTACGGAGGGCCTTCGACGACCTCGCAATCACCATCTGACCAGCGGAGCTTCCGAGCGATCATGCTCTGACTTTCTGCAGGAAAGGCTCAACGCAACAGTGCCCTGACGACAACGGCGCCATCTTGAGGCTGCCTACAACGATCATCGCCATAGTGTTGGTGGGCATCCAACGACCGAAGGCATATCGTTGTGATCATCTGGTAGGCTCAGGTCGCGAAGAAGGCCCGGGCGCATGTCTCTGCGGGACAGCCTCCCGGGCCCACTTCTGGCGCCGTAGCTCAATGGATAAGAGCTGCTCCCTGGTACGGAGGACAAGATTCGGGTTCGAGTCCCGGCGGCGCCGCTGATCTATCTCTAGATCTTTGCGCAATGATACACATTCATGGCTGGCGCTGGTTCCAACGGTTCTGGCTAGTCTCTTGGACCGTCGCCGCGACGCTCCAACGGTGGTTGGTCCGGAGCCTGTTAGTTCCAACGACCAGGGCTTCTGTGTTGGGATGTGGCTGTGACGCTCCAACGCTGGCTGGTCCGGAGCCGGGTTGTTCCAACGCTCAGAGTCTCTGCGTTGGGATGTGGCTGTGACGCTCCAACGCTGGCTGGTCCGGAGCAGGGTTGCCTCAACGCTCAGAGTCTCTGTGTTGGCCTATCGTCCCTGGGTGAAGAGTGTGGTTCGTCATTAGGAGGAGTCAGCCACGCCAGGTCATTCGATGATGTCGTACACCTCTTTGCCAATCCAGTAAATCCGCCCGCCGCGCCCAGTCGGGGCCAGGCGTTCGAGCCAGCCGCGACCTTCAAGAGATTCTATAAGATTTCGAGCACCTTGGTTTGTCACTCTAAGTGCCCGTTCGACTCTCCGCACTGTTAGAAACGGATTGCTGAACAATAGCTCGACGACTTCAATACTGCGGTTCTTTACTCCCTTAAGCTCCCTGCGATATATTTCTCGCAGATCAACCAACTTCAGGGCGCGATTTTCCGCATCCCGTGACTGTTGCTCGACGGCGGTAAGGAAGAACTGAAGCCATTGTTGTATACTGCCACGCTCCCTTACTGCTTGAAGTCGCTCATAGTACTCTGGCCGTCTTTCCTCCATGTATGGACTTACGTAGAGGAGTGGCTCTGAGAGCAGCCCCTCTTTGATCAGCATCAGAATTATAAGGAGGCGCCCAACGCGGCCATTTCCATCGAGGAAAGGATGGATTGTTTCGAACTGATAATGCATCAGGCCACACCGGATTAGCGTAGGAAGCTGCGGGCGCTCATTGAGGAATTTCTCCCAATCGCTGAGCATGTCGCCTATCTGTTCCGGCAGTGGAGGGACAAACGCGGCTGTATCCGGTGAGTCGGTCGCAGACCCGATCCAGACGGGAGAGTCTCGCAGCTCACCGGGCAGCTTTCCTTGTCCGCGAACGCCAGTTAGTAGGGTCCTGTGTATTTCACGCACCAATCTGGTGCTTAGGGGTAGCTCCTCAAGAAGGTTGATCCCCTGGCTCAACGCACGCTGGTAATTGATGACCTCAGTCACGTCTTCGTCGTCGGTTGGCTCATCGTTCGCCTCGGCCTGCAGAACATCTGAAAGTGAAGCAACAGTTCCTTCAATGCGCGAACTCGCCAAAGCTTCTCGTCTGAGGTACGGCTGAGCCAGCATGCCTGGATCGCGAACCAGTCGTCCAACGCCGCTGAGACGGCCCAATGCCGAGTCCGCTGCTGATAGAGCAATCACGGTTGCGGGGTCGAGAGATAGTGCACGAGGGATGGGACACGGCTCGAAGTACCAGAACGCCCACTTGTCGCCTGGTCTCTTCATGACGCGACCAAACTCCTTCGAGGTAAACAGAGTTGGATCCATGGCGTGAGGGTACAACAGAGCACGGCTTCGTGTTGGAGAGAGGTTCAGCCGAGCGCGTCTCCCAGCCTCCCGAGTATGCTGCGCTTCTCGTCCAGGGAGACGTGAGCGTAGATCGTCATCGCGACTTCGATGCCTGAATGGCCGACGATGTCGCGGACCACGTGTGGCGGGACGCCCAGGTCGAGCAGGAGTGTCGCGCATGTATGTCTGCAATCGTGAAGCCGTGCCTCGCCAAGACCGGCAGCTTGGCGGATGGTGCTCCAGCTCCGGCGGAGGTTGTCTGGCTCTGTCGGGGTTCCCTGGCGCGAGGGGAAGACGAGCCCGTGGTCGTCCCAGTCTGGGCCAAGCTTCGGAACGCTCGGCGAATTGCCGCTTCTTGTGTTCGCTGAGAGCGTCCACGCAGAACCGGGGGAGTGGCACGGCACGGTGCGCTCAGAGTCCTCGGTCTTCGGGCGAACAAACCGAAGGCTTCCGCCGACGCGCTGAAGTGTCTGAACCACTTCGAGCATTCCGCCGTCGAGGTCGATGTCCTCCCAGCGCAGGCCGAGCAGTTCCCCGCGGCGCAGACCGAGGCACAAGGCGAGCACGTACAGAGCGTGGAGCCGGTTTCCGGCTGCGGCTCTCAGCACCGCCCTTGCCTGCTCTGTCCTGAGTCCGCGGTTGACCATGTACTTGGGCGTCGTGACCTTGACGAGCACGGCGACGTTACGCCGGATGGTCTCCTCCCTGACGGCGCATTCCAACGCGTTTCTGAGTACGGCGTGTATGGACTGAACCATCCGAGTCCACAGCCTTGCCTGCAGCACTCGGCGCCCTTGACGGCACAGCAACGCGGCTCCTCGCGTGCGGCGTCGTAGCCATGCTTACAGTATTGGCATTCCTCCCGAACTCCGGTGATGAAGACAAGGACATTGCGGCCGATCAGCTTGTCGAGTTGCTTCTTTCCAAGGCCTGGAATCAGATGGAGCCGCACGACGCCCTCGTATCCGTGGTAAGTCTTGGGCTGCCGTTCCTCGCGGACGACATGAGGCAGCCAGTAGGTCAGGCAGTCGGGCACCGTCCAGCTCTGGGACGCGGCCGGGATGCCATGATCAGATTGGCTGAGCAGCTCGGTCAGCTTCTTCCGCGCGTCCTCATACGAGCGCGCGTAGGCCGACTTGCGCTTCAGCCTTCCGGCGGCTGTCAGCACGTATGCCTTGATCTCGTAGCGGTCGTCTTTGCCCGGCGAGATAGTACCCTCGCCGGCAGTGTTGCGTTAGGCCATCGGCAGACATTCCCGGAGCACGGTTGTGCGGACTGGCTGGCTGGTCAGATGGCGGTGGCGAGCTGGTCGAAGGCGTAGCGGATCCGGTGGCGGGCGGGGACGTCGGTGGCGAGTTCGTAGTGGCCGCGGCGCAGATTCTGGACGAAGGCGTGCCCGGCGGTGATGATCCGCGCGGAGCGGTGGCGTTTCAGGCCGCGCATCGGCCGGAGCCGGGCCTTCAGCCGGCCATGATCGGCTTCGACCGGGTTGTTGGCGTAACGCTCGACGGTGTGCAGCGCGGAGGGGATTAGCTCCTCCAGTACCCGCGGGTAGGCCGGGGCCCGATCGGTGGTGACTTCGGCCGGGATCGTGCCCGCGCGCAGCGCCCGGGTGAAGAACCGCCGGGCCACAGCCAGGTCCCGGCGGACGGACAGCAGCACGTCGATGACCTGGCCGTGCTGGTCCAGCGCCCGGTACGGATAGGTCCACCGGCCGGCGACCTTGACGTAGGTCTCGTCCACGAACCATCGGTCACCCGGAGCATGCCGGCAGAACCGGGCCGCCTCGATGAACTCGGGAGTGAACCGCTGGACCCACCGGTAAACGGTGACGTGATCGACGGTGACGCCGCGCTCGGCGAGCAGCTCCTCCACGTCACGGTACGACAGCCCGTACCGCAGGTACCAGCGGACCGCGACCGCGATCACCTCTCGCGGGAACCGGAAGCCAGCAAACACAGAAGACGAGCCGGAGGACATCACCCCGCCAGTCTCCCGCTCGCTGCGATCGGCCAACGCAACACTGCCGCCTGTACTACGCCGCGCTGCGCCCGTCGGAGGCCGTCGCGCTCCGCGAACCCGACCTCGTGCTGCCGGACTCCGGCTGGGGCCGAATCGACCTGGCCGCCTCCAGCCCCCGCGCCGGGACCGAATGGACCGACGACGGCGCCAGCCGCCAGGAACGCGGCCTACGGGCCAGCACCCCGGCTAGTGCGCAGCTCCCGCGCCGAACAAGCGCGAAGTCGCAGGTCAGCAAGCTACAGCCCGGGTAACTCCGTGACGCTGACAAAAGTGGTGTATCACAGCGGACGGAATGCGCTCTGCTCTGGTTAGAGCAGTCCGTGCACGGTGCTGCCGCTTCTGCTAACGCCTCCGCCTGGAGTTCCCATGCGCTATTGCACTGACATGCGTACGGGTGCATCCTTTCTGCAGGGATCGTTTGGGGGACTTATGGACGGAGAATTACGCCTTCAATTGTCGGAGGAGGGCGCGGACGCCGAGCGGCTCGCTGTGCTGACCGGCTACTTGCGGTCGGAACTTCTCCGGCTTGATGTCGAGGGCGTGAGTGCGCTTCCAGCTGGTGAGCCTCCGCCGGGTGCCCGGGTGTTCGGCGTCACCACCGCAGGCGCGCTGGTGATCGCTGTTGGCCAGTCGGTTGAGGGCCTGCGGTCAGTGGTATCGGTGATCCGGGACTGGCTGCGGCACGGTGCGGGAACAGGCCGCGCGGTGCGGCTGGAACTCGGCGGGGATGCGCTGGAGCTCTCGCAGGCCAGCGCGGCCGATCAGGAACGGCTGATCGAGCTGTTCGTCCGCAGGCACACCACAGGCGAGGCTGCGTCGTGAGCGGCCAGCGGAAAGCCCTGATCATCGCCAGCGATGAGTACGAGCAGGAGGCGCTGCGCAACCTGCTGGCCCCGGGGGCGGACGCCGAGGCGCTCGGCCGGGTGCTCGGCGATGCCCAGATCGGCGACTTCACCGTGCAGGTGGTACTGAACGAGCCCTCTTATGTCATCGAGGAGCAGATCGAGGAACTGTTTTCCGAAAGCCGCCCCGACGATGTGCTGTTACTGCATTTCTCCGGGCATGGGCTGAAAAGCGAGTCCGGGGAACTGTTCTTCGCCGCCTCCAACACTCGCCCGAACAGGCTCGGATCCACGGCGGTAGCGGCGGACTTCGTGCAGCGGTGCATGCGCGATGCCCGGTCGCGCAGCGTCGTGCTCCTGCTGGACTGCTGCTACGGCGGCGCCTTCGCCCAGGGTGTCACGGTCCGGGCGGCCGGGGACGTCAACGTGCTGGACAGCTTTCCGCAGGGCAGGTCGGGCGGCGGGCGCGGCCGGGCGGTGATCACCGCGTCTAACGCGATGGAGTACGCGTTCGAAGGAGACCGGCTCGCCGACGACCAGCACCAGCGTCCATCGGTGTTCACTGGCGCCCTGGTCGAGGGGCTGGCTACCGGCGATGCGGACCGCGACGAGGATGGCCTGGTGTCGCTCAGCGAACTCTACGACTACGTCTTCGACAAGGTCCGGGAACAGAACCCGCACCAGACCCCCAGCCGCCAGGTCGAGCTAGAAGGTGAGCTGTACCTGGCCCGCAGCCGGCGGCGGCGCATCCGCCCGGACCCGATCCCGCCCGACCTGCAGGCCGCGATCACCGACCCGAACATGTACACCCGCCGCGGCGCGGTCCACGAATTGCAATCCCGGCTGGCCAGCGAAGACCTACCCGTCGCCGCGGGCGCCTACCGGGCGCTGGCCGAACTCGCCCGCACCGATATCCAGTATGTCGCCGACCTGGCCACCGCCGCGCTGCGGCAGGCCGCCGTCCACCCCGAGGAAACCGAACTGCACTTCGGGGAACGACGGCAAGGATCAGACCCGCCGCATCGCATGGTCCGGCTGCTCGGCCCCCCCATCGCCCGCGCCTGCGCGCCGCGCGCCTCCCACGACTGGATCCGCGTGAACGAGACCGACGAGGGTTTCGACATTTCTGTCGACACCACCAGCACGGGGACACTGCGCGGAAGCGTGGACCTTAAGGGATCCACAGGCACGGCCGTCATCGCCATCGACGTCGAGCTCCTGCCCCAGGTGGCGCAGACACCCCCCACCCGCCGCCCGAGCAGACCGGCCTTTCAGGAGGGAATGGCCCCTGAGATCCCCGCCGACCAGCCGGAGGTACGGTCTGCGGCAAAGGGCCGCCAGGATGCGGCGAAGGCCGCCCGGCTGCACGCCGTAGAGCCTCACAGCGACCACGCCACTACCGCTGATGAATCCTCCGCTGCGCCGCAGTCGATGACACCAGCTGCCCCTTCGGCAGCGCGGCCACCCATCCGGAGAGGCGTAGCCTTCACCGACCGCTGGCGGCTATTCGCGGGCCCACTGGCGGTCGCGGGCGCCGTACTGGCCGTTGTCGGCTTGTTGCCGTCCTATCTGTCCGACACCTGCCTCGCCTGCACCTCCTCTTACACCATCTCCCTGTCTGTTTCGCGTATGACATCCGGGTGGTGGTTGTTCGTGGTCGGTACTGCCGCCCTGTACTTGACCGCGGGCCTATGCACCCTCATTCGCCGCGCGGGGCCGTTGTTCGGCCCCGGGCTCCTGCTAGCCGCCGCGGCCGCCTCGACCTCGGCATTGGCGTATAACGTCAGCCACCTCTGGAGGGGGTACAGTGGCTTTGCTGGAGATCGTTTTGTGTTCGGTGCTGGTTTCTGGCTTCAGCTCGCATCTAACCTGAGCCTGATGCTGGCGGCCTGCATCGCTGGATTCGCGCTGGCACGGACCACCAAGGTCCGCCTTGTGCAGCGGCTTTCCCGAGATGCGCTTCCGTGGGTCGTTGTCCTGCTCGGCGTTGCTGGCGCGCTGGCGCTGGTATTCCAGGACCTCAGCTGGGTGGCGGAGCACAATATCCAGAAACCGGTCGAGGTATCATCCATCTCGGTCGCTGTCTGGGCGCTCGTTATGCCAGCCTGGGCAGCAGTAGCGATGCCCCGTCGGCTCGGGGTGGCCCTCCTCGTGGGCTGGATCTGGGTAGGTACGGCCTTCTGCGTCTACTGCTACCTGTACTTCGGATCGCTCTTCTACAATAACGGCGGCAGTAGCAGAGGCCATATCGTCGTGTTTGGCTTTACGCTGCTCGCGCTCTCGGCCGTGGCCGTCCCGTTCGCCCGCACAGCGCCAACTGCCACGCCGACGCGCGTGAGATGAGGCCAATCGACGGCGCAGTGCCCAGAGTCCGGGTCGTAGTGTCTGGCAAAGGCCGGGCGTTTGTGGAGGCAATTTTGGGTGCCGCTGTCACATATTGCCTGGCCTGCGAATATGTAGCTGGCTGCTGAGTTTCGCCTCCCCTTCGCCAGACGACCGGGCGCTGGGCCTCGTGCGCCTTGTCAACTGAGCCTGCTTGACTCGCGCACATCGGAGTGTGGCCCGGCGTGGGCCGGCCACACTCCAAGGCTGAGCCCGGCACAGACGCCGGGCCGGCGGCGCCGCAGGCGCCGCCTTGATCTGATTTACGGGACTATTCGGCAACCTGGCGCTAGCAGGAATGCAGCGCTGCGCCGGGCCGCGCAAACCAGCAGCCTGCGGGCCCGGCGTGGGCCAGGCCCCTGCTCCTGGCTGTCCAGGACCAGCGGTAGCACCTGGGGCAGGTAGACGCGAAGTCATCGAGCCGGGATGCGTGACTGAGACGCGCACCACCAGGCCGTGGGCGGAGAAAGGCGGGGGATACTGTCCTACTCCGAGGCGGCGGCCAGGCCGCGCCCTCTCGGGCGGGAGCCCTGACGGGCGCGGCCCGCCGCCGCCAGGTCGGCTGCCCCGCACCCGCAGGTCGGCGGTGGCCGCCGTTACGCTGCGATGATGACCGCGGCTGCAAGATCCACGCGTGGCCCGTCCTCCGTGCCGGGCACCCTCTCGCCGCGCAAGCTCACAGTCAAGGGCGCTCCCTACGGTCGCGTCTTCGATGGCGCAAACAATGCCGCGTAGTTAGGCGTATGGGGGCATAGTCAAGTAGATCTTGCACGGCGTGTTGTCGCTGGCGGGAGACGGGACCTCTGGTAGATCAGGTCAATCCGCCAAGATCTTCCAGACACCA
>JBEKIF010000117.1:0-9731 GCA_050011895.1 Streptosporangiaceae bacterium | reverse complement strand
GGGCGAGGTCAGCTGGGTGGTCATGGCCGATCCCGATGGCCATGAGTTCTGCGTGCTGACCCCGCGATAGCGCGACCAGATCCCGGGTAACCGGCGACCCGCACAATCGCTCCGGGGGCCGACTCAGTACGAGGGGAATCGGGCGCTCGTGAGCCGAGAACTGGAGCCGGGGCCGTTACGGCACGATCGCGATGGCGTACGGGACGGGCCCGGCCACGATCGGGGATCCTGCGGTGTTGGTGGCGGTCTGGATCGGGATGACCCGGCCCGAGGTTTCGTCGTCGCCAGCGTCGACGACGTAGGCGGTCTTCCCGTCCGGCGTGATCGCGATGGCCATGGGGCAGATCCCGACCGGGATCTGGGGCCCCGCGGTATTGGTGGCCGTCTGGATCGGGGTGACGGTGCTCGGGTGCTCCCCGTCGCCCATATCGGCGATGTAGGCGGTCTTCCCGTCTTCCCGTCCGGCGTAGCCGCGATGAGGAACGGATAGTCCCCGACGTTGATCGGGGGTCCGGGAGTGTTGGTGGCGGCCAGGATAGGGGTGACCGTAGTAGAGCCTGCGTCGGCGATATAAGCGGTCACCGGGTTCGCAGTCCGGGAGGTGGCCGGGCCAACGGCGGCGGCCGGGGCGGCGGCGGCCGGGGCGGCGGCGGCGGCCAGGGCCAGTGACGTCATCGCTGCCGCAGCCGCGGCGGCGCGCGAAGCGCGGGTGGTACGCGCGCGCCTCATGGGATTCCCCTCGCCCGTTTCCTATGACCACTCATGCGGCCCCAGGATATGAGCCATTCATTTACCGCGGATTGCCGAAGGCGTAATACACCAGCTCGGCCGGAGTTTCCCATGATCGTGGCGGATTTTCGCGATTATCGCTGAGAGGACAACACGATAATAAGAATCCGCGGCGCGGGCAGACTGGTAGCGCGGGCGGAAGTCCGCGTAATCGAAGCCGGGAACCACCACGCAGCTGACCAGCCGGCAGATGCTCTGCGCAAGCGCCTCGCTGGCTGACCACTCCACTCGCGGCACTAGCGGATGCCGAGGATGGTGCGAGAACCGCTTGGGGCTGGATTCAGGCGTGGCGGGTGGCGAGGATGACTCCGGAGCCGTGATCGAGTTCGATCGAGGTGAGCAGCGGGCTGGTGAGCAGGGCCTGCCGTACGCCGTCCTGCTTGGCGTGCTGCTCAGCGGTCCATTCCGGGGTGGCGGTCATGTCGTCCACCACGAGCAGGCCATGCGGGCGGAGCGCGGCGATCGTGCGGTCAAGGCCTGCCCATTTGCCGCCCTGCGCGTCGGCGAATATCAGATCGAAGGCCCCGGCCTTGCCAAGCATGTCAAGCGCGTCGCCCACTCGCAGGTCAACGAACTGCGGCCAGGCCGCCCGGGCGGCCAGAGCCGCCGTCTGCGGGTCCTTTTCGATGGTGGTCACCGTGACGTCCGTGCGGGGCAGCAGCCCACCGGCAATCCAGGCAGTACCTACCCCCGCGCCAGTACCGAGTTCCAGAACGCGCGCGCCGGCGGGCAGGTGCGCCGCCAGGACGGCCAGCAGCTGCCCGACGGCGGGCTCGCATGAGAGCCGGAACCCGGCCGAGCGTGCCCTGCTGGTAGCGGCGGCGGCGAGCGCAGGCATGGTGGCCTCCATGACACGGTCAACCTAGCAGCCCACCCCGCAGCCGCATCACCGCAGCCGTGCGCGCTCGCGGCAGCATGTGAGTGCACCGGGCAGGTATGAGCTGCGACGGCCAGGCAGATGCGGTAACCGTGGCGCTAAAGCTCTGGCGCTCGCCTGGGTGGATCTCCATCATGAGGGCATGGACTCATTCGATGCCGTGTGGCAGCGGATCGAGGCGCACGCTGCCACAAGGAGTTCCGGACAACGACCGGGTTGCCGTTCACGTACGAGGTTCCCGCGACGCGAAGCTTGCCAGGCCCCACTCACCGGCCCGAACGATTCGACAGAGCACCCGCACAGGTGCGCACGCTGCGGCATGCGAGTCTGACTTCAGTGACCCGCTGGGCTGGATCTTGCCTTGTCCAGGCTGACTGTCCACGCAGCGATGGGGACGACCTCTGCCTGGCGGGGAAACACCTTCTCCAGGAGTACCCGGTGCACTTCGGGGTCGGCGTCAAGGCAGCCGTCGGCCAGAACGGTGAGCGAGTAGTCCAGGTCGGCGGCCTGGCGGAGGGTTGATAGCACCACGCCACTGGTCGCGATGCCCGCCAGTACCAGGCTGTCGGCGTGGCTGGCCCGCAGCACCACATCCAGATCGCTGCCGGTGAACGCCGATACCCGGCGTTTAGTGACGATAACATCGCCGGAGGCCGGGGCGATGGCAGGATGAACGCGTGCGCCAGGCCGCCTTCGGTGTACCGCCCGGTCCCGGTGACGGCCGCGAAGCTCTTATTTCGCTGGCTGACCTCGGGATATCCCGGGCGGAACGCGACGGTCACGTAAATGACCCGGATCCCTGCGCCGCGGGCAGCATCGATGGCGGCAGCCATCCGGGCCAGGTAGTCCCCGTCGCCGGCGACGCGCTCGACAATGCTCTGCTGCACATCCATGACAAGCATGGCGGTTGATGGCATTGCTGGCTCACTTCCAGGAGGCTCCAGGACAGCCAGCGCAGCAGGCCGATGCCAGCGGCCAGCCAAAATGTCACCGTACTCCGCAGGACGCCGGACGTCGGGCTGAGGGCCTTGGAGCGAGCCGGAGGGCGAGCACGCGATCCTGCGGCTGGCGGCAGAAGCCCACGTGGTGCGCTTGCCAACAGGAAAATTCCCCATATCCGCAGGCACTCCGGAGCACGTGCGCGCACTCGACCACCTCGCGGCAGACGCGGATGGCCATGCGACTTGTGAGCAGCGCGGGATTTGAGGCAATTCGACTTACCCACGGCTAGCGATCTTGCTGGATGAGGTGGAGAAGGGGCTGGGCCGGGCGAGCAGGTGGTGGACGCTGGCGGTAGTGGCGCGGCGGCGGTATGGTCCGTGGCCGTGGACAGCAGCGAGGTGAGCCGGTGGTTTAGTGAGTACCTTGACGCGTTCGCGGCGTGTGGGCGAGGCGAGAGCGACACTGGTTCGCTGCTCGCCTACTACGGCGTTCCGCTGTTGCTCACCACCGACGAGGGGTTCTTCGCGCTGACGAGCGACGACCAGGTCGTTGCGGTGGTGCAGCAGCAATTTGATGGGATGCGCGCGGCCGGCTACTACGGCAGCGAGATTCTCGGCTCTGAGGTAACCGTCCTGAACTCCACGTCGGCTCTTTACCGTGGGACGTTCTCGCGCCACATGAGCGACGGCGGCGAGATCAGCCGGCTCACCGCGACCTATCTGGTGACCGACGGGGCGGCTGGCTGCCGCATTTCAGTGCTGGCGGTTCATAGCCCCTGATTCCTTATCTGGGGTCACTTGATTCCCTCGTCTGGGGTCATTGCCGGGCCGCGCCGGCCAGCCAGGTCCACGGTGTCGGCCCGGCTGCCGCGGCCGCGTCCCAGGCTTCCTGCTTGGCCCGCTGCACCTCGCGGCGGACCCGATCCTCGGCGGCGAGCCGGTCCCGGCCCAGGCCAGCCGCTGCCGCTCGGCCCAGCGGGTCAAGGTCGTGCCCATCGGCCATCCAATCCGGACAGCCCGACGCGAGTTTTACCTCAGCGTCTCGGCCCAGTCCTGGCCCAGGCCGAACCATCGGCTAAGCGCCTATCCAACGGCTCCATCGCGTTGCTGCGCCGGAACCGCAACGTCGGTCCCAGAGAGCGCGGTCTCCAGCACTTCCCGCAGCAGGGCGGCCTTGCGCCGGACGGTTACGTACACCGTGTCGACCGCGACACGTGCGTGCCGGGCGATGTCGGCCACCGTAGTGCCGCCGTATCCCTGGGATACGAACAGCTCGCGGGCGGCAGACAGGACAGCCGCCCGGGCGTGACCTCAGCCACAGGACGAGCAAGGATGTGGATGAAGGAAGGAGCCGAGCATGGGCGGCCCGAGGCCAGCGCAGCCCGCGGCAGGTGACGGCGCTGCCGGTGGCGAGGCACTGTTGATCTTGCTCGCCGAGCCGGCGGGCGAGGTAGAGCGCGCGCTGGTAAAACGGTGGCTGGATGAGGTGGACCTCCAGCCGTCCGAGGTGTTGCCACTGGACGGCCCGGAACTGGCCTGGTCGCTAGCCGCAACGGCGCCGGATACGGTCGTGACTGCCGCTCGCGTCGCGTGGCTGCCGCGCGAGCGGGACGGCGAGCGGCGGGTCCGCTGGGCGGACATCCTGTCGCAGGTCAATCCACGTCGGCCACCGGTGTTCTGGCAGACCCGCATCATCCGGCGCGAGCCCGACCGGGCACGGATGGTGGTCGCGGAACCCGCCACCGTGGCAGCGCTGCGCGAGCGCTGGGGCGGCGCTGGCTCGTTCGCGCATTTCGTGTCCCGGCAAGCCAGGCTCGCACTAGATCGTTCCGAGCGGGCGCTACTCGGATACCGCTACAAGGTGCCGAAAGACGTCATCGAGGCGATCGAGGACAGCCGGGACTTCCGCGCCGAGGTCGCCACGCTCGCCGCCCGGCTTGATCTGACCGAGCCGGAGGCGGCGGAACGCACCCGGGCGGCCCTTGACGGCTTGGTTGCCTCCATGAGCCCGATCGCGGTCGACCTGCTCTCCGGCGCGCTGCGCCCGCTGCACGCCTACGCGTGGGACGTCCAGGCCGACGCGGTCGGGCTTGGCCGGCTGCGTGAGCTGAACCGTCACCATGCGCTAGTCTTCCTCCCCAGTCACCGCTCATACGCAGACCCGCTCCTGCTCGCCGACGTCCTCGCCGAGCATGATTTCCCCCGAAACCACGTCCTTGGTGGCGACAACCTCCGCATCTGGCCGATCAGCTTGCTGGCCAGGCGCGCCGGGATCATTTTCATGCGGCGCAGCGTCGGCAACGACGAGATTTACAAGTTGGCGCTGCGCGAGTACCTCGGCTACCTGCTCGCCAAGCGCTTCAACCTCGAGTGGTACATGGAGGGTGGCCGCTCGCGGACCGGCAAGCTGCGCCCGCCACGCTACGGCCTGCTGGCCTACATCGCCGAGGCAGTCGCGCGCAGCCAGGCCGACGATGCCTATCTGGTGCCGGTGGCAATCACCTACGACCAGCTCCGCGAGGTGTCGGCAATGGCAGCCGAGCAGGGCGGGGCGGCCAAAAAGGCCGAAGGGCTTGGCTGGCTGGCGTCCTACGCCAAGGGACAGCTCACCCGGATCGGCACGGTAGCCGTGCGGTTTGCGGAACCGCTTTCGCTGCGGGAGGCCCTCGGCCCCGGGAGCCACCACGACGACCCGGATACCCGGCGGCTTGCGCTGCAGAAGGTGGCGTTCGAGGTGGCTGTCCGGATCAACCGGGTCACCCCGGTGACAGCAACAGCGCTGGTCACGCTCGCGCTACTGGGTGTCCGCGACCGAGCGCTCACCCTGGGCCAGGTGCGCGGGGTCCTTGAGCCGCTGCGCGGCTACCTGGCCGAGCGGGGGCTGCCCCATTCGGGTGACCTGCTGCGAACCGAGGCCGGGGTGCGACGCGTCCTTGACGCGCTGGCCCAGCAGGCCGTGGTCACGGTCTACACCGGCGGGGAGGAGCCGGTCTACGCCATCGAACGGGGCCAGCACCTGGTTGCCGCGTTCTACCGCAACAGCGCGATTCACCATTTCATCGATCGCGCGGTGGCGGAACTCGTTTTGCTCAGTGCGCCCGCTGACCGCTGGGATGAGGCGATGCGGCTGCGTGACCAGCTGAAGTTTGAGTTCTTTTTCCCAGACAAGGCGTCCTATCGCGCGGAGCTAGGCACCGAACTTGAGCGGCTGGATCCCGGCTGGGAGACGGTGGCCGATGGGCGCGCCGTGCTGCAGCGTTCGGAGGTCCTGGTGGCCAATCGTGTGTTGCGGTCGTTCCTGGACGCGCAGCTCGTTGTCGCCGAGCGGCTCGCCGTGCGCCTCCCGAGCCTTCCGATCGTGGAAAATGAGTTCCTCGGCGAATGTGGCGGTGTCGGGCAGCAGATGCTGCTCCAGGGGCGCCTGCACGGGCCGGAGTCGCTGTCGCGAGAATTGTTCTCCAGCGCGGTGAAGCTCGCCGCGAACCTGGACTTGATCGATCCCGGCCGGGATGAGCTGGCCGTAAGCAGGCAGGCCTTCGCCGCGCGTCTGCGTGGCGTCGTCGCCCGGCTGATCATGATTGACGAGATCGATGCAGCGCATCGACGGGAGGCAGTTGGTGTCGCACCCTAGCCAGCCCGCCGCCGGGCTGTGGTCAGAAGAGCAGCTGATCGCCGACGTCGAGGCCGGGCCGCAGGGCCCGCACGTGGGGTCATTCCTCGACTTCGACGGCACCCTGATCGACGGCTACTCGCTAACGGCGTTCGCCCGCCATCACCTGAGGTCGCTGCAGATCGCACCGGCCGACCTGGGGCGGATGCTCCTCACGGGCCTTCGCGGCGTGACCACCGAGGAGGACTTCGAGCGGTTCACCGTACTGGGCATGCGCGCCTGGGCGGGGCGCAGTGAGGAGGAGCTCGCCGAGCTCGGAGAGCGGCTGTTCGTCCAGGGAATCTCCGGCTCACTGTACCCGGAGGGGTGGCGGCTGGTCGAGGCCCACCGCAGGGCCGGGCATACGGTCGTGCTGGCCTCGTCGGCGACCCGGTTCCAGGTAGAGCCCGCGGCCAGGGCGATGGGCGTGGAGTACATCCTGGTTTCACCGGTGGAGATGGTGAACGGCATCTGCACCGGCCGTCCCGGCGGTCCGCTGCTGTGGCGGGCAGGCAAGGCCACCGCGGTGCGAGCGTTCGCTGATGAGCACGACATCGACCTGCCGGAGAGCTACGCATACTCCAACGGCAACGAGGACGTGCTGTTCCTGCGGACCGCCGGGCGGCCGCGGGCTATCAATCCCGGTCGTGACCTGGAAGCGGCGGCGCGGCATTACGGGTGGCCGGTGGCCCGGTTCCGCTCCCGCGGCCGGCCGGGGGTCGGGGACATCGCCCGGACAGCGGGGGGACTTGCCGGCATGCTGGGCGGCTTCGCCACGGGCGCAGCGCTGGGGGCGGTAACTGGTTCCCGGCGCGACGCTGTCGACCTTGGCATCACTCTGGCCGGCGAGGTAGGCAGTGTGCTGGCCGGTGTGCGGCTGGACGTCCACGGCGCTGAGCACCTCGCTACCAGGCCCGCCGTCTTCATTTTCAACCACCAGAGCCAGCTCGACGTGCTCATCCTGGCCAAGTTGCTGCGCGGCGCGTTCACCGGCGTGGCGAAGAAGGAACTGGCCAACACCCCCGGGTTCGGGCTGATGTTCCGGCTCGCCGACGTGGCGTTCATCGATCGGCACGACACCGCGCAGGCGCTTAAGGCCCTCCAACCGGCGGTGCAGAAGCTGCGTGAGGGGATCTCGCTGGCCATCGCGCCGGAGGGTACCCGGTCGGCGACCCCGGCACCCGGGCCCTTCAAGAAGGGCGCCTTTCACGTCGCGATGCAGGCCGGAGTGCCGATCGTGCCGATCGTCATCCGCAACTCCGGCGAGCTGATGTGGCGCGGGGCAACGACGATCCACGCGGGCACGGTGCAAGTCGCGGTCCTTCCCCCGGTCCCCACCACCGGCTGGGTGGCCGGGGAGCTCGACTCCCGCATCCACGAGGTCCGCGGGCAGTACCTGGCGACGCTCGCCAGCTGGCCAACTGCCGGTTCCGGTCGGGTGGAGGCTACGGCGCTGGCCAGCCCCGGTCCGCCGCCGGCGATGCCGCTGGACTGGGGCGCCTCCACCCAGATGAATCCGCTGGAAACAGCCATGTGGCGCGCCGAGGCGGCTGACCCCCGGCTGCGTGTCAATGTCAGCCTGCTTGAGCTGCTCGACCCGGCCCCCGACTGGGACCGGCTGCTTGCTGCACACGAGTGGGCCTCCCGCATGGTGCCGCGGATGCGGCAGCGGGTGGTCGAGCCGGTGTTCGCGCTCGGTACCCCGACCTGGGTAACAGTCGGCGACCTGGACCTGTCCTGGCACGTTCATCGTGTCCACCTGCCCGCCCCCGGCTCGCTGCGCCAGCTGCTCGACGTTGTGCAAGAATTCGCCGCTGCACCCTTCGACCGTGACCGGCCGCTGTGGCAAGCGCTATTCGTGGAGGGCCTCGCAGGCGGGCGGGCCGGATACGCGGTCAAGAGCCACCACAGCGTCACCGACGGGCTCGGCGCGGTCCAGCTGATGATGCGGCTGCACAGTCGCAGCGCCGAGCATGACCCGCATCGGCCCGAGCCTGCGGTCCCGGCAGCGTCCGAGACGTCGCGCGCAGGGCTGCTCGCCACGCAGGTCGCGGGCGCGGCCCGGTCCGCACCTCTGACGGTGCTGCGTGAGGGTGCGGGGCTCCTTGGCGCGCTGGCACGGCCCTGGGATTCGGCCTCGCGGGTAGCAGGGCGGGCACTTGGCGCCGCCCGCTGGGCAGGCCAGAACGCGGCCCCCCCGCAAGGCTCGGCGCTGCTTGCCCGGCGCGGCGGCGGCTGGCACTTCGACGTCATCGACGTGCCACTGACTGACCTCAAGGCCGGAGCGAAGGCGGCCGGCGGGTCCGTCAACGACGGACTGCTGGCCGCGGTGATCGGCGGGTTCCGCCGTTACCACGAGCGGTACGACGCCCCCCTCGACCGTCTCACCGTCGGATTCCCGATCAGCCTGCGCACCCAGGATGACCCGCAGGGCGGGAACCGCTTCACCGGCGCCAGATTCGCCGCGCCCATGGCCGAGCGCAACCCGGCCGCCAGGATCGCTACCGTGAGGCAGTTCGTACTGACCGCCCGCGCGGCCGGTGCCGCTGCGGCCGACGCGGTGCCAGCGGCGCTAGCCCCGGCGCTCGGCTTGCTGCCCGCGCCTGTCATCGGCATCGTCTCGGGCTGGCTAACCAGCATGAACGACGTCCAGGTTGCCGGTATCCCCGGGGTGCCCTACCCGGTGTACATCGCGGGCTCGCGGATCACGCGCATCTACCCGTTCGGCCCGCTGCCCGGCTGCGCCGCGATGATCACCCTTGTCTCCCACGACGGGGAGTGCTGTATCGGCCTCAACACCGATACGTCGGCGATCGCCGATCCCGGCGGACTCGCCGATGACCTCCGGGCAGGGGTGGACGAGGTGGTGGCGCTTCGGGGCTAATAACTCCAAGCTCAAGGAGCGACACGCGATACGTGCGTTATGCTCTCGGAGCGCTCAGGGCTGACCTGTGCGCGATGAGTTGCCTGGCCGGTTCGGCGTCGCGCGGTATGCCGCTCCCGCTACGTGCACGTCCTCGGCGTGACTGCGAATCCGGACGGGCCGTGGACTGTGCAGCAGATCCGGAACCTCCTGATGGACCTCGGTGACCGCGCCGCGAAATTTCCGGTTCCTGGTCCGCGACCGGGCTGGGCAGTTCACCGAGTCCTTCGACACGGCGCTGGTCAGCGCCGGTATCCAGCCGGTGAAGATCCCGCCCCGAAATCCTCGGGGCGAACGCTTATGCGGAGCGATTCGTGCTCACTGCCCGGACCGAGGTCACCGACCGGATGCTGATCCTCGGAGACCGCCCGGGAACCTACCCGGGGGTGGCCTATTCTTCTTTGCCGCAGCCGCTAGCCTCGCCCATGCTTGCGGAGGGCACGCCACGTCTGGGTCTTGTCGCCCTCATCGGGCCCGGCCTCGCCCCGGGCCGCTGCCTCCACCTGCTCGGTCAGCTTCTCAGGGCTGCTGGCTGCGACAAGCGTCCGCTTG
>JBEKIF010000116.1:0-9483 GCA_050011895.1 Streptosporangiaceae bacterium | reverse complement strand
TCCCTACATCGCCTCGCGCCATTACCTGTGTCTGACGACTCCTCGCCTTCGCAACCTGGCAGCTCCGGGAACGGCGCGCTGGCCAACGTCGCGTTCGACTTGGCGCTGCGCGACAACGTTCCATCGATACGCGCAGCAGGTGATCCGCACTCAGCGTAGGGGGGCCACCACCATGTCCGTGGTCATGACGGCACGTCGATGGCGGCGGTGAGGTGGAGGGTGCCGCTGATGGTAGTGCCGGGTGCTGGCAGGGTTTGGTGCTCGCTGACGTCTAGTGTCCCGGTCTTGAGTTCCCTATCACCAGTTGAGTCGCCTTTAGCTTCAGCTGACTGGTTCGATGATGACAGGGCGGCCGGAGTGCAGTGTGCTGAGGATCGGAGATCCCGTGCTGGCGCCGCTGATGTTGTCGCAGGACGAACAGCACACATTAGAGAACTGGGCGAAGCGCGCAGCACTGCGCAGGACCTGGCGTTGCGGGCACGGATCGTGCTGGCCAGCGCCGAAGGGCATAACAACTAGCCGTGGCCGCCGGCTGGGCGTCAGCCGTAACACGGCCCGGCTACTTGCTCATCGCGGGCATGCGGCACCTCGCCCGCAAAGGGCGAGCCCTTCGGTGCGCCGGATGAATCCGACGAGTACCGACCGGGGCTGGAAGGAGAGGGCGCTGCCGGCGGCGACGGCCAGCGCGGGGGATGTGCCTTGCGTGAACCTGAACTGGTAGAGGGCGCAGCCGCCGGGGAATGTGTAGAAGCGAAGGCCGGAGAACTGCGGCGCCTGGCTCAGCGGATGCTCGAACCGGCGCGTGCCGGGCTGGTCGGAGGGGATTTGCTGGGCGCCGGAGGTGTCGCAGGACGCGGTCAGGGTTACGGTGATGGCGCCCGGCCCTGCGCGATCGGAGTCCAGCCAGAATCGGGCGTGCCCGCTGGCGATGTCGGCGCCGCCGATGCTCCAGCCCGAGGGGAGCGCGGCGATGCAGGGAACCAGGGCCGCCGACGGGACGGCTTGGGCGCTGAGGATCATCGAGTGGCCGGTGCCGCAGCTGGGGGCGTAGACGCCCAGATTCTGGGCCTTCGGGTAGAAGGCCCCCCCTCCTTCCACCACCGCGACGACGATGGCGGCGAGCACGGCGGCGGCCAGGGCGACCCGCCGGATGCTCCAGCGTTGCAGGACGATCGGCGGCCGCTGGGGGGCGAGGGCGCGGAATTCGCCGAGCAGGTCACGCGGTCTCGTTTCATGAAGGCACGCAGCTGCGTCGGGCTGGCCACGCCGCGGGTGGCGGCGAAGGCTTCGGCGAGCTCGGCTTCGGTGAAGTAGGCCAGCGCACGCCGGTAGACCCGCTGCGGGTCGCTGCGGACCGCGAGGACCAGCATCATGTTGCCCAGGTCGACCGCCTGCCGCCACGGCGACGGGAGCACCTGGACGAAAGCCACGTCGATCAGCAGCAGCTCGCCGGAGCGGACCATGAGATTGCCCGGTTTGATGTCGCGGTGGGCGATCCCGGCGTCCCATAGCTTGCGGATCAGCAGCAGCCCCTGGTCGATGATTGTGTCGTCGACCTCGGCCTCGCCGATTTCGACGGCGCCGGCGAAGAATTCGGTGACGAGCAGGTACTCACGCTCGGGCGTGATCTCGACAACGCCATGGGGCGTGGCGGTGCGGACCCCTACGTCCTGCAGCAGGCGCAGGGCGTAGTCCTCATAGGTGACCAGGCGCCGCACCGTATGGAAGGGGGCCTCGTCCTCCAGGGAGCCGTACAGGATGGTCCGCCACAGCTTGTACCAGCGGTCGGCGCGGACGTGGCCCTTGGTGTAGAGCTTGGCGAACACGAACTCCTCCGAGCTGCCTTCGACTCGCAGCCGCAACGGCGTGGAGCCGGCCGACGACTCCAGGCCGACCGGCTTGATCTCGGTCACCGTGAGCCCGAGCCGGTCACGCACCCCCTGGCGGATCGCCTCCCCCCGCCGGCCCGTCACATCCACGTGCGCGGTGCGGCCGCGCCGGTAGGCGACGGGGAACACCTCGTTGGGGGTGAAGTAACGGAAGGCGGTGACCGCGATCGCCACGCTGAACGCCACGCCGAGCAGCACATCGCCCGGGTGATCGATACCCAGGTACAGGCGGACCAGAGCGAACACGGCGATCACGGCGGCCACCGCCGCCTTGGTCCAGGAGCGGGTGCGGCCCGGCACGGCCAGGCAGTAGACGATGCCCATCAGGAAGATCGTGAGGACCGACACCGATGGCGACAACCCCGAATACCCGCCCCAGCCGGCGATCATCGACACGCCGTACGGGCGAGGCCGTGACAGCCCGAAGTAGATCCACGTCCCGACAATCTCCAGGAAGATCAGGCTGCCCATGAACACGGCCAGGTGCCGCCAGCGCCGGAACACCATCGACAGCGCGACCACTGACAGGCCGACCGCGGTGGCACCCCAGCCGGAGCCTGCCACGTTGATCCCGTCGGCCACGTCCGTCAGCCACGGCGTCCTGACCGCGACCAGCCGGGTAAGCAGCCACGTGCTGGCCCGGTCATCAATCCGGAGCCACGGCGTGTGCTCGGCCGCTAGGAACGCGCCGGCGAGCGCCACGGCCGCAAGGATCAGCCACGCTGTTGTGCTGAGGGTGATAGGGTGCGGCAGCGGCGGCGGCGCACCGGTCGGGCGGCGCTGACGACCGTCCTTATGGACGGCCGGGCCCGGCGGCAAGCTGGCCGGGCCGTTCCCGGCGGTCACGGGCCCGATGTCGTCACCCAACGTGCGGCGCCCCCGCCGGGATCAGCCCATGTGCGCGCAGCCAGCTGACGGCCACTGCTATGAGCACCGTGCGCGATTTCATACGTACTCCCGCCGTGGAGGGGCGCGCGCCAGCACACCCAGCCAGGCGCCACGGGCAGCCGGTAGCGCTCAGCTCGCCCCGGAGGCAGCCGCGCGGCTCGGGCCTGCCGTGCCCGCGTATGGCTCAACCATAGGCCTCGCCTACTTACGGACAAGGCGTGCCTGCTCGCGCCTGACACCGGGCACCAGCGCGCGATAGGCGTCCCGCGCCCGCGCTGAAATACGTATCGAAGTCAGTAATTCCCACGATGCCGGAAGAACGCCCATGCGCCACGCTGATCACGAGGGCGACGGAACCGGGCCGGTCGTCAGGCCGGCGCCGGTTAGGGAGGCGGCTGGGGAGGTCATCAGTGGGCGGCGCGGCCGGCCTTCGGCACTTCCTGATCGAGCACGACCTTCAGGGACTGCCGTCAGGGCACATGACCAGCGCACACGACGCCCTGGACCAGGCTGCCCGTTTGCAGGCACGTCGCGGCGGCCAGATCCGCCACCTGCAGCGGATCTTCGCTCCGGAAGAGTCGAGGTGCCTGTGCCTCTTCGAGTCGAGCGGCACCGGCGTAATACGGGCCGGTACTGACGCCGCGCAGTTTCCTTTGGCCAACGTCGTGGCGGTGATGAGTTCACGGCCATCCAGCGACAGCGCCGCAACGACAGGAGAGAAATAACAATGGACACCCAAACGCGTCACGATGCCGGCCGGCAGCCGGGCAGGCCGCGCCATGCGCCTCGGCTTGCGGGCGGAAGGTTGGCATCGTGAGCACTCCGCAGCTCCCCCGATCAGCACAGCCGCTCGCCGCGCCGCCATCGGCCCGGCCGGGGAACGGCCTGGGCGTGGCCGCCCTGATTCTCGGCGTGGCCAGCCTCGTGGCCGCCGTGTCCTTCATCTTGTTCCCTCTTGGCCTGCTGGGAGGCCTAGAGACCCTCTCCGGTGCGGACTCGACGAGCTTGATCCCGATGTGTTCGACCGAGTCGTCGATGATCTCCCGGCAGCACATCTCTTCACCGAGATCAGGGAGCGCGACGCGCCGAGGCTTATCGATGACGGGAACGATCAACGCGTCCGCGTGCTGACCGGCACGCTGGTCACGACGTACGAGTACTCACTGGCCGTGAGTATGGAGATTGGCCTCGGCGGAGGTGCCGCGCCTCGCAAGCAGGGACAGTGGTTCCACGCCCTTGGACCCGTCGCGGTCGTGGTGCACAGCAAGGTCGTGCTGCCGTTGCAAGCCTCCAGCGATGCACCAACTCTCCTTGCGGGCCTCGAGGAGGAAGGCTTCGACAACACCCTTGTGGTTGCGAACTCACCCGATTTCGGGTTTTCTGCCCCTACCGCTCGTTGCTCGGCTCACGGTGTCCGCCGGTCGCGCAACCGTCTCCCCGGCTCTCTTGTTTCCTCGACTGATGGGGCGTAGCGTCCGGAATGCGAAGGTGCCGGGAGGAACCTGAAATCTCGTCTGCATGCAAATAAACGAGCTGCTCTGGACCTCGGTGGCGCCTAGCGCGTAGCGAAGCCGAGGTGGCATGGGGCAGCAGCTGTCCTTCATCTGGCCCGCTCTTGGTCAGCGACCATCGGGTCTTGCTCGTCAGCGACGTGCAGGCCGTTCTGCAGCCGATGGTACCTGCCGCGCACCAGCGTCACCAGAGCTTCTGGCATGGCCGCGCGGCCGTATCAAGCCGGGCGCTGGCCTGATTCTCACCGGCTCCCGCTTTGCCTTAGGGTCCGCTGACGTGCCCCCTGCCCGAAACTCCTCGCCGGCCACCTGGGGCCAGCAGTGAACGGGTACCGGCTGCACGTGGTGGCCGGGACCGGGCAGGTCGATCACGCGCTTGCGAGCTGGCCGGGCCGGGCCAGGCGGCGCCAGCCGGTGTCGCGGCGCCGGCCACCTCGGCTGGCGCGCGCCCGACGCGACGGACCCCGGGCTGTTCCGGTGACACCGACAACGGCGCCGACTTTCCCGGCAAGCCCGACCTGCCGCACACCTACAGCCCTGTTCCGGATATCGCCGTTGGCCTGGCCACGTTGAGAACGCACGAGCGCGCCGGCCTTGCCCCGGGTCCCGCTGCGCGGGCGGTGCGCCGCGGAGACGGTGGGTTCGCGGGCAGAGCATGCCCTTGTCCCGGCTGGCTCATCGGCATGACGGCCCCGGCGCGGGATTCCCGCCCATGAAGGATTCGCCCCCGATACAGCTGGCCGCCGGCGAGCCGAAGACGCCGCCGCGGGGCCAGGTCCTGCCGCCGACGCGGTACCGGCATCCAGGTGACGTGATCCGCCTGATCGCCGCGGCCCTAGTGCTGGCCGTCGCGGCGGTGATCGCTGCGCTGTTTCCTGCCCTGCTCCGGCCAGCCGCGGCCGCGATCACCGCGGTCGGGCCCGCCACTGAGGCCTGGCAGGTGCTGACTGGCCTGGTCCAGGTGACGATCGCGGCGGCGGCGCTCGTGCTGCTGGTCGCCGCGCTGCGGTACCGCCGGTTCCGTGTCCTCGTTACGGTGGCGGGCGGGTTCGCGGCCGCGGCGGCGCTGATGGCCGGAATCACCTACCTGGCCGGGCCGGGCGGCTCCGCCGCGCTGCCCGCAGGGCTGCGCCAGGGTTCCTGGCTGACCGGCGCCGGCTTCCCCGATCCAGCCGTCCTGGCGGGACTGGCGGCTGTCGCGGTCGCGGCCGCGCCGTGGCTGAGCCGGCCGTGGCGCCGGGCGGCCTGGGCGGGGCTGCTGCTGATCGGCGCGGCCCGGCTGATCACCGGCGGGCTGCTGCCGATGCAGCTGGTGCTGGCGCTGGCCGCCGGGGTGACCGTGGGGGCGGGCCTGCTGGTGGTGTTCGGGGTGCCGGACCGGCGGATGGGCCCCGCCGGGGTGGCAGCAGCCCTGCGCGCGGGCGGCGTGCCGGTCAGCCACGTGACCGGACCGCTGCGTCACGCGAAGGGATCGCGGCCGTTCGGGGCGGTGACCGGAGACGGGCAGGCCTTGTTCGTGAAGGTCCTGGGCTCCGACCAGCGTGACGCGGACCTGCTGTACCGGGCCTGGCGCGGCATCCGGCTGCGCGGCGTCGGCGACACCAGGCCCGCGGCCTCGCTTTTCAAGGCCGTCGAGCATGAGGCGCTGCTGGCCGTGATGGCCGAGCGGGCCGGCGTCGCGGTGCCGCACGTCGGCCAGGTCATCAGGGCGGACGACGGGTCGGTGCTGCTGACCATGGAACTGGTAACGGGCCAGTCCCTGGACGAGGTCCCGGCCGACCGCATCACTGACCTGCTTGCCGGGGACCTGTGGCGCGAGGTCGGCCGGCTGCACCAGGCCAGGATCGCGCACCGGTCACTGCACGGCACCAACATCATGATCAGCCAGGACGGCTGCCCCCGGCTGGTCGACTTCAGCTTCGCTGAGCTCGCCGCGACCAGCCGTCAGCGGGCCATCGACGTGGCCGAGCTGCTTACCTCGCTGGCCGGCCGGATCGGCCCGGACCGGGCCGTCGCGGCCGCGGCGGCCGTGATCGGCGCCGACGGTGTCGCCGCCGCGGTGCCGCTGCTGCAGCCGCTCGCCTTGTCGGCCAGCGCCCGGCGGGCGATCAAGGGCCAGGACGGGCTGCTGAAGAGCACGCGCGCGGCCGCGATCGCGGCCTCCGGCGACGGCGCGGACTCCGACCTCGTCCGGCTGCAGCGGGTCCGGCCGCGTACCCTGCTGGCGATTGCCGCGCTGGCCGGCGCGTTCTACTTCCTGTTGCCGCAGATCGCCCAGGTGAGCAGCAGCTGGCACGCGCTGCTGCACGTTAACTGGGCCTGGCTGCCGGTGATCCTCGCCCTGTCCGCGCTGACCTACGTGGCCAGCGCGATGGCGCTGATCGGCGCGGTGCCCGGCCAGGTCCCGTTCGGCCCGGCCGTGCTGGCGCAGGGCGCATCGTCGTTCATCAACCGGGTGTCGCCGGCCAACGTCGGCGGGATGGCGCTGAACGCCCGGTTCCTGCAAAAGAGCGGAACCAGCACCCCGGCCAGCGTCGCGGCGGTCGGGGTGAACGCCCTCGCGGGCGCCGTCATGCACGTCGTGCTGATCGTGGTGTTCTTCGCGCTGGCCGGCCACGACCTCACCAAGGCGTTCAAGCTGCCGTCCGGGAGCAAGATCCTGCTTGCCCTGGCGGTGATCATCGCGGTCATCGGGGTGGTCCTGGCGACCCGGCCGGGCCGCCGCTGGACGCGTAAGCAGCTGATCCCCGGCGCCCGTTCCGCGGCGGGCAGCCTGCGGCAGGCCGCCGCCAGCCCGGTCAAGCTGGGCCTGCTGTTCGGCGGCTCGGCCCTGATTACCCTCGCCTACATCGCCGGGCTGGACGCCTCGGTCCAGGCGTTCGGCGGGGGCCCGGGCCTGGTCGTGCTCGGCGCGGTATACCTGGCTGCCGCGGCGCTGGCGGCGGCAGCTCCCACGCCGGGCGGGCTCGGCGCGATCGAGGCGGCGCTGGTCGCCGGGCTGACCGGCGTCGGCATGTCGGCCGGAGCCGCGGTGTCGGCCGTGCTGCTGTACCGGCTGTCGACCTACTGGCTGCCCGTGCTGCCGGGCTGGCTGTGCTGGCGGTCCCTGCAGCACCGGGGGTACGTGTGACCGCCGGCCCGCAACAGGCCCGGGGCGCGCCGGGCGGGGCGCCGGTCTCGCCGGGCGGCCGCCAGCGCCGCCCCCAGGCGCGCCACCGCGCGGGGAAGCGGGATCCCAGGCTCCTGGCAGGTGCGGAGCAACCTTTTCTTCCCGACCGGCACGGAACGTGATGAGAGCAGCGCTGGCACGACGGAACATGGTGCGCGCAGCCTGTCTGGCGCTGGCCGCCGCGTGCTGGGCCTGCACGTCCGCCAGCGGCAGCGGGCCGGCTGGCCGGGCGGCCGACGCCGGCCAACCCGGCGCCGTGGTCACGGTCGGGTCATTCGATTTCCCGGAGAGCGTGCTGCTCGCTGACCTCTACGCAGGCGCGCTCGCGGCGAAAGGCTTCCCCGTCCGCGTCCTGCCGGACCTGGGCCCTCGCGAGCTGGTGGACCCGGCGCTGATGAGCGGGCTGGTCCAGGTCGTGCCGGAGTACTCCGGGTCAGCGCTTGAGTTCGTCAGCGTGGGACGGCTGTCCTCGACGTCAGATGCCGCGGCGACTGGCACGGCACTGGCCGAGCAGGTAGCTGCCCGGGGGCTGGTGGCGGGCCGGCCGTCTGCCGCCCAGGATGGGAACGTCATCGTGGTCACCGCCGCGACCGCTGCCCGCTACCGCCTGCGGTCCATCGAGAACCTGGCCCGGGTGGCGCCCCGGCTAGCGTTCGGCGGCCCGCCCGAATGCCCGGAACGTGCCTACTGCCTGCTCGGGCTGAAGCAGGTTTACGGGCTCCGCTTCCGGGCGTTCATCCCGCTCGACGCCGGGGGTCCGCTGACGCTGCAGGCCCTGGAGGCCGGGGACATCGGCGTCGCGCTGCTGTTCAGCACTGATCCGGCCATCACCGCGGACCATCTGGTGGTGCTGGCCGACGACCGCGGCCTGCAGCCGGCCGAGAACGTCGTCCCGCTGGTGCGCCGGGCTGTCGTCGCCCGCTACGGCCCGCAGCTGCTCGCGGTGCTCAATACCGTGTCGGCGCGGCTGACTACCGGCTCGCTGCGCGGCCTGGACGCGCGGGTGGAGCTGCGCGGGGAGGATCCGCGCCGGGTGGCCGGGACCTGGCTGCGGATGCAGGGACTGGCCTCCATGGGAGGTGCGTTGCATTGAGCGAGAAGGCGGAGAAGGTAACCACGCAGGCCGGCATGGCGAGCCTTCCGCCGGGTCCCGCCGTGCGTCGGACGCCGCGCCGGCGCCGCCCGACGGGTGCGCCACCGCCGCTGCCGCACCCGGTCTCGGTCAGCACTAGGGCCTGGCTGGTCCTCGCGGTTGCCGTCCTCGCCGGCCTGGTCCTGGTCTCGGTGCGCGCGCCGTCGCTGCGGCTCGATGATCAGGTGAACTCGGCGGTGCTCCGGCTCTTCGCGCGGGCCCGGACGCCATGGCTGACCGGCATCGCCAGAGGGATCTCAGTGGCCGGCTCCGGCTGGGGGGCCACGGTGGTCGGGCTGTCGGCGGTGGCGCTGATGATGGCGTTCCGCCGCTGGCGGCACCTGCTGATATTCGGATGCAGCCTGGCCTTCCTCGAGCTCGCCGGGTTCTGGATCAACCGGGAGCTCGCGCGGCCGCGCCCCTACGGTGTGCCGATCATCGCGGGCTGGGCCGGGTACTCGGCGCCGGCGCTCCCGGCGGGGATCCTCACCATCCTCCTGATGGGCATCGCCTACTCCCTGGTGGTTCCCGGGCGGCCCCGCTCTTATGCGAAGGCGGCCATCGCGGTCATCGTGACCGTGTTCTGCCTGGCCTGCCTGTACCTGGCCGTCGATCACGTGGACGACATCCTCCTGGGGGTGGCACTCGGCGTCGCGGTCCCGGTCAGCGCGTTCCGGTTCTTCACGCCGAATGAGCTGTTCCCGGTTACCTACCGGCGCGGCAACACCGCGCACGTGGACGTGACCGGCGCGCGCGGCGAGGCGATCCGGCTGGGCGTGCGCGACCAGCTCGGGCTCACCGTCGCCGGCATCACGCCGGTCGGGCTGGAGTCCTCAGCCGGCTCCACGCCGCTGCGGCTGCGGACCGAGGGCGCCCAGCAGGAGTACCTGTTCG
>JBEKIF010000115.1:0-9566 GCA_050011895.1 Streptosporangiaceae bacterium | reverse complement strand
CTCCCCGGCCTGACTCGGCTGCAGACGTCGAAGGTCTGGCCTAAGGAAGACGGCAGCCCGACCCCGGCATACCGACTGTTGGACCTGTACTTTGCCGACTACGCGGCGGCCAGCGCCGCCGCAGCAGAGGCGGGCGCCCTTGTCGGCGCTACCCTCGAGCACGCCACCGGAGGCGTAGTTATCGCATTCGCGGAGGTCCTCGACGACGCCTAGACCGACACGAGACAAATTCCAGCCCCGCCGTCACTGCAGCAACCAATTAGCGGGAGGGGGCCAGGTGCCCCTCCCGGCCACAGACCTGGTGGCTCGCGGGTCGCTCTCCCCGGGTCATCGAGTCTTGTGCCTCGCCAGGCAGACCATTAGCAGGATCCGTGCCTAGACCGCGACATTGCTGTCGCGTTGCTGGGGACCAATTGCACGCCGCCCAAAACGAGTTCTACGGCGGCTGCGGTGACGCGCTCACAGACGGAGCAGCCACAATCGACGGGATTTAGCACCGATGGAGCACTGTCGGCCTCTACGAAGTTGTGGACAAGCGCATAACAGCCTGCTGGCTGCTACCCCTCAACCCGACCCAGTTCGACGCGATTTGGACAGCGTGACGTGATCGCCGTTCCGGGACCTGCTCCTCCTGCCCCTCTACTACCAAGAGGTGCGCGGCCAAAGCGCCCTCACCGCCGGCTTGCTCCTCGCCCCCCAGGGCATCGGCATGCTCTTCACCCGGAACATGGCCGGCAAGCTCAACGATCGCATCGGCCTCCGCCCCGTCGTGCTGGCCGGCTTCCTGCTCACGCTCGCCGGCTCCGTCGTCTTCACCCAGCTCGGCGTCCACACCAGCGAAATCGTCCTCATCCTCAGCCTCGTCGTCCGCGGCACCGGTCTCGGCGCCATCACCATCCCGGTCATGTCTACCGCCTTCCTCGGACTCCGCGGCGACCAGGTGCCCAACGCCAGCAGCACCACCCGGATCGCCCAGCAAGTTGGCGGCTCATTCGGCACCGCCATCCTCGGCATGATCCTCGCTACCGCACTCGTCACTCACCACGCCGGCGGTCTCGCGGGACAGGCGAGCGCGTTCGACACTGCCTTCAGGTGGTCCCTCGGACTCACGGCGATCGCCATCATTCCCGCGTTCGCCCTACCCCGGAAAACCAGGACGAGCGCGGCTGCCGGCCTGAAGTCGCAGGGCTCAGCCGCGCTCAGCCTCGGTCTCGGCCAGCAGCTGCGCCAGCCAGCCCTGGCTCGCCCGCGCGACCCGCGGCGGTATTCCGAGCTCGTCCAGCAGGTCGCCGGCCGCCATCATCTCGTCGATCCGCCGCCGCGCGTGCCGGATACTGCCCTGCTCGAGCCGGTCGACCGTGGCGGCGGTCGCATCCTGCAGGACCGTGCCGATGTCGGCCCGAAGCCATTCCTCGCAGCCGGCCGCCTGACCGGCCCGGAGCGCTTCGGTCACTGCGGCCGCTAGGCCCTTGTAAAAGACGCTGCGAACCAGCTTGCGGGTGGCGGCCGTGCCTGGCGGGCCCGGCAGCACAGTGACGGCAGCCCCGAGCGAGCCGATGATGCGCGCGTATTCATCTGCCGCCGGACCGCTGACCAGCATCGGCGTGCGCAGTCCGAGCCCCGGTACCGGAGCCATCAGCGCGACGTCGCAGAACGCGACGCCCGCAGCCGCCGCGACCTGCGCCAGGCTCGCCTTGAGCCCGGCCGGGCCGGTATTGGCGTCAGCGTAGATCCCTCCCGCCCCGACGCCGGGCAGCGCCAGCTGCAATGTCTCCAGCGCCTCGTGTGCGCTGGTCAGGGCCAGCACGACTTGCGCTCCGCTGGCCGCCTCGGCGTCGCTGTCCCGCCCGTGCACCGCGGCTGGGGCTGGCACCTCCGGATCGAAGCCGTAAACCGTGGCGCCGGCGGCCGCCAGATCAGTGGCGACTTCCGAGCCCGCCTCGCCCAGCCCGAGGACCGCGACGACGGGCGGGACCGGCGCGCCCACGCCGAGTTCGCGGTCAGGATTGTCCTGCGGCGGGTCGGCCAGCGTCATGGGCCTGATCTCCTTGGGAGGGCGGTCTCGGCTGCGGTTTCGCTCTCGGCCGGGCGGGCCGACAGCGAGGCAAACCTATGGTGCAACGCAATGCGGCATAAGTCGACAGGCGCCCGGACAGCCAGCCGGGCCGAATGGCCAGCCGGGTGCCAGCGGCGTCAAGGCGCCCTCCTCGGGCAGGAGAAGGATCGCCGAGGCGGATCCTTGATGATCGAAGCTCTGGTGTGCGAGCTGAGCCATGCCGGGCATATTGGTGGTGGTCTGTGATCGCGGGCAGCTGCTTCGCCGCCCGGCCGAGTCGGTTGGCGTGAGTGAGACGACCCGCGCTTGCACACCAGGGACGCGTTCGAAGGCATGGCTTGCACCGCGGGGGCTGGCCTTCAAGGCCAAACCAGGATCGGGTCCGGTCGCGCGCTGGAAAGAACACACAACTGGCCGCGGCTTCGTCGGCACACCGATCGGCGAGAGCAGGAGGTCGGCACCAGCTGGCGGATGGTAGCCGAGACGAAAGGAGGACGCCGATGGGCGCCGAAAGCGAGCGAGTGGCGAGATTCGGGCGGCTGGAAGACGGTCTGCTGCAGGCGGGGGAGTGGTACCGGTGGGGGCCGTATGTAAGCGAGCGGCAGTGGGGCACGGTGCGGGAGGACTACAGCGCCGACGGCAACGCGTGGGATCATCTGCCGCACGACCACGCCCGGTCCCGGGCGTACCGGTGGGGGGAGGACGGCCTGGCCGGGTTCTGCGACATCGAGCAGCGGCTGTGCCTATCCCTGGCGCTGTGGAACGGGCGGGATCCGATCTTGAAGGAGCGGGCGTTCGGGCTGACCGGCCCGCAGGGCAACCACGGCGAGGACGTCAAGGAGTACTGGTGGTACCTGGACGCGGTGCCTAGCCACGCGTGGAACCGGTGGCGCTACCACTACCCGCAGGGCGCGTACCCATATCAGGACCTGATAGATACCAACGCCGGCCGGAACCGCTACCAGCCCGAGTACGAGCTGCTGGACACCGGCGCGTTCGACGGCGACCGGTACTGGATCACCGAGGTGCACTACGCCAAGGCGGGCCCGGATGACCTGCTGATGGCCATCCAGCTGACCAACGCCGGGCCGGAGGCCGACACCATCCACGTGCTGCCAACCGCCTGGTTCCGGAATACCTGGGCCTGGGATCCTAATCCTGGCGAGGCGAAGCCGGCCCTGCGGGCCTCGGGGGAGGCGTCGGTCACCATCGAGCACCCCATCGGCGGCACCATGGAGCTGATCGGCGCGGCCGGCCCGGACGGTTCGGTGCCGGAGTTGCTGTTCTGCGACAACGAGACCAACATGGCCCGGCTCTACGGCGCCCACCCGGTCAGCCCCTACACCAAGGACGGCATCAACGACTATGTCATCCACGGCGCGGCTACGGTCAACCCCGAGCGGGCCGGCACCAAGTGCGCGTTCTGGTACCGGGTCACCGTGCCGGCGGGCCAGACCGCCGAGCTGCGGCTGCGGCTGCGCCCGGCCGGTCACGGCGAGGAGCGCGCCTTCGCGCTCGGCGCCGGCTACGACCAGGTGATCACGCAGCGGCGGGCCGAGGCCGACGAATTCTACGCCGAGCTCACCCCGGCCAGCGCCAGCACCGACGAGGCCATGGTGCTGCGGCAGGCGTGCGCCGGCATGCTGTGGAGCAAGCAGCTGTTCTACTACGACGTCGCCCGCTGGCTGGACGGCGATCCCACCCAGCCGGCTCCGCCGGAGTCACGCAAGGGCGGGCGGAATGCCAAGTGGCGCAACTTCGACGGGTTCGACATCATGTCCATGCCGGACAAGTGGGAGTATCCCTGGTTCGCCGCCTGGGACCTGGCCTTCCACTGCGTGACCCTGGCCCACCTGGACCCGGCGTTCGCCAAGTACCAGCTGATCGTGGTCTGCCGGGAGTGGTTCCAGCATCCGAACGGGGCGCTGCCGGCGTACGAGTGGGACTTCGGCGACGTCAACCCGCCGGTACACGCCTGGGCGGCGCTGCAGGTCTGGGCCATCGACGGCGGCCGCGACATCGACTTCCTATCCCGGGTCTTCGACAAGCTCCTGTTCAACTTCGCCTGGTGGGTGAACATGGAGGACGCCGGGGGCAACAACGTCTTCGAGGGCGGCTTCCTCGGCCTGGACAACATCGGCCCGATCGATCGCTCGCACCTGCCGGCCGGCTACATCCTGGAGCAGTCCGACGCCACCGGCTGGATGGGGTCCTACGCGCTGGCGATGTTCGCCATTGCCGGCATCCTCAGCTGGACCGGCGAGCGCAAGTCGCATGACCTGGCGATGAAGTTCCTGGAGCATTTCGCGGGCATCCGGCGTGCCCTGGACCAGCAGGGCCTGTGGGACGACGCTGACGGGCTGTTCTACGACCGGCTGGTCACCCCCTTCGGCTACGCCGTCCCGGTCAAGGTCCGGTCCGTAGTCGGGATCATCCCGGCGCTGGCCGCCGCGGTCATCGACGGCCAGACGCTGCAGAACGTGATGAGCATGAACAAGATGTTCATGCACTTCCTGCAGCGTGAGGGGATCGGGAGCATGCAGCAGCTGTCCGAGCGGCCGCAGCTGCGCGGCGAGCCGGGCCACGAGCGGCTGCTGCTGTCGGTCGCCCGCCCGGACCAGCTGGAGCGGCTGTTCGCCAAGCTGTTCGACGAGGCCGAGTTCCTGTCCCCGCACGGGCTGCGCGCCGTGTCGGCCTACCACCGCGATCATCCCTACCAGTTCGACGTCGGTGACTACCGGGCGTCCATCGACTACGAGCCGGCCGAGTCGACCACGTCGATGTTCGGCGGCAACTCCAACTGGCGCGGCCCGATCTGGATGCCGGTCAACTATGTCCTGGTCGAGATGCTCGAGCGCTACCACCGGTTCTACGGCGATGACCTGGAGCTGGAGTACCCGACCGGGTCGGGCAAGAAGCTGACCCTGGACCTGATCGCCGCCGACCTGCAGGACCGGCTCATCTCCCTGTTCACCAGGGACGCCGACGGGCGGCGGGCCTGCTTCGGCGGGACCGAGAAGATGCAGACCGATCCGGCCTGGAAGGACAACCTGATCTTCAGCGAGTACTTCCATGGCGACAACGGCGCCGCGATCGGCGCGTTCCACCAGACCGGCTGGACCGGCCTGATCGGCGACCTGATCCTGCGCCGCCACGGTGCGGTCCGCGCCTTCGGCGATGTCCTCCGTGACCTGGCCCCCTAGCAGAAAGGCACGGCAGTGACCACGAGCCGAGCCACCGCCGCGGTCGGCCCGGTCCCGGCCGCCCGGCCGCGCTGGACGGCATCGCGTTCGTCGCGCAGGACATGCCGCTGTACTAGAACTTGCCGGTCGCCGGCATGCTGCACCTGACTCGCCGCTTCGACCAGGCATCTGCCGAGGATCCGCCGCGACGGCATCGACGGCCTCGCCGTGGCCGACCTTATGACGGAAGCCGGGCTGACCCATGGCGGTTTCTACCGGCACTTCGAATCCCGAGAGCACCTCGTCACTGAGGCCGCGCAGCGGGCCCTGAGCCAGGGCAGCGCATGGACCATGGCGGCCGCCCGGCTCGGCGGGCAGCGGGGATACGGCGCGTTTGGTGGCTTGAGGGTGCCCGGCGCGATTGGGGAGCGCGTACTTCGATGTGAGCGGTCAGGGCGTGCCTGGGGCTCCTGCCCATTCGTCGAGTCCTAGCAGGCGCCGGCCCAGCGGGCTGAGCGACGCCCGTTCGCCCCGCTGCTCCTCGATGCGGCGCCGGTCACCGGGAAACGCGTCGCCCTCTGGGGGCGCGCAGGTGGACCATGAGATGATGCGGTCTCGCCGTACCGTCTCGCGCTGCTCTCCGGCCGGGGGCAGCGGGTTCATGGCCAGGTATTGGGCCAGCCGGGGGCGCTGCGAGGAGTTTCTGCCGTTTCCGTGCAAAAGCGTCGTCTTCCAGATAGCCAGGTCGCCAGCGGCCAGCGGAACCTTGACGATCGGATGGTCGCCGATGTCGGGAGCACGGGGGACCGGACCAGCCTGGGACCGTTCGTCGAGGAAGCGCTGCTGGTCGCGGTAGATGGAGGGGACGCAGCGGAAGCCACCCATATCGGCGGACGTATCCTCAAGAGCCAGAACCCCTTGCAGCCGGAATGGGATGTCTGGGTACCTGCTGATGTCGGTGTCCCAGTGGATGAAGCCAGGCTGGTCGTAGTCGGGCTGGTCGGGCCGGACTGGTGGCTTGAACGCGACTCGGTCGATGGAGACCCACAATTCATCCGTGCAGTGCAGGTCGCGGAAAATTCGGTAGACCGCCGGGTGCTGCCGGACGTCCCACATCGACTGGTAGTGGTACATCTCGACCATTCCCGGCCGTGGACGGATGATTGCCGGCTGGTACCACGTGGCGGGGTCGTGGGGTGTGGCACCGGTATGGCGCCAGATGTCGTCCACGACTGCTTCGAGGATCGAGGGGGGCAGGCCGGTCGGCACGACGGTGTACCCGTCCGCGTCCAGGGCGCTGCCACTAGGCTCCTTTACCGGTGGCACGGCTGCGCTTTCTCTCAACGACTTTCTCCCTCCTTAATGCGTGCTGCGGTTGAGCCATCTCCCCAGCATGCCTGACCCATTGGTCGACCCTAAGGGGTGCGAGGCCCCGCACGTCACCGGTGTTTTCCGTTTTCACCTGTTCCGTTACGAGGTCCGACGCTGGCCCGACGGCACGATCCCGGACGCGAAGTGGGCAGCGGAGCCAGCGAGAACCGTGACGAGCACCCTGGCCCGGTCGAAGACGTCCGCCAGCGCGCCGCCGACCAGCGCGAACAAGACCGCGGGGAGTGTGCCAGCGGTCTGCAGCAGCGAGACGAGGATGGCCGGTGGATGAGCCCGCCAGGCCGTAACGGTAGCAATAAGTCTCCTCGACGATCTGGCCGTGGCCTAGCTGGCCGCGGTGGGCTGGCGGTCACGGAAGGGATAGCGTTGCTGAGGGCGAGAGACCCGTAACCGCATGTCGTAACAGTACGGAGGGAGACTCAGATGGCTACGGAGACCAGTGGCGAGAACGTGCGGGTCGCGGTGCTGGGGACCGGCATCATGGGCTCGGCGATGGCCCGCAACCTGGTCTCCGCCGGACTGCGCACCACGGCCTGGGATCGTTCATCTACCGCGACCGCGCCGCTGTCCGATGTCGGGGCGCTTGTCGCAGCGTCGCCGGCGGAGGCCGTCCATGACGCGCAGGTCGTCATCACGATGCTGCCGACTGCCGACGTCGTCACCTCGGTGATCTTCGATAGCGGCGTGGCCGAGGCGCTGCCCGGGGGCGCGGCCTGGGCGCAGATGGGCACGATCGGCCTGGCGGAAACGACCGACATCAGCAGCCGGCTCGGCCGGCTGCGCCCCGACGTGATGTTCGTGGACGCGCCCGTATCGGGCAGCAAAGGCCCCGCCGAGGCCGGCCAGCTGCTCATCCTGGCCTCCGGCCCGCCAGCAGCAGCAGCGGCCGTGCGCCCCGTGTTCTCAGCGATCGGCCGCAGGACCGTATGGCTGGGCGAGGCCGGCCAGGGCAGCCGGATGAAGCTGGCCGTCAACGCCTACATGTCCATCTTGATCGAGGGCGTGGCTGAGGCCCTGGAACTGGCCGGCCAGCTGGGCATCGACGACTCAAAGCTGGCCGAGGCCATCGAAGGCGGACCACTGGACGCACCAATCGCTGACGCCAAGCTGCACAAAATGGAGCGAGGCGATTTCGCGCCCGAGTTCCCGCTGGAATGGGCACTCAAGGACGTGGACCTGGCGATCAGCGCCGCTGGTGACGACGAGCTGCCGCTGCTCGCCGCGCTGTCCCGCCAGTGGCACGCTGCCGTTGACGCCGGACACGGCCGGGAAGACGTCAGCGCCGCCCGCCTGGCCCTCGGCCGCCACCAGCAGCCCTAATCTCCTAACCCACAGCGGGCGCGCAACCCCGTGATTGCGGCCCCCGGGCCATGGACGCTGGTGGCCACCGACGGACGATCGACCAGGGCATTCTATTCGGCGCCGATGACCTTGAAGTTCTGGTTGACGAAGCTGTGGGGGGGCCAGGCCGGCAGCGGATCTGCGGCTCCCTCGGCGGCCAAGGTGATCCCTTTCCAGCACCGCCCAGGTTGAGCCGCGCGGCCTGTCACGTTCCAGATCGGATGGCGATCCCGCGAGGGTACCCGAGTGACCTGGAGTGCTGACAGAAAGATGGTTAGGCTGCCGGTGCGGACGTTTTCGGCGTCAGCGCAGACCAACGGAGGCAGCGCATGGGCACGATCACGACGACCGATGGCACGGAGATCTTCTACAAGGACTGGGGCTCGGGCCAGCCGATTGTCTTCAGTCACGGCTGGCCGCTGTCGGCCGACGACTGGGACACCCAGATGCTGTTCTTCCTCCAGCACGGCTACCGCGTCATCGCCCATGACCGGCGCGGGCACGGACGCTCCACGCAGACCAGCGGCGGTCACGACATGGACCACTACGCCGACGACCTGGCTGCCCTGACTGCCCATCTCGATCTCCAGGACGCCGTCCATGTCGGGCACTCCACCGGTGGCGGCGAAGTCGTGCACTACATCGCCCGGCACGGTGAGAGCCGCGTAGCGAAAGCGGTACTGATCAGCTCGGTGCCGCCGCTCATGGTGCAGACCGACGCCAACCCCGGCGGCCTGCCGAAGAGCGTCTTCGACGACCTCCAGGCCCAGCTGGCCGCCAACCGGTCCGAGTTCTACCGGGCCCTGCCGTCGGGCCCCTTCTACGGCTTCAACCGGCCCGGCGCGCAATCCTCCGAAGCGATCATCGAGAACTGGTGGCGCCAGGGGATGATGGGCGGAGCGAAGGCACACTACGACGGCATCGTTGCCTTCTCCCAGACCGATTTCACCGAAGACCTCAAGAAGATCACGGTGCCGGTCCTGGTGATGCATGGCGACGACGACCAGATCGTTCCCTACGCCGACTCCGGGCCGCTGTCGGCGGGGCTCGTGCAGAACGGGACGCTGAAGACCTATAAAGGATTCCCGCACGGCATGCCCACCACCGAGGCCAAGACCATCAACGCTGACCTGCTGGCCTTCGTGCAGTCCTGACTCCGGTCAGACGAACAGCGGCTCGGCCGCCGTCCGGTCGACCAGCGCGCTCATCGCCGCCTCGTTCGGCGCCCCGGTGAACCGGCTGGCCGCATGAAGCACTTTCGGCAGCAAGTCCACGTCGCCCACGCTGTCGAGGAACACCCCGGGGCGGCTCATCGCCCACCACACGGCGAGATCGATGTCGTCCTGCTGCTCAAGCGGCTCGTACCAGGTCGCCCGGGTATGCGGTCGGCCCGCCCAGGGGCGCAGCGCGATCGACTTGATCGTCTGCACCGCGACGCGCCGCTCGCGGCAGGTATCGTACAGGGCATTGAAGTTGTCGGCGTAGTACGGGTTCTGCATGGTGACGAAGTTGTACGGGAGCAGCACCGAGTCGAAGCCGAACCGCTCGAGGCTGCGGCGGTGCGTCGCGGCGATCTGGCTGCCGTGGCCGGTCACCCC
>JBEKIF010000114.1:0-9636 GCA_050011895.1 Streptosporangiaceae bacterium | reverse complement strand
GCCAATGTGACCCTCGGGCACAAGCCGGTGCAGCGTTGGAACCTGCCCGACGGATGGGTCATCTCCCACCGGCCCGCGCACCCGGCCCTGGTCAGCGAGGACGACTTCGTCGCCGCGCAAGACATCAACGCCTCGCGTGGTCCGGTACCGCAAGATGAGCCCGTGCTCCGCCGGTACCTGCTTGCCGGGCTGCTTGCCTGCGGGCTGTGCGGGCGGCGGATGGAATCTGCCTGGTCCAACGGGAAAGCCGCGTACCGGTGTCGGCACGGCCGTACCAGCGCCATGGCGCCCGACCCGTCCCGGCCGAAGAACACCTATATCCGCGAGGACAAGCTGCTTCCGCACCTGCCCGCCCTGCATCTGTTTCTCACCACCCCCGCCACGCGGGCCCGGCGCCGGACCCGAGCCGGAGCCCACGTAACGGGCACGGTAAGCCCAGGCGAGGTGATCGGGTACCTGCGCGAGCACGAGATCACCCTCACCTGGAACCCGGCCGCCAATGCATTGCAGGCGCGCATCCCCGAGACTGCCAAGACCGTCACCGTAAAGGCAAGCTAACTCTGGCTGCAAAGCCCTGACCAGGAAGGATAAGAAGCACGGAACGCCGATCGCCTGGCGTCGGCGGGAGTCTGCGCGCGGGTGACGGTCCGGCATGCCCGGAAACGCGCGGATATGGGGAATTAATGTGTCCGAGATCGACCCCGTATCCCCACATTGCTCTATGTGCTACAGCGCCGACGTCGATCTCCGGCAGACGGATAGGTCGTACACCCTCTGACGTGCAGAAACGCTGCCTGCCGCCTAGGGCAGCTGCTGGTCCGGAATGATTCAGTGGCCAGAGCCAGGCTTGACGGCCAGCGGAACCGACTCGAACCCTATGAAAACCGACTTGAACCCCCATGGCTCAGTGATCACGCGCAGTGATCGATCACGTGGTGGTTAACCGGGCTAATGCGCGCCGAACGCCGATTAGGTGTGACTGATGCGGGCCGCGCTGCGGTAGATGGCTGGGTGCAGATGGAGAGTTCTGTGCGTTCACTACCTGGGGTGCGATTGGTGCTGGGAAGGCTGGATTCGGGGCCTGGTGATCCATCGCGAGCGCAACGACGACCAGCAGGGTGACGGCGGTGTGGCTGACGGGATAACTCGTGCCGAGCGCAGGGTGCTGGCTCAGCATCGCGCCGCGGGTCCGGGTTCCAGAAGCCGCCACGTTGGCCGGCTGCGCCGGGGTCACCGGTTGGCACTGGGCGCTGGTGAGGGGACACTGTGAGCATGCAGTTGCTGGAGCGGGAGGCGTCTCTGGCGTCGCTGGCCGGCTACGCGCGCGAGGCACGGCGGGGCGAGGGGCGGCTGGTCCTGGTGGCCGGGGAGGCGGGTGTCGGCAAGTCGTCCCTGGTGGAGCGGCTGCACGATGACCTGGCGGATGCCTGCTGGTCGTGGGGGGCCTGCGATGGCCTGTTCACCCCCAGCCCGCTCGGGCCGCTGTTCGACTTGGCCAGCACCCTCGGCGGGGAACTGGAAGATCTTTGCCGGGCCGGCGCGGCCCGTGAGGATCTGTTCCGCGCTCTGCTGCGCCAGGTCAGCGAATCCGGAACGCTGAACATCATGGTTGTGGAGGACGTTCACTGGGCGGATGAGGCGACCGTCGACATGCTGCGGTTCCTTGGCCGGCGGCTGCGGGCTGCGCCGGTGCTGCTGATCGCCACCTACCGCGACGATGGCCTGGCGGCGGACGATCCGCTCCGTATTGCGCTTGGTGACCTGGCCACGCAGCGGTCGACCCGGCGGGTGGAGCTGGCGCCGCTGTCGGCGGACGCGGTGCGGATCCTGGCTGGCGGGAGCGGTCTTGAGGCGGCCGCCTTGTACCGGCTGACCGGCGGGAACCCTTTCTACGTCACTGAAGTGGTGCAGGCGGGACTGGGCGTCGTCCCTTCGTCGGCGCGCGATGCGGTGCTGGCTCGGGCGGCGCGGCTGAGCGGCGGGTCCCGTGAGGTGCTGGACGTGGCGGCGCTGATCGGCGCTCGCGTGGAGCTGGACCTGCTGACGTCTGTCGTGGCGTGTCCGCCGGCGGCCGTGGATGAGATTCTCGCGTCCGGGCTGCTCGCTGAGGATGGCGGCTGGCTGAGGTTCCGCCATGAGATCGCCCGGCTCGCGGTGGAACAGGCGATCCCGGCGCACCGCCGCAGCGCCGTCCACGCCCGGATCCTGGCTGCTCTTGGTTCGCTGGGATGCGACGACGATGCCCGGATGGCGTTTCACGCCGAGGCCGCGGGCGACCGGCCGGCGGTGTTGCACCATGCGCCGCGCGCCGCGCGCCAGGCCGCCGGGCTGGCCTCGCACCGGGAGGCGGCTGCGCAGTTCGAGCGCGCCCTGCGCTGTGCCGCCGAAGCCGGCCCGGGCGTGACCGCTGGGCTTTATGACGGGCTTGCTTACGAGCTGATGCTGCTCGGCCGGTTCCAGGGCGCCGTCGACACCGGCGAGCAGGCGCTGGCGTTGTGGCGTCAGGCCGGTGACCGTTTGCGCGAGGGCGACACGTTGCGCAACCTGTCCTTCGCCTTGCAGCATCTGGGCCGGGGCCCTGATTCGGTCGCCGCAGCCGAGGCCGCGGTGAGGGTCCTCGAGCCGCTCGGACCCGTGGCCGAGCTCGCGCATGCGTATTCCCGCCTTGCCAGCACGCGGATGTGTTTCAGCGAGCATCCTGCGGCGATCGAGTTGGCGGTGTGGGCACAGGCGATCGCCGAACCGCTGGGCGCGCTCGATGTGCTCAGCGATGCGCTCAATACCCAGGGCTGCTCGGTTGCCCGGACGGGCGGCGAGTGGACCGGGTACCTGCGCCGGGCGCTGGACATCGCGCTCGCCGCGGGTCTTGACAACGAGACGGGGCGGGCCTTCGCGAACCTCTACTGCTCGTATGCCGACCAGCGGCGATTCGCCGAGGCGGAGCGGTACTACACCGATGGCATCTCCCACTGCGAGGAGCACGAGCTCGGTTCGCACGCCGCCTTCCTGCGGGGAGAGCGGGCAGCTGCCCTGGAGCGGACCGGGCGCTGGGATGAGGCGGTAACGCTCAGCACCGAACTGCTGGCCGGCGCCGACCTGTCTTCGCTGTACCGGCTCCACCCGCTGCACGTGCTCGGCGTAATCCGGGCCAGGCGCGGCCAGCCGGATGCCTGGGGGTATCTCGATGAGGCGGCGGCGGCCGCGGACGCCAGCGCTGAGCCACAGTGGATCATTCCGGTACGGCTGGCCCGCGCCGGAGCGTACTGGCTGCAGGGACAGACGGCGCAAGCCATCCGCGAGGCTGAGCTGGCCGATGACGTGTCGGCTGGCTCGGATGAATGGGACCGCGGCGAGATCGGCGCCTGGCTGCGGCGCACCGGTTCGCCCCGGTCTGCGCGCGGGGAGCTGGCCGGGCCCTGCCGGCTGCAGGTGGCCGGCGAGTGGGCCGAAGCCGCCCGGGTGTGGGCCGGCCTGGGCTGCCCCTATGAGGCCGCGCTGGCCCTGCACGATGCCAGCGAGGAAGCGGCGCTGCGCCAGGCGCTGCAGATCTTCACCGGCCTGGGCGCCCCGGCCGCTGCCCAGCTCACCCGGCACAAGATGCGCCAGCTCGGCTTCCGCTCGATCCCGGCCGGGCCGCGGACCGCGACCCGGGCCGATCCGCTCGGGCTGACCCGGCGCGAACGTGAGGTGCTCGACCTGATCAGCGCCGGGCACAGCAACGCCGAGATCGCCGCCAAGCTGTTCCTTTCCGCCAAGACCGTCGACCACCACGTCTCCGCCGTGCTGGCCAAACTCGGCACCCCGACCCGCGAGGCCGCCGCCGCGCACGCCGCCCGGCTGGGCGTGGCCGGCGCGGCAGAAATATAGGGAACGCCGCGGGAAACCTGGATATTGGCTCCCGATTCGCGGCGCAGGCCTGCCGCCGTACGGTCGCTTTGAACTCATCCAGAGTGAAAGGAGATCGTCATGACTCCCATCCGCCGCATCCGCCGTATCGCCGGCATCCTGGCCGGGCTGGCCTGCGCCTGGATCGGGCTCGCCGCCGCCGCGCCCGCCGCGTTCGCCATGCCCCTGCCGCCTGGTGGCTCTGGGGGCGGCGTCACGACGCCGCCGCCGGTCCAGGTCCACACCGTGGTCGCGGCCGGGATGACCGGCTGGCAGATCGCCCTGATCGCCATCGGGGCAGCGCTGCTGGCGGCGACCATCGCGGTGCTGCTGGACCGGGCGCGCACCGCCCGCCGCAACCCGCTCGCCGAGGGCGCCTGAGCTATGCGCGGCAGCCAGCGGGGCCGAGCACCGGTGCCCGGCCCCGGCCGCCCAGCGATTCGCCTCACCAAGAAGCACGACCGCAACGCCGAAGGCACGGCCTGCTGCCTGCGAGACAGGCCAGACGAACAAAGCCAATCCGCGGCCACCACGCCGCGCCCGCCGTGCCTCCCGTGACATCTACCAGGTAGACAGCCTCACCTAATCAAGCGAAACGGCGATCCTGTCCTCAGCCGCTACGCTCAGCTCACATACATAACTGGCCCACCTGCAGGCCGGGCATCCAGGCGAATCCCGAACCTGCGGCCGCGCATAACGGCGGCTATTTGCGCCCAAAGTGCTGTTCCAGCCTGATCCTCGACGTCTATCAGATCGAGCTGGTTGCATGATTATCTATCCATGCTCGCCAGCCCACCTGGATGCGCGCTCATGCCGCAATTAGGCCACGTCCAGGACCACTACGCGCGCACCAGCGGTGTCGGCTACCAAGTGGGCAAGGTCAGCCCCCCAGATCAAACGATGAACACAGAACGTAGTCAACTGGCGGTGGCAGCGCGCGAACCGCCGTTCGGCGCGGTCAAGGGGAATTCAGTGTCGATCTACTCACCGAGGCAGATCAGGTCTATCTGCCTGGAGCTGCGGCCTGGCGAAGTGCTGCACGCTTGCCAGTGCGGCCCGACTGCGATGCGGTGCTGGCGGCCGGGCCCGCTGAGCGGCTGCGCGGCCCAGCGCCCTGCTCACTCGCCAGGCGCCTGGTAGCTGACCCCCCTCGCCCGGTCCGCGATCGCGGCCAGATCACCGGCCTCGATCAGCTCGTGCGACTCGAACCGTGAGAACGAGCCCGTGCTCGTGACCCGTAGGCTCAGCGCGGCCATCGTCAGCGAGTCGGGCGTCTCGATGATGGCCATCCCGTCGTACTGCCCGAACATCCAGTAGTACGACTCGAGGCTGGCCCCCAGCGGCTCCAGCGACGCACGCAGCGCGATCACCCGGTCCGAGGGCTTGGCCACGAACCCCTTCGTGGCCTCCCCGGTCAGCCCGAACAGAACCAGGTATTTCGCCATTACAACCACCCCCAGCGCCGACGTGTTCGGCCGACTCTGCCGACCAGTATCGCGCCGGCCGCATCCAGCAGCAATCCCCCAGATCCGTGTCCAGGCCCCGGTCACGCCTGCCAGCGCCCCGCGCCCGCGGCGTCCCGGTGATCTCGCCGGTCTCGTCTTCCGTCTGGGCCCGGCGCAGAAGGGTGACCCCCGGGCGCGGCAGGACTCCAGTTATCGCTGATGCGCCGCATCGACACCATCCTGCACGACCTCGCACCCCACACGGCCGACCGCACATAACTACCCTTGGAGGGCGTCACGATCAGCCACGTAAATCAACCACCCCACGCCATATCGAAGCCTCTTTGTTGTCAAGAGGTCTTCCGGGCATTCCTTGAAGCTCGCTGCGGTGCGACGGTACGGATGCGCGGGGTGGCGGGTCGTAGGGTGGGTTCGGGTCCGGGAGTGGCTTGTCCGAAGAGCTGGTGTTCGGGGTGCAAGCCGGCCGCGCTGGAGTCAGAGTCGTTCCCCGGTTGCCTCCCGGGCCCGCTGCAGCCGGTCGGGTAGCAGCGCGCCGCGCGTCGGCTTGGAGGCGGCTGTAGATGGCATCGCTGACCCGTCGCTTGAGGGACCGGAGTGCCTCTTTGTGCGTCTTGCCCTCGGCCAGCTTGCGGTCGTAGTAGGCCCGGCCGCCGCTGTGGCGGTAGCGGATCTGGGTGATCGCGGCCATGTGAATGACGTGGCCGGGCGGCGGTTCCCGCGCCGGGACAGCCGGTAGATCTTGCGGTTCCCCGAGGACACCTCGATCGGTGCCGTGCCGTTATAAGCGGCGAAGTGGTCCCGGCTGGCGAAGCGGGACACATCGACGACGTAGCCGACCACGGTGGCAGCGACGACCGGGCCAACCCCGAAGATTTCGGTGGTCGTTGTGCCTGAGGCCCTGACCGCGGCCGCCAGCTTCTTCTTGGTGCCGAGCATCTGGGCGTCGATACGGCGCAGGTCTCCGAGAAACTCGGCAGCGAGCTCGCATCGGGCCGCCCCAACGGCCCCGGATGGCTTGGCCGACTCCAGGATACGAGCCGCATGAGCTGCGGTGATCTCCTTGGAGATGCCGCCAGGAACCAGCTCGCAGAGCACCGCGTGGAGCCGGCAGGCGACCTGGGTCCGGGCCCGGCCCAGGTCGCGCTGGCGCTTGGACCACACCTTGAGCACCGCTGCGTGGTCGTCGTCGGCCGCCACCTCCCGCGGGGCCGCCGAGCGCAGCGCCGCAATCGCGACCGACCGGGCGTCGTTCGGGTCATTCTTGTTCGTGTCCCCGGCCGTCAGCAGCCGCACCCGGGCGCCGAGCTTGGGCTGCACATCAAGCACCCGCTCGCCCGCCGCAACCAGCTGCTGGGCCAGCAAGTGCCCCAGGCCGCCGGCACCCTCCACTGCCCAGGTCCGCTCCGGCCAGCCAGCCGCCCACGCCACCAGGCGCTGCGCCTGGACCGCCGAGGCGCGCACCCGCAAGCCGCCCAGCGGCTCCTCGGCCACGCCGATCGCCACCGCCGTGTGCGAGCCCTTATGCGGATCGACACCGATCATCACTGCCACCATCAACCGCTCCTTCGTCATCCTCTGGGAGAAGGACCGTGGCGGGCATGCCTGATTTCGGATCTGCTGGCGTCGCGCCTCTTTCGAGCCACACCACGGCGAGACCCGACAGGCTGGCACGTCGTTATAAAGCCAGACCGCAAGCGGCCGGCAGGCGGTTCGAGAGCCAGCCCATCGGACCTCTCGAACGCTACGGCAGGACCGCAACGCCCTACCCCAAGTCTCAATCAGGCGGCACTGCGCGCGTTACCGTCTGGCCCTCCGGCGACCCTCCGTAACGACCGTCGGCTCCACCGACTGCCTGTGGGTGGAGCTTCCCGGACGGCCTGAGAGTCGTGTGACGACCTATGGGTGGTGGCCGAACCGGGCAGCCCGAGCGCAGGCCGGCGGCTGCGCGGGCACGGAGGGCCGGCGCACATGCCCGGCGGGTGACTGCCCGCCGGCACCGCCGGCACGCTCACCCGCGGCCAGGACTTTCTGGCACCCCCGCGTGCCAGGCCCCGGGACAATGACACGGCACCGCTCGGCCCACTGATGAACCTTTCACGGACCTGCCGCCGGCCTGCGGTTGACCTCACGCCCCGGCTCCGCGCCGGGTGTGCGGGTCAAATTTTCCTGTGACCAACGCATCCGCCGGGCGAGAGTCGCTCGCAGATGGAGGGGTTCCAGGCAGAGGGGGGATCGACCCCGTATCGCCACATTGCTCTATGTGCTACAGCGCCGACGTCGATCCCCGGCAGACGGATAGGTCGTACACCCTCTGACGTGCAGAAACGCTGCCTGCCGCCTAGGGCAGATGCTGGTCCGGAGTCACTCAGGAGCCATTACCAGGCTTGACGGCCCACGAAACCGACTCCAACCCCATGCCCGAGGCCGTGCTGGATGGGCTGCGGAAGCGGATGGAGCAGGTCGGCGTCCGGGCAGACCGGATCGTGTACTGCAAGGACGGCAAGCGACGCGGCTTTGACGAGCGCGCGGAGTTCACCTTCCTCGGGTTCACGTTCCGGGCGCGAGGGGTGCGGGCCAGGCTCGGAGCGAGGCGGTGGGCTCGCGCATGGTGGGCTACTCGCGATGGAGCGAGAGTGCCAGGCTGGGAACGACGAAGGACAGGAGAAAGATCGGCAAGATTCTCTTTCCGCCGCATAGGAAGGCGACGATCTCACCCTCGGCGGCGTCGAACGTCGTGGTTCGGCTGGAGTTTCGGCCGTCGCGGACTTGCAGGGTGTGCCGCCCGGGTTCGACCGGTATGTCGATGGTCTCGTTCAGCTCCACGGACCCGGCACGCTCGCCGTCGACCATGGCGTTGTACGTGCCGCGGCGGACTTCCACTCCAATGGTTTTGTGCGTCAGCTTCAGCGTTGCGGACATTTACTGATCTCCTCTGGTTTTGGATGGCGTTTCTCTGAGTGCTCAGTGACGGACGCCACGTGCCGGCGACGGTCATCTGGGTCTGCCGGTCACGAGTCGTTCACGGTCGAACATCGGGGCCACGACACGCCAGGCGAGCAGGTCGACGGCCAGCAGCGCGGCGGCGAGACCGAGCGCGAGGGCGGTCGACACGGTGATCACGTTCAGCGACATCAAGGCGAGGATGACCAGCGGCGGCACGCCGCCCAGCACGCTCAGCTGCTGTGCGGCGCGCACATCCGTGGACCGGGCGGAGACCGCGATCCCCACCCAGATTGCCCAGCCCGCAAGCAGCGGCGTGAACAGCAACTGGACCAGCACGTGCGTTCCCGCGTAGATCGCCGAGTCGATCACAGGATTGGCGAACAGCCCCGCAACGGCGAGAAAGATCCCGAAGACCGCATATGCGATCACGAGCGTCGGGACGAACGCGGCCAGCGCCTTCCGATGAGGAACTCCTCGCGGCGGATCGGGGTGGTCAGGACCGGCTCAAGCGTGCCCTGCTCGCGCTCACCGACCACCGAGTAGGCGGACACGGCAGACGGCATCATCACCGGGATCACCAGCATGTAGAGGAGCGAGAGCCCAACGCGAACGCTGAGCTCCTTCCCCGTCGCGTTGGCTGCGATCAGCTGGATCATCGGCAGGATGATGAAGAGCACCGGCACCATTGCCATCGTCCCGATCACGAAGCGGTTGCGCCGGTAATCCCGCAGCTCCTTGACGAGGATCGCGCCGATCCGAGTCCAGCTGAAGCTCATCAGCTCCTGGCCTCCACGTCCTGGTCGATCAGCTCGAGATAGACGTCCTCCAGCGAATGATGGGACTCGGCGAGCGACAGAATGTCGGCGTTGGCTGCGACCAGGGCTCGCGCGAGGGCGGGAGCCGCGAGATCGGGGTCCGAGACGGTCAGCGTGTAGCCGGATGGCGTCTGCTCCCATCCTTCGACCTCGGGCACGGCGCCGAGTACCGCCTGTGGATCGTCGAGCGGCGCGCGCAGCCGTACGTCCATGGAGCGGCTGAACAGCTGCTGGCGTAGCTCGTCGGGTCGGCCGATCAGCCGCAAGGTGGTGTTGAGGATCGCCACCCGGTGGCAGAGCCGTTCGGCCTCTTCCAGCCGGTGCGTGGTAAGGAAGATCGTCACTCCGCGCCCGCGCAACGAGGCGAGCAGGTCGTGGACTTCGCGCGTCGCCACGGGGTCAAGCCCGGAGGTCGGCTCGTCGAGAAACAGCACGGCCGGGTCGCTGAGCAGCGCCCGGGCCAGCGCGACCCGCTGACGCAGCCCCTTCGACAGCGACCCGCACAGATCACGGGCGCGGTCTTCGAG
>JBEKIF010000113.1:0-10091 GCA_050011895.1 Streptosporangiaceae bacterium | reverse complement strand
ATGGCCGCTGGGCTGGCAAGATCGCGGGCTTGTGACGGTACGGATGCTGTATCTGATATTCGTTCGGCTGGCCGGATGGATGGCGCTGCTGGCGCGTTCGGCCGCATCGGAGGACGCCGAGCTGCTGGTGGTGCGCCAGGAGGTCGCGGTGCTGCGGCGGCAGAACCCGAGACCGAGGCTGGACTGGGCCGACCGGGCGGTGCTCGCTGGCCTGGTGCGGCTGCTCCCGAGGCCGCTGCGGATGAGCCGCCTGGTCACGTCGGACACGCTGCTGCGCTGGCACCGGCCTCTGGTCCGCAACAGCCGGACATAGCTGGACCGGCGGACAAGGTTTCGGTTGAGGAGTGGTTGAGTGCATAGCCCGACCGGCGTCAGGACGGGTGTTCATGCAGGTGAGCGGCCTTGCGTAGCCGTGCCTGGGAGCCCCCTGTAAAACCGTCGGCTAAGCCTACGTTGGTTCGAACCCAACACCTGCCACCACGCAAAACCGCAGCTCAGAGCTAGTGCTTACTTCGTTTCCCTCACTAAGCAGGGAGAGGTCCGGGCGCCCGGATGCTTTCCACATACTGCGCAGTTCCTGCAGGTCAGCGTGCCGGTCCAGCCCTTGCCCGGCACGAGAAAGCCCGGGCCACGGAGAATGCACGGAGACGTTTCCGGTCCTGGACGCGCCGCCGCAGGTGCGGTGGGGGGCGGCAGCAAAGGCAGCGGTCCGCCGGCCGCTGACGGGGACCCGCGAGCCCGGGTGCCGCTGATCATCGGGGAAGGCAACCTGGCTACGGAAGGTGACGATCTGCCCGGAGCCGAGTGTCATAGCTTCGCGCCGAATATTTGCGCCTCCCCGCGAACGGGCACCACCGCTGCGTCGAGTACAGATCTGCCCGTTCGGGCGGCCCTCAGCGCCACCGCGCGGAGGCGTGCGACAACTCACCTGCAGCTGGTCCCGGCCCGTGCTCGCTCTCGATCACCAACGCTCTGGCAGTCACCGGTGTGCCCAGGCGGTCACGGTCATGGCCACTCGGCCGTCCCGATAGACGATCGCTGAGCGGGCACCCATAGACCCCGCCAAGGCCCGCAACTCTGTGGACGCTCCGCGCGATCGGGGCGCTCACCAGAGAGCGAGCCCTATCGCCCGTGGCGGTGCAAGGTGTAGCCGAGCGCGGAGATGAGAGGGATCAGCGTGGCTGGCACGAGGTTCGCGGGCACACCGGCGACACGGGCGAGATGTCCCGGCTCGTCCTCAACGGCGGTACCGGGCGTAGCGAGAGCGAGAAAGAACGGTGCCCAGGCGATAGCGGGAAGCAGCGCGGCGATCTTGATTACCACTTCACCTTCGTCTGCGTGCTGGCCGGGTCGCCACAACAGCCACAGGGCGAGTAGCTGCGAGCCGGCAATGCTGCCCCACCCCGCCATACTGTGGAATCGGGCGTGGGGCGGCCAGTCGGGGTTGAACACGTGGCTGCGATTGAGGTCGGCGCGCCCGGTGCCGACGATCGTGCCGATAGCCGCCCCGCTGAGCACCAAACGGCTGATCCTCATGTCGGTGTCTCCCTCTCCGACGTCTCCGTGTGCACTGAGCGGGGCCCCGCCGCCGCGTGCGGTGCCTCGCTGCGAAGGCGTGCGGCGGAGGAGGCCGCTTGCCGGCGTTGCAGCGAGCGGGGTAGCAGCGGGAGCGCTCGCATGGCGATCCGGTAGGCCCGTCCCGGAAAGACCAGGGGCTTGCCGGCATCGAAGCCGGCGAGCGCTTCGCGGGCGCAGCGCGCCGCGCTGATGCGCAGGAACTGGGGCGGACCGCCGGTCATGCCCCCGGCCGTGCCGGCGACGGTGTCGAAGTCACTGTCCACCGGACCTGGGCAAACCTGGGTGACGACCACTCCGGTGCCGGCCAGATCGGCACGCAAGGCCTCGCTGAAGCCGTCGACGAAATGCTTGCTGGCCGAGTACGCCGCGGCTGCGGGCATCACCGTCAGCCCTGCTCCCGAGCCCATATTGAGCACCCCGCCCCGACCCCGTTCCACCATGGACGGCACCAGGCGTGCGGTCAGCTGGACGACGGCGACCACGTTGGTGTGCAGTATCTGGCGGGTGCGGGTCCAGTCCGTGCCGTCGAACAACGCCTGGTCGCCGATGCCAGCGTTGTTGATCAGCACGTCGACGGCGCCGACCTGTTCACGCAGCGCGGCCACGCCCCGATCCACGTCGCGCTCCTCGGACAGGTCGACGGGGAGAGCCACCACCTGCAGCCGTGGGTGCGCTGCCATCAGTTCGGCCCGCAATCCTTCGAGCAGCCCGGCCCGGCGGGCCACAACGACCAGGGTCCCCGCCCGGGCTGCAAGTTGAGCGGCGAACTCACGACCGATGCCCGAAGAAGCACCGGTTATCAGCGCAGTGCCGCCATCTACTGGAGGACGTACTGTCACGATCGCGGTCCTTCCTCGGGTAGCTGAACGCGAACGAGAATCCGGCCCCGGGCGACCTCGGCCGCCACATCCCCGGGGTGGGGTCCCGGCGGCACCAACGTGGATGTGCGCTCAACGGCCGTAGGCGGTGGTCCCGCACGATCGCCGTGAGCGCTTCGGTGATCAATGGCTGATCGCGAACGCTTCTGCGGCGACCTGCACCCGCCCCCGCACGAGCACTTCAACGGGGACGCCGCCCTCGAGCGCCCCAAGTCCTCCCATGTCGCCCAAGTCTGCTGGCAACCGGGACTGGTGGCAAGTGGGCAAAAACTTGACACTGCTCAAATATTCCGGCACGCTGCCCGCGTGGTCAGCCGATCTTCACCCCAGGTCCTTCCGAGCCGGCGCGACCGACGCCGGCAAGAGACGATCGCCGACATCAAGACAGCCGCACGGGCGCAGCTTGCCGAGGGCGGTCCAACCGGGATCTCCCTGCGGGCCATCGCCCGCCAGCTGGGCATGACGCCCTCCGCTGTGCACTACTACTTCCCGAGCCGGGAGGTACTACTCGACGCCCTCATCGTCGACGGCTGGGGCTCGCTGGCCATGGCCCTTCGAGCCCGCTACGACCGGGCCCGGCCACTGCCGGCACACGAGCGGTGGATTGCCGTGACCCGCGCCCACCGGGCTTGGGCCCTCGAGCACCCTTCGGAGTACCTGCTGCTCTATGGTCACACCGGACTCCGCGTCACCCCGGGCGGAGACGGCGGTGTCCACAAGGCCATGTCGAAGGTCGTTGCCGTCCTGTTCACGATGATGCGCGACGCCCTCGCCGCCGGGGAGATCGACACCGAAGGGCTCCAGGCAGCGACACCTGCACCCCTTCGCCAGCAGCTCGCCGATTGGCGCGAAACCACCCAGGAGATGGCCGGCCTTCCCGACGGCGCCCTGGTCGCCTGCCTGATCGGATACGCCCAGCTCCACGGCGCCATCACCCTGGAGCTAGTCGGGCGGATCCCCCCTCAGCTCCAGCCCACCGCTCTGTTCGACCTACAGATGGCCCACGTCTCGGGTTCCCTAAACGCGCCGCCACCTCCTTGGTGACCCGGCAGGCTACCTCACCGGCACGTCGGCAAGCCTCGTTGTCACAGAACAGGTCGTGGTCGAAGATGAACCCTGAATCGTCTCGTCGGCGTCCCACCCAAGGAACCTCCTACGGGAACACCGCGGGCGTCGCGAGGAACAGGAAGCAGCCGACTTTGGCATCCAGGTCTACCAAGGAAGCGGCCGCCCGCAGCGCATCGAGGCCGACCTGCTCTACTTCGCCGGCGAGCAGCACAGCCTGGAGGACGGCGTGCCGCTGGTGCTCGTCGAATGCAAGCGCTCGATCAAGGACCCCAAGGCCGCGGTCGGCCAGGTGCGCAGCTACGCACTGTGGGTCTTGCCTGCCTACTACGTGATCACAGACGCCCAGACGTTGAGCGTATGGGACTTCCAGGGCGCCATCGCCCCGGATCTGGAAGTGCTGACGGTGAAGCAAGCTGAGCTGGACGAGAGATTCGAAGATCTCTACGCCCGCCTGAGTCCGGGGGCCGCCGCGGTGGCGCGGCAGAACGAGATCAGCCGTCTGGAAGCCTCCCGGTGAGCATCACTCCCCGCCCAGAGTCCCGCACGCCGCGGGAGTAAACCAGACGGCACAAGCTGGCGAAGCCAGCTCGCAGAACACAGAACATCCAGCTCTGCGTGGACCATCTCATGATCAGCATTTAGCTGACGTGCGCACCGAACGGCGGATCTGCGAGCGTTCTCCCTGATCTTCTTCGCCGCTCAGCGTGATGCCGTCTGTATGGCGCAGCGCGAGGCTGGACTCGGACCAGTCCGGTGTAGACCCGGCCTGGCCGCCGGTCCTGGCTCACTGCGCGGCGTCGTACGCCGATGCCTGGACACTGGGGGTGAGTAGATGGCAGGTACCTCCGTGTCCGCCGCGAACGCCATTGGCGGCTCGGCCGTGATTGCTGGCCAGTGCTGAACAAATCTGGCATAATTTTGTTCAGCAGGAGGAGGTGGCAGGTGTCCGTCGCTAGTGAGTATGGCCGCGCCGAGCAGGTTGTCGCTGATGTTGCCCTGTTGCATGACATGGCCGCCGGAAGACTTGATGAGCAGCGGGTCAGGGAGGCTGCTCAGGTCTTGCTGGAGCACAGGCGGGACGAGCTGCCCAGTGTGTCGGTGGCTGTGGCTGCGCGCCTGCTCGGGGTCTCCCGGACAACAGTCGAGTCTTGGCGGCAGGCAGGCGTTCTGGTGTCAGCTCATGTGACGCGGCGCCGCCATGAGGTCACCACTGACAGCCTCGTCCGCCTGCAGGTTCTCCTTGAGGAACTCCGGCGGCTCGGAAAGAGCCGTGAGCTCCGGGATTACATGTGGTGGTCTGGTCAAGACGCCGCCGACTACGCCGACGGCAAGCTTGCCGAGGCGCTGCGCCAGCTGCGCGCCGGGGAACTCGGCGAGGAGTACGTGCCTTCGGCGGAAGACCTTGACTGGGCACGCCGTGAGCTCGCTGATCCAGGCGCGGGGGAGCGAAGCTGACGGTCACGACTGTTCCTACGCAGCTAGCTCGCGAGCAGATCGCGTCACTGCGCGGCAAAGCCAAAGCCACTTTCGTGTTAGCGGTCGAGGACATACGCCGGCGCGGCTGCGCGGCCGCGGGTGTACGGCTGGCAGGAGAAGAGCTCTCGGTCGTTTGCAGGCTGGATCTCTACGGCGCGTGGCGTCTCCTGACCGTTTTTGAGACACCGGATCGGTGCATCCTGCTGCTCGTCGCCGAGCACACGCGCACGGCCAACCCCTACCGGCTGCTGTATGCAGCGCTGGGCATCGCCGAGCCGGAGGAGCCCCGCACCAAGCCGCCGTGCTGTGACTCCGACGGGGAGCCGCCTGTCGACCCCCACGTCGTGGCGCGCTTCGAGCGCGGCCTGCGAGATCTCGCCCGCGGGTTGCCCGCCACACCCAAGGCTCGCAGCAAACGGCGCCGCTAGAGCGGGCTAACAGCCGCCACAAGCTTCCCGTCGCTCTCTCCTTGCTTATTGTCGCAGGACGTGGACCTGGCGGAGAATACGCGGAGGAAGTCATGTCGAGTGTACGTTTGCGCAGCCCACAGGCATGTTGGCGGATATCTGTAAAACCGTCGGCTAAGCCTACGTTGGTTCGAACCCAACACCTGCCACCAGCAAAACCCCAGCTCAGACCGAGTACGCGAGACCCATCCGTCACGCTGAAAGTGCACGGTCCGGGGCACCGCGCGTTCGCCCGGGTCCTCCCTGGTCATCACCGGCCAACATGGCCCTGAGCTGCAGTGATACCGGCCGGACCGGCGGCGCCGGATCCGCCGCCCTGGGCTGTTGCGGTGCCGAGCGCCCATTTGACGGAACAGGCACGGAACACAATCAGCCGTGATCATCACAGTGCGACGTGGCGCCTGCCGCTTCGTCGCCTGGGTGCAGTCGCCCGCGTCAGCTGCAGGATGGCCCGGCACTCCAGCGTGGACAGCAGCGGAGCGCACATATCCCGATCCCGGTGCGCTCACGGTCACCGTCGGCGACACGGGATGGCTGGCAAATGGGCGCCTCCCTGCCGAATACGCACCGTCTGTCGGTGGCCCGTTCAGCTCGACGGTGCGGTACAGACCGGCGAGTTCTGGGCGGTGCGCAGCCTCGAGAGCGAAGGGCTGGTCACCACGCGACCGGGCCGAAGTGCAGTGGTCACCTCGCTGGATCCGGGCGACCTGGCCGCGGTCGCCGCGGTCAGGGGATCAAGACGAGCTTTCCGCGGACGTGGCCGCCTTGACTAGCGCGGTAGGCCTCGGCGGCGCGGTCGAACGGGAACGTCTGCACCTTGATCACGAGCTTGTTCTGTGCCAGCAGTCCGGCGACCTCAGCCAGCGCCTGCATGGGCCTGCTGTCCGCGCCGCCACCGGTCACCCGGGCTCCAGCTTGACCGGCTGCGGAGTTGGCGATGGACAATACCTGGGACGGCTCGGATACCAGGCTGATCAGCTCATCGATCGGGGTCTTGCCCGCAACATCGAACACCGCGTCCACCCGCCCGCCGGCAGCGGCCCTGACGCGGGCGACCACGCCCTCGCCGTAAAGCACGGGGATCGCCCTGATCTGCCGCAGGTAGTCCTGGTTGGCTTCGCTCGCGGAGGCGATCACCCTCGGCCCGCGGGCCACCGCCGTCTGCACGGCGACCGCTCCCACGCCGCCCGCGCCACCGTCGACGAAGATCGTGTCACCCGCCTTGACGCCGAGCAGGCGAAGACCGCGTTCACTAGTCTCACCGGCCACGCCGGCCGCAGCTGCCACCGCCCAGTCGATGGACGGCGGCTTGGCCACCCAGGCGTCCAGCACGGCGTACTCGGCCTGAGTGTTCTGGCCCCGGCCGAACACGTCATCACCCGCGGAGACCCCCGTGACCCCCTCACCGACCTCGTCCACCACGCCAGCGGCGTCGTACCCGAGATAACCCGTACCGGCCAGGGACTGACCATCGGACATGGCCCCGGCCAGCAGCTTCCAGTCGACCGGGTTAACGCTGGCCGCCCGCACAGCGATCCGGATCTGCCCCGGCCCCGCGTGCGGAACAGGAGCATCTCCCCATGTGAGGACCTCGGGACCTCCGTAAACCGTAAACTGCAGCGCTCGCATGCAACAGTCCTTTCAAGGTCGGCAGGGTGAGCCCGCCCCTTCCCCCGGGGCGCGCAGAAGCAGCCACGCGGCGGTTGCCCGGCACGGCAAACAGGGTTCCAGCTAACCCTGTTCCTGGCCGGGCGGCCCGAGCGGGGCAGTCCCCGTCGACCAGCCCGCCCCGGGTCCTTCGACGATCGCGCGCGGACTGAGATCCGGCATGCATGCGCCATACTCACGGCACGCAAAAGGCACAATCCGGTTAGGTGATGCGCCGCAGCTGCCTGGATCACGCGATGTCGGCCCGGTGACAAGTGTGGCCGTCGCGCCCGATGGCCGATGGCTGGCCTCATCCGGCAATATCGCCTTGCATGGCGACATCGGCTTTCATTGCGGCCGTCTGCTTTCCGCTGGCCACGTCCCAGACTCGAACGATTCCACCTTTACCGCCCGAAGCCAGCCAGCTCCCATTCGGCGCCAGAGCCAGTGCCGTCACGGTGTTGTGAGCATCTACTTTCAGGATTGCCTGCTCCTGGGAGTTGGCGACGTCCCAGATCCGGACCGTGCCATCGTCGCCCCCTGAGGCGAGCCAATTCCGATCCGACGCCACGGCCATCGCAGCTACCGCGCCAAGATGGCTCTCCGTGACAACAATCTGGATGCCGCTGGCCGGATCTCAGATGCGCACCTTGCCGTCGCTTCCACTGGCTGGATCCCACATCCGCACGGCTCCATCATTGCCAACTGAGGCCAGCCAACGGCTGTCTTGTCCCATCTCGATTGCCCTTACGGCGCCAGTGTGGCCGGTGAACACCCGCCTCAATGCTGGATCGAGCACGTCCGGGAGCTTCCAGCGGTTGGCCAGCCGTGGCCACGGGCTTGTCGTGTCGCGCAGGATGGCGACCTGGCCGCCCCAATCCGGATCCTCAGCCACCCGGCTATGCAAAATGTCGATGAGCGCCTCTGGCGGCTCAGTGGGTGACAGTAGATGTGCTGTCCGTGCCAATACAGCTGCCGTGTGGTTCTCCGGAGTGATCCGCGCCTGCAGGCAGCACAGATGCTGTCGGCGCTGCTGGCAAAGTGGACCCTCGTGGCCCTCCTCCAGGGAGCCCCTCGTGCCAAGGTATCCGTTGCCGGTGGTGAACAGCGTCTCGTAGGCGTTGGCCAGCGCCGCGGTAAAGCCGTCCTCCGCGATCAGCCAACGGGTATCCGCACTGTCCAGATCAGCGTTCATGGGGACTCCTGTCCCTACGATCGATGGCCGTACGCTGCCAGGATCTGCCGCTCCGTTTCCTCTCGTGACAGGTAGACGTTAAGTTCCGCGCCGGTGCAGCGCTGAGCGCCCATCGCATTGCCGTACTGGCAGGCCACGACGTAATCCCGGTGCGCCAGGTAGCCGTAGGCCAATCCCCCGGCGAACGAGTCGCCAGCACCGGTCGTGTCCACCACGTGCTCCACCTCGATGCGATCGACGAGCTCCTCGGCGACCCCGCCGGAGCCGTCCCGCCAGAAGGCCACGCAGCCACGCTCGTCGAGGGTCACGCATACCGCCCCGACACCGCGGTCCAGGCAGTGACGCGCCAGGTCGCGCAGTTCTCCTGCGCCCAGCCTCGGCGGATGCACCGTCACCTCCGCCGACTCGCCGAGCCACGCCGAGCTCGCCTCCTCCAGGTTCATCTTCAAGATGTCGACATACGGAAGCCACACGTCCCGGTCCGCCCACACCCTCGGATGGCGCTCGCCGCTGCGGGTCAGCGTCACCGTCGGGCCGTGGGCATCCAGCACCACGGCCGCCCGGCTGTGCTCCTTGATGTACCGCAGCGTCGGCTGCCCCACCTCATAATCCGTGATCGGGACACAGACAAACACATCCGCATCGAGCATTTGCTCGACGTCGGCCGGGACGATCGGGTTCATGAAGCACACCTGCCGCTCGACCCGGCGGTTGTGGGCGACATAACGCAGCTCGATGACGTCCCCCTGGTCGGCCGGCGACGTTATACCAGAGGTGTCGATGTTCGGGAACGACCCGAGGATCTCCTTGATCGGGCCCTCGTCCTGCCGGCGGACGTGCGATACCGGGACGATCGTGTCGCCAGCATCCAGCAGAGCCGACAGGGCGGCCACCGTATACAGCACGCAACCGTACTTCTCGAACCGCTCACCGGCATGGGTCACGATCTGGTCGCGAGGGATCGGGCCCAGCACCGCAACCTTGCGACTCGCCCCGTTGTTCGTGTCATTCATCGTGAACACCTCCGGCACCGTCAGGTGCGCCGGGGACCGTCGGCTCTGTCGCAAGAGCCCGTAGTCACTAGCGACCGCTCCTTTGACTCGGCTGCCTCTGCGAGGTCGCCCACGTTGCGTCTCTTCAGGAAACCACCGGCCAGCTTACGACGCTAGGCGTCCCGTAGATCTTCGGTTCTGCTGCTGTAGATCAGCGAGAGTGGATGATCCCGAATCGGCATGAACCTGCTGATACTGACTTACTGATGAAGCCACAGCCACTGCGTTGGTACTGCGTTGGCAGTTGGCGTGTTAGCTCAGGTAACAACCCTGCAGCCCTAGCCGGAGGCTGCCAGCTGCCCGGCTCAGGCGGGTGCGACACCTGAACCGTCAGCGTGCCGTCGCGGCGCACCCGCTTGCCGGGGGCTGGCCTCTGGCCGGATTCGAGGCCCTCAACCGGCACCGGGCGGCGCATCAACGCCGCCAGTGGCAGCACGGTAAGAGGGGCGGCTCATCAGCCGACGACCAGCCCGTAAATGCCGTTGCCGGCCACGATTGCCCCGCCCACGACCAGCACCGCGATGAGTATCTTGTGGCCGTTCGCACGCAGCCAGCCGTTAAAAGCCGTCATGCGACGTGTGGTCAAGCCGGGCGCGACCATATAGAGCAGAAGGGGCAGCCACACGAGAGCCACATTGATCACAACGACGACAACAATGGCTACAGCGGTAAGTCCGACGCTCGCTTTTGCTGTGGCGATCACCTGAACTGCGGCGATGAACGTGACGCC
>JBEKIF010000112.1:0-10131 GCA_050011895.1 Streptosporangiaceae bacterium | reverse complement strand
TGGCTAGCAGGTCGTGACCGGTGATCTGCTGGCCGCAGCTTGGACAGCTGCCGACCCTCTGGGCGGCTCGCTGCGCGAGCGCATTCAGGGCTGCCAGTTGTGTTGTCTCGGCCTGGAGGCCTACTTCGGCCTCAGCCTTCTGGGCGCTGACACGGGCCAGATTGGCCTCAAGCTGCCTAAAGGCGGCAGGCACATGGGCCAGGACGCCGGCGAGCGTGAGTACCGGCCGGGGCTGTGGATGATCCAGTTCACGGCCTTGGACAGCCAGCGGGCGACGCAGTACGCACGGCAGGGCTCAGCAGCAGACGGGGTGCTGGAGGTCGCAGCGGCCGGGCGGTACGGGTTCGCGGCCGTGGGGGCACACCGGCAGGTGATCGCGCTGAGGGACGTGGTGATGCCCCGACGGTGAGTCGTTCGCGATCACGCGTGCGATCATGGCCGAGCTGTACCCGGACGGGCAGTTGCTGTTCTACAGGGCGGCGACCCGGGCGCCTTCCGCCAGGAGGTTAAGGAGCGACTTGGACTCGACCCCGCTGACGATGACCGGTGGGAGCTGGTGCCCAGCCAGGATGCTGTACCTGCTCGCGTCCTGGGCGCTGACCGGCATCGGGCTAAGCCAGACCGCTTGCCTACGTGGCCGAACGCAAACGATCTGATTCTGTGCGGATCGCTCTGTGCAGATAACGCGGAGATAGTGCCGCTGGCACTTGACCGGAGGCGGACGCGTTGATTTGGGGTGGCAGGTGGAGCCTCGGATGAAGCAGTAGCGACCGGCGGGTTCCAGAGCTCTCGAGTTGGAGGCCCGGGGGCGTCTGTCGTTAGACGAGCGTGCTGATGGCCTTGTGGACTGAGGCGATCGCGCTGGCACCCTCGCCGGTAGCTGCGGCGACCCGCTTCATCGAGCCGGAGTGGACGTCGCCGACCGCGAACACGCCCGGGATGTTGGTCTCGAACGGAAGCGGCCGGCGTCCCAGCGTGGCCCAGGCCAGCCCGAGATCGTCGTCGTTCAGCTGAACGTCGGTCCGGATGAACCCATCGTCCCCGGCAGCGATCCCGGTCAGCCAGCTCGTGGCGGGTTCGGCGCCGATGAAGCAGAACAAGCCCGAGCACAGCTGGGCCTGCGTGCTGTCCGTCGTCCGGTCGGTGATGCTGACTTCCTGGAGGAAGTCGCCGCCATCCAGCCGGGTAACCTCGGTCCGGCACCGCACCGTGACCCGCGGATGGGCTTGCAGCCGGTCGACGAGATAGGCAGACATCTCCGCAGCGATATCCGGGCCGCGGACGACGAGCGAGACCTCACTACCTCGCCCGGCCAGGTACAGCGCCGCCTGACCCGCGGAGTTCGCGCCGCCGACCACCGTGACCGGGCTGCCCATACACCCCCGGGCCTCCAGTTCGGTGGCCGCGTAGTAGATCCCCGCGCCCTCGAAGTCAGGCCAGCGCTCCAGCGGGAGGACCCGGTAGCGGGCGCCGGTCGCGATGACGACGGCTTTGCTGTCGATGACTTCCCCGCCCTGCAGGTGCAGGCGGAGCAGGTCGCCGTTCCGGTCGGTGTCGAGCTTTACCGCCTGGCAGGGGCTGGCCAGCTGGGCACCGAACTTCAGTGCCTGGAGCACGGCCAGTCCGGTCAGATCGGCGCCGGAAAGACCGAACGGGAAGCCGAAGTAGTTCTCGATCCGGGAACTGGCCGCGGCCTGGCCGCCGGTGCCGACGCCGTCCAGCAGCACGGTGTCCAGGCCCTCGGACGCCCCATAGACCGCGGCCGCCAGGCCGGCTGGACCAGCGCCGACAATCGTGACGTCAACCGGCTTGGTGGAAGAACGACGGTAACTCAGGCCCAGCTTCTCGGCTAGGCCACCCGGCGTGGCCTGCTTCAGGGTGGTACCGGGCATGACGACGGCGGGCAAGTCGTCCTCGGTCAGGCCGGAGGACTCCATCATCGCCAGGCCTGCAGGGGTGTCGGCATCGAACCAAAGATGGATCAGACGCTGCCGGGCGGCATACGTCCGCAGCGCCAGCGCCGCCGCCGACCTGGCGCCGCCGACGATCTCCACCGCCAGGGCGGCGGTGCTGCGCTGCAGCAGCTCCCGGCGGGCGATCAGCGCCTTGAACACAATGTCGGACAGTTCGACGTCGGTGGCCATAAGCTGCCGCAGGCGCTCCGGCGACACCCGGTAGACCGTCCCGGCCCCCCGCACCCGGCACAAGAGGTAGACGTTCTGTCCGGTCAGCAGGTTCAGCTCGCCGACAAAGCCGCCCGCATCCACCACCGCGACGGTCGCGGCTGGCACGTCAGCGGTCGCCGTCCGAACAACCTCCACCGAACCCTGGGCGACCACGATCAGATCGGCATCTTCATCGCCCGGACGGAACAGGACATCGCCCCGATGAATCTCCTGCGGCGTGCCGTAGGACAGAAGCCGGGCGAACAGCTCATCGCCCAGCCGCGGCGATGCGACGCTGGTCGGCGCCAGCGGTCTGACCGGCCGTCTGCGTGAGTGGCTGGCGCGCAGCCGATCCAGATCATGCGGTGTGGCCCAGTCCACCGGCCGGGCCAGGCCGGCCTGGCTGAACATAGAGCCGCGCCCGGCCCAAGGTGCAGCGTCGGCACTCGACCGTTCATCCATCGCTGTCACGCTTTCAGCTCTCCCGCCATCTGGTCAAACGTCTCGCAGGCCAGCTGCCTCGCCACCCGCTCGGCGCGCTGGACTTCGCGGTAGAGCGACGGTGGGGAAGCCGTCCACAAGTTGCGGACGGTAAAGCAGACTTGAGCGAGAAGAAGTTCAGGATTGTGCCCCCTCTGGTGGTCGCGGGTCGTGATGCGAGGCATGCTGGCGGCTGGGGTCGGTCCTGGGGGAAACCGCCCGGAGGAAGGTGGGTAATGCGGCGTGGACGTCGGTCTCGGTTCCAATCAGACCCTGGCCGTCCATATCTCGAGATTCGGCGCGCCGCGCAGCTTTGGTTCTGCGCGCTCAAAGGCCTGTTCGCCGCCGAAGGTGAGTGCGGTCACGAGTACGCCCCCGGCACCTGCCGGGTCATAGCGATGCACCTGTGGGGACGGCCTGCTCGCTCACCCAGATCCTCTTCATTCGGCCCGTAGCACGAGGGCGGTCGACGTCCGGGCGGCGATCCGTCCGGGGATGGCGGCTGCCAGGTTCGCCAGGACAAGCGCCGCGAGCGCGACCACCACGATTTGCAGAACGGGCACCGAGGGCTCGGGGACGGCGTAGATGTCACGGGCGAAGAGGTCCCAGAGCCAGCGCCCGAGGGCGATCCCGGCCGGCACGCCGGCGAGGACCCCGGTGATCGCCGCGACCGACGCCTGCCAGGCAACTGCCGTCGCCAGCTGGCGCTGCGTGAAGCCGAGGGTCTTGATCAACGCCAGGTCCCGCCGGCGGCGCCGGACCGACGCGGCGAGGGTAAGACCGAGGGCCGCGACAGCGCCTCCCGCCAGTCCCGAAGCCAGAATCAGGGGAGTGGCACCCGTCGATTGGTAGTTCACGATCTCCGCGGGCCGCTGGACATCGAGCACGTCGACGGAGTCGCCGTAGCTGTTGGGGTCGGCGGCCAGGACCTTGTTCGCCGCGCCGGCGATCCGCTGCAGCGAATCCAGGCCGGCAGCGGGCGTCACGCCGCTGCGGAGCCGCACGACGTCGATAGCCGGGCCGTCCAGGTTCGGGTCCGGGCTGGTGGTTGCCCGCCGGAACGCCGCAGGCTCGATGTCCGCGGCGAACAGTGCCCCGGTCCCCATCGAGGGGTGGAGGGTTCCGCTGGTTCCGATGGCCGGCATGGTGGCCGTGCCGACGATCACCACGTGGGTCGGCGGGATGTAGATCGGGGCGTTCTGCGGGCCTCCGTAGCTGGCGACGACGCTGTCGCCGACCTTCTTGTGCAGCGCGGCGAGGGTGGCCACGCCGAGGACCACCTGATTGTTTGCATCCAGCGCGTGCCCCGACAGAATGGGCGGGCTGAGGGCGGCGTGCGTCTGTCCGTCCAGCTCCGGGACGGTCTGGCCGTCGATCTGGGCTTCGCCGTATTTAAACCCCGTCCACGCGGCCACGTCCGGATCGTGGTCGAGGAGGCGACCTGCCATGGGGGGGACGTCCCCGCCTCCGGTGGTTTCCGAGAGGGCGTAGTTCCAGTTCCACCCGTACAGCGCGGGGTGGGAGTTGAGGGTGCTAAGGCCGCTGCCGAAAGTGACGGTCGCCACCACGACCACCACCGCCAGCACGGCCCCGGCGAGCACCGAGCGCACCGGTACCGAGGTCCGGCCGTGGCCTGGCTCGAGCGAGAAGCGCAGACCGGCCACGGCCGGCGCCGGGAGACCGGTCCTCTCAGCCGCGCGGACCACGCTCGATGCCCGTCCGGCGGGCTCACGCCGGTCGCCGTAGGCTCTGGTGGCCCTCCGGTAGGCCAGCGCAACGGTGAGGGCACCCAGGCCGGCGACCAGCACCGCGAATCCCGTGCCGAGCACCGTCCAGTCGACGGCGAACCCTGGCGAGGGATCCAGCTGACGCACCGACCCGATCGGTGCCAGCGGTGAGAGTGCCACAGCGACGCCGACGGCCGCCACTGATCCGAGCACCACCGCGCCCAGCAGGCCAAGTCCGGCGTCCACCGTCATCGTCCCCGGGTCGGCGCCGAGCGCTCGCAGGACAATGAGGTCCTCATCGTTCGCCCACAGCCCCCGGCTGATGGCCAGGCCGGCGATCAGCAGGGTGGCGGCAGCGGCGATGGCCCCGAACACGCCGAGCGCGATCGCCTCGGGCTTGCTGGCCCGCTCGACCTGCCCGGTGACCACCGACGTGATGTGGAAGGCGTAGGTGGTGCCCCGGGGGAGGAAGCGGATGATCTCCCGCTCCACCGCCGGCACGTCCTGGGTGCCGTGTTCGAGCCGCAACCCGTAGAGCGGCAACGTTTCGCTCGAGCGCAGCCGCCGGGTGAGGGCCGGGGTCATCAGCACCACAGTCGGGTAGCGGTCGACGTCGTCACGGGCCACCTGGGCCGGGAACACGACCAGGCCGACGAGCTTGACCGAGACCCGGGCTGCGGGTTTGGCTGTGGCCGGGCTGAACGCCGGGGAGTTCGCCTGCTGCACCGTGTAGGCGCCGAACCGGACGGTCTCACCGACGCGCCAGCCGCCGAGGCTCGCCGCCTCCGCCGTGGCGACCATCTCATCGGCGCGACCGGGATCGGCCATCCGGCCCGCCGCCACGCTCACGCCGTCCTGGCGGAAGTACATGCCGCCGTCGCTGCCGACGACGTTGACCTCATTGCCCAGGTAGGCGGATGCGGAAGGACCGGGCTTCCCGCCCGGCCCGAGCGGAAGAAGCAGCAGCGCGGGAGCGCTGGCGACGTGCTCCACATAGCGAAGGCGCGCCAGCTGCCCGGTCAGGTTCGCCGTCGCGGCGCCACTCAGAGATTCGCCGAGGTTCCAGATCTGGGCCTGCATGTCCGAAGAGTCCTTGGCGGCGAGAAACGCCGGGAAGGCGGACTGGGTGCGCCGTGCGCCGGCGATCGCGCCCATCGCCACGCCACCCACCAGCCCCACCAACAGAACCACGGCGAGGTAGCCACCCCACCGCATGTGCAAGGTGGCGCGCGCACGGTAGAGGGCGGCACGCCACACCCGCCCGGTCACGGTGAACCACCGGGTCGCTGCATCCCACCCCGCTGCGATTCTGCCAGCTCCATCGAAACCCCCTCTGATTGTGGCTCAGCCGGGGCTCGGAGCGGAGGGGGCCAGCCGGTACCTCCGAACTCGTGCCAACACCACCAAAGCCAGGGCCCAGTGCCCTGGTTGAAGGGCGCTTGCCGCCCGGCCGCGGATAGCAGACCTACTGGCCGTGGGGTCGGCCATCCAGAACTTGCCGTTCTGTGTCGCTCAGTCGCGGGCGAACTCGCCATCGACAGTCGGCGCATACTCGGCAGCCGGCGCTGCGCCTCACCACGAAGTGATCACATTCAGTAATTCTGCCTCGACATCTGCAGCGCGCACATCGCCGCCGGTCTGGACCGATGGCCGGAACTGTGGCTACGCGGGGTGAGAGCGCAGAGCGGTCCCTGATCTCCAGGCCGCGAGCAGAGCGACGATTCGGCGTACGTCTGCGGTGATGCCGATCCGAGGCAGGCGGGCGCAGAGCATCCAGTTCGGAGTGCCGCGTGGCCAGCGGCTGTGCGCATACCGTGTCAGGCGGGGGCTTCGACGGGCAGTCCCAGGGCGTGCGCTGAGTCCCGCAGTCTCTTGTCGTAACAGACGAAGGCGCTCAGCTCGGTTCGTATCTCGTGAGCGGTCGCGAGGTGGATGGCGTCGAGGCTGCGCAGCGTCTTGTCCCCGATGACCTCGGCCGCCGGAGCGACATCGTCCATGCTCAGCAACGCGATCGCAGACAGGACCACATTGACGCGGCTTATCCGGCGGGGCGCAGTGCGGGTCACGGCTCGCAGCATCTCAATGCGGAGCAGTCGTGACGATACGCGCGGGATTCCGGCGTGCTCTGCCATCCATAGTTCCAGGCGCCCGGTCTCTGGCTCGGTCACGACGAGCTTGAGCGCGGCCGAGGTATCCAGGTAGATCATCAGTACCGCTCGTCATCGCGCATCTGTGCCAGAGCTGCGCTGAGGGATATGTCCTCATCGTTCTCGTCGCGCGGCGGAGTAGGCGGGATCGCCCCGGGGTTGGCTGCCGGGGTTGCCCGGCCTTGCGCTATCAGGCGATCGAGCAGCGGAACCCCCGTCGAAGGGGCGGCGGGCATAATGCGGGCAACGGGACGCCCATACTCGCTGATCTCGACCGACTCCCCGGCCTTGACACGCTCCAGCACCCTGGCGGTCTGCCGGTTCAGCTCGCTTACCGTCACGGACTCCATGAGAACCATGGTACTACTAAGTACTACTTGGTGAGACGGCGACCCGGCGGACGAGTTGCCCGGCGCGACAAGGCGCACAGAACATCTTTTCACGCTCGCCCCATGCGTTCACTGTCGGCATTGCCATTTGCTCCACGAGCCCGACTGGGGGATCGCCTGGACCGTCCGCGGCCAGCTGAACCTCCACCACGTGTACGGCTACCGGCTAGAGCCAATCGAGGAGGGCACGCTCGTAACGTCCTACTACGACTGGTCGGCGGCCGAGCAGAGCTGGAAGGACGCCGCCATCTTCCCGGTGATCCCCGAGAGCGCGCTGAGGGCCACGCTCGGGATCCTGGCTCGCACCGTCGCCCCCGGCAAGCCCCGCCCCGCGGCCCCAACCCGATGAGCTGCCCCTGGGGCATCCTCCGGCCTTTGCCAGCTACGGATGCGAGATTCCGACCCCTGGTAGCACCAGCACTGGAGCGGCACGGCCAGGTTGGAGGATCTACGCCGGCCGCCCTCCCTGATGCACGCCCACATGGCGCGAGGATGCACTGGTTGCGGATGACGAGCAGCACCGTGGTGGACAGCCCGCGCTGCCGGAGCGGGAGAGCTCACTTGATAGTCAGGGCGTCCCGTAGCGCACCGGTACGCGAGCCGGGCTTGGACGGGCCGCCGACCATGCGGTCGTGGTCGCGCTCGCCGGTCGCTATCACCGTGAAACGCGCTCTCAGCTCGCTCGCGGCGTGAGGGCTCAGATCGGCGCCGTGGCCGTCGAACCAGTGGGCGATGGTCGCCTTCAGCGTGGCGTGCAGTCCGGGGTAGTCCAGCCTCTGCCGGGTCGGGGGCGCCGTGGCCGGACCGCTGTGATAAGTGCGCAGTCGAGCGACAGTGTTCAGGACCTGGTCTTCCTTAGCCGGATCTCCCTTCACCGGCCCGCCGAGCCTGATCGCGGCACTGTCGAGCTGGGCGAGAACCCAGGTCTCGATCGCGGCCAGTTCGGCTGGCCCGTTAATGCCGTCAAAGAGCGCAAGCTCCGTGGCACCCTGAACGGAGCCACTCGTCGCCAGATCCGCGGCCACCTTCCCGCCGCCGCTGTGCCCGCTCAGCACGACCGACCCCCTGCGCGGCGTCGGCGACCAGATCTTCATCGAGTCCAGGGTGGTGAATACGGCGGCGAGGTAGTTGCTGGCGTCGAACTGGCCGAAGTCCGCGTCCGCGGTGCCCTGCGGCAGCACCGCCAGCATGCGCCGGTTACTGCCCTCCAGCTGGGCCTCGATTTCGTCCACCGAGATGTCCCGGCCCGCCTTGTAGCCGGCGTTGCGGCCATGGAAGTGCAGCAGGACATCGACGGGCTGGGGACCGCCGGTGATCTGGGCCGGCAGCACGATGATGGCCTGAGCAGGTCCCGGCAGCCCGGCCAGCGGGATTCGGCGCGCGTGACCGACCATCCGCTCACCGGCGTTGACGTCGCTCGCGCCGACGGCGGACCAGCCAGGCTCAGGCACGGTCGCCTCGAACGCCGCGGAGACCGCCGTGAAGACCTTGGCGACGACAGGCGCAGCTGTGGTTCCCTGCCCGGTGCGCAGGACACCGAACGTCGCCAGGATGCCCTCGCGGGTGGCCGGGCTGGGTGGCTTGTGCGCTTTCGCGAGCTCGGCGTCCAGCCGGTCCAGCCGGACCCGTACGGCATGCCCAAGCGAGCGCGCTTCACCCTCGACCTCCGCGGGCGGATCGCCTCGTTCCAGCATCGCCTGCGCCTCGCGCATCGACGCCTCGAACACGCCTTCCAGCCGATCGCGGGGCGCCGCCGCGATCGCCGGGAGCCAGTCGGCCAGGTGCCGTGCCAGCTTGCCGTGCTCCTGCTTCGCGGCGGGTCGCTCTCCGGATTTCGGCGGCCCGGCCATGACCAGGGTGGTATGCCCGTCTCCGAAGTTCCAGAGCTGCTCGGCTGGCCTGCCCTTCTTCGCCGGCACCTGCAGATCTCTGGGATTGCCCAATTCCCTGACTTCGATGCGCCGACCGGGGGTGTGGCGCAGGGCTTCCCCGCTCTCCGGGGGCAGCGGCTGGTTGCCCTGCAGCGCCTTGATCATGGTGATGGTGCTGCCGCTCCGGGTGATGCTCATGATCGTCTGGGTGTGTCCGCCCGAGCGCGGTCGGGTGGGGTCGGGCGGCCCGTGCTTCGGGTCCGCGTGATGGGCCCAGAGCAAGATATCGCCGGGATGCAGTAGCGGCGCGAGCGCCGCGATGCTGCGCAAGGGCCGTCCCTCGGCATTGGTATAGGGATTGACCATCGTCGGCACCTGCGGGGTGTTGATCCCCGCGATGTCTTTGCCCACTCGCGCGCTGCGCGCCCGGTCTGACTCGCCGGCCAGGAATCCAACGGTGAAGCCGCGGTACTGCTCGCTGCGGTTATGGGAGAACAGCCACACGTGCCGCAAGATCACCGCGACGTCCGCGCAGTCGGCGGGCAGCCGGTATGCCGTCTGGCGCAGCTCCTCGGGCAGGTTCGCCTTCACCCACGCGTCGGTGGGGTGGTCGATGAACTTGTCCCCTGGCTGGGGACCGATGGGATCAGGTGACTCGCCAGGCTCGGCCGGCTTATCTCCCACGACATCCCATCCGTCCTTCGGAGGGAAAGTCGGCAGGACGGCGAAAGCGCCCAGCCACCCCTCATAGGTCGGGAAGTTCTCCGGGTGCTTTGCGTCCCGTGGCGCTTTGTCGACTTGACGCTGCAGCACGGCCCCGGTCGGCCAGCTACCGAAGCTGCGCATCGGACGCCCGCCGCGCGGGCCCGCACGGAGCCTCCTCAGGCCCGGCTCAACGGGCGCCCGGACCGCCTGCTCGGCGTTCGCCGCCGCCGCCCGCTCGAAGCGATCACCCGGGCTGCTGACCCGGGCGCCTCCGGCCGTCTCGGTGCCGTCAACCGTCCCCTGGCCCTGCTGGATGACGTGGGTAAGCTCGTGGGCGAGGGTGACCTTGCCCTCCGCAGTGCCAGGGTTGTAGCCACCCCGCCGGAAGACGATGTCCGAACCGACGGTATATGCAAGCGCACGCATCGCGGCGGCGCAGTCGTGTGCCCGGCCGTCGTCGTGGACCCGGACGTGGGAGAAGTCGTGGCCGAGCCTGGCTCCCATCTCGGCACGTACCTCTGGTTCGAGAGGCCGCCCGCCACCCGCGACATGAAGGGCGGCGGGACGGGCGTCGTCCGTCCGGACGGACCTTTGCCAGTGTGAATCGGAGGGTGCCAGGGGCTGGGCGTGAACGTGCATTCGATCCT
>JBEKIF010000111.1:0-10326 GCA_050011895.1 Streptosporangiaceae bacterium | reverse complement strand
CCAGGTAACCGGGCTGTTCGAGCCGTTCCGCCGCCTCGGCGGCCGGACCGGCAACCGCCCGGGCGCCGGCCTCGGCCTTTCCATCGTGGCATCGGTCGCCCATGCGCATGGTGGCCACGCCCGGGCCCATGCCGGATCGGCCGGCGGACTGGACGTGCAGATCACGCTGCCTGCCACGGCGAACGGGCACCGGTATGCAGCTCCGGAGGCGCCCGGGATGGCCGATTGACGAGGAGTCTCTGCTCGTCGCCGGCGTCGGCGCTCGGCCACCTCGCGGTAGACGTCGAGCGTCGAGGCGCCTGCGGCCGCTCAGGTGAACTCGCCCGGCGGAACCTCATATCGCGCAGCCGGTCGCGGTCCGGTGCCACCCCGGCCACCAGTGCCTCGGCGATGGAGGCGGGACCGGCGGATAGCCGCGCCGCCCGCGATTTCCGGCACCGAGCTGACCTGCGAGGTCACCACCGGACAGCCGCAGGCCATCGCCTCCAGGATGGGCAGCCCGGAGGTCTCGTTGTGCGACGTGTAGGCGAGCAGGTCGGCGGCCCCGCAGAGCAGGCATCCTGAAATGCCAGGTCAGAGGCAAGAAGCCGGGCGAACGGTCGATATAACCGCTCCCACCAGCCCCGTCGAGCATGCCTCCAGGCGTTGGCCCTGCAGGTGGATGACGTCATTGTTGAGCTGGGACGCCAGCGGCAACAACGACCCGCCCCGGGCACCGCGGGTCACGATCTCGGCTAGCAGATGAGCGGCCAGCGCACCCGCGACCACGTCGCCGGGCACGCCCAGGATATCGGCCGGAGGCCGCTGCGGCGCAGGCCGGCGCTTACTGGTCAGGGGCTGAAGCTGATCATGCTGCCCGCCGGGACCTGGCCGGCTACCTCGTTGACCGCCTGACTGGAAAGAGGAACGTCATGCACGGGGTCAAGGTCCGCGATATCCCCGCCCGCAGCCTGCTGTGCCTGCTGCGGCATGCCAGCAGTCGGCAGGAAGTCTGGGACCTGGGCAAGGAGGTCATGGGCATGCTCAAAGCCCAGCCGCCGCGGGTAGACGGCGTCGCCGGTGCCGCGTTCCTGATCTACTACGGGGAGGTGAACCAGGACAGCGACGGCCCGGTGGAGTTCTGCTGGCCGCTGCCGCAGGACCTGGCCGGCCAACTCGCCGCCAGTTTCCCCGGACTTACCCTGCGCACCGAGCCTGCGCACCAGGAGGCCTGCATTCACCTGGGCGAGGACCCGGTGACGGCGGCCCATGCGCAGCTCGTCTCGGAGTCGGCCATGGCCTGGGCGGCCGAGCAGCAGCGGCAGCCCAGTGACCTGCCCGTGCGCGTTACCCTCCTGGCTACAACCGCGCCAGTGACCGACGCCAGCAGGCGCGGCGGCAGCGACTTCGCCGTCCCGCTGGCCATGGCGACTAACTCATCGTCGAGCGCGCATGCCGCTGCCCGCGAAGCGCAGGAGGCGGTCTAGTGAACCGCCGTGGCGTGACCTACGACACCGGGATCGTCTTCTCGGGCCGGCGGGGCGGGGGGATCCCGACGCGCCCGAAGCTCGACCTCGCCACCGCCGAGCGCGAGTTGCAGATCGCCCGCGACGACCTGCACTGCAACGCCGTCCGCTTGATAGGGCGCGACGTTGACAGGCTAGTGCAGGTCGCTGAGCGCGCCCTAGCCCTTGGCCTCGAAGTATGGCTATCACCGGCGCTGTGGGGCCGGTCTCCCGACCAGACGCTCCAATACCACGTTTCGGCGGCCGAGCGGGCCGAGCGGCTACGCCAACAGCACCGCGACCGTTTCGTCCTCGTCCTCGGCAGCGAACTGACAATTTTCATGCACGGCATCGTGCCGGGCAGGGACTTCGGCGCGCGCACCCGCGAGGCATTCACCCGAATAAAGGCGGGAGACCACAGCGCCAACGACCGGCTCAACGACTTCCTCGGCCGCGCAAGCACAGCGGTCCGCGGCGTCTACCACGGCCCGCTCACCTACGCCTCGCTGATCTGGGAGGACGTTGACTGGGATCGCTTCGACCTGATCGGCGTCGACCACTACCGCGACGCACGGATCAAGGACCGCTACGCCGAAATGCTGCAGCCACTCCTCGCACTCGGCAAGCCGGTCATCAACACCGAGTTCGGAATGCGCACGTACCGAGGCGCCGAAAGCGACGGGACCCTCGGATTCGGCGTCGCTGACCAAACGCGGGTTGTCCTCCACTACCTCCTCCCTTTCGTTCGCGAGCGTCTCAACGGGGACTACATACGAGACGAGGCCATGCAAGCCCGCGAGCTCATCGAGACCCTCACGGCCCTCGACGCCGCGGGGGTCGATGGCGCGTTCGTCGCCGAGTTCGTGACCGCCCGGGCGACGTTCAGCGAGCAACCTCGCTACGACCTCGACATGAACGCCTTCGCCCTCGTCAAGACCTACCGGCACGCCAAAGGGACTACCTTCCCAGACATGAACTGGGAACCCAAGCAATCCTTCCACGCCGTCGCCGACTACTACGCCAGCCACTCGCCCTCTGTATGACGGCGCCGCCATTTCGCCTCATCCCCGCCCTGCAGGAACCCCGCTGACTCCGCGATAGGTGTGGAGCCAGGCTAAGAGTGGGATCCTCGCACCAGCCATGTTCATTCCCAGCTGGTTCCCAGTTCGTCGCAACAACGTTCGAAAAACAGTCGGGACGGCGGGATTTGAGCCCGCGACTCCTTGACCCCAAGGCACGAATCGGGTGTCTGGGCCGGTCTGAGGGAGTCCGGCGGGGAGTCTCGTCCCTGCAGATTCGCCCTGCCCGGGTCGCGGTGAGTCCGGGGAGTCGTACGGCATTGGCTCCCGCAATTGGCTCCCGGATTCGTGGGCGATCCGTCGTAGATGCCTGGATTGGCGAGATTCTGGTGGGAGGTGGCTCCCGTATGGTTTCCCAGTGGCGCCCCGGGGCGGGAGAGGTTCCTTCATGCAGATAAAGGATCGGCGACGATCTCATGTGGCTGGAGATCGACGGCAGGGCGGTCGCGACGGTCACCGAGCGAGCCGGTGGCTGGCGGAAGTGACCTACTGCCCGCGGTTCTGCGACCGCAGCTAGGCCGTCTCAGCGCTGGCGGTCACCGTGCTCCTGGATAGCGGACACGGCAGCGATGGCCTCTTGGTAGTGGCGCTCCGCGAGGAACTGCTGTGACCGACTCCTGACCAGGTCCAGCATGTACCGCCTTCGTCGTGACCGTGGCCGCGGCGAGGGCGGCGGGCTTCCGTTATCCATCTGCTGATCATGCTGGGAGCGGCGATCAGGCCTGCCGTATGCCGGTCATCGAGGCCAGCCAGTCCGGGGTAGGCCATGCGTTGCCGGGCTGAACTCGCTCGCGCGCGTGCCTGGATCCTTGACGGGTCTTTCGCCTCCTGGTGAATACCATCGAGGCATGACCTTCAGCCGGATCGCGACCGACCCAGATGTCATGGGCGGTCAGCCGACCATCCGCGGTCTGCGGATGCCGGTTGCGACGGTCGTGGCCATGGTGGCAGACGGGATGACAGTCGGCGAGATCATCGCCGAGCATCCCGACCTCACTCCTGAGGATGTACGCGAGGCTCTCCTGTATGCGGCCGAGGCTGTCCGGGAGCGTGAGCTGCCACTGCGGCACACGGCATGAGATTCCTGATCGACAACAACCTCTCACCCGTGCTCGCTGACAAGCTGAAGGCGGCCGGTCACGACGCCTCCCATGTCCGGGACTACGGCCTCCAGGCGGCGACGGACCAGGTCGTGCTCGCCCGGGCGCGCGGCGACCCGGTGCCGTGGTGGTCCTCACTGACGAATGGGTGCGGGTCCGCCGCCTGCCCATCGTCTCCTGACTAACCGGCCGCTCGGACCGGACCAACGCGACGTTATGCCTGCTGTCACTCATGCCACCCCTTAATGCTCGCGGGCAGGCACACCGGTAGCCCGCGCCCCGGTTTGCTAGCCATCACCGCGCACGCTAAGGCTCAACCAGGCGACCCGACCTCACCTCCCAGCCAGGTTCCCCTAGGGGAAACGACCTCTGGCCCATGAACTCGCGGGGAGGGCGGCGGTGCCCTGCTGGGGGATCTTGGCGGTTTCGGCCTCGAGCAGGGGCGCCAAGGTCCTCGCGTCGGCGTCCACGGGCTCGCGGCTGAGGTCAGTGACCGTCTAAGCGACGGACGGCGTGACATGCCGATTCCTGGCGGTCAGGTGTGCGTCCGCCGCTTGCCCATCGTCTCCTGACCCCAGTCGCCGCCATTAAAGTGTGCATCCTCCGGGGTTACGGGCAGATGCGGCGGGCGAGAGATGGCGCATCGGCGGTCCGGGTTCCTCGCGCAGGCGGGGCGGCGGAGGGTTGTGCGGGATGCTGGCCGGGGCGGGCCTTGCCCGGTCCTGGCCACATGACGCGGTATCCACATGCCGTGCTGAGCGGTACTAGCAGGTACTGCCAGGAAATAGTCTGTACTTTCGAGCAGCCACGTGTTGCAGTTGGATCGCGGCTTGCGGGAATGGTGATCTTTGAGCCCTTGACTCGCCCATCTGCCGATCCCGGCCTGCGGCCCAATGCCCAGCTAGAACGGGCTGGAATCCGTGAAAATCTCGCTTCCGGGAGCCATGGGCGCGCCCAATGACTCCCCGTTTGGCTCCCCAGTCGTTAGATCACGTATTCGAAATGACTTATCTACCAGTCGGGACGGCGGGATTTGAACCCGCGACCCCTTGACCCCCAGAACGTGGGGTTAAGCGCTTTTGCAGCTCAGAGGGTATTCAGGCGTATTGAACCGTCCGGCACTGCGTTCAGCCACATGCGGGTTGTCCGGTAGCGCGCATGACGTGTGGTCCCCAACTGGTCCCCGGATCGGGGGGAGTGCCGGACCTTGGAATTGGATGCCCGCGCGTGCTTCATGGCTTCTTGGTCCGACTCGTCGTGCTGGTGGGGACGCGGCGGGTGCGTGGTGGCGGGTTGTCGGCCTGGCGATGACGCCGATCTCCCACGCATTGCCTGCCGCTCCGCCACTACCAAGGACCAACGCTCGCTCGCTCACAACCCATGCGTTTTACGCTACACCCTCATCTGTGATGAGCCGCATTAGGGCTGACTTGAGGGTCGCGATCAGGTGGGCTTGCGGGATGCGGGGTCGGTAGCCAAACTGACCGGCGGCGCGTCTGTTATAGTTCATGGTCAGTATCTTAGGTTCAAGCGCAGTCGATCCTTGGTGGCCTGCCTGACGTTTGGAAGTAATCATTGTCAATCTACGAGCGAACTGATTCAGCAACCGTCATAATGTGCGCTGGGCAAGATGGACAGCAATGTGGCAAAATTCTTGAAACAGCAACTTTGAACCCGAGTGATGGCCGTAATCCGGTTCTGCTTCTGTCAAACTTAGGCTGGCCCACCGACAACGGTTACCCACTGCTTCAAGCATCTGTTCCCGCAGATTTTATTGCTTCGACGGGAATTATAGGATGCCCAGATCACGGGTTCCTAATATTGGAAGAGTCAGATGCTCCGCCCGTGTTTCCCGGATTTCCATCTGGAAAGTTTGCCAATGGGAAGTCTGTACAATTTCCTTTCTTCCGGCTCAAGGAACCATACGGTGAACATCTTCGTACCGGACGCACGCAGACCGTTACGTGGGACGTTAATAAGGACCCCACGTTCTGGTCTCCAGATTCACCTGGCGCCATCATCGGATAGCGTGCGCCTGGCGGGACTCGAACTCGTGACTGCTCAGAAGACACGGGCAAGTTGTCCGCAACTCAGGGCGTGTCTGCCGTGTGGTCAGGCTGTTTGCTGACGTGCAGACGATTCGGTGTCTGACCTGACTTGGCTCATTTAGTGCGCAGCTGAACTGCCGTGGTTGCGGCCCATGGCCCGGGCGTAGGTCGTCGGGCAGGGGTCGGTGGCGGTGATGTCCTGACCCTGGCTCAGGTGAGTGCGCGAGCGCAGGGTTCGGTCAACATGTCGGTCCTACCGTTTCGTTGCTGGCGGAGGTGCCGGTAGAGCGGCCTGCTTGTCCGTGGCCTGGCCTTTGATGAAGGCGGCGATCCGGTCGTTCAGTTCGTCGATGCGGTTGAAGCCGCCGTGGCTGCCGGGGACGATGGCGACCTCTGCGTGCGGCATGAGGCTTCCCCGGGCGCGGGCCTCCGCCGGGGTGAGCATGGCGCTGCGCGCCCCGGTGATCAGCAGGACCGGCACGGTGATCGCGCGGAGTTCGTCGTCGGTGAGGACGCCGGGGAACTTCGGTTCCGCCCGGTAGCCGCGGATGGCTGCCCACATGAGCGTCATCAGCTCCGGCTGCAGCATGGCCGGGCTGTCCAGCCACCGGGCGAAGCGGCGGCGCAGCGGCATCGGGGTCATGCTGGCCAGGCCGCTGATGGACAGCCACCACCAGAAGCGGGCGTCGAGCTTGGTGAGCCCGGCGGGGTCGAGCAGCGTGATGGACGCGACCCGCCTGGGTGCGCGGATCGCCTGGTTCATGGCAACCCAGCCGCCGTAGGAGAAGCCCACCAGGTGCGCCGGGCGGTCGCTGAGCTGGCCCAGGAGCTCGTCGAGCCAGGCCGCGCAGCAGGCCGGGGGAGTCATCGGGGCGCGCGGGACGCTGGGGTTCGCGTCGCCGGGCAGATCTATCCCATAGACCGGGCCGTCCCCTGCGAGCGCCGCCACGTGCGGGAACCAGGCCGCTGCGTTGCCCCCGGCACCGGTGAGCAGCACGACCGGATCCCCGCCGGGATGCGGCCGGTAGGCGTGCATCCGCGTGGTCGCGGTCGCCGTCTCGATATCGAACTCCTCGCAGGGCTGCGGCCACAGCGCGAAAACCCGCTCGTAGGCGGCCATGAACTTCTCCCGCGCCGCATCGCTTACCCACGATCCCGGCTCACCCTCAGGCGCCGAGCCTGCTGCGCCGGTGATGCGCTTGATCCCGAGCATGTCCCGCCTCCTCGCGGCTGAGCCAGCCATCTTTATTATACGAACGTATCATAGAGATGGCGGACGGATACCGAGGGGTACGGTGAGCGGGTGCCGAAGCGGGTTGATCACGAGGAGCGGCGGCGGGAGATCTCGGACGCGCTGGTGCGGACGGCCGCCACGCGCGGGCTGCACGCCACCGGGATGCGCGAGGTCGCAGCCGAGGCCGGCGTGTCCCTGCGGCTGGTCCAGTACTACTTCGGCACCAAGGAAGAGCTCGTGCTGGCCGCCATGCAGCAGCTGGCAGCCCAGTTCAGCGACCGGGCTATGGCCCGGATCAGGCAGAGCAGGCAGGGCGACGGCCCGGCCAGCCCGCGCGATGTTATTACCGCCATCTTGACCGAGGCGCTGCCCGCCGACGACGAGAGGCGCACCTTCACCCTCGTCTACACGGCCTACCTGGCGCTGTCGCTGACCGACCCGGCACTGGCGATCAGCCCCCTCGTCCGGAACTCAAACGCCGTGATCGACGTGATCGCCGCTCAGCTGCGCACGGCCCAGGCCGACGGCGACATGCCCGCCGGTCTTGACCCGGACCTGGAAGCCATCAGCCTGCTGACCATGTCCGCGGGCCTGGGCACCAGCGTCCTGGGCGGCCACTCCTCGCCCGAGCAGGCCCAAGCGGTCATCGACTACCACCTGCGCCGCCTGTTCCCCGCATATCGGCCGGCGTGACGCCGGGCGCCCGTGAAGGCGCCAGCCCACTGGCACGCAAGTGCCGTCCAGCTCCAGCTCGTCGTGAGCGGCGCCGATACGCTCAACTCCTGACCACGCACCTGCTCCGGAAGGCCGAGCCTGAGCCGCAACCAAAGCCGTGGCAGATCGGCCTAGCTGATATCGACAGCATTGTGGGGCTAACGCCAGGCAGATTGGCCTAGGACGGTTCACCTGACCGCCAACAGGGTGTTGTTTGCTGGGTGGATGATCAGTCCGGAATCTCCCGGGCCGCCATTCTCGGCGGTCCGGGAGCGGTGGGTGGGTCGCTTACGGGCCCCGCTGACCGGCCACATCGGTCCGGTACATGCGGTGGCCTGGGGGCAGCTGGCTGACCGGCCGGTGCTGGCCAGCGGCAGCGTCGACAACGCGGTGGGGCTGTGGGATCCGGAGCGGGGTGAGGAGCTGCGCACGCTGGCCGGCCACACCGGTCCGGTCTTGGCGGTGGCCTGGGGGCAGCTGGCTGACCGGCCGGTGCTGGCCAGCGGCAGCTGGGATGGGACGGTGCGGCTGTGGGATCCGGAGCGGGGTGAGGAGCTGCGCACGCTGGCCGGCCACACCGGTCCGGTCTTGGCGGTGGCCTGGGGGCAGCTGGGCGACCGGCCGGTGCTGGCCAGCGGCAGCGACGACCACACGGTGCGGCTGTGGGATCCGGAGGTCGAGCGAGTCCAGGATCGGCTGCCTGTATACCGCTCGGACGACCCGGGCGATCCGGACCGGCTCAACCGAGATGCCGAGGCGGCCGCCCTGGCCGACATGATCACCGCTCAGTCAGTTTCTCCGCCGCTGGCGATCGGGGTGTTCGGCGACTGGGGGGAAGGCAAGACCCACTTCTTGCGCCGCATCGCGGATCACGTCGACAAGCTTGCTCTGGTCGCAAAGGATGATCCTGAGGACCGCCTCACTTGTTCGGCGGTCCGGCAGGTCCACTTCAACGCCTGGGGCAAGGGGCGAGTGCAAGCCGACCGCCGTTCGCCTCTGTGAGTCAAGCGGTGTCTGTCCCGGAGTACGCCGCACCACCCGCATTGACGGAAGCGCCGGGCCTGGAGCAGACGGTACGGGCCTGGCACAAGGCCGGTCACAGCCAGCGCGCCATAGCTCGTGAACTCAACATTGACCGTCGCAAGGTCAACCGAATCATCAACCAAGCCGCATAGTCACACACGACAGGAGCGGCACGTCGGGGCCCGCCGAGGGCCGGCGGGTCGACAGCAAAGAGCTAGCGCTGCGCGTCCAGGAAGGCGAGGATCGTGGCAAGCATTTCGGGCCTGCCCAGAGCGTCGTGGGCGCCCGGCACGCTAGCGAACTGGGCGGACGGGATGGCCGCAGCCAACTCGGCGGCCGAGGCGCGGGGGTCTCGCTCGCCGATCACGACGAGGGTGGGGACGGTGATCCGGGCCAGCGCTTCCGGTGGCGTTCTGACGAAGCTGTCCAAGACGAGTAGGAGTGCCTGCGGGTCGACACCACGCTGGGCCATCCAGTCAACCATCGCCCGCTCCTGCGGCTCGAGCGGGGTGCCCTCGACCATCGCGGTGAGTAGCCGTCGGTGGCCAGCGGTCCGGTCGCTGGCTGGCCGGGTCACGTCGAAGCCCTGGCCGGCTATCACCGCCCTGGCCGGCCTCGCCCCCCGGACGAGCATCCGCAGCACCACTCGGCCGCCCATGGAGTACCCGAATAGGTCGTAGCCGTTGTTCGGCAGGCCGAGCGCTGACACCACGGCCAGCCCATCGTCGGCTAGAACGTCGGGCGGATAGGCCGACGCCTCATGCGGGCGGCCGCTGGCGCCGTGGCCACGCAGGTCAGGCATGATCACCCGGTGGCCGGGGGCGGCGAACGCGGCCGCGAGCCCGTGGTCGATCCACTGCTGGCTGTCGCTGGAGAAGCCGTGGACGAGGACGAGCGGCCGGCCCTCGCCGAACTGCCGGTAGGCCAGTTCCACCCCGTCCGGCGCGGTGCAGCGGTGGATCACCGGGTCCGCCTCCATCTCTGGACTGTAGCGTCCAGACCGGGGGCGGGCTGGCGGCAAGGGAGGTGTGGGTGCGGCGGCGGCCATGGCGGGGATTGTGCGCGCCGCCCCGCTGGACGCAACCACTCGCCACGTGGCCGACCTTGTTGGCTGGCTCGTTGGTTCGCCCGGAAGGCCCTGGTTGCCACGGTTTACGCTGTCCTGGTTCGTGCGGCGGTGTCTGTTCCGCAAATCTGGGCAAGTGGTGCGAACGTCCCAGCCCAGGTATTCGCCCAACAAGGTCCACATGGCCTGCAGCGTGCGACACGGCAACCGGTCAGTGCCGGGCGCCCAACGCCCGCCAACCCGCGTACGGCAAACCCGACAATCCAACGCCATTGCCTCAAGAAATAGCCCGATCCATCCGGCTTGTCAGCCGTACCCATCCCAGGCCAAGCCCGGGAGCCAGACCCCCGACTACTGACAGGCGGGCCGCGCACTGTTCAGCGCCACCACCAGGTCCGCCCGCAGCGTGGCGTCGACGACGTGACCGGCAGCGCGGAGTGCGAGGGTGAGCGCACCCATATGAAGCGGTACGTCAAGGCTCTGCAGCTCCTGTGCCTGGTTCTTGATGGTTTGGAGGGTTGTGGGTGTGCGGCCTGGCAGTGATTCTGGGCGTGCCTGTCTGATCCCGTGTCCTGGAT